>DATFCZ010000105.1:0-39736 GCA_035252605.1 Steroidobacteraceae bacterium
GAGCCTGCCGCTCGAGGGCTTCGCGCCCGCCGTTCCGCCCGCGAATCCGCCCGAGAAGTCGACGATCAAGCAGGTCGCGGTGCCCGGTCCAGCCGCGGGCGGGGCTGCGAGCCAACCTGCGGCGGCGATTCCCGACCTGCACGAGATTGAGACCCACCCGGTCAATGACCCACAGCTCGTCTCGGAGCTGCAGGCGGCGCACGTGCGCTACTCGGCGGCCCCTCAGAGCGCTTGGGCTTCGACACTGCTCTCCTGGGTGCTGCCGGCGGTGGTGCTGGTCGCCGTTTGGAGTTTCATGCTGCGCAAGGGGGCCGGCGGCGGCGTGGGCTCGATGATGGGTGTCGGACAGAGCAGGGCCAAGGTGTACGTCGAGTCGAAGAGCAAAGTGCGCTTCGCCGACGTCGCCGGCATCGACGAGGCCAAGGGGGAGCTCATGGAAGTCGTGCAGTTCCTGCGCGATCCGGAGCGCTTCCGCAGACTCGGCGGCAGGATCCCCAAGGGAATTCTGATCGTCGGCGCCCCCGGGACCGGTAAGACGCTGCTTGCCAAGGCCGTGGCGGGGGAGGCGGGAGTGCCGTTCCTCTCGATCAGCGGCTCGGAGTTCGTCGAGATGTTCGTCGGGGTGGGCGCGGCGCGGGTGCGGGACCTCTTTGCTCAAGGGCAGAAGCTTGCGCCGTGCATCATTTTCATCGACGAGCTCGACGCGCTCGGCAAGGCGCGCGGCGTGGCGGGTCTCAACACCAACGAGGAGCGGGAGCAGACGCTGAATCAGCTCCTCGTGCAGATGGACGGGTTCGACACGCAGAGTGGTGTCATCATTCTCGCCGCGACCAATCGCCCCGAGATTCTCGATCCGGCGCTGCTCAGGCCCGGGCGCTTCGACCGGCACGTGGCCATCGATCGGCCGGACATCAAGGGGCGGGAGCAGATATTGAAGGTTCATGCGCGCAACGTCGTGCTGGCGCCGCAAGTCGATCTCGCCATGATTGCCGCAAAGACCCCGGGGTTTGCAGGCGCGGACCTCGCCAACATCGTCAACGAGGCCGCCCTTCACGCGGCACGCAACAACAAGCCGGCGGTCGAGATGCAGGACTTCGACGAGGCGATCGACCGGGTGATCGCCGGACTCGAGAAGCGCAATCGCGTGATGAACCCGAAGGAGAAGGAGACGGTGGCCTATCACGAGGCTGGCCACGCGCTCGTTGCGGAGTCGCGTCCACATGCGGACCGGGTCAGCAAGATCTCCATCATTCCACGGGGCATCGGCGCGCTCGGCTATACGCAGCAGCTGCCCACGGAGGATCGCTACCTGCTCAAGCGCACGGAGCTGCTCGACAGGCTCGATGTGCTCCTCGGGGGCCGGGTCGCCGAAGAGATCGTCTACGGGGATGTGTCGACCGGCGCGCAGGATGACCTGCAGCGCGCGACCGACATGGCGCGCCACATGGTCACGCAGTACGGCATGAGCGAGCGGCTGGGGCAGGTCACGTTCGACTCACCACGAGCGGGGGCGTTTCTTCAAGTGGCGGACGCTCCCGTGCGCAACAATTACAGCGAGGAGACCGCGAAGCTCATTGACGAGGACATCGCCCGTCTCATCCGGGACGCTCATGCTCGCGTACGCCGGACACTTACTGACAAACGCCCTGCCCTCGATGCACTTGCCCGGTTGCTGCTCGAGCATGAAGTCGTGGACCGCGCCGCCCTGGATGAGATTCTGCGAACCCAGCGGCCCGCCAGTCAGAAAGACCCGGGCGTATCCTCGGTAGCGAACGCCTCGAAGACGGCTACCACCGCCGCGTGATCCGGAGGCGGCGCGCTCGAGTCCGTCACCCGGTCGGGCAGTCCGGCTTCCGAGGAGCTCCTGATATCTACGTATTGGAGCACCGGCTCTATCGCGGCAGTATGAATCGCAAGCTGCAATTCACCCGCGAGCCATTGGGAAGCGATGGGAGCACGTGCGATGTCCGAACAGAGCCATACTTGGGCCTTGGTGCTGGCAGCGGGGGAGGGCAGCCGCCTGCGGGCGCTGACCACGGCACCGTCGGGAACATCCGTCCCGAAGCAGTTCTGCTCCCTCTACGACGGGCCATCGCTGCTGCAGGAGGCCCTGAGCCGAGCTCTGGCCGTGGCGCCCGAGGCTCGGACCTGCGCCGTCGTCGCGGAGCAACACCGGCGGTGGTGGCAGAGTACGCTCGGGTCATTGCCGGCGGAGAACGTGGTCATCCAGCCGCAAAACCGCGGCACGGCCATCGGCATTCTGTTGCCGCTGCTGCAGATTCTTTCGCGCGACGTCGAGGCGCGGGTCGTGCTCCTTCCCTCCGATCATCACGTACGCGAGGAGACTCTGCTTACATCGGTGATCGCTGATGCGCTCGAGCAGCTCGAATGGCGTCATCACGAGTGCGTGCTCCTCGGACTCGAGCCGGAGGAGCCCGACCCGGAGCTCGGGTACATCGTGCCGGGCTCGAACGACGGCCGCGGAGCATTCATGGTCAGGCGCTTCGTCGAGAAGCCATCGCCCGCGATCGCGCGGGAGTTGATCGCGGCGGGCGGCCTCTGGAACGCCTTCATCGTCGTGTCGACGGCGCTGGCGCTCCTCGAGCTCTTTCTCGCGCGAGTCCCCGGTATCGTGAATGCCATGCGCAGAGCGCACGAGTGGGACGAGGAGGCGCGCTCGAACGGCGCGGCAATGACCGAGCTCTACAAGAAACTGCCGATCCTCGATTTTTCCCGCGACATCATCGCCGGCCAGGAATCGGCGGTACGCACCCTGCCGGTACCGCCCTGTGGCTGGAGCGACCTCGGCACGCCGAAAAGAGTGGCCGAAGCGTTGCGGCGCTGCCCCCCGCCGCCAGTGGCGCCGCGGCTGCGTGCAGGCGTTGAACATCTGAGTCTTGCGGAGCAGCATCGACGCTCGCTCGTGCAGGAGGCTGCAATGGCGGTCCTATCGGCTGCCGGGTGAGACCAATCATGTTACGGACCGATCCAACGAATCCGCGGCTCCTTTCTCGGAATCGGCACGGGCAGTGATTTCGGCCGCCCGACAATGATCGGCGCAACGGGTAGGCAGGCTGCCGGAAGTTCGAGCGCCGACTTTCCCTCGATGGTGGCGAGCCACCCCTGGCAGAGCCCGATCCAACACGTCCCGAGCCCCTCGGCACAAGCCGCCAGCATGAGGTTTTGGGCGGCGAGCGCGCAGTTCTCCACGGCCCACCGACTCTGGGTTGCGCTCGAGATGACGATCAGCACGGGAGCGCCATAGAAGATGTCGAAGTCCGGGTCGTCCCGCAGCTCGTGCAGCCGGTGGAGCGCGAGATTGTGGGATGGCGTACTCAGCAGTTGGGCTTTGGCCTCGCGGCAGATCAGCGCCAGAACGTCCCGGTCCTGCACCACGGTGAAGAGCCACGGCTGCTCATTGACGGCACTCGGTGCCTGAATCGCAGCCTCGATCAGCTTTTGCAACACGGGGCGTCCGACGCTCTCCTGCAGGTACTCGCGTACCGCGCGCCGGGAATGGATGGCTTGCTCGAGATCCATGGCATACCCCTATGAGATCACGTGAACCGTGCTCGCCTGCGGGCCGAGGTCACCGGCTTCTTCGGCGAATCGCACCTCGGTCCCGGTCGTCAATTCCCGGAACCGCGAGCCGAGCACGCTGTTCCGATGGAAGTAGATGAGACGCCCGTCGTCGGTCTCGATGCGACCTGAGCCGCGCTCGATGTCGAGCTCCCGGATCCAACCGTGGGCGGACGCGGAGTGCGTCTTCACGTCGCGGCGCCGCTGGCGCTCGTAATCCTCGAGCCTGCGCCGCGCCGCCCGGAAGGCATCGCGCAGGGCCACGTAAGGATCCTCGTGAGCGTGATCCGCGGGATGGGCGTGCCGGATCGCGATCTCCTCTTCGGGAAGGGTGATATCGATCCTGAAATCGTAGAGAAAGCCCTGATGTTTGTGGTGGGCCGGAGGCTCGACGATTACATGGCAGCGCATGATGTGCTGGCTGAACCTGTCGAGTCTCGAAGCGAGTTCGCGGATGCGGGCCTCGAGCGCCGGGGAGGGGTCCATGTGGCGAAAGGTGATCTGCAGCGGAAGTATCATTGTCAATTCCTCGATGAGTTGTCTCGATCCTTCACCAGAAGATGTAGGGCGATGGGAGGGTCGAGCGTTTCTGCACGTGGTGTGTGGATTGACGGCTGACCCGACTTTGAAACCCGGGCGCCTTGACCACCAGAACATCGGACTCCAGAGGGTCGAGAACCCGCTCGGCCGTGTGCCCGATCAGAGCACGCCGCAGCGCTGAGCGGGCCGCGACACCCATGACGACGATGTCCGCCTTCACCCGCTCGGCGAGCCGGGGCAGTGTCTCCGCAGGGTGCCCTTCCAGGAGGTGTACCCGCTGGCGCGGAATGTCATAGCTCGCTGCGAGCGTGAAGAGGCGCGAGTCGGACTCATCTTCCGCTGCCGCGGTGCGCTCGGCGTGCTCATGCACGGCTCGTGCGTGAAGCATCAGCAGCCTGGCGCCGAGCGCATCGCGCACCCTGCTCGCCGAATCGAGTATCGCCAGGTCGAGCGCAGCCGGCTTGTCGTGTGCCAGCGCGGGATCTACCGCCGCCGCGACGACGACGTCCGAGTAGGGACGCCGCGTCTTCATGAAAAGAACCGGGCAGGGGCAGGTTTCGATCAGCCTGAAGTCGGTTCGCGTGAGCTGCAGGCGGCCGGCGACGGTGGTGCCGGCAATGAGCAAGTCCGGCTGGTGCCGCAGAACCTGACGCACGATGCCCTCGTGCGCCGGGTAGTCCCAGCGGACGCTGCTGCGGACGGATAGACCGCGCCCGCGCAGCCGGCCGGCGAGGACCTCGAGCTGTTGCCGGCGCCGCTCGATGAATTCGCGAATGTCCTCCTGAGCGCCGCGACCCCCAAAGCGGCCGGGACGTGCGACCTCGGCATCATAGATGCAGTGGAAGATCTCGAGCTGCGCGCCGAGACCTGCGGTGAGCTTGCAGATCTTGTCCATCTCGATGGGCGCGATCTCGCGCAGGGATGGAATGGAAAACATGACGTGGGACCAGCTCATTCGCACACCTCGGAACGGATTCCCTGCCACCGGCGCCATCGAGCGGCCAAGGTCGGGGCAGCCGAGCCCGTTGGTAACGCAACGGCGAGTCTGAGATGTCGCGGTCGGTGGGGCTATTGGGACAAGTGCGGATCAGGGGCGGCTTCCGAAGTGCGTCCAGCCCTCGGCGGGGAAGGCCATCTGGCGCCCGGAGCGATCGAGCACAACGAGGCGCGATCCGGCGCTCTGCGATGGATCGGTCATGCCTCCGATCCGGGTGATGGGCACGCCGTGCGATCGGGACAGCTCATCGATGCGCGCTGCGGCGGCGGCGGGAGCCGTGAAGAGAAGCTCGTAATCGTCGCCTCCGACGAGCACGGTGGAGAGCCACCTCGAGTCGACAGTCACCGCCTCGCAGGCTGCACGAGAGAGGGGCACCAGGGCCGCCTCGATGACCGCGTCCAGCCCCGATACCTCACAGATGTGCCGCAGGTCGGCAATGAGCCCATCGGATATGTCCGTGCCGGCGGTCGCGACTCCGATCAGCTCGGGACCGAGCGCGACGCGCGGCTGCGGCAATCGGTAGCGGTGCAGCAGGAATGCCACCGATGAGCTATCGAGCCCCGGCAACGCGGCGCGCAGAACGGCAAGACCCAATGCGGCATCTCCGATCGTTCCCGTCACGAAGATGCCGTCATGAGCTCGAGCGCCACCGCGCCGGATGATGCGCCCGACCGGCGCCTCGCCGAACGCAGACACAGCGACCACGATTGGACCGGAGGTTGAGCTCATGTCTCCGCCGATCAGCGTTATGTCGTATTCTCGCTGATCGTCGGCAAGTCCTCTCGCGAACGCCGCAATCCAAGCCTCGTCCACCTCCGCTGGAACGATGAGGTCGACGAGATAGGCGCGAGGGCGCGCTCCCTTGGCTGCGAGGTCCGAAAGATTGACGCGCAGCGCCTTGCGCGCGATGTTTCCCGGCAGTGCTAAGGGCGGAAAGTCGATGTCGCCCACGATCGCATCGGTTTTCACGACGAGCTCGCTGCCGCTCGAGGGGCTGATCACTGCCGCATCGTCAAGCAGTCCGTAGGCACCGGCATACCCGCGCGCGAGCGGCGCGAAGTGCCGCGCGATCATCTCGAACTCGCTCACCACCGCCGTGCGAGCCCTACGCGTGCCGCCGTGACTCAGCCGGCCGGCGCTCGGTGGCGCTCGTGAGCACGGGCACGAGCCGCTTGTCGTAGGCCGCCACGAACTGCAGCGTCCTCAGGAGCGGCCACTGCCCGGGAACGGGTAGCTCCGCCATTGCGAAGGATTGCAACTGCGTGATGATGGCGGCGAGAAGATCGGCGAGCCGCTCGACCTTGGCGCCCGCGACGGTGCGCGGCGCGTCATCATTGCCGATTACGAGCGCGATCTGCTCGAAGTGGACCCTGGGCTCGGCACCGAAAGAGCGATGCAGGTACTTTCTGCCTGCCTCGAACTTGCGCTGGAAGTGCTGCTCCTTCTCCTTCCAGTCGAGGAGATCGAAGCTCGTCTCGATCTGAACCAGGTGCCGGCGCAGCGGATGAAATGCCACCGCGTCGAGCTCGCATTCGTAGCTGCCGTCCGCCTCGAGACCGATCCACAGATCGCGATGCACGAAATAGCCCTGGTATTCGTACCACTCGGTTGCGAGCTGTTGCAGATAGTCCATGGCTGCGGATGTTCGCATCGGCACACCCGCAGGCGACATCCGAACTAGTGCGTAGGAGCGGAATCAGCTCCCGGACGGCTTGTCCGACACGTCATCCGGCGGATGCCGCCGCAATGGCATGGCCACGAGGTCGGCGAGCGTGAACACTCCCGTCAATGTCCACACGGCTCCTACACCGATGCCGAGAGGAGTCGCCAGGGTGAGGAGTGGAGCCAGCGCCTCGGGTATCTGATCGAGGCCGGGGAACTCCGCGCCGGGCTCGAGGCGCACGCGTCGCTTGATGAGGCTCGAGGTAGCATCTCCGGCCAGCGCCAGGATGGCAAAGGCGATTCCGAGACTGACGGCGTAACCGAGAAGCGCGGCTGCCAGGGCGCAAGTCAGCAGGGCAGCGACGAGACCGCGCCAGGTCTTGTGATCACCCAGCACCGGCCGCCCGTCACTCAGCCTCATTCCGGCGTCGATGGGCGCGGCGAGGCGGTCCCTGAGGAGGTATCCGGCGGCCCATGGCGCCGTGTGCGCGGCGCCCAGGAGGACCAAGGCCTTGAGCCAGTTCGGCAGCGCCGCGAGAGAGACCATCCGCGTCGGTAGGGTACTTCTGCGTACAGATGGGCGGCCATTCTAGCCGATATGATTCAACCTGCTCTGCGAGGAGTGGCCAGTCGACAGCCGATATCCATGAGAGTGACTTTCCTCGGCGCAGCGGGTGCTGTGACGGGCTCGAAGTATCTGCTCGAGCTTGGCCCGCGGCGGGTGCTCATCGATTGCGGGCTCTTCCAGGGCCTGAAGCGCCTGCGCGAACGGAACTGGCAGCCGCTTCCCTTCGATCCGCAGTCGCTCGATGCGGTGCTCCTGACACACGCTCACATCGACCACTCGGGATATCTGCCCGTGCTCGTGCGGGCCGGGTACCGCGGTCCGGTCTATTGCACCGAGGCGACTCGCAGACTCCTGTCGCTCATGCTGCCGGACGCCGCGCGGCTACAGGAGGAGGAGGCGGAATATGCGAACCGGCATAGATACTCCAAGCACTCCCCCGCACTGCCGCTCTACACGGAGGCCGACGCGCGCGCAGCGCTCGAGCGACTGCATCCGGTCGCGCTGCCGTCGGAGATCGCTCTCTTTTCGGACCTCCAGGCGAGCTTCTCGCGCGCCGGTCATCTTCTGGGTGCCGCCTCCGTCCGTCTCGAGTCGCGCGGCGAGCGAATCCTTTTCTCGGGCGATCTCGGCCGCACGCACGATCCGCTGATGCGGGCGCCCGCGGCGGCGCCCCCGGCCGATTGGGTCGTGATCGAGTCTACTTACGGCGATCGGCTGCATTCGCCGGTCGATCCTGAGAGCGAGCTCGTCGCACCGCTCGATCGCACGCTCGCGCGCGGCGGGGTGGCGATCGTGCCGACCTTTGCGATCGGCCGCGCGCAGCTCCTGCTGTATCTCATCGGGCGACTGAAGAAGACGCGTGCGATTCCGGACGTGCCGGTGTACCTCAACAGCCCGATGGCGGAGGATGCGACACCCCTTTATCAGGACTATCCGGACGAGCACCGGCTCACGGCCGAAGATCTCACCGCGATGACCCGAGCCGCCCACTTCGTCACCGGTGTCGAGGAGTCGAAAGCGCTCAATCGAAGGTCGGGGCCGATGATCATCCTCGCGGCGAGCGGCATGGCGACCGGCGGTCGCGTGGTCCATCACCTGAAAGCGTTCGCGCCGGACCCGCGCAATATGATTCTCTTCACGGGATACCAGGCCGCGGGCACGCGCGGCGCCGCGATGCTCGCTGGCGCGGAGAGCATCAAGTGTCACGGCGAGTGGGTGCCCGTGCGCGCCGAAGTCGTGCAGCTTCACGGCACCTCGAGCCACGCCGACTATCGTGGGCTCATCGCCTGGCTTGCGGCTTGCCCCTCCCCGCCGCGCCGGGTGTTCGTGACGCACGGCGAGCCCGCTGCCGCGGATGCGCTGCGTCAGCACTTGCGCCGTGCCTTCGAGCTCGAGGTGACCGTACCCGAACAGGGCGAGAGATTCGCCTCTGAATAGCTGTAACTATTTGTGCGCGTCCGAGCGCGGGACAATTTCCATGCGAAACATCCACCGGCGACTTCCAGCCCTCCTCTGCGGCGGCCTCGCGTGCCTGCAGGCGCTTGCCTCTCCTCCCCACATCGATCCGGCCCTCCTCGCACGCGGGCAGGAGCTTTCCAGAATGATCTGTGCCGAGTGTCACGTGGTGGCGGATGATCAGAAAACTCCGCTGCGGCTGCAGCAGCCCACGCCCAGTTTCCGTGAGATCGCCAACCGACCCGGCACGAGCCGCAAGAGCCTGCGGCACTTCATCGCGACGACTCACTGGGACATGAAGACGGTTCCGATCACGATGCCGAATCCCGAGCTCACGCACGAGCAGATCGTGGCCGTAACCGATTACATCATGAGTCTGCGAAGCCACCGCCATCCATAGCCGGTCCCGGCTCTCACACCGCCCAGTTGTCGGGGCCGACCTGCCAGCGTTCTCCCAGCCGGGAGCGTGCGCGTCTGACTATCTCACGGCTCGAATCCGCACTAGCCCTTATTTCTTCGCACACCCGTTGCGTGCACGCTTCAGGTGAATTCATCAGAGGAGCCGATCATGAATACCGGTGTGGGCCGCGCGCGTATCGGCCAATGGTATACGCGTTGGGACAAGGGTGAGATCTTTCAGGTCGTGGGCTACGACGCGGATTCGCGCACGATCGAGACCCAGACGTTCGACGGCGATCTCGATGAAGTCGATCTCGAGACGTGGGCCGCACTGCCGCTCGCGTTCGCCGAGCCTCCAGAGGACTGGACAGGACCCGTGGACGATGTGGAACGCGACGATCTCGGTTATTCCGAGACGGAGATGTCGGGTACCGATTGGGCTGAGCCCCTGCAGGCGTTGCGCGCGGAGGAGGGGGCCGAGGAGATTGCTGAGGAAACGGCAGGCGAGGATGAGAGCATTCCGCAAGACGAGGGCATGCTCGAAGACGAGAGAGATCTGGAAGAGGAGCTTGCGCTCGACAACCCGATCGCGGCGCAGCGCTTGCGCTGAGGCGGCGGGGCTCTGGGCATGATTTGGCAACACCTCATGCTGGCGCTTTCGGGCGCCAAGGCGGTGCCGGGGCTGGTGCTCGACCGGGTGGGCCGGCTCGCTCGGGGTCTCAGGGCGGAGGTGGAGATCTTCCTCAGCCTGTATGAACCGGATATCGTGCAGACGCTCGAAAGTCGCGCGTCGCTCGAAGGGCGCATCGCGGCGCGGATCGAGGAGGAGCATCGGCGACTCGAGCGCCTGGCGGATCAGCTTCGGGACCAGGGAGTCAAGGTGCGCGTCAGCGTCCGCTGGGACTATCCGATGTACGAGGGAGTGATTCGGCAGGTGTTGCGCCACCGCCCGGACATGCTCATCGTCTCCGCCCTCGGGGGGAGGGAAGTGACATCGCGAACCCTGGCGTATCGCGAGGCCCGGCTGATCGAAGCCTGCCCGTGTCCCCTTCTTCTGTTGAAGCAGCGCGAGGTCTACCCCATGGGCGGCGTCGTCGCCGCGGTCGATCCTCTGCACGCTCACGAGACGCCGCAGGAGCTCGATGAGGTCATCATTGGCGCGGCGAGGACTGTTGCCCTTGCCTTGGCGGACGCGCCGGTGCATCTCTACCATGCCGTCGCTCCTGCGTCTCGATTGCGGACAGTCGAAGGTGCGGAGCTTCCTCAGTCATCCGTGTCGCCGGCGCCTCGACTTGCAGCCGTCCGAAACCGCGTACGGGAGATGGCTCTGGGCCACGATATCGGCGAGGAAGGCGTACGGGTCGAATTCGGTGTCGTCGAGACCTCGCTGCCCGCGTTCGCGCGTGAAAAGAGGGCCCAGATGGTGGTCATGGGCGCGGCCTCGCGAAGCTTTCCCAAGCGCGCGCTCCTGGGTCATACGGTCGAGCAAGTATTGGATGCGCTCGAATGCGACGTGCTGGTCGTGAAGCCCGAGCGCTTCCGAACCCCGGTGAGCGCAGAGCACGCGCCCGCGGTACCGCAACCGACCTGACAGACCCATTCAGAACGCACGCGCATCCAACTGCGCGGCAAGTCCGCGAACCGCCTCCGAGATTCGCACCGGATAGGAGGTCGGGCCCTCGCGCAGCGAGCGTAGTGCCGCGGGCAACGAGCTCAACTCGCGTGCACAGTGTGCACGAATGTCAGCGAGAGGAACGGGCGGAGTGACATGATGCCCCTGGATCATCACCTGCTCGAGCAACGGCTCCCCGCCGACCTCCTCGCCTTCCAGTACGATCTCATCGCCTACGGCCTCGTGCTGCGGCCCGCGCCTTCGGAATACCTGCTTTACGCCCGGCCAGGTTGCCTTTCCCGGGGAGCGCTTGCGGCGCGGCGAGCCCGAGTAAGCCTGAAGCTTGTACGCCATGTCGAGCGCCGGAGCATCGGCGGAAACATCCAGCGACGTCCCCACCCCGAACGCATCTGCCGGAACTCCGCTCTGCACGAATTCCTCAACGGCATGTTCGTCGAGCCCGCCGCTCAGCACGATCCGAATGTCCCGGCAACCGTGCTCATCGAGGATCGCTCTGACCGTGCGCGCCTGGGCCGCCAGATCGCCGCTGTCGATTCGGACGGCCTGAATGCGCCGGGGATCGCCGCGCGCCGCAAGCTCATGCGCGAGATGCACGATCCGATGCGCCGCACGTTCCGTATCGTACGTATCGATCAACAATGACGTCGTGCCGCTCTGACTCGATACGAAATTGCGAAACGCCAGATCTTCACGGTCGTGCGCCTCGATGAAGGAATGCGCCACCGTGCCCGAGAGCGCAATGCCGAACCGCCTGCCCGCTTCGACCGTCGCGGTCGCATCAAAGCCCGCAAGGTAGGCCGCCCTGGCAGCGTGGAGTCCCGCGTCGGCCTCATGCGCGCGGCGCAGGCCGAAATCCACGAGCTGCCGACCTTGAGCCGCCAGGACGCAGCGCGCTGCCTTGCTCGCAATCAATGTCTGGAAGTGAATGATGTTGAGGATTCGGCTCTCGACGAGCTGAGCTTCGAGGATCGGTGCCGTGACCCGCAGGATGGGCTCATCGGCGTAGAAGGCGGTGCCTTCCGCCATCGCGTACACCTCCCCGGTGAACCGCAGCCGGGCGAGATGATCGAGGAATGCCTGTTCGAACATTCCGAGTCCCGCAAGGAAATCGAGCTCTTCGGAACTGAAGCGCAGTTGCTCCAGGTATTCCACGGCCTGTGCGAGACCCGCCGCCACGAGAAAGCGCCGCGACGGGGGGAGCCTGCGCACGAACAGCTCGAAGGTCGCCCTGTCGTTCATCCCCAGCTTGAAGTAGGCGTGGCCCATGGTGAGCTGGTAGAAATCCGTGAGCAGGGCGCCCGCGGCTTTCATGCCGCCAACGCATCCGCCGAGCGGAGCCGGACACCGCTCGAAATCATCTCGCGCAGCGCGCGCTCGCCATCTCCCGCGTGCATGTTCACTGCTCGCACCCCATCCTCGAAGACCTTGATCCGTTCTGCAAGCTCCGTGCCCCGGAACCCGTAATAGGCCGCGCTCTCGCGTGCGGTTGCTTTCGGCACGACGCTGGGGTCCGGCGGCAAATCATTCCGAACGTCGACGATGACGAGGGCGTCGCCGATCTTGCCTCGAAACCGACCGGCCGGAGCGGTAGTCACGATCCGCGGACGAGGAGCACCGGCACTGGACTGTAGTGCACGATGTACTCGGCATCCCCGCCCATCAACAGGCGCCTGAGGCCCCGCCGCCCGTGCGTGCCGCACACGATGAGGTCGGCCGGCCAGTCATTCGCCTCGCTGACCACGAACTCCCCGGCCCGCTCGCCGATCGCCTCGATCAGCCTGTCGTCGACTTCGATGCCCGCCGCCCGTACGACCGTCTTTGCCTCATGGATGATCGACTCGCCGGTGCTGCGCATTTGGGTAAGGAGCTCCTCGATGACACCCGGTGCGCCCTGTGTGATCCACGGCGTGCTGTTGACGACGTGAATGAGGCGGATGCGGGAGGACAGGCTGGCCGCCAGCTGGGTGGCCTCGCGAAGCGCCCGCTGCGCAGTCTCGCTGCCATCGACGGGGACGATGATGTTCTGGTACATGGAGCTTCCACCTGGCAGGTCGCCGATCGAGCTCGGACGATCTTTTCAGCAGGCGCGAGCGCGGCCAATACGCAGGAATGCCTACACCCGGTTGGCCCCTCGAATTGCGGCAAGTACGTAAGCCGTCGTGGAAAGTACGACTTTCAGCGCGGCACCGGCACGTGCAAGGATCGCGGCTCAGTCGGGTCGGAGATAGCCCTCTTGCAGCAGATGAGGTTGATAGGCGCCGAGGAGAGGCGGGAGAAGGCGCAGGAGCCCGCGCCGGAGGCTGCAAGGCCACGAAGGCGCATCCGTCGGGTCGGCGGGTATGGAGCCATCGCGGGCGCGGCGGTTCTCGCTCTGCTCGCGGCGTGGTGGTTCATGCGACGTCCTGTTCCGCCGGAGTTTCTCACCGCTCCGGTAACCCGCGGCACGGTTGCCCGGGCCGTCACCGCGACCGGTACGGTCAACCCGGTCATGACCATCATCGTCGGATCGTACGTGTCGGGTGTGATCCGGGACGTCTACTGCGATTACAACACGCGGGTGAAGAAGGGACAGCTCTGCGCGCGCATCGATCCGCGCCCCTACCAGGCGGCGCTCGAGCAGGCGAGGGGACAGCTGGCGCGTGACAGCGCGCAGCTTGCGGGCGCCAGAGTCGATCTCGCCCGCTACGCGGTCCTGGTGCAGCAGAACTCGGTCGCCCGGATCACCTACACCGATCAGGCGGCGCTCGTGCACCAGCTCGAGGGCTCGGTGCAGCTTGATCGGGCGCTGGTGTCGAACGCCGAGGTGAATCTCGGCTACACCAGCATCGTCTCCCCGGTGGACGGCACGGTCGTCGCGCGCAATATCACCATAGGGCAGACGGTGGCGGCGAGCTTCCAGACGCCGACGCTGTTCCTGATCGCTACTGACCTGACGAGGATGCAGGTCGATACCAACACCAGTGAGAGCGATATCGGATCCATCGCCGTCGGCGCGCCGGCGGATTTCACCGTCGAGGCCTATCCCGATCGCATATTTCACGGCAGCATCGTTCAGGTTCGCCAGGCGCCGCAGGTCGTGCAGAACGTCGTGACGTACGATGCGGTGGTGGGCGTTGACAATCCGTCCTTCCTGCTCAAGCCCGGCATGACGGCTACGGTGAGCATCGTGACGACGCGGCGGACCAACGTCCTGCGCATACCCGATCAAGCGCTGCGGTTCACCCCGAACGGCTTGACTCCGGGGCAGCCCGGCGGCGCGCCGCAGGGCGCGGCGGCGCCATCCGTGGCTGCGACCGGGGCAGTGCAGAGCGCACGCCTGTGGGTCCTGCGGCAGGGGAAAGCCGTGGCGGTTCCGGTCCGCGTCGGTCTCGACGACGGCACTTACAGCGAGCTCGTCAGTGGCGACCTGCAGGCCGATGATAGAGTCATTATCGGCGAGCAGCGCGTCGGCGCGGGCCAGCCTGCCCGCGTATTCCGATTCCCCTTGTAGGTTCCGGCCCGGTCGCGGAGAACTGCATGCCGCAACCCCAACCCGTGATCGCGCTGAAGGGGATTAGTCGACTTTACCGGCTGGGGGAGACCGAAGTACGCGCCCTCGATGATGTGACGCTGACCATCGAGCGCGGCGAATTCGTAGCGATCATGGGCGCCTCGGGCTCCGGCAAGTCGACACTCATGAACGTGTGCGGCTGCCTGGATCGGCCCACCAGCGGAGTGTATCTGTTCGAGGGCGCCGATCTCGCTCATCTGAGTGAGCCCGCGCTCGCGCGGATACGCAGCGAGCGCATCGGGTTCGTCTTCCAGAACTTCAACCTCCTCGCCCGCACGAGCGCCATCGAGAACGTCGCCCTGCCGCTCTTCTACTCCGCGTCCGGCCCGGCACGTCGAGCCGAGAGGCTCGAACGAGCCAACGCCGCGCTCACCGGGGTGGGCTTGGCGGGCCGCGAGCAGAACAATCCGAGCCAGCTTTCCGGCGGGCAGCAGCAGCGCGTGGCGCTCGCGCGCGCGCTCATGAACCGCCCCGGGCTGCTGCTGGCCGATGAGCCGACCGGAAACCTCGACACGCGGACCTCGCACGAGATCATGCAAACCCTGCGGCGTCTCAATCGTGAGCAGAGCGTCACCATCGTCCTGGTCACGCACGAGCGTGACATTGCCGACTATGCCGACCGCATCATCACCATGCGCGACGGCAGAATAGTCACGGACGAGAGCAATCGCTCGCCGGTCGAAGGAGCGATTGCCCGACGTCTTGAGTCATCCTCGATGACCGCAGCGCCTTCGGGCCCCTCACCGCCCGAGCGCGCCGCGCCTTCCCTTGGCTTCGCGGCCATGGTCCTCATCAGCGCGGCGCAGGCGGTCGGCCGCAACAAGCTGCGCTCGGCACTGACCGCGCTGGGCGTTTTCATCGGCGTTGCGGCGCTCATCGCTATGGTCGCGGTCGGCCAGGGCGCCAACCAGGCGGTGGCGAAGCAGATCGAGAGTCTCGGCACCAACATGCTGGTCGTGTTGCCCGGTGCGACCAGCGCGGCAGGCGTGCGCGCCGGCTACGGCAGCGCCTCGACGCTGACGACGGGCGATGCGATCGCCTTGCGCCGGGATGATCCGTCGGTCGCCGAGGTCGGCTACATGATTCGCCAGATGAGTCAGGTGGTGTACGGCAGCCAGAACTGGACCACCAACATCGTGGGGGCGACGCCGCAATACCTGCGGATAACGAACTGGCAGATCGCGGCCGGCAGGGCGCTCGATGACTCCGATGAGCGGCGCGCGGACATGGTGGCACTCATCGGCCAGACGGTATACCAACAGCTTTTCGCGCCTTACGAGAACCCGGTCGGCGCACGGATCCAGGTCAAGGGGCAGAGCATGCGGGTCATCGGGCTGCTCGCCGCCAAGGGACAGACCGGCTTCGGCCAGGACCAGGACGATACCGTGATCATCCCTTTCAGCACCGCGGAGCAGAAGGTTCTCGGCGTTGCCGCCCCTTTGCAGGCGCAGAACATCGCGACGACCACCATAGCCAATGCGACGATGAGCGTTACGACCTCTGCAGCGGCCTTCCCGCCGCCGCCCAACCCCTATGGCATTCCGCCGCGTATCACCGGCTACGTCAATGGAATCTACGTACAGGCCGCGAGCCCGAGGCTCGTTCCCACTGCTCTGCAGCAGGTGACCGATACGCTCATGCGCCGCCACCATATCGCCTCGGGCGAGACCGCGGATTTCGCGGTGCGGAACCTCAGCCAGATTGCCGAGACGGCGCAGGGCTCCTCGCGCATCATGGCGCTGCTGCTTGCCGTCGTCGCCTCGATCTCCCTCCTGGTGGGCGGCATCGGCATCATGAACATTCTGCTCGTGTCGGTGACGGAGCGTACGCGCGAGATCGGCCTGCGCATGGCGATCGGGGCGCGCCGCCTGCACGTGCTGCTGCAGTTTCTGGCGGAGTCGATTTTCCTCAGTGTGACCGGCGGGGTCGCCGGTATCCTGGCGGGCGTTGCCGCCTCGGCGCTGATCTCGCTCGTCGCCCATTGGCCGACCCAACTCTCGGCCGGAGCGGTCGCCGGCGGCTTCCTCTTTTCCGCCGCGGTCGGGATCTTCTTCGGCTATTACCCGGCGCGCAAGGCGGCGCGGCTGAATCCGATCGAAGCGCTGCGGTATGAGTGAGGTCTGATTCACCGGCACTCGGTGTCGACTCCTCAGTGGAAGATGTCGGGGTTCTCGGCGCCTTCGACGTACAGGATTCCGCCGAGTCCGCGTTCCGAGCGTGACAGCGCGTGATCGACGATCGAATAAGCGCCCGGCACGTGAGTCTGGAACTCGGCGATGACTGCGCCGCCGGGTGGTACGGACACCGTCTGGATGCCCCGTAGCGGCGGTGACAGGAGGCTGCCGTAGGGATAAACGCGATCGAATATCTCGCCGATGACGTGGAACGAGGAGGTGAAGTCGGGGCCGCCGTCGCCGAAGAATATGCGAAGGGTGTCGCCCACCTTCGCATGCAGCGGATGGAGCTTGCTCAGCGCGCCCACCGAACCGTTGAACACGAAGTACTCGGGGTGCTCATCCAGAAGCTTCTCGACGCTGAACTCCTGCGCTCCCTGGCGACCGAAGGGCGCCTCGGTATAGATCTCTCCCTGCATGATGTAGAACTCACGATCGACCCGGGGCAATCCGCCTGGGGGCTCCACGAGGATGAGTCCGTACATGCCGTTCGCGATGTGCTCGGCCACCATGGGGGTGGCGCAGTGATAGACGAAAAGACCGGGAACGAGCGCCTTGAAGCGGAACGTCCTTTCCTTGCCCGGATCGACCTGCATGACACTCGCGCCGCCACCGGGGCCGATGACCGCATGAAAATCGACCGAATGTACCATGGTGCTCGTGCCCGAGTTCCTGAGGTGGACCTCGACCGTGTCGCCCACGCGCACACGGATGAAGGGTCCGGGCACCCTGCCGTTGAAGGTCCAGTAGAGATAGGTCGAGCCCTCGGCGAGGCGGCCGCTGACCTCCTCGGCGATCAGATCGACTCTGACCAACTGCGGCTCGCGGCGCGTGATCGGCGCGGGCAGATCGGTCGGATCCCGGGAGATGTCCGCTTCGGCGAGTGTCTGCGCGGGAGGTCGCGGAGAGACGATGAAGTGACCTTCCATGCCCGCGAGGCGATGCCCCGGCACGCTGCAGTAGTAGAAGAAGTCGCCCGTCCGGTTGACGAGGAACGCGACCGTAGTGCTCGCGCCCTTGCCGACGACGCGCGCGGAGTGGACGTCCTGATCCGGAAGGACGATATCGTGCTCGGCGCCCTCCCCATTGATGAGGGTGATCTCCACGATCTGACCCTGCGCCGCGGAGAGAACCGGATTCACCTTGCCGTCGATGGGCCCGCCGACGCCGAGGAATACCATCCGACCTTCTGAAATGCCGGTCCGCAGCGTGTATCTCACATCCGGCATGTCCGGCATGGAATGCCGCCTGCCTTGCTCCTCGCGGCGCGAGGAAGGCTGGGCCGGCGCATTGGACGGAAGAGCGGCGGCACCCGTCATGTTGGCCCCGCCCCCGCTCCTGGCGACCGACTCGAGGAATGCGATCACGTCGCGGCGATCGAGAGCCGACTGAAGTCCGGCGAACGGCATGCGATTGCCGGGCACGACCTTCTGGGGGTCGGCCAGGTAGGCCTCGAGCGTACGCGGCTCCCAGATGATCCGGGCCTGCTTCATGGCCGGGGAGTAGTCGAAGCCCGGCAAGGATCCGGACTGCCGTCCGATCAGACCGGCGAGGCTCGGTCCGACGAGAGTCTGGCCCGGCTGGAGGCTGTGGCAAGCCTGACAAATGCGGAACACCTTGTGTCCCGCGGCCACTTCGGTCGCGCTGGGAGTCTCAGCCTGCGGGCCTGCGGTCGCGTGACGGGTCGGCTGCCCGGCCGCCATGCAGGACTCGACGACGATGAGCATGACAACGAGCGTGCGAACGATGGCAAGCGAGGCGCGCATTCTCTCTCCCGATCGACACGGCATGAATTGGCGAGGCAGTGTTCTTTTTTTGATTGGGCCGCGAGCATACCACTCGCTCACGGCTCAGACGACTCGCGAGAACCGCGCCTCCTGGGCCGCGTGCGGGTCGTTCGCCGGCCTGGGGTCTTGCGCCAGGTAGCGGTCGAAACACATCGCGATGATCCGCAGCAGGAATCGCCCGCGATCCGTTGCGCGCACCTGTCGTCCCTCGAGAGTCACCAGCTTGTCCGTCACGAGCGGCTCGAGCCGCCCGAGCGCTTCGGTGAAGTAGCTCTCGAAGTCGATACCGTAGCGGCTCTCGATCCTGGCGAAGTCGACCGCCCCATGGCACATGAGGCTCTGGATCACCTCCGCGCGCAGCCGGTCATCGTCGCTGAGGGTCAGTCCACGCCAGACGGGAATCCGGCCGGAATCGATCGCCGCTTCCCACGTCCGCAAGTCGCGCTCGTTCTGGCTGAAGCTGCCGCCGAAGTGGCTGATTGCGCTCATGCCGAGGCCGATGAGCTCGCAGCCCGCGTGGGTCGTGTAGCCCATGAAGTTGCGATGCAGTCCGCCGGCGGATTGGGCACGCGCCAGCTCGTCCTCCGGCCGGGCGAAATGGTCCATGCCGATGTAACGGTAGCCGGCGGCACCGAGCCGCTCGATGGCGAGCTCGAGGAGCGCAATGCGAGCGGCGGGGTCGGGAAGGGCACGGCTATCGATGTGGCGCTGCGCCTTGAAGAGCCGCGGCATGTGGGCGTAGCCGTAGACCGCGAGCCGGTCGGGCGCTGCTGCAATGACCGTATCCAACGTGCGCGCGAATCCTTCGAGCGACTGGTGCGGCAGCCCATAGATGAGATCGATGTTGACCGAGTGCAGACCCGACGCGCGGCACGCTTCGATGATGCGGAGCGTCTGCTCGATGCTTTGAATGCGGTTGACGGCCTGCTGCACCCGCGGATCGAAATCCTGAACGCCGAGGCTCGCCCGATTGAAGCCGATACGCCCGAGGGACTCGATGTCCGCGGCCGTGACGAATCGGGGATCGAGCTCGATCGAGAAGTCGAGATCGCTCGCGGGGCCGAAGCGGAAATGCCGGGCGAGCGTCTCGATGAGCCGCGTCAGCTCGGCGGGGCGGAGGAAGTTAGGCGTGCCGCCGCCGAGATGCAGTTGACGTACTTCGCGATGGTGGTCGAAGAGCGGCGCCACCATCGAGGCTTCGCGCAGCAGCCGCTCGAGGTAGCGGCCGCCGGCGGCTGCATCATGCGTGATGAGCCGGTTGCAGCCGCAGTAGAAGCACGGGCTCGCGCAGAACGGGATATGCAGATAAAGAGAGAGTGGCCGGGGAGAGAACGTCGCGTTGCTGCGCCGCGCATGCTCGCGGTATTGCGTCTCGCCGAAATCCGCCCGGAACTGCGGCGCCGTCGGATAAGAGGTATAACGCGGCCCCGCCACATCGTATCGCAGCAGCAGATCCGCCTCGCTTGATGCCATGCGGGCAGTATCCAGCGTCCGCGCCGTGCTGTCCCTACGTATCTTTCCCGACGGGCAGCAGCTCGGAGATGAGGGAGAGCAGCTCGTCCGCCTGGATCGGCTTGCTCGCGATGCGCAGTCGCTCGGTCGCCTTCACCTCGCGCAGGGTCGAGGATGTATCACCGCTCACGAGCACGGCGCCCAGCTGCTCGCCCGCGAACGATCGCGCGGCCGCAATCACCTTGATGCCGGTCTCCCCGCCCTGCAGGTGATAGTCGGCGATCACGAGGTCGATCCGCGGATCCTTGCGCAGCGCCGCGGCGACCTCGGCGAGAGAGGCGGCGCACAGCACCTCGAACCCCTCGACCCGCAGCAGCATCGCCGTTGCGTTGCGTACGCCGGCATCATCGTCGACCAGGAGGATGCGGGCGGGGGCGCGGCGTGGCTGAATCCAATCCGCGGCGAACACGGTCACCCGCTCGCGCCCCGCATCCGACGATCCGGCCGGCATCTCCAGCATGAAGCTCGAGCCGTGTCCTACTTCCGATTGCACCTCGAGCTTCAGGCCGAGCAGTCTCACCAGGCGATGCACGATGCTCAACCCGAGCCCGTAGCCCTCGCGCGCGGTGTTGCTCGCGACCCCGACCTGATAGAACTCATCGTAGATGTAGGGCAGGTGCTCGGCGGGGATGCCGACGCCGCTGTCCGCCACCTCCAGGCGTACGTTGCCGGCCGAGGAGGGCACCGAGCGCAGTCGCACCCAGCCCCGGTTCGTGTACTTGATCGCATTGGAGATGAGGTTGCGCAGAATCTGGCCGATGAGCGACGGATCCGAGTGCGCCGACGGCGCAGCGGCCTCGATGCGCAGCTCGAGCCCCTTGCTCGCAGCGAGGCTCGAGAATTCCTTGCGCATCTCCTCGAAGAGCGCCGCTACGGCGAAATCGGCGGGGTCCGGGCGGATCGCGCCCGATTCGAGCTTGCTGATGTCGAGGAGCGCATTGGTGAGTCGCGACATGGCATCGATCGCCTGCCCCTGTTGAGCGACCGCCTCGCCGGCGACCGGATCACGCACCACCCGCCGCAGCGTGCCGTTGAGGAGCGACAAGGTCTGCAGAGGCTGGCGCAGATCGTGGCTGGCAGTCGCGAGAAAGCGGCTCTTGGCGAGGTTGGCCCGCTCCGCCGCTTCCCGAGCCTGCATGAGCTCCCTCTGGATGCGCCTGCGATCGGTCACGTCGCGAAGCGCAGCCACCACCAACAGCCGCTCGCCGTCGCGGATCGGACTCAGCGAGATCTCGACCGGTAACTCCGTCCCGTCCTTGCGCAGCGCGTACAGGTCGAGATCCACCCCCATGGGTCGCGGACGCCCCTGGATGGCGTAATTGCGGCGGTGAACGAGATGGGTCTGTCGAAACCGCTCCGGCACCAGGCACTCGACGGGCTGGCCGACGATTTCCTCGGGCAGATAACCGCAGAGTGCGGTGATCCGGCGGCTGGCGAAAAGAATGCTGCCCGACTCGTCGGCGATCACCATCGCATCGGGCGCTGACTCGAGGACGCTGGCGAGCAGTGCGGAGGAGAGCATGGGATGCCGTCGCGGCTTCGCGATCTTCGTCAGCCCGCCTTGCCGTCCACCCGCGGCGACAGCAGCATCGGCGCGTAAGTCCAGGTGAACAGCACGAACGCGGCCGTCCAGAGGAACGCCGCCACCAATATCACTTCGGGATAGGTGATCCGGAGCACGGCGAGGCCAAAGACCCGCACGAGCGCCGCCGCCGTGAGCAAGAGGTAGGCAAGCGCGATGACCGGATCGACGATGAGCGGCCGGCCCGTGTGCCCGAGGGAGGCGCGCGTCATCACGGCGAGGATCATGGTGGCGGCGGCACCGATGGTCAGTGCGTGCAACCAGAACGCCGTGGGCGCTGCGCCGGTCAAGAGCGCCGCCGCTTTGAGCGCGAGCCCTATGGGAAGCCACACGTAGGCGAGATGCAGCACCCATACGATGGGCTGACGCAGGGTCGTGAGGGTATGCCATTGGGCGAGCCGCAGCGCCTGAATGATCGCCGCGAGCGCGGCGATCACCCCGGTGATCGTGCCGTCGGGCACGAAAAGATCGCTCAGCGCCACCGCGATCATCGAGCCGATGGCAAGCGCCGTGATCAGGGGTGCCGCGCGCACGGAGCCCACGCTACCGCGTTGCTTGAGCGCGCTTAGGGTGAAGGCGGGCACGATCCGTCCGCCGATCACGGTGATGAGAAGCAGGACGATGTCTATTGCCAATAAGAGTGCGTGCAGCGATGCGCCCTCATTGCGCTCGAGGAGACCGCGGTAGAACGCCGCATCGCTCACCCACAGTGCGGCCAGAATCGCGAGCAGCGGTGTGTTTCGGTTACGGGCTCTCACCAACGGCGGCAACACCAGCAGCGCGAGCGCAGGCAGGAAGGCGAGATCGACCGCTGCGACCGCCGCAAAGGGCCAGAGGAGCGAGGAGGCGACTGCAATGCGCCCGAGCAGCCAGAGGCCGCCGATGAGAGCCAGAGGCCAGCCGGCGAAGCCGCGGGCTCCGGTCCAGCTCGGCACCGCCGTCAGCAGAAACCCCGCGATCGCCGCGACGATGAAGCCGAACAGCATCTCATGCGCGTGCCACAGGGTCGGCGGCCAGCTCGTGCCCAGGGGCACACCGAACGCGTAGTTTGCCGCCCACCAGGGGATGAGCAGCGCTGCGATGAGTCCGGCGCCGAGAAAGAAGGGCCGGAAGCCATATCGAAGGAGCGGCGTCATCAGGTCTCGGCCGGCAACCGGATCGAGAAGCAGGCTCCGCTCGGGCTGTTGGGATGGTAGGTGAGCGAGCCGCCGTGCGCGCGCACCACGGTGTTGCTGATCGGGAGGCCGAGTCCCGTTCCCTCCGTCTTGGTGGAGAAGAACGGATCGAACATCCGCCCATGGGCCTCGGGCGAGAGACCCGGGCCGTTATCGAGCACCGTGAGCTCGAGATCGCCGTCCGAAGCGAGGCCGGTGCGTATGATGAGCTCGCGCTGCGGCACTCCGGGCACGGCGGGCGCCTCGAGCCCGTTACGGACCAGATTGAGAATCACGTGTTGGATCTGAATGGTATCGATCGAGACGGGCGGCAGGCGGGTCTCGAGATCGAATTGCACCTGGGCGCAATGCACGCGGCCGTCGCCCAGAATGAGATCGCGGATGGCTTCGATCGCCGCGTTGAGACTCGTACGCTCGCGCCGCATCGGTTGCGACTGAGCGAGGCTGCGCAAACGGCGCAGGATGTCGCCCGCGCGCACGGCCTGCCCGGCAATCTCGCGCATGGCGGTGCGTATCTCGTCGAGGGCGGGTCCCGGCCGGCCGAGGAGCCGGTCGCAGGCCTGCGCGTAGTTCGCGATCGCGGTCAGCGGCTGATTGAGCTCATGTGCGACGCCGGCCGCCATCTCTCCGATGGTTGCCAGGCGCGACACCTGCAGCATCCGCCCATGCATCACGCCGGCGGTGACGCCCGGCGGGTCGCGATCGAGCAGCGCTTCCGGGGGAGCTTGCGGAGGGGATCCGGCGGATTCCATGGGTGGGGGCGTGAGACGGCTCATGAGGTCGATTGTGTCCGGATTCAGCAGGGGTCGAACCCGCCCAGAATCTTAGAGGGCAATGCCGGGAAGGGGGTATAGGTAGTTCTACCTCCCTCGGTTCAATCTCCCTTGGCGCCGCAAAGTGGCCGCCGCGCCGGGGTCTAGGCAGAATCCCTCCCACCTATGAGCTCCTGCAGCCACTGTCACCCGCACGCCCGGATCCCGAGCGAAGCTCCGTCGCCTCCGGCCGGGACGATCTACACCTGCCCGATGCACGCCGAGGTGAGGCACACCGGCCCCGGCAGTTGTCCGATCTGCGGCATGGCGCTCGAGCCTTTGCAGCCTGCCGCGCAACCTCAGGAAAATTCGGAGCTGCGCGACATGGCGCGCCGCTTCTGGATCGGAGCGACGCTCGCCATCCCCCTGGTCGTGCTCGATATGGCCGGGGATGTTCGCGCGGCCGGCGCGCACCGTTATGTCAGCCCTGTCGTGGCGGTCTGGCTCGAGCTCGCACTCGCCACCCCGGTCGTGCTCTGGGCCGGTTGGCCGCTGCTCGCTCGCGGGTGGGATTCCGTCCGGCGGCGCTCGCTCAACATGTTCAGCCTGATCGCACTCGGGGTCTGCACCTCTTATCTCTACAGCCTGGCCGCGGTGCTCGCGCCCGGTGCCTTTCCGACGAGCCTGCGCGGCGAAGGCGGCCCCGTCCCGGTGTACTTCGAGGCGGCCGCAGTGATCACGGTGCTCGTGCTCCTCGGGCAGGTGCTGGAGCTGCGCGCCAGGGAGGCGACGGGTAGTGCGATCCGCGCGCTGCTCGACCTCGCGCCCAGGATCGCGCGGCGCATTCGCGAAGGTGCAGCCGATGAGGAGGTCCCGCTCGAGGCGGTGCGGGTCGGAGACCGCCTGCGAGTGCGTCCGGGCGATGCCGTACCGGTCGATGGCGCGGTGCTCGAGGGCGCGAGCGCAATCGATGAGTCGATGGTCACCGGCGAGTCCCTGCCGGTGCGCAAGTCCGCGGGGAGCGAGGTCATCGGCGGCACCATCAACGGCACGGGTGCCCTCATCATCCGGGCGGAGCGTGTCGGGTCCGACACCATGCTCGCGCGCATCGTGCAGATGGTGGCGGAAGCGCAGCGCAGCCGCGCACCGATCCAGCGTCTGGCCGATCGCGTATCGTCGTGGTTCGTGCCCGTGGTGGTGATCGCAGCCATGGCGGCGTTCGTCGTCTGGATGTGGGTAGGCCCGCGACCGCAGCTCGCGCACGCCCTGCTTGCGGCAGTCTCCGTGCTCATCATCGCTTGTCCCTGTGCGTTGGGGCTTGCGACGCCGATGTCCATCATGGTGGGTGTTGGTCGGGGCGCCAGCGCAGGCGTGCTCATCAGGAATGCGGAAGCGCTCGAGCGTCTCGAGAAGATCGACACGCTGGTGATCGACAAGACCGGCACGTTGACCGAGGGCAAGCCGCGGGTGATCGCAGTGGTTGCCGCGCCGGGATTCGACGAAGCCACGGTCCTCGCGGCAGCCGCGAGTCTCGAGCGCGCGAGCGAGCACCCGCTCGCCGCGGCGATTGCCGCGCTCGCGAACGAGCGAGGCCTCGCGCTCCGGCCGGTCGCCGACTTCCGATCCGTGACTGGAGAGGGTGTCGTGGGCAGCATCGACGCTCACGCCGTAGCCGTCGGCAATGCCGCTTTTCTTGAAAGTCTTCGCGTCTCGAGCAATGCTCTCGAGCCTCACGCCGCAAGCTTGCGAAGTGACGGCGCAACCACCGTTTTCGTGGCGATCGACGGCCGCCCGGCGGGTGTCATTGCGGTCGCCGACCCCATCAAAGCCGGCACACCCGCGGCGCTCGAGCGTCTGCGGCGCGAGGGAATCCGTATCGTCATGGTGACGGGCGATCACCGGGCGACGGCCGAAGCGGTCGCACGCCGGCTCGGCATTGCCGAGGTCGAGGCGGAAGTTCTGCCGGAGCGCAAAAATGCGATCGTACGACGCTTGCGCGCGCAAGGGCGCGCGGTCGCGATGGCAGGCGATGGCATCAATGACGCTCCGGCTCTCGCCGAGGCGGAGGTCGGCATCGCCATGGGTACCGGCACCGACGTCGCCATGCAGAGCGCAGGCGTGACGCTCGTCAAGGGCGAGCTCGCGGGAATCGCGCGCGCGCGCGAGTTGAGTCGTGCGACCCTGCGCAACATCCGTCAGAATCTCTTCCTCGCTTTCGTCTACAACCTGATCGGCATCCCCGTCGCCGCCGGGGCGCTCTTTCCGCTCTTCGGGTTGCTCCTGAGCCCGATGCTCGCCGCCGCGGCGATGAGTCTGAGCTCGGTGTCGGTGATCGGAAATTCGCTCAGGCTGCGGCGGGTGCGTCTGTGAGGGAGTGAGTTTCCTCGGCCGCCCGGGCAGCGCCGAGCAAGGTGGCGTCGGAATTGACGATGAGCCTCGTGGGAATCGATTTCACGAACGAGGAGAGCCTGCCTTTGGCCTCGAACCGCTCGCGGAAAGCGCCTTGCATCAGATAGGGCTCGATCTTTGCCGCGATTCCGCCCGCGATGAGAACTCCGCCGCGCGCCCCGTGCGCGAGCGCGAGGTCGCCGGCTACTGCGCCGAAGATCGAGCAAAATCTCGACACGGCGGTCCGAGAAGCCGCATCTCCCCGGGAGGCGTGCTCGACGATCTGTGCTGCCGAGAGGGCTTGCACGGCGCGTCCCGCGATCTCATCCAGAGCTCGCGCGAGGCTTTCCAGACCGGGGCCCGACAGAATTCGCTCCACCGAAACTCGACCGAAACGTCGTGCGAGTGCTTCCAGGATCGCGATTTCCTCAGGTCCTTGCGGCGCGAATCCGATGTGGCCACCCTCGGTGGCGAGCGGCACCGCACGCCCGCGACAATGCGCCAGGCAGGAAACCCCAAACCCGGTCCCGGCACCGAGGATGGTGACGACGCCCTGGGAAGCGCCGGGGATGTCCGGGCCGATGGAGCGCAGGTCCGAGGGTCCAAGCCGATCTGCGGCGTACGCCAGGGCGGCGAAGTCGTTGACGAGATGCGCGGACCGAAAGCCCAGGGAACGCAGCTCCCTTTCGCTCATGTGCCAGTTGCGATTGGTGAGGCTCACCTCACCGGCAGCAACGGGTCCGGCAACTGCCAGCGAGATGACATCGGGAACGAGCCGCCGATCGATGTGATCGAGATAGTGCCGCAGCGCCTGCGCAAAGCTCCCGAATTCCTCCGACAGGTCGAGCCGATCGTGCAGCCGGACTGTGGAGTCGTACCGCTCCAGGATGGCGAAACGCGCATGCGTGCCACCGATGTCACCGGCCAGGATGCGATCACTGCACACGATCAAAGCGTACCCGCTGAGCAAGAGGCGGGACGATCGTGGTCTTTACTTACAGGGCTGTGTGGCCCGTAGCCACCCTATAAGATGAGTCATGGCCAGGAGCGACTCATCTTTGATCCCTCTGCGCGCTCATCCCGGGACCCCGGGTGAGGCCGTGCTGCGGCTCGCCGCGCGCGCAGAGCTCGTGAGGCCCCATTCCCTGCGGTTTCATTACTTGCTCGAGGCGCAGCCGGAGAGGATCCGTATCCCTGCGCCGGTGCCGGATGGCGGCCGGGCGGATCAGCTTTGGGCCCGCACCTGCTTCGAGGCCTTCATCGCCTGCGACGAGTCGTCGCAGTACCTGGAGCTGAACTTCTCGCCCTCGGGTGAGTGGGCGGCGTACGGGTTCCAGTCCTATCGCCACGGCATGGCACCTGCTCTGGAGGAAGCCCCGCGGCTCGCGCTGCGCCGTGGTGCGAAGCGGCTCGAGCTCGAGGCCGAGGTGAGCTTGCGCGGCACCCCGCAGGCGCCGGACGCGGGCGCGGGCGCGCCGGAGGAAGTGCGGCTGCGGATCTCGCTCAGCGCGGTAGTGGAGGACCGGGAGGGCAGGCTGTCATACTGGGCGCTGCGCCACCCGCCCGGGCGGCCGGATTTTCACCACCCCGACACCTTCTCGCTCGCCCTGCAGTTTCCGAGAATCCCATGAAGTTCGGCATCGATCGCCTGCTCGATGAGCCGCAGCTCCGCAAGCCGCTCGCGGGAGAGCGAGTGGCCCTTCTCGCGCATCCCGCGTCCGTCACCCGCAACCTCGTGCATTCGCTCGATGCGCTGGCGGCGCTCGGGGACGTGCGCCTGACGGCTGCCTTCGGTCCGCAGCACGGGCTCAAGGGCGATAAGCAGTACAACATGATGGAGTCCGAAGACTTCATCGACCCGGTGTACGGGATTCCGGTCTTCAGCCTTTACGGGGAGGTACGGCGGCCCAGCGAGCGGATGATGGACAGCTTCGATGTGCTGCTCGTGGATCTGCAGGACGTCGGTTGCCGTGTCTACACCTTCGTGACGACCTTGCGTTACGTGCTCGAGGAGGCTGCGAAGCATCGCAAGACCGTATGGGTGCTCGATCGGCCAAACCCCGTCGGGCGGCCCGTCGAGGGACTGTCACTCCTTCCCGGCTTCGAGAGTTTCGTCGGGCCGGGTCCCATACCGATGCGTCACGGGCTGACACTCGGCGAGCTCGCGCGTTGGCTCGTCTCCATGTTGAAGCTCGATGTCGACTGTCAGGTCGTGGCGCTCGACGGTTGGGAGCCGCACGCCGCTCCGGGCTACGGCTGGCCTCTCGGGCGGCGCACCTGGGTGAACCCGAGTCCCAACGCGCCGACTCTGTGGATGACGCGCTGCTATCCCGGAACCGTGATGTTGGAAGGCACGACCCTGTCGGAGGGGCGAGGCACGACACGACCGCTCGAGCTCTTCGGCGCCCCGGATCTCGAGGTGCGGGAGCTCCTTGGCACCATGCGCGAGCTCGCGCCGGCCTGGATGCGCGGCTGCCGCCTGCGGCCCTGCTGGTTCGAGCCGACCTTCTACAAGCACGTGGGCAAGCTTTGCGCCGGGGCGCAGATCCACGTCGAGGATGCCATCTACTACGAGCACGAGGCGTTTCGGCCGTGGCGGCTGATGGCGCTCGCCTTCAAAGCACTGCGGCGTCTGAGTCCCGACTATCCGCTGTGGCGCGAGTTCATCTACGAGTACGAGCGGGACCGTCTGCCCATCGATGTGATCAACGGCGGCGAGGGTCTGCGCCGGTGGGTGGACGATCCGGCGGCGACGCCGCGCGACCTCGATGTCCTTTGCGAGAAGGACGAGGCTGCCTGGACCGAGGAGCGGCAGGCCTACCTCCTGTATTGAGCCGCCATGCAGACCGCCCGCGACATCACCGCATATCGCAAGCACTGGGCCGAGCGCTTCGGCACGGCGCCGTTCCTGCCCATGTCGCGGGCAGAGATGGATGCGCTCGGCTGGGACAGCTGCGACGTCATCATCGTGACCGGCGATGCCTACGTCGATCATCCGAGCTTCGGCATGGCGATCGTCGGACGGGTGCTGGAAGCGCAGGGCTTCAGGGTCGGAATGATCGCGCAGCCGGACTGGCGCAGCGCCGAAGCCTTCGCGGCGCTCGGCCGTCCCAACCTCTTCTTCGGCATCACCGCCGGCAACATGGACTCCATGGTCAACCGCTACACTGCGGATCGGCGGGTACGGAGCGATGATGCCTACACACCGGGAGGCGTCGGCGGCAAGCGGCCGGATCGATCAGTGATCGTCTACGCGCAGCGGGCGCGCGAGGCGTTCAGGGACGTGGCCGTGGTGATCGGCGGCATCGAGGCATCGCTGCGGCGAATCGCGCATTTCGACTACTGGTCGGAGAAGGTGCGCCGCTCGATCCTGCTCGATGCCAAGGCGGATCTTCTCATCTACGGCAACGGCGAGCGGCAGATCTGCGAGATCGCGCATCGGCTCGCAGCGGGTGAATCCATCCGCGACATCAAGGACGTGCGCGGCACCGCCTTCGCGCGCAAGTCGGTGCCCGAGGGCTGGATCGAGATCGACTCGACCCATCTCGATGCGCCGGGCCCGGTCGCGCCGCATCCCGATCCCTACGCCATGGAGGTCGAGCGCGCGGCTGCGCGGCCAGCCGGCCCCGACGCCGCGATCGGCCCCCTCCCGGCGGAGCCTCGCGCCGGCGAGGAGAAGGTGGTGCGCTTCGTGCGTCGGGTGAAGAATGCCGACCGCGGACGGAGCGTGATCCGCATGCCTTCCTACGAGCAGGTGGCAACGGACCCGGTGTTGTATGCGCATGCCTCGCGCATCCTCCATCTCGAGTCGAACCCGGGCAACGCCCGGGCGCTGGTGCAGCGCCACGGCGATCTCGAGCTGTGGCTGAATCCGCCGCCCATCCCGCTCACCACGGCCGAAATGGACTGGGTGTACGAGCGGCCCTTCCGCCGCCGCCCGCACCCGAGCTACGGCAATACCAACATTCCCGCCTACAAGATGATCCGCTTCTCGGTGGCGATCCAGCGCGGCTGCTTCGGCGGCTGCACCTTCTGCTCCATCACCGAGCACGAGGGGCGCATCATCCAGAGCCGCTCGGAAGCCTCCGTCATTCGCGAGGTGGAGGCGATCCGCGACCAGGTGCCGGGATTCACCGGCGTAATCTCGGACCTCGGCGGCCCGACGGCCAACATGTATCGGCTCGCCTGCCGCAGCCGCGAGATCGAGAGCGCCTGCCGCCGCCCGTCCTGCGTCTATCCGGGTATCTGCCCCAACCTCGACACCGACCACGCGCCGCTCGTGAGTCTCTACCGCAAGGTCCGCGAGCTGCCGGGCATCCGCAAGGTGCTCATTGCTTCGGGCGTGCGCTATGACCTTGCCGTCGAATCGCCCGAGTACGTGAAGGAGCTGGCCCAACATCACACCGGCGGCTATCTCAAGATCGCCCCGGAGGCGATTTCCGAGGGGCCGCTCTCGATGATGATGAAGCCCGGGATCGGCGCCTATGATCGCTTCAAGGCGCTCTTCGATCGCTACTCGCGCGAGGCCGGCAAGGAGCAGTACCTGATTCCCTACTTCATCGCGGCCCACCCGGGCACGAGCGATGAGGACATGCTGGAGCTCGCGCTGTGGCTGAAGCGAAACGGCTTCCGCGCCGACCAGGTGCAGGCTTTCCTGCCCTCGCCCATGGCCACCGCGACCGCGATGTATCACTCGGGGAAGAATCCCCTCAAGCGCTTGAGCCGCGCCGGCGGTGAGGTGCGGGTGCCCAAAGGGCTCAAGGTGCGCCGCCTCCACAAAGCGTTCCTTCGCTATCACGATCCCAACCACTGGCCGATGCTGCGGGAGGCGCTGCGGCGCATGGGACGCGCGGACCTCATCGGCAACGGCCGGCAGCAGCTCGTTCCGGCCTACCAGCCCGCGGGCACGGGCGAGCCGCGAACCGGCGGGCGCCCGCGCACGATGCGCGGGCCGGTTGCCAAGGATGTCAACTCGCACGACCGCCCATTCCGGACTCAGCACACGGGTCTCCCCCGCAATCCCAAGCGCTGACCGCCGCCGCATAAGGACATCCGGCCGCTCAGGCGCGTAAGATCGGCAACCTCATGGACACGCCCGTAACGCGCGGTGTCGAGCCGATGAGGCTGACATCGATGGTTGCCCGTATCGCTGCCGTCATTGCGACCGTCATCGTGCTCGCCCCGGTGTCCAGGGGGGCCATCGTCGCAGCGCCACCGCTGGTGCACCGCTCCGCAGCCCTGGGACTCGAGATCCGCGGCGCGATCGGGCCGGCGACGGCTCAGTACGTCGAGCACGGGCTCGAAGATGCCCAGCATCGCGGCAGCCCCTTCGTCATCCTCGAGATCGACACCCCCGGCGGGCTCGCGAGCTCCATGCGCGAGATCGTGAGCGCTATCCTCGCCTCCTCGGTACCGGTGGTGGCCTATGTGGCCCCGCCGGGAGCGAGGGCGGCGAGCGCCGGCACCTACATTCTCTATGCCTGTCATTTCGCCGCCATGGCGCCGGCAACCAATCTCGGCGCCGCGACGCCGGTGTCGATCGGCGGCTCGGAGCCGGCTCCGGCGGCGCAAAAGCCGGCGAAGTCCGGCAAGTCGGCTCCCGATGCCGAGCCGGCTCAGCCCATGAGCGCCGAGGAGCGCAAGGTGCTCAACGATTCGATCGCCTACATCCGCGGCCTGGCGCAGCTGCGCGGTCGCAATGCCGACTGGGCGGAGCAGGCGGTGCGCGGTGCTGCGAGTCTGCCCGCGAGCCAGGCGCTGAAGCACCATGTCATCGACCTCATCGCGCCCGATCTGCCGAGCCTGCTGACGCAGTTGAATGGCCGGGAGACGCGGATCGGCAGCCGCACCGTGGTGCTCGACACCCGCGGAGTGCAGGTGGCGTGGATGAAGCCTGACTGGCGCACGCGCCTGCTCGCCATCATCACCAACCCCGAGATCGCCTACGGGCTGCTGCTGATCGGCATCTGGGGACTCATCTTCGAGGGCTATCATCCCGGCGGGGTGTTGCCGGGTGTGGTCGGCGTCATCTGCCTCCTCGTCGCGCTCTTCGCCTTCGAGCTCCTGCCGACCAATTTCGCCGGGCTCGCGCTGCTCGTGATCGGCGCCGGCATGATGGGGGCGGAGTTCTTCTTCCCGACCTATGGCTCGCTCGGCATCGGCGGGCTCATCGCCTTCATCGTCGGCTCGCTCATTCTCTTCTCGGGGGCGCCGGGCATGCAGGTGGCGCTGCCGCTCATCGGGGGGCTCGCGACCGTCGGTGGACTCGTCATCCTCGGGATCGTGTATCTTGCCACACGCGCGGCGCGCACCCCCGTTGCGACGGGTACGCAGGCGATGGTCGGGGCGGTGGTCGAGGCGGCCGAGGACTTCGCGGCGCACGGCCGAGTCCGCTACGGCGGGGAGCTGTGGAACGCCGCCAGCGCAGTGCCGCTCAAGGCCGGACAGGCGGCGCGCGTCGTGAAGGTGGAAGGTCTAACATTGCGGGTCGAGCCGTTGCGATAAGTCGGCCCCTTCGCCCGGAGAGATCCATGCCCTACGCTGCCGTCGTCATCATCGTCATCATCGCGCTGCTGTGGTTCAGCGCCATCAACGTGCTGAACGAGTACGAGCGCGCCGTGATGTTCACCCTCGGGCGTTTCACGGGAATCAAGGGGCCGGGGATCATCCTGATCTGGCCCATCATCCAGAGAATGAAGAAGGTGGACCTGCGGGTCATCGTGCTCAACGTGCCGAAACAGGATGTGATCACCCGCGACAACGTGTCGGTCAAGGTGAACGCAGTAGTCTATTTTCGCGTGGTCGATGCCGGCCGGGCGATCATCCAGGTGGCGAACGCCTGGGAGGCCACGAGCCAGGTGGCGCAGACCACGCTGCGCTCGGTGTTGGGTCAGCACGAGATGGATGATCTACTCTCCCAGCGCGACAAGCTGAACGGCGACATCCAGCGCATCCTCGATCAGAGCACCGAGGCCTGGGGTATCAAGGTCGCGAACGTGGAGCTCAAGGATGTGGATCTGGATGAAAGCATGATCCGCGCGATGGCACGACAGGCCGAGGCCGAGCGCAATCGCCGAGCGAAGGTGATCAACGCCGAGGGCGAGAAACAGGCCGCGCAGACGCTGACCGAAGCGGCGCAGATCCTGGCCCAGCATGCGAGCGCGCTGCAGCTGCGTTACCTGCAGACCCTCGCCGACATCTCGCACGACAAGTCCTCGCTCATCATCTTCCCCCTGCCCCTCGATCTGATCCGGCCGCTGATGGGGGCGCTGGAGCGGACGGGTCAGTCGGGCACATAGGGCGCAGGACGATGACGGTCGGCTTTGACGGGCGCCGGGTGCTCGCAGCCTCCGGTGTCCTGCTCGCGCTCGCCACCGTTGCCGGCGCGCTGGGCGCGCACACCTTGAAGAGTCACTGGTCGGCGGAGCGGCTCGAGGTGTATGACACGGCGGTGCGCTACCAGTTCTATCAGTCGCTCGGATTGCTCGGCATCGGCCTCGCGCTGCGAACGCTCGACTTGCCGCCGTTGCGGGCGGCGGCGCTGCTCATCCTCGCGGGCATCGTGCTCTTTTCCGGGAGTCTCTACGCGTTGACGCTCGGCGCGCCGAGACTGATCGGCGCGCTGACGCCGATGGGAGGATTGGCCTTGATTGCCGGGTGGCTGCTGTTCGCCTACGGGATCTGGCGCTCGTGACTGCGGCCTCTCGAGCGCCATGCGCGCTCTCGTAAACCACGGACTGCCGATAGATGAGGCGCTGCCGCAGCTGCGGCGCGTCCTGGCGGAGCACCCCTCGGCGGTGCTCACCGCCCCTGCCGGCGCCGGCAAGAGCACCATCGTCCCGCTGGTGCTGCTCGATGAGCCCTGGGCCGCGGGCAAGCGCATTCTCATGTTGGAACCGCGGCGCCTCGCGGCCCGAGGGGTTGCGCTGCGGATGGCGCAGACCCTGGGGGAGCCGATCGGGCGCACGGTGGGTTACCGCATGCGGCTCGACACGAAAGTGTCACGCGACACGCGCCTCGAGGTCGTCACCGAGGGCGTGCTGACACGGATGCTGCAGAGCGATCCGGCGCTCGAGGGTGTCGCGGCCGTGATCTTCGACGAATATCACGAGCGGAGTCTGCAGGCCGATCTCGGTCTCGCCTTGACGCTCGACGCGCGTGAGAGTGTGACACCGGACCTGAGAATCCTCGTGATGTCGGCGACCTTGGAGGGGGCGGCGGTGTCGCGCCTCTTGGGCGATGCGCCGGTGGTCGCGACGCACGGCCGGGCTTTCCCGGTGCAGACGCGCTATGCGGGCCGGGGTTTGCCGCCGCTGCCGGAGGAAGGCGCGCGGCACGCAACGAGCGCGACCCCGGAAGCGCTCACGGCGAGCCTCGTGCGGCGCGCGTTGGATGAGGAGCGTGGCGATGTGCTGGTGTTTCTTCCCGGGGCGCGCGAGATCCAGCGCGTGCGCGCCGCGCTCGAAGCCTGCTCGCAGCCGCGGGCAGAGGGCCGTGGAGGGCCGCAGATCCTGCCGCTCTATGGCGATCTCTCGGGGGAGGAGCAGAGTTCGGCCCTCGCCCCCTCCCGCGCGGGCACGCGCCGGGTGGTGCTCGCCACCAACATCGCCGAGACCAGTCTTACCATTCCGGGAGTGCGGGTGGTCGTGGACTCCGGCCTCGTGCGCCGCCTGCGCTTTGATCCGGCGAGCGGCATGAGCCGGCTCGAAACCCGGCGAATCTCGCGCGCCTCGGCCGAGCAGCGACAGGGGAGAGCGGGGCGCGTGGAGCCTGGACTATGTTATCGCGCCTGGAGCGAGAGTGCCCAGAACAGCCTCGCGCCGTTCGACCCCCCGGAGATCCTCGAAGCGGATCTCACGCCGCTTGCGCTCGAGCTTGCGAGCTGGGGCGTGCGCGAGGCGGACGCGCTCAAGTGGCTGGATCCGCCGCCCGGCCCGATGCTCGCGAGCGCACGTGACCTGCTCAGCCGCCTCGGCGCCCTGGACGCGGATGGCCGCATCACGCCTCACGGCCGGGCGATGGCGCAGCTCGCCGTGCACCCGCGGCTCGCGCACATGCTGCTGCGCGCAAAGGAGCGCGCGGCTCTCGCGCTCGCCGCGGACCTTACGGCGCTGCTCTCGGAACGGGATCTGCTGCGCGCATCTGCGGGGGTGCGCGATGCCGACGTTCGAGAGCGCATCGATGCGCTGCGGGGCGAGAGCGAGCCGGGTGGCATCGACCGCGCGGCCCTGCACAGGGCTCGCCGCTTCGCAGGCGATCTCCTGCGACAGCTCGGAGGTGAGCCCGCATCGAAATCGCAAGCAGCGGCTGCAGGCTCGATCGGTGGACTGCTCGCGCTGGCGTATCCCGATCGAATCGGCCGGCAGCGTCCGGGCGGCGAAGGGCGCTTCACGCTGACGAACGGCCGCGGCGCATCTTTTGCCGAGCCGCAGAGTCTCGCGCGCCGGGAGTTCATCGTTGCGGTGGACCTCGATGATCGCGAGCGGGATGCGCGCATCCGCCTTGCCGCGCCATTGAGCCGCCAGGATATCGATGAGCTCATGGCCGGGAGGCTCGAGCACACCGACTCGGTCGAGTGGAATGCGCGCGAAGAGGCGGTGCTTGCACGCCGCGTTCTCAAGCTCGATGGCCTGGTGATCGAGGAGAGGGCTCTCCCCGAAGTGCCGCGGCAGGAAGCACTGGCGGCGATGCTCGAGGGCATGCGCCAGCTCGGTATCGACGCGCTCCCCTGGAGCCGCGAGGCACGCGATCTGCAGGCGCGCGTCGCCTTCGTGCGACGGCTGGGGGGCGCTTTCGAGCGCTGGCCGGATCTTTCCGACGCGGCGCTCGCTGCATCGCTTGGCGAATGGCTCGCGCCCTGGCTCGATGGAGTCACGCGCCGCGAGCACCTCGCGCGCATTCCGCTCCTTGATGCGCTGCTCGCGCGACTCAGTTGGGACGAGCGGCGGGAGCTCGATGTCCTGGCACCGAGCCAGCTCGCGGTGCCGAGCGGCTCGCGCGCGCGCATCGACTATCTCGACGCTCCTACCGTCTCGGTGCGCCTGCAGGAGGTCTTCGGTCTCGAGGCGACGCCGCGAATCGGTGGCGGCAGAGTGCCCATCACCTTCAAGCTGCTCTCGCCCGCGCAGCGTCCGGTGCAGGTCACGCGGGACCTCGCGAGCTTCTGGCGCGGCGCTTACGCCGAGGTTCGCAAGGACCTGCGGGGCAGATATCCCAAGCACTACTGGCCCGAGAATCCTCTTGAGGCCGAACCCGTGAGAGGCGTGCGGCGGCGAAGTTAAGCCGGTACACTGCGCGTCGATCCCGCTCTGCACTCGGGCGCGCTGCACGCGCCGCCCTGAGACCCGCCGACGCATCCGGATAGGGCCTTGGGAAGCGAGTGGCTTTGCGGTTTTGGGGCGCAGCAGAAATTTCGCACAGCAATCTGACGGATCGCCGACAACCGATGATGACCCAGCCAGTGGATGCCGCCGCATCAGCGCCGGCCATCGACATTCGTTTTGGACAGGTGGGTCTCATTCAGGTGCGGATCCGCGTCACCGACCCGGGCGCGATTCTCGATGAGCTCACCGGGCGCGTCGCGAGCGCGCCGCTTTTTTTTCGGCGCACGGGCGCGTATCTGGACCTGAGCGTGCTCGGGCGCGACCCGGAGCTGCAGGAAATTCGCGCGGTGATGGAGGCCGTGCGCCGCGCCGGCATGCTCCCGGTGGGGCTCGTCGGCAACTCGCCGGCGCTCGAGGCCTTGTCGGCGGCGCTCGAGCTGCCGGTGCTCGCGCCTTTCAAGCCACAGACGCAGACGGTGCCGCTCGTGCAGGCCGCGGAGCGCGCCGAACCCTTCATTCCCGCGCTGATGCAACATCAGCCGGTCCGCTCGGGGCAGCGCCTCTACGCACGCAGCCGCGATCTCGTGGTCACCTCGACGGTCGGCGCCGGGGCAGAGGCGATCGCCGACGGGTGTGTGCACATCTACGGATCGCTTCGCGGGCGCGCCGTGGCCGGCGCCCGCGGTGAGACGAGCGCACGCGTCTTCTGTCAGGAATTTCGCGCCGAGCTGGTTTCGGTGGCCGGTGTGTTCCGGGTGTTCGAGACGTTGCCGCCGGAGCTCGCCGGCAAGCCCGTACAGGCGTGGCTGGATGGCGATCAGCTGCGCTTCGCGCCGCTGAGTTCTTCTTGAAATCGGTGACTTGCGGTTGACGCTACACGTAGGAGTGAGGATTTGACCGAGATCATTGTGGTGACTTCAGGCAAGGGCGGCGTCGGCAAGACGACCACCTCGGCCAGCGTGGCATGTGGCCTGGCCAAGCGCGGCAAGCGCGTGGCGGTGATCGATTTCGACATCGGGCTGCGCAACCTCGACCTCATCATGGGCTGCGAACGGCGGGTCGTGTACGACTTCGTGAACGTCATCCAGGGCGACTGCACGCTGAAGCAGGCGCTCATCAAGGACAAGCGGCTCGAGAACCTGCACGTGCTCGCCGCCTCGCAGACCCGCGACAAGGATGCGCTGACGGCGGACGGAGTGCGCCGGGTGCTCGATGAGCTGATCGCGGAAGGCTTCGACTACATCCTGTGTGATTCGCCAGCCGGCATCGAGAAAGGCGCGCACCTCGCGATGTATTACGCCGATCGAGCGGTGGTGGTCGTGAATCCCGAAGTCTCCTCGGTGCGCGACTCCGACCGCATCCTGGGGCTCCTTGCGAGCAAGACGCAGCGCGCCGAGAAGGGCAACGGCGGCGTGAAGGAGCACCTGCTGCTGACGCGATACAACCCGCGGCGCGTCGCGAGCGGCGAGATGATGAGCGTCGATGACGTGAAGGAGATTCTCGGACTCGACGTGATCGGCGTGGTGCCGGAGTCGCCGGACGTCCTCGCCGCCTCCAACGCCGGGGTGCCGGTGATTCTCAACGACGAGAGCGATGCCTCGCTCGCCTACGACGATGCGGTGGCCCGGTTGCTCGGCGAGAGCCTGCCGCTGCGCTTCCTCGAGGAGCCGAAAAGAGGCTTCTTCGCCCGCATGTTCGGAGGCTGACATGGGGCTGCTCGACCTGTTTCGTCGCGCGCCTTCATCGGCCAGCGTCGCCAAGGAGCGGCTGCGGATCATCGTCGCGCAGGAGCGCAGCGCGCGCGGCAGCCCGGATTACCTGCCGTTGCTGCGGCGCGAAATCCTGCAGGTGATCCACAAGTACGTCAACGTCGATCCGGAGGCTATCCAGATCAACGTCGGCCGAGAGGAAGGTCATGAGGTGCTCGAGCTCAGCGTGGCACTGCCGGAGAAGGCACGGGCATAGCCGGCGTTCGGCCGACACGGCCGCGCCCAGCCGAGCAGGCAAGGCGATGGAGAAAGCCTCCACTGAAGCGGCTTCGTGGTAGCTTCGAGGCCCCGTGCCGCAAAGCGCGGCCGATGGGTGGAGCCTGCCTCATGATCCGGATCGCGCGAGCCCCTTTGGTTCCGGCCGTACTCCTGGCCGCCGCCGGGCCGGGCCTGACGGCGTGGGCGGCTCCCGCGAGCGTACCGCCGCCTGCGGGCACCCCGGCGGCGGCGCTGCACCGCCTGATCGCCGCCGAATGGCAGCGGGAACTGCGGCAAGACCCGCTCGAAGCTTCCCTCGACGGCTTTCATCAATATGACGGCCTCTGGCCGGATGTGAGCCTCGCCACCCTCGAGCGCGAGCATCAGGAAGATCTGCGGGCGTTGAAAAGTCTCGCAGCCATCGACCCGAAACTCCTCACGGGCGAGGACCGCATCAGCTACGACCTCTTCGAGTACCGCTACCAGATACGGGTGCAGGACTACGAGCTCAAGGGCTATCTGATGCCGGTCAACGAGCTCGACGGCATCCAGACCCTGCAGACCCTCACCCACGCGCTGCGCTTTCAGAACGCGACCGATTACCGCAACTTTCTCCATCGTCTGCAGACCTTCAAGCCCTTCATGGACGAGACCCTCGCGCTCCTCGAGCAGGGAGTGAAGGAGGGCATGACCGAGCCTCAGGTGGTGATGAAGCGGGTTCCACACCAGATCGCCGCGTACGTCGTGGCCCAACCCGCGGATAGCCCTCTCTATGAGCCCTTCAAGCAGATGCCGGACATCATTGCGCCCGCCGAGCAGGCGCAGCTGCGCGCCGAGGCCAAGGCGGCGATCGCGAGCGAAGTCACACCGGCGTACCGGGAGTTCGAGCAGTACTTCGACCATGACTATCTGCCCCACTGCCGGACCCCCATCGCCGCGCAGGCGCTGCCGAACGGCAAGGCCTATTACGCCTTCCAGGTGCGCAAGTACACCACCACCGATCTGACTCCCGAGCAGATACACGCCATGGGCCTGCGCGAGGTCGCCGAGATCCACGCTCAAATGGAGCAGGTCTTCAAACAGGTGGGTTTCAAGGGCAGCTACAAGGATTTCGTGCACTACCTGCGCACCAGCCCGCGTTTCTACTACAAGAGCCCGAGCGACCTTCTCGAGGCCTATCGCGCTGCCGCCAAGCGCGTCGATCCGCTCCTCGTCACCGAGTTCCCGGTCTGGATCCTGCCGCGGGTTCCGTACGGGATCCGCCCGATTCCCGCATCGCTCGCGCCCGATACCTATCCTGCCTACTCGGAGCCGCCGGCCGGTGATGGCAGCGTCGCGGGCTACATGGCGGTCAACCTCTATAAGCCCGAGAGCCGGCCGAAGTACGAGATCCAGGTGCTCACCTGCCACGAGGCCCGTCCCGGCCATCAGCTGCAGATCCCGATCGAGATGGAGCTGAAGAACCTGCCGGACTTCCGCCGCTTCGACTATTACAGCTCCTTCGGCGAGGGCTGGGCGCTCTATACCGAGACGCTCTGCGATCAGATGGGCCTCTATGACGATCCCTACTCGAAATTCGGCTATCTCGACTTTCAGATGTGGCGGGCGGTGAGGCTCGTCGTCGACACGGGGATTCATTCCGAGGGTTGGACGCGCTCGCAGGCCGTGCGCTATTTCGAGGACAACAGCGCGCT
>DATFCZ010000106.1:0-16153 GCA_035252605.1 Steroidobacteraceae bacterium
GTTCATCCAGGCGGGGGGCCGCAATCAGGGCCGGTTCAAATCCTTCTCCGTCAGCTTCGATCCGGCCGCCGGCCGGCTCGAGGTGGTGATCGACATGCGCTCGTTCGATACCGGGGACGCGCAGCGCGACGGCCTGTTGGGAGGGCGCGACTTCTTCGATGTCGCGCAATATCCGCAGGCGCGCTTCACCGCCAGCCGCATCGAGAGAACGGCCACCGGCTACGCGGCGGCCGGCACTCTCACACTACGCGGCGTGACGCGCAACGTTACAGTCCCGTTTACCTGGCGCAGCGCGACCGCACAGGGACGCGCCGTCGGTTATCTGGCCGGCCAGATGCAGCTACGGCGCCTGGATTTCGGCATCGGCCAGGGACAATGGCACTACACGGAGTGGGTGGGGAACGAGGTCACGGTCGGTTACTCGCTGATGTTGACAGCGAGTCAGTGAGCACGCCGCTACGAAGGTCGGGCGTGGAGCTTCGAGGTGCAGAGATCGTAAATCGATGCCATCAGCACCTGCACCGAGTGGGTCATCGCGATTTCGATGCCCTTCAGCGCCGCCTCCTTGATCGCGCCGGTCAGCAGATCGAGCTGATCGGACGATAGGTTCTCGGGCAGCTTCGTGGTGATCTGTACCGTCGGGACTTCCTCCACGATTTGTCGGAGTATCTGGTAGACACAGTCGGCTTTCGCGCGCATGAGCGCCTCATCGTCGCCGAAGAGCGAGCCGATCGCGACCAGGCCGTCGACCGTTTTCGCTCGAGTCTGCTCCCACTCGCGCTCCGTGCCGAAGGCCACGTGTATGACCTCACCCATGACTATCTCTCTAAAAGTCTTCCGGCAGAGGAGCCGACGCAAGTTCCGTGCCGTGGCAGGATGCGCTCGCGCAAGCCCGCAGTTGCGCCTGGAGATCCGCCGGGTAAGGGTTCGAGCACGAGCCGCATGCCCATGGCCTTCAGCAAGGCGGTCGCACTTCGCAGCTCCGGGTTGCCGCGGCGACATAACGTGCGGTAGAGCGAGTCGGCGCTGAGCTCCACCTTTTCGGCCAACTTCGCGCCGCCGCAAGCTTGCGCGATGCGTCCGAGCGCGGCCGCCAACTCCTCGGGACCGGCATCGTCGAGCATCACGTTGAGATAGGCCACGGCGAGCTCGTAGCGGGCCTGCGGCGAGATCGCCGCGCGCGAGCGGACTTTCCTGCGAGCCATCGAGCGACTCCTCCTTAGGTTCCTCCCGGGGCCAGCGTAGCGCCGCGGCCTGCAGCCGCGCGAGGGCCTCTTCGGCACGCGTTCACGCAAATTCGAGGTCAATGGCCGCACGACGGGGCCTCGGGCACGACAGGGGAACGGCCTTTGCGCTTCGATGGGATCACCTCCCCGGTCAGCCTCGAGAACGGCGCCCCTCGTCGGCTCGTCCGGCGAGCCTCGATCCCCCGCCGCACAGGGCTGCGCTTGAGGCTCTGGGCTATACTTCGGGCCGGTCGACGGCGGCGCCCGCAGATCGTTCCCTGCCGCACGCACCGCACGAGGGGTAGAAGTCATGCTGGTCGTCACGACTGAGAACGTGCCGGGTTATCACGTCAGAGACGTCAAAGGTCAGGTGTTCGGCGTCGTGGTGCGCAGCCGCGGTCTCGGTGGGAACATCATGGCTGGACTGCGCTCGCTCGCCGGCGGCGAGATCACCGAGTACACGCAACTGCTGGAGGAAGCGCGCCGGCACGCGGTGGACCGCATGGTGAAGAACGCGGCTCTCATGCAGGCCAACGCGATCGTCATGATGCGCTTCGACTCCGCCGAGATCGGGCAGACGATGAGCGAGATCGTGGCGTACGGCACGGCGGTGGTGCTGGAGAAGGCAGGCGGTTGATGCTGCGCGCCGTGGTGCTGGGCATCGGAGGCATTGCGGTCGCGGCGGGCGCGCTTCTCATCGGGGCGGGCACGCGGGGCCCGGGCCTCAACCTCATCCTGATTGGAGCGGTCGTCATCCTCGGCACCGTCTTCGAGCGTTGGCGCTATCGTCACGCGCCGCCACCGCCGGGAGCGCGTTGGGAGCGCACCGGCGAGCGCTTCGTGGATCCTGCGACCGGGGACACCATGGAGGTGTATTACGACCCTGCGAGCGGCGAGCGCCGTTACCTGCGCGCGGGCGAGAGCGCGGCGGGCAAATAGTGCCGACCGTTCACCGCGATGGCCGACGACCCTGAACATGCCGCTCGCCCGCGACCCACGGTCTTCCTGAGCTACGCCTCGGAGGATCGTCGCGCCGCGCAGGTGATCCGGGACGCTCTCCCGGGCTTCGGACTCGAGGTCTGGTACGACGAGAGCGCGCTCGTCGGCGGGGACGCATGGGATCAGAAGATCCGGCGGCAGATCCGCGAGTGCGACTATTTCATGCCGGTGATCTCGGCCAACACCGAGGCGCGCCACGAGGGGTATTTCCGCCGCGAGTGGCGGCTCGCAGTCGAGCGGACGCTCGATATGGCGGACGATCACGTGTTCCTCCTGCCGGTCGTCATCGACTCGACGCTCGAGGCGGGCGCCCGCGTCCCGGAGAAGTTTCGCTCGGTGCAGTGGTTGCGCCTGCCCGACGGGCAGCCGACCGCGGCGCTCGAGGCGCTTTGCCGACGGCTGGTCTACCGCGAGAGCGCGCCGCTCCCGGCCGGGGAGCGCACCCGCGCCACGCGCGGCCCCGCCGAAAGACGCGCCGACCACGAGGGGTGGAATGCGGTCAGACCGCAACCCGCGTCGGCCGCTAGCGCGGCCCGGCGGCCGTTTCCCGCATTTCCACGCGAGGAGCCGGGACAAAAGGCTCGCTTCTGGTTCCAGACAGCGGGATGGGGATTGCAGTGCGCGTGGATCGCCTTCATGCGCTTTCCGCGCTGGGTGCGGATCGGCATCTACTGCTGGCTCGCCATCCTCCTGATGGCGCGCGCGTGCAGCCCGGCGCATCACGATCGCGCTCCGGAGATCTCTTCCGCGCAAGTGCAGAAGCTCCAGCAAATAGGCGCCAGCCATCCCGGCAATTGGACGGCGGCCGATACGACACGACTTCTCACCCAAATAGCGAAGGAGATTCCTGCCGCGGCGCAAGGTGACTCGTCCACCTTTGCCCCGGTGCTCGCCATCCCCTTCGCGGCGCCCAGCGACGATGCCGCGGCTCAGAAACTCGCGGCATCGGTCTTCAGTCAGGTGTATGGGCGTCTGGCCATCGCGCGCCACGGCAAGGTGGCGCTCGCCGATCAGCCGCTGCCCACGCTCGATGCATCGGCGGCAATGGTGCAGGGGCGCGCCCATGCCTCCAACTACATCGTCTGTGGCGCGATAGCCGGCGGCGCGCCCGATCAGGAGCTCACCGTCAAGATCGTAGCGGTCGCCGACGGCTCGGTCGTGTGGTCGAAGTCGTACCCCCTCTCCGAGGCCGACCCGACCGGAATCGCGGCGGAAGTGAGCTCCAGGGTTCCGCGTGTCGATAGCGATTGAGATCCGCCCCGCGACCCGGTCGGCAGTCAGCGGTCGCCTCGAATCACGAGCGCGTGGAGGTTGGCCGTTCGGAGCTGCTCGCGGGCTCGCGCGAGCCCGGCATCGTCGAGCGGACCGATGCGCACGCGATTCCACGTAGTCGAGCCCTCGACGATGCGCTGCACCTGCGCCGAGAGGCCGACCCGGGCAAGCCGCGCGCGAACCTGTTCGGCTTCGGCGCTGCTGCGGTAAGAGCCGACCTGCAGCACATAGGAAGGACCCGAGGTGTCGGGGCGGGGCGGCTGCGGCGCTGTCGCGGCGAGCGATGGGCGAGAGGGATGCTCATCGTCGTGGGGAACGGGGACTTGGAAGCGCGGCAACATGCGGTAGAAGTCGTACTGCGGCGCCGCCGCAGCGCCGGGCGGGCTCGAGGCGGGATCAGGACTGCCCGGACCCGCGGCGTCGGAGGAGCCCTGCTCGGCAGCCGGTGCGTGCGGCGCGCGGCCCGCCGAATCGCCGACGCCGTGCCCGTGAGCCGCCGTGGCGGCGTGGTGGCGCGCATGCTCACCCGCAATGAGGAAGGCGGCGCTCGCGAGCACCGCGCCCACCAGCATGCCGAGGCCGAATTCCTTCAGCCGGGCGGCGCTGGTACCGCGGGAGGGCCGTTTGTAATCGCGCGTGGTCAGCCGGGGCATGCTGGACTTACATGCTCTCGGGGGAGGAGACGCCGAGCAGGGTGAGGCCGTTGCGAATCACCTGTTGAACCCCGAGCACCAGCGCGAGACGTGCGTTGCGCGTGGCCGAGTCGCCGACGATGAACGGCTCCGCGTTGTAATAGGTATGGAAGGTGTTGGCGAGCTCGCGCAGGTAGTGCACGAGAGCGTGCGGGGCGCGGTTCAGCGCCGCCTGCTCCAGCACCTCGGGGTAACGCACCAGAGCGCCGAGGACGGCCTGCTCGTGCGGTCCGCCCAGGAGCCGCACGCTGGCGAGTCCCTCGTCACGATCGAAGGCGAGACCGCGCGCCGCGAGCTGTTTCATCACGCTCGCGACCCGCGCATGGGCGTACTGAACGTAATAAACCGGGTTCTCCTCGCTGCGCGCACGCGCGAGGTCCACATCGAACACGAACTCCGCATCCGCCTTCCGCGAGACGAGGAAGAACCGTACCGCATCCCGGCCCACCCACTCGATCAAGTCTCGCAGCGTCACGTAGGAGCCGGCGCGCTTGGAGATCTTCACCTCCTCGCCACCTCGCACGACCTTGACCATTTGATGCAGAACGTACTCGGGATAGCCCGGCGGAATGCCGAGCCCGAGCGCTTGCAGCCCAGCGCGCACGCGTGCGATCGTGCCGTGGTGATCCGAGCCCTGAACATTGATCGCCAGCTCGAACCCGCGCTGCCACTTGTTCAGATGATAGGCCACATCCGGCACGAAGTAGGTATAACTGCCGTCGGACTTACGGACGACCCGATCCTTGTCGTCACCGTAGTCCGTCGTGCGCAGCCAGACGGCGCCTTCGCTCTCGTAGGTCTTGCCGCTCGCGACCAGCCGCTCGACGACGGCATCGAGGCTGCCATCCGTGTAGAGCCTCGATTCCAGAGAGTACACGTCGAACTCGAGGCCGAACTCCTGCAGATCGCGATCCTGTTCGTTCCGCAGGTAAGCGACCGCGAATTTGCGGATCGCCTCGAGATCGTCGAGCTCGCCGCGCGCGGCCAGGAAATCTCGCGCGATGTCTTGGATGTATTCACCGGCGTATCCGTCCTTCGGCCAGCCCGGCTCGCCCGGAGCAAGCCCGCGCGCACGCGCCTGCACCGACCGCGCCAGATTCTGGATCTGCGCACCGGCATCGTTGTAGTAGTACTCGCGAGTCACCTCGTAGCCCTGCGCCTCGAGCAGCGAGGAGAGAGCATCACCGAGCGCCGCTTGGCGTCCGTGTCCTACGTGAAGAGGTCCCGTCGGATTGGCCGAGACGAACTCGACCAGGACACGCTTGCCACTGCCGACAGCGCTGCGGCCATAGTGTTCTCCGAGCTCGTGGATCGCGGCGAGCGCGTGGCCATGAGCCTCGGGCGTCAGAAAGAAGTTGATGAAGCCGGCGCCGGCGATCTCGGTTCGCGCGACGAGCGGGCTCGCCGGCAAGGCGGCGACGATCTTCTGCGCGAGCTCGCGCGGCTTCAGGCCCGCCGGCTTGGCGAGCCGCAGCGCCGCGTTGGTCGCGAAATCCCCGTGCTGCGGGTCGCGCGTGCGCTCGAGCACGAGTGCCCCGGGCGGCGGCGGCTCGGGCAGCACGCCGCCCACGAGTGAGGCGACTGCGCGCGCGAGAAGCTGCTCGATTTCCTGCTTCAAGAGGTCGACGGTCCGGCAGAGTAAGGAACGCGAAATCTTACCGGAATCGCGCCGTCGAAGCGCCGTCCCTGAGCAAGTGCTCAAGTGGCCGAGGACCGCTCAGAAGAGCTCCATGGGATCGACATCGAGCGCCCAGCGGACGCGGCGCACGCTCGGGAGGGATTCGAGGAGCGGCAGCCACGCATCGAGGAACTGATGGAGCGCCGCGCGCTCGGCGCATTCGAGCAGCAGCTGCGCGTGATAGCGCCCGGCACGCTTCGCCATCGCCGCGGGTGCCGGACCCAGGAGCCTGACGCTGCGTGCCCACCGGCTGCCCTCGGCGCGCAGATCCTCGGCCGCCTTGCGTGCCTCGGTGAGAAACGCCAGCGCTGCCTCCGCGGTCGGCGCGGAATCGCGCACGGCGGCGAGCCGGCTGAAGGGCGGCCAGGAGGCCTGGCGCCGCTCGGTGAGCGCCGCGCGCGCAAAGCCGTCATAGCCGCCGGCGAGAAGGCTGAGGAGCAGCGGATGATCGGGAAATTCGGTCTGAATGAGCACCTCGCCGGCCTTCTCGCCGCGGCCGGCGCGCCCGGCAACCTGCACGATGGTCTGCGCGAGGCGCTCGGGCGCGCGGAAATCGGTGCTGAAGAAACCCTGATCCGCGTTCAGCACGACGACGAGTGTTACGTTGGGGAAGTCGTGGCCCTTGGTCACCATCTGGGTGCCGACCAGGATGCGCGCCTCGCCCGAGGCCATGCGGCGCATTGCCTCCTCCATGTCGCCCCGACGCCTGACCACGTCGCGATCCAACCGGATGCAGGGCATGCCCGGAAAGAGCGCCGCGAGCGTCTCCTCGATCCTCTCGGTTCCCTGGCCGACCGGCTTGACTTCGAACCCGCACTGCGGACAGCGCGCGGGCAGCAACGTTTCCGCCGCGCAGTGGTGGCAGCGCAGCCGTCCGGCGGAAAGATGCACGGTGAGACGGGCGTCGCAGTCGCGGCAGGGCGCGATCCAGCCGCAAGCGGTGCAGAGGAGCGTTGGCGAGTAGCCGCGCCGGTTGAGGAATACGAGCACTTGGCCGCCGGCCCCGAGGTGCCGCTCGATCGCCTGCACCGCCGGAGTGGAGATGCCGGCGCGCATCGCGCTCGAGCGCAGGTCGAGCAGCGAGATCCTCGGCGGGCTCGCTTCGGCCGCCCTGCGAGATAACAGCAGGCGCGTATAGCGGCCGGCCACGACGTTCTGCAGCGTCTCGAGAGCCGGCGTCGCCGATCCCAACACGATGGGGACGCCGGAGCGCTGGGCGCGCACGACCGCCAGGTCGCGCGCGGAGTAGCGAAAGCCCCCTTCGTGCTGTTTGAAGGAGGCATCGTGCTCCTCGTCGACGATGATGACTCCCGGCTCCTGCATGGGCGCGAAGACCGCCGAGCGGGTACCGAGAACGATCCGCGCGCGCCCACTGAAGGCGTCCCGCCACGCAAGCAGCCTCTCATGATCGGTGAGACCGGAATGCAGCACCGCCATCGGCAGCTCGAATCGCTCACGAAAGCGGCCGACGAGCTGCGGCGTCAATCCGATCTCAGGCACCAACACCAGGGCGCTGCGGCCGAGCCGCAAGACGCGCTCCACGATGCGCAGGTAAACCTCGGTCTTGCCGCTACCGGTTACGCCGTGCAGCACGAAACCGCCGAAGGCGCCGAGCGAGTCGCAGACGCGCTCGATCGCGAGCCGCTGCTCCTCGTTCGGCTCCGGACCCGCTCGCCCCGCGCCCGGGAGCGCCGGCGGCCCCGCGTGCGCCGTCGGCGCCACCCTCTCCTCGGCGAGCAGCCAGCCCCGAGCGATGAGCGCGCGCGCCGCGGCCCGCCACGATTGCAGCTTCTCGTCGAGATCTGCGGCCGCGAGGCTGACCTCCTCGGATGGGCCGGCGGCCGCCAGGAGGGTGAGCAGCTGCCGCTGCCGCGGAGCACGGCGCGGCTCGCCCTGCGCCCAGGCTGCGTGGCCTTCCGGTGTGATACGCCAGCGCACCTCGGCGGAATCAATCGCGGCGCCCAGGCGCAGCGCCTTGGGCAAGGCCGCAGTGAGCACCTCGCCGATGGGATGGTGATAATAGTCGGCCGCCCAGGCGAGCAGACCCAGAGTGGCCGGATCGAAGATCGGCTGCGGATCGAGACGCTCGAGCACGGATTTCAAGCGCTCCTCGGGCAGCTCCGATCCGCTGGCCATCTGCACGGCAACGCCGATGAGACGTTGCCGACCGAACGGCACCCGCACGCGCATGCCGGGCTCGATCGCCCCCGATAAGGCATCGGACAGCCCCGCGCGGTAATCGAACAGGCGCCTAAGGGGCGTGGGCAGCGCCACGCGGACGATGGGGACGGAGTTCATGGGGGCAGAGGAATCAGGGGCTTAGGCGTGCATCGGCCTCCGTCAACCGTACCCGCCGCAGCCGCGTTGTACCCGTTATGCCAGAGTTTGCTACGCTCGCGCCGCCTTATAGCATGCCGGCTGCCTCTCATGGCGACGTGGAACTGACGGATTCGTCCAGCAATGCGCGCTCTCGAGCGCTCGGCCAGTTCCTGGCGAGCGTGGAGCTGCGGGCCTTCAAGATCGCCCAGGCGGCGCTGCGGCACGAGGACGATGCCTTGGATGCGGTGCAAGACGCAATGCTCCAGCTGGCGCGAGCTTACTCGCAGCGACCGGCCGAGGAATGGAAGCCGCTCTTTTATCGCATCCTGGAGAACCGCATCCGGGATGTGCAGCGGCGGCGCACGGTGCGCAACCGGGTGATGTCCTGGCTGCCCTTCCGCGGGGACAGCGAGGAGGACGAGCCGGACCCGATCGCCGAGGCCGCGAGCGATGAGCCGCTGCCGATGCGCCGGCTGGAAATCGAGGAGGCGATGTCCGAGCTCGAGAAGGCGCTCGCGAGGCTGCCACGCAGGCAGCAGCAGGCGTTTCTGCTGCGCACGCTGGAAGGGCTGGATGTAGCGCAGACGGCGCGGGCCATGGGCTGCTCGGAGGGCAGCGTCAAGACACACTATTTTCGCGCGTTGCAGACTCTGCGCGCGCAGCTCGGGGAGCTCCACACATGAGCCGGGACCTCAACGGCAGCCTCGAATTCGAGCGCCAACTGCGCACGCTCCTGCAAGAGGGCGTGCAGCGTGTCGGCGGCCGCGCGCGCTCGCGGTTGAATCAGGCTCGGCACGCAGCGCTCGCGGAGGCGGCGCTGCCCCGCCGCCGCTGGCATCTGCCGCTTTGGCCCGCGGCGCTCGCCGGACGACGCCTCGGATGGCTGCCGGCGACGGGCGTGATTGCCGCAGCGGTGCTGGTGGGGCTCGTTCTTTGGCCGCACCCACAGCCGATTTATCCCGCGGTCGAGGCGAGTCACGCCACGGTGGCGGACCTGGACCTGCTTGCCGATCGTGACGGAATGGAGCTGATGCAGGGTGGGGACGGCCAGTTCTACGCGTGGGCCATGGCTCAGCCCGAGGCCAGCCCAGCCCAACCGGCCGGTGCGGCGGCGCGAGGTGCGCATCAGGCCCCCCCGAGCCCCGACCCCGCTGCCGACCAGAACAGCGGCTGACGTGGGGCTCGTGCGCCGCATCGGGCTCGCGGTCGTGACGGCGGCGTTGGCGGTCGGAGCGGGAACCCTATGGGCCGGTGATCCGCCGCAGCAGGGCGCGGCCCCACCGGTGGATGAGAAGCTGTTGGAATTCCTCGGCAGCATCGACTCGTCGGCGGACCCGACGCAACCGGACGATGGCAGCTGGCTGGCGTATCTATCGAAAATCAACATCGGCAAGGTGGCCAAGGCCTCGCAGGCGCCACCGCCGGCGCGCGGACAACCGAAGTCTGCCAGCCCCGCGGCAGGCGCCGACAAGCCGAGCGGGTAAGGGTGCAAGACGATGAGCCATGAGCGAAAGGCACTGATAGTGGCGCTGCTGTTGGCGGGCCTGCCGGCCTTTGCCCGGGCGCAGCAGCCGGCGGCTCCGAGTCCGGCTCCGGCGGCGGCAGTCGCCGGGTCGGCTGCGCCAGCAGCGGCCCCCGGCGAGTCGCGAGCCCTGCCCTGGTCGAGCCTCTCGCCGCAGCAGCAGCAGCTCCTCGCGCCGCTGGCGAGCCGATGGACAACTCTTCCGGCCGAGCGACAGCAGGCGCTGGCACGCGGCAGCGAGCGCTGGCTCGGCATGACTCCCACGCAACGCTCCATGGCCCGCCAGCGATTCCAACAGTGGCGGCAGCTCACGCCCGAGCAGCGTCAGACACTGCGCCAGCGCTGGCAGAGATTCAGGTCGCTGCCGCCGCAGCAACAGGCAGCCATTCGCCGCAGCTTTCGCGAGTTCCAGCGCCTGCCGCCCTGGCGCCGACGCATGCTGCGCCAGCAATGGCAGCAGGCCACGCCCGCGCAGCGGCAACTGATGATTCAGCGCGCGTGGCAGATGAGGCGCCAGCGTCAGATGATGCCGATGCACCGCTTCCCGATGATGCCCCGTGGAGCGATGCCGCGCGGGCGGGGACCCCGCGGGCCGATGTCTTAGGAGCGGCGCTCGACTCGAGGTCTCACGGCCCCGGCCGCACCGGGATGGGTACGCTGCAGACGTCGATGTGACCCGCCGGTACCTTGAACCAGGGGCCGCGGCGATTGCGCAGCGTTTCCAGGTACCGGGTAAAGGATGGCGTATCGGTGCGCAGCACCTCGAGCGGAATGCGCTCAGCGGGCGGCACGTCCGCAGCGACCCGCACCGACTCGATGCGCACCCAGCGATCGGGATTCATGTAAACGCCGAGCGGACCGTGGCCGCGCGGCAGGGACGAGAGGAGCGGCATGCCCTGCACCACACGCCCGATCATCGTCGTGTTGCGATCCAACTGCCTCTCCGGTCCGCCGATGATCGCGTACAGAGCCGTGCCGCCGCCACTATCGACATTGTTGCCGCGCGCAGCACCCACCATGCCGTAGCAGTTGACGAGCCAGGCCCGGCCGAACTCGGGATCGCGCGCCGCCGGCAATCCGTCCGAGAATCCAGCCTGCGGCGCGTAGGTGTCAGGACCCGGCAGTTGCGTGAACGGCAGGTCGCGCGCGGGGCGCTCGAACTCCGCCGCCACCGTGCGGCGGGCCGTGCCCACCGACTTGCGGCCGGTGGTGTCACCCCATTCCGCCACCCCGTTGTCCTGCACCCGGAAGATCGGCAGCCCGTCGAAAAAGCCCTGGCGAACCAGCTTCTTGATGTTGGCCACATAGCGTGGCGCGAATTGCGGCGCCAGCTCGATCACCACCCGACCCTCGGGCAGGCGCAGGTAGAGGGTGTTCTCGGGATCGAGCGCAGCCCAGGCCGATGCCGGGAAGGTCGCGAGCATCGCCGCCGGAGAGGATGCACGGTGAGCGTGCAGCGCCTGGAGCGAGGGCGGCGTGTTGTCGTCCGCGTCCTGGCCATGACAGGGGAAAGCGGCGAGAGCCGCCAGCGTCACGGCCGCGTATGCGCCTGCGCGCATGCGCCTGCCGACTGCGAGCAGAGTGCGCACGGCCAACCTCCTTAATCCATCTCAACCGACCGCCTTGACCGCCTGGATCAGCTCCGCACCGGCCTTTTGGGCATCGCCGTAGAGCATCCGGGTATTGTCGAGATAAAAGAGCGCATTCTCGATGCCCGAGAACCCCGCGCCGGTGCCCCGCTTGATGACGATGACATTCTTCGCGCGGTCGGCATTGAGGATCGGCATGCCGTAGATCGGGCTCGATTTGTCGGTGCGTGCCACCGGATTCACGACGTCGTTGGCGCCGATGATGAGGGCCGCATCCGCGGTCTCGAACTCGGCGTTGATCTCATCGAGATCGGCGATGAGATCGTAGGGCACGCCCGCCTCGGCGAGCAGGACATTCATGTGCCCGGGCATGCGGCCCGCCACCGGATGAATCGCGAACCTCACCGTCACGCCGCGGTCGATGAGGAGCTGACAGAGCTCCCAGATCTTGTGCTGTGCCTGGGCAACGGCCATGCCGTAGCCAGGCACCACGATCACCTTCTGCGCGAACGCGAGCATCACGCCGACATCGGATGCTTCGATGGGTTTCAGGCTCCCGCTCACCGCGCCGCTCGCGGGCCCGCCGGTCTCGCCGAAGCCGGAGAACAGCACGTTGCCGAGCGAGCGGTTCATGGCCTTCGCCATCAGCTGCGTGAGCAGCGTGCCGGCCGAGCCGACCACCGTGCCGGCGATGATCATCGCCGCGTTGTGCATCACGTAGCCTTCGAAGCCGACCGCGAGACCGGTGAGCGCGTTGTAGAGCGAGATCACCACCGGCATGTCCGCGCCGCCGATCGGCAGCGTCATGGTGAGTCCGAGCACGAGCGCAAGTACGAACATCGCGCTCACGAGAGCGGGGTCCGAGCCGAGGCGGGCCGCCAGCGCGCCGGCCACGGCGAGCGCGCCGGCGAGAATGAGGAGGTTGAGGATCTGTTGGCCGCGGAAGCGGACGCTCCGTTTGATGAGCCCCTGCAGCTTCGCAAAGGCGATCGCGCTGCCGCTGAAGGAGACCGCGCCGATGATCGCGCCCGCGACTGCGAGGGTCGCGACCGCGTGGCTGTCGATGCCGCCGCGGTAGAGCTCGACCGCGGCGATCGAGGCCGCGGCGCCGCCGCCCATGCCGTTATACAGCGCGATCATCTGCGGCATGTTGGTCATCGCCACGCGCTTGCCGCTCCACCAGGCGAGCGCGCCTCCGACGACGATGGCGGCGCCGATCAGCGGGTAATTCGTCATGCCGGGGTAGGCGAACGTGACCAGCGTCGCGACCAGCATGCCGGCGCCGGCCCAGAGAATGCCGCTGCGCGCGGTCACCGGCGAGCTCATGCGCTTCAAGCCCACGATGAACAGCACCGCGGTGATGAAGTAGCTCACCTGGATGCCGGTCTCGGCCGAAAAGGCCGTTGTGTACGGCACGCCGGGCATCTAGGCGGCTCCCGCGCCGGGGCGGCGCGCCCTGCTCGACTTGAACATCTCGAGCATGCGCTCGGTGACCACGTAACCGCCCATGGCGTTGCCGGCCGCAAGCAGCACGCCGATGAAGCCGATCGTCTTCTCGAGCGGCGTGTGCGCATTGCCGAGCGCCACCATGGCCCCGACCAGGACGATGCCGTGGACGAAATTGGATCCTGACATGAGCGGTGTATGCAGGATCACCGGCACGCGGGCGATGACCTCGTAGCCGGTGAAGGCCGCGAGCATGAAGATGTAGAGCGCAACGATTCCGGTCATTGGGGGGAACCTTCGATTGCTTTACGTGTCGGCTCGTGTTTGATCTCGCCGGCGTGCGTGAGACAGGCCTGCGCGAATACCTCGTCGTTCCAGTCGATGGCGAGCTCGCCTTTCTGGATGGCGGGCTTGAGGAAATTGAGCAGGTTGCGCGCGTACATCTCGCTCGCGTTGTAGGCGAGCTCGCCCGCGAGCCCGACCGCGCCGATCACCTTGACGCCCTGATGCACCACCACCTCGCCGGCGCGCGTGAGCTCGCAGTTGCCGCCCTGCTCCGCGGCGATGTCGACGATGACCGACCCTGGGCGCATGCGCTCGACGGTGGCCCGCTGGATGATCTTCGGCGCCGGCCGGCCGGGCACGGACGCCGTCGTCACCACCGCGTCGGCGGCGGCGATGCGCGCATCGAGCACCTCCTGTTGCTTGCGCCGCTCTTCCTCCGTCAGCTCGCGCGCATAACCGCCCGTTCCTTCGGCGCTGACGCCCGTCTCGACGAACTTCGCGCCGAGCGATTTCACCTGCTCGCGTGTGGCGCCGCGCACGTCATAGGCCTCGACCACCGCGCCGAGTCGTCTCGCGGTTGCGATCGCCTGCAGTCCCGCGACGCCCGCCCCGATGACGAGCACCTGCGCCGGGCGTATGGTGCCCGCGGCGGTCGTCAGCATCGGCAGGAACTTCTGCAGGTGGTTGGCTGCGATCAGCACCCCTTTGTAGCCGGCGATGGCGGCCTGTGAGGACAGGGCGTCCATCGATTGCGCGCGCGAGATGCGGGGCACCAGCTCCATGGCAAAGCTCGTGATGCGCCGCTCCTTCAGTGCCTTCACCTCCTCGCGTCGCGCATAAGGTTGCAGGAAGCCTACGACCACGACGCCGGGCGCGAGCGCCTGGATCTGCGAGAGCGAGAGCGGCTGCACGGTCAGCAGGACCTGTGATTGCCCGAGCACGGCGGCGGCCGAATCGGCCCACTCGATGCCGCGGTAGAGAGAGTCCGGAAACTGCGCGCTCGCGCCGGCCCCGCGCTCGAGCAGCACCCGCGCGCCGCTTTGGACCAGCTTCTCGGCGACTTCCGGAACCAAACTGACACGAGTCTCTCGAGGCGCGCTCTCGCGGAGCGCGCCGATGGTTACTGGCATCTATGGCCTTCTTTGGGGGTGCCTGGGCGTGGGTTGTTGAATATTCGCATAAAATTGCCGTATCTTACACTTTGCCATGATAGGCATAGACCTCGAACGGGCTGACCGCGGCTTCGCGGACGACCTGCGGATCGTCCCGGCAGGGACGGCGCGCGGGCTCTCCCAACTCGTGCTGCGCGCGGACATCGCCGGCATGCCGCTCGAGTGGATCGACTACAAGGAAGCGGCCCGGCTCTATCATCAGGAGCAGGTGGCCTATACCTGTGGCTCGCCGCTTTTCGAGCTCTACGGCGGCGTCAACGCGCGCAGCGGGCGGCGCACGGTGCTGGAGATCAATTCCATCGTCGCCACCGTCGGGCACACGGGCAATCCCGGCAATACACGCCACGATTACATCCCGCCGCTCAACAACCAGACGCTCTTTCGGCGCGATGCCTACCTTTGCATGTACTGCGGCATGCGCTATCCGTCCCGCGAGCTGTCGCGCGATCACATCCGGCCGTTCAGCCAGGGCGGCCAGGACATCTGGACCAACGTCGTCACCGCATGCCGGCGCTGCAACAACCAGAAGGCCTCGCGCACGCCGGAGCAGGCGAAGATGCAGCTGATCGCGGTGCCCTTCACCCCGACCTACGCGGAATACATTTTCCTCAAGGGCCGGCGGGTGCTCGCGGACCAGATGCAGTATCTGCTCGCGCATTTCCCGCGCTCGAGCCCGCTGCACGACCGCATTCAGCGCTGGCTCGCCTGATGAAGCGCTGGATCCGGGCTGCTCCTGCCCGGCCCAGCGCTGCTTCGGGCAAAAACCGTGGTTTTTGCCCGAAGCTCCGCCACCCAAGGCGGCGGGGCACGTCCCTGTGCCTGCGTCGCTCCCTCGCGCCGCGTCACATCGGGATGGGTACGCCTTGATTTTCCTGATCGACGCGTCGGTTTACGTTTTCCGCGCGTATCACTCGCAGTTGCCGAGCATGGTGGACGCCGACGGCAATCCCGTGCACGCGGTGTTCGGCTTCGCTCGCTTCCTCGGCGATCTGATGGAGCGTATTCGTCCGCGCTTCGTGGGCGTCGCCTTCGATCAGCGCCTGACGACCTCCTACCGCAACCGGATCTTTCCCGCTTACAAGGCGAACCGCGAACCGGCGCCCGCCGGCCTTGCGCGCCAGTTCGAGTACTGCCGCGAGCTCTGCCGCCATCTCGGCGTCATGTCGTTCGTCGATCCGCAGTTCGAGGCTGACGACATCATCGGGACGCTCTCCTGCCTGATGCGCGCGGCAGGGGTGCGCTCCGCCTTCATCACGCGCGACAAGGATCTCGCGCAGCTCGTGCGTGACGGTGACCTGCTGTGGGATTTCGGCGCCCGCACGCAGCTCGGGTACCGGGACATCGAGCGGTACTTCGGCGTGGTCCCCGAGCGCTTCGCCGATTTTCTGGCGCTCACGGGTGACAGCTCCGACAACATTCCGGGGGTGCCGGGAGTGGGGCCCAAGATCGCGGCCACCCTGATGAGGAAGTTCAGCTCGCTCGACGATCTTTACGACAATATCGGACGAGTCGCGGCCCTCGGGCTGCGCGGCGGCAGCGCTCTGGCTGAGCGGCTGTTGGCCCATCGCGACTCGACCCTGGTGGCGCGCCGCCTCACGCGCATCGTCTGCGACATGCCGCTCGGCGTGTCGGCCTCCGAGCTGCGGCCCAGGACCCCGGATCTTGCGGCTCTCGGCTCGCTCTATGATCGGCTCGGCTTCGGACCCTTGCTTCGCCGCCAGGGCGAGCGGCTGGCGGCGCTCTGCGCTGCAGCGCCCGAGGCGATCGCGAGCTGAGCCTTATTTTCCCCGGGAGGCGCGTTGGGCGGGTACGAGAGCGGCGGATTCGAGGCCATCGCACGCGAGATCGGCAGACAGCTCGCGAGCGAGTGCGCGCCCGAGCCGGAGAGCGCCGTCGCCGGCGGCAGCATTCATCGCAGCTACTGTTGGCGCGGCGGCGGCGGCTCGCTTCTTT
>DATFCZ010000107.1:0-10847 GCA_035252605.1 Steroidobacteraceae bacterium
TACGCCATGAACTGACCGCCGTGCGTCTCGGCCATCACCTTCGTCAAGGCCGCCGTCAGCGTCGTCTTCCCGTGATCCACGTGCCCAATCGTCCCCACGTTCACATGCGGCTTCGTACGCTCGAATTTCTCTTTGGACATGACTGCTTGCTACCTGGTGAATCTCACTTCTTGATGATGCCGTCCGCGATGTTGGGCGGCACCTCGGTGTACTTGGCGAATTCCATGGTGAAGGTGGCGCGGCCCTGGCTCTGCGAGCGCACGGTCGTCGCATACCCGAACATCTCGGAGAGCGGAACCTCGGCGGTGATGGCCTTGCCCGAGGGCGTCTCGTCCATCCCCAGGATCTGTCCGCGCCGCCGATTCAGATCGCCGATCACATCGCCCGAGTATTCCTCGGGAGTGACGACCTCGACCTTCATGATCGGCTCGAGCAGCACCGGCTTCGCGCGTCTGAAGCCTTCCTTGAAGCCCATGGAGCCCGCGATCTTGAACGCCATCTCGCTCGAGTCGACGTCGTGATACGAGCCGTCGAAGAGTGTGATCTTGACATCGACGACCGGGTAGCCGGCGATGACGCCGGTCTGACAGGCCTCCTGGATGCCCTTGTCGACCGCGGGGATGTACTCGCGCGGAATCGAGCCGCCGACGATGCCGTTGACAAAGGTGTAGCCCTTGCCGGTCTCGTTCGGCTCGAGCTTCAACCATACGTGGCCGTATTGGCCGCGGCCGCCCGACTGGCGTATGAACTTGCCTTCCTGCTCGACCGCGGCGCGGATGGTCTCGCGATAGGCGACCTGCGGCTTGCCGACGTTCGCCTCCACCTTGAACTCGCGCTTCATGCGATCGACGATGATCTCGAGGTGCAGCTCGCCCATGCCCGCGATGATGGTCTGGCCCGACTCCTGATCGGTGCTGACGCGGAAGGACGGATCCTCCTTCGCGAGACGCTGGAGCGCCAGGCCCATCTTCTCCTGATCGGCCTTCGTCTTCGGCTCCACCGCGACCGAGATCACCGGCTCGGGAAACTCCATCTTCTCGAGCGTGATGACTTTCTCGAGATCGCAGAGCGTATCGCCCGTGATGACATCCTTCAGGCCGACGGCGGCTGCGATGTCGCCGGCGCGCACTTCCTTGATCTCGTTGCGGTCGCTGGCGTGCATCTGCAGCAGCCGTCCGATGCGCTCCTTCTTGGATTTGGTGGGAACGTACACCGTGTCGCCGGAATTGAGCACGCCGGAGTAGACGCGGAAGAAGGTGAGATTGCCGACGAACGGGTCGTTCAGCAGCTTGAAAGCGAGCGCGGAGAACGGCTGCTCATCGCCCGCCTTGCGGGTAGCGGGCTCGCCGCGGTCGTCCAACCCCTTGACGTCGGGCATCTCGATCGGCGAGGGCATGAACTCGATGATGGCATCGAGCAGCGCCTGCACGCCCTTGTTCTTGAAGGCCGAGCCGCACAGGCACAGCACGATCTCGTTGCGGATCGAGCGCTCGCGCAGCCCGGCGCGGATCTCCGCGTCGGTGAGCTGCTCGCCCTCGAGATACTTGTGCATGAGCGTGTCGTTGGCTTCGGCCGCCGCCTCGATCATCTTCGAGCGATACTCCTCCGCCTGCGCCTTGAGGGCGTCGGGGATATCGCGGTACTCGAAGCGCATGCCCTGAGTCTCCATGTCCCAGTAGATGGCCTTCATGCGAATGAGATCGACCACGCCCTCGAACTGGTCCTCGGCGCCGATCGGAATCTGGATCGGCACCGGGTTGGCGCGCAGGCGGGCGCGGATCATGTCGACGACGCGCAGAAAGTTGGCGCCGGCGCGATCCATCTTGTTGACGAAGGCGAGGCGCGGCACGCCGTATTTGTTCATCTGCCGCCACACCGTCTCCGACTGCGGCTGCACGCCTGCTACCGAGTCGAACAGCGCCACGGCGGAATCGAGCACGCGCAGGCTGCGCTCGACTTCGATCGTGAAGTCGACGTGTCCCGGGGTGTCGAGAATGTTGATCCGATGCTCGGGGAAGCTCTGGTCCATGCCCTTCCAGAAGCAGGTGGTGGCGGCGGCGGTGATGGTGATGCCGCGCTCCTGCTCCTGTTCCATGTAGTCCATGACGGCCGCGCCGTCGTGGACCTCGCCGATCTTGTGCGAGACCCCCGTGTAGAAAAGGATGCGCTCGGTGGTCGTCGTCTTCCCCGCGTCGATGTGCGCGGAGATGCCGATGTTCCGATAACGCTCAATGGGCGTCGCGCGTGCCACGGTAAACTATCCTCTTGAAGGCCCTGCGGGCCGTGTGGACCGCCGGGCTACCAGCGGTAATGCGCGAAGGCCTTGTTGGCCTCCGCCATGCGATGGGTGTCCTCGCGCTTTCTCACGGCGGCGCCGCGATTCTCGGCGGCATCCATCAATTCGTGAGCGAGGCGAAACGCCATGGACTTCTCGCTGCGGTCGCGAGCAGCCTCGATCATCCAGCGCATGGCCAGTGTCTGGCGGCGAGTGGCCCGAACTTCAACCGGCACCTGGTACGTCGCGCCGCCGACTCGGCGCGACTTCACCTCGACGACGGGCTTGACGTTGTCGAGCGCGGTCGAGAGCACCTCGATCGCCTCGGCGCCCTTCTTGCCGGTCTTTTCCGCAATGCGGTCGAGCGCGCCGTAGATGATGCGCTCGGCGGCGGACTTCTTGCCGTCCTTCATGACGACGTTCATGAACTTCGCCAACATATCGCTGTTGAATTTCGGGTCCGGGAGGATGGTGCGGACCGGCGCCTGGGCTCGACGGGACATCGCTAAAGCCTCTTACTTCTTGGGGCGCTTCGCGCCGTACTTGGAGCGACCCTGCTTGCGCTCGCCGACGCCGGCGCAATCGAGCGTTCCGCGCACCGTGTGGTAGCGCACGCCCGGCAGGTCCTTCACGCGGCCCCCGCGGATGAGCACCACCGAGTGCTCCTGCAGGTTATGGCCTTCGCCACCGATGTAGCTCGTGACCTCATAACCGTTGGTGAGGCGAACGCGGCAGACTTTGCGCAGAGCGGAATTGGGCTTCTTCGGCGTCGTGGTATACACGCGCGTGCAGACGCCGCGCTTCTGGGGCGAAGCCCCGAGCGCCGGCACCTTCGTCTTCTCTGCCTTCGTCCGGCGAGGTTGCCGGATGAGCTGACCCGTGGTCGCCATTCTGTCTCCGAGGTGAAAGAAAGACCGGGCCGCCTGCTGCTCGCTCGGCGGCCCGGTTTCGGTCTTGCTGTTTCCGGCACCGGCATGATGCGGGCCGGCCCGAGAAAGGCCGGCGATTCTAGGTAGGGGGGCGGGGAGTGTCAACCGTGCCGCCTCACCCCGGGCAGGCGCCCTGCCATGCCCGAGATTGCGCCGGCCCGGCTTCCCTGCCACGATGGGGCCCGTTGCGTCACATGGGCCGAGCGGTCCAGAGCCGATCAACGGCGGAAAGGACGCTCCTTCTCCGTGTCTCGAGCTGCCACTCCTCATCGAGGTGATGCTCACTCTCCGGGTGATGCTCACCACCGGGCCAGACTCACCGCTTGGGCGTTGCTGCTCGGGGCCTCTCTTACGGCGCCCGCTCTGGCCGTGGCCGCAGCCGCAGCCGGTGGCGCTTCGATCGAGGTCCAGGCCCTGGCAGCCGAAAACCCCACCCCTGCCGTGGCCGCAGTGACCGGCGGCGCGCTGGATGGGCGCTTCACGGCACCGGCTCCGCGGCCTTCCCTGCCCCAGATCCGCGGCACTCACTGGGTCCGGCTGCAGGCGACCCGGACCTTCGCTGGCTCGACGATCCCGGTCATCGTGGTGAGCGCCACCCGGGACTTGGGCATCACCCTTTATTCCCAAAATCGTGACCAAAGTAGCGGCCAGGGTAACGCCCAGGGTAGCGGCGCGGCTTTGCCCCTCGAGCCGGTGGCGGAGCTGCCGGAATTCGGTGGCACCCGACAGACCGCCTTTCGCGTCCCGGGCGAGGGGCTCGAGACCGGCCAGGTCCTCTATGCCCGGCTCGAGGCGGAAGCGCCCGCCCAGGACCGGGTGTATTTCGGGGCGACGAGCCTCGGCGAAGTGCTGGCGCGGGGTGCGCGCCATGCCCTGATGATCGCGCTGGCGTGCGGCGCCCTCGCGGCTCTGGCGCTCGCCGCCGCGGCGATGTGGTTCGTCCTCGGGGACGAGCTCTTCATTCTCTACGCCGGCATGACCGCGCTACAGGCCCTCTATCTCGCCTACTTCTCGGGCGAGGGCTTTCACTGGCCGTGGCTCGCCGCCGGAAGTGCGCTCGTGCCCTACGCGTGGAACGTCCCGGTCGCGCTGAGCGGCACGATGGCGTGCCTCTTCGCCCGCGAGATTGCGGATCTGCGCCACACCTCCGCGCGCTCCTATCAGGCGCTCGGCTGGCTGGCCGCGGCTTTCGCCGTTCTCGCGGTGGCGAACGTCGGACGCCTGTTCGGTTTCGGGCAGGCCGTGGTCAGGATCGGCAATCTGATGTTTCTCGGCGGGGGCGTCTTCGTGCTGGTCGCCGCCTTCCTCTCCTGGCGCCGTGGCAACCGGGCCGCGGGCTGGTTTCTCTGCGCCTGGGTGCTGCTCGAGACCTTCTCGATCGTGAGTTCGGCGCGGCTCCTTTTCACCCGGGCGGCGAGCAACGAAGCGCTCTTTTATTACGGTCTGCCCGGATCGATGGTCGCGTCCGCCATTCTTACCTCTTTGGGGGTTGCCGACCGCCTGCGTCAGCAGCGCTACGCGCTCACGGAGGCCGAGCGGCGAGCGAGAACCGATGCGCTCACCGGAGTCCTGAACCGCCGCTCGTTGCTCGAGCAGCTCGAGGCCGCTTGCCGTCACGCGCGCACCAACGGCCTGCCGGTGTCGGTGCTCTTCCTCGATCTCGACTTCTTCAAGTCCATCAACGATTCCTACGGACACGCCGCCGGCGATGCCTGCCTGGCGGCGGTCATCCGTCCCATCCAGGCGGAGCTTCGCCAGTCCGACATCATCGGCCGTTATGGCGGGGAAGAGTTCGTGGTAGTGCTGGGAGGGGCCGATGCGGCCGCGGCGGAGCCGATCGCCGAGCGCATCCGCCAGCGGGTGTCGGAGGCGCTCATCGAGCGGCACGGCACCCGGATTCAGCTCACCTGCAGCATCGGGGTGGCAAGCAGCCATCCGCTCGGGGTCTGGGGAGAGGCGCTGATCGCGCAAGCCGACAGCGCCGTGTACGCCGCCAAGCGCCTCGGCCGCAACCGGGTGCAGGTGGCAACCGCTCTCGCGGCATAGCGGTAACGCACAACATTGTTGTAGGCTTCGGGCCGCCTGTGCTGAAACACGCTGTGCGTCACGGCGGCGGCTCGGCGATCGTGCTCTGCTCTCATAGACCGCGGAGAACACTGAAAAATGGGGTCCGGTTCAAAGTTCGCTTCCGCTTGCCTCCTCCTCATCGCCTCGGCCGCCTGTGCCGCGGCGCCGATCCATCTGGCTTCGATCTCCCGCTACCACCACCACCGCCACCACTTCATACACCGCCGCCACCGCGCGGTGGCCTCACAGCCGAACCTGCGCTCGAGCGAGGCGCTGGTGCTGGACGCCACCGATCACAAGGTGCTCTATGCCCGGCGGGCCGATGAAGCCGTTCCGATCGCCTCCATTACCAAGTTGATGACCACTTTGGTGGTCGCCGAGGCGAACCAGCCGCTCGAGGAGCAGCTACAGGTCACGTCCGACGACCGTGCGACCGGCCGGGGTGCCTACTCCAGGCTCGCCATTGGTACGCGGCTCACGCGCGCGCAGCTCTTTCATCTTGCGCTCATGGCCTCCGAGAACCGGGCGGCCCATGCCCTGGCGCGCAACTATCCGGGCGGCCTTGCGGCCTGCGTACGCGCGATGAACGCGAAGGCGCGCGAGCTCGGGATGACCCACACCCATTTCCTCGAGCCGACCGGCCTCTCGAGCGGCGACACCTCGACTCCGGAGGATCTCGCGAAGCTCGTGATGGCGGCCTCCCGCAGCCCCGTCATCCGCCGCTACTCCACCAGCCGCGGCTATACGATCCGCTCCGGCCGCCGTAGGGTCGCCTATCACAACACCGATCAGCTGGTGGACCGCCGCTCCTGGCACATCATCGTGCAGAAGACGGGCTTCACCAGCGCCGCCGGCCATTGCCTGGTGATGCAGGCGGTCATCGACCGTCGCACCGTGGTCATCGTGCTGCTCGACTCCTGGGGCAAGTACACGCGCGTCGCGGATGCGCGCCGAGTCAGAGAGTGGATGGAGGCGCGGCTGACCCGGCACCCGGTGCGTCAGGTGGCGAGCCGCGCGTAGCGCTTTACGTGCAGGCCGATGGCCCGCAGAGTTGGCGGGCCGGCGTCTCGCATCCAGCTACGGCGGCTGCTGTTGACGCGACTCCCGCGTTTCGAGCACCGCGGCGAGCAGGAAAGCCACTCCCAGCCCGATCGGCACGAGTCCCCACCAGAAGGTGGTGCTTCCGTCTCCGCCACTGCCCCAAAGGCCGAGCGTGATCGCGATTCCGAGAAACAGCAGAATGAGTCCCGTGCGCCGCGCCCGTGCGGGACTCGTCGCTCCGCCGTACCCGCCGCTGAAGTACTCCTTCGGCAGCGGCGGCAGCTCGATACCCTTCTCGATGGCCGCCATCCGCTGCAGGTGATATTGCTGAAGCAGCTCGCGCCTGTTGCGATATTGGAAATACATGGCGAGCATCGCGCACCCGATACCCAAGGCGATTGCAATCATGGGAATCAGCACGCCAATGATGCCTTGAATATTCATAATGGTGCTCTCGAGGTCATGGAAGTCGGTAAGGTCTCGATACGGGGTTGATACCCCGGGGCAGCGCGAGTCGGTTTCACTGAAACCGACCGTCCGAGGGCCGGGTATCAAGGCTGAGGTGATCCATGCAGGCCGCGGTAGCCGGCGCCGCAACCCGCGACAGCGACATCGTTCAACTGCTCGAGAAAGGGCATCGCGACCGTGCGTTCGCGCTGCTGCTGCCGCGCTACGAGGGCAAGATCTACAGGCTCTGCTGCGCACTGCTGCGCGATCGCATCCAGGCCGAGGATCTCGCACAGGAAACTCTGGTGCGGGTCTGGCGGGCGCTTGCCAATTACGACGGCCGCGCCTCGCTCTCGAGCTGGATCTATGCCATCACCCGCAACCGCTGCCTGACAGCTCTCACCCGCAAGTCCGCAACGGTGCCGGCGACCGAGAGCGAGCTCGAGACGGGCATCGAGGCACTCGCAGCAACCGGGCGACGCTTGCCACAAGCAGAGTCGGATGAGCTGCGAGCGATGGTGGACCGCTTGCCCGAGCGGCTGCGCCGCGCGTTGCTCCTTTATTATTACGAGGAGCGCTCAGTCGCCGAAGTCGCGCTCATGCTCGGCTGCCCTGAAGGCACGGTGAAGACTTATCTCCATCGCGGCCGGGCGGCGCTTGCGCGCGAGCTCGAGCGCCGGGGACTCGCTGACCCGCGGCATTGGCTGGAGGATGCGTCATGAGCGAATTCGACATTCCGGACGGCGGCCTCGAGCGGGTGTTGGATCGCGCTCTTGGCCGGGCTTTGCAGCCGCCGCGGGTCTCCGCCGATTTCCGCCGGCGCCTCCAGGCTGCGCTCTCCCGGGCCGGGGAGACCGACCTGTCGGAGCTGCGCTCGAGGCTCGAGGGAGAGCGGCGCGCGCAGCTCGCCGACCTCGAGAGCCGTTATGTGCGGCTCAGGCGCAAAACCCTCGGCGCCCTGATCGGCGCCGCGTTCGCAACCGGTACCGCGCTCGCCCTGACGCTGCCGTGGCTGGAGCGGCATTTCGGAGCGGACACACCGCTGGTTCTGACATCGGGCGGGGCGGCCGCGGGCCTGGCGATCGCTTTCCTGGCGTGGCGTGCCCATGCCCGGGGCGATGCCGTTTGAAAGAGGCGGGCCTCGAGCGCTTCGTCGAGGCGCAGGATCCCGTCATCGAGCGCGTCCTCTTGGAGCTACGCGCGGGGCGCAAGACGAGCCACTGGATGTGGTTCGTGTTTCCGCAGATCCAAGGACTCGGCCACAGTCCGATGGCGCAGCGCTTTGCCATCGGCTCACGCGCCGAGGCCGAAGCCTATCTCGCCCATCCGGTGCTCGGTCCGCGGCTGCGCGAGTGCGCGCGACTCGTGAACGAGGTCGAGGGGCGCACGATCGAGGAGATCTTCGGCTATCCGGACTACCTCAAGTTTCGCTCCTCCATGACGCTCTTCGCGCACGCCGGCACCGATCCTCGGGTGTTCGTCGAGGCGCTACGCAAGTACTTCGGCGGCGAGTACGATCCGCTCACCTTGGACCGGCTCGGGAACCCGCCATGATCCTTTACGACTACCTGGATTCCGGCAATGGCTACAAGATCCGGCTCCTGCTGGCGCACCTCGATAGAAGTTATCGCTGGGTGGAGCTCGATATCCTCACGGGCGCCACGCACACGGCAGGCTTTCTCGCCAAAAACCCGAACGGCCGGATCCCGACCCTCGAGCTCGAGGACGGCACCTGCCTCGCCGAATCGAATGCGATTCTGTGGTATCTGGCGGACGGCAGCCCGTACCTGCCGGCAGGAAAGCTCGAGCGCGCGCAGGTGCTGCAATGGATGTTCTTCGAGCAGTACAGCCACGAGCCGTATGTTGCGACGCCGCGCTTCATCCTGAAGCACCTCCCGAAGGATTCGCCCCGGCGAGCCGAGCTGCCGAAGCGTCTGGAGCAGGGCCGCGCGGCACTCGCCGTCATGGAGAAGCACCTGGCCGGGCGGCAGTTCTTCGTCGGCGAGCACTATTCGATCGCCGACATTGCGCTCTATGCCTACACCCACGTGGCCCATGAGGCGCAGCTCGATCTCGCGCCGTATCCGTTGGTGCGCAGCTGGCTCGCCCGCGTCGCGAGTCAGCCCCGGTACCTGCCGCTCACGGTGCGACCCGGCTGAGGGAGCCGCCCAGGGGCTGCGCAAGCCACCGGGCAGGGGGGAGCGATCTTGAAGACCGGCTGCACCCGGGCGCACTGTGCTCATCGTATAAATGGAAGTGGAAGCCAATCCCGTGCCCCTATCAGTGGCCGCCAGAGGTATGTCCGAACCGCCCCTAGCAGCGGGCGACGGAACGGCCGAGGCTGCTTCGCTCGAGAATGCGCTGACCCGAGCTCAGCGGGGTGAGCTGGCCGCCTTCCGCGAGCTGATCCGGACCCATCAGGACATCGTCTATACGCTGGCGCTTCGGATGCTCAAGGTGCGGGAGGACGCTGAGGACCTTGCGCAAGAGGTCTTCGTTTCGGTCCACCACCACCTGGGTGAGATCGTCTCCGAAGCGCATCTGCTCTTTTGGCTGCGCCGGACCACCTGCCATCGGGCCATCGACCGGCTACGGCGCCGCTGGCTTCACCCGGCCGTGCCGCTCGATACGATCGCGGAAACTGCGACACCGGAAAGGGATGCCGATCCGCTCCTCCAGCGATCGCTCCGCGCCTTGATCGCGCGGCTGCCGCCCGCAGCGCGCGCCGTGGTATTGCTTCGCTACCAGGAAGACCTCGATCCCCCGGACATCGCCCGAACGCTCGGCATGCCGCTCAACACGGTGAAGAGTCACTTGAAACGGTCGCTCGCGCTCCTGCGCCGCCGTTGCGAGGAGCTGCGGCTGCCGATCTCCGCAGGAGACGCTTCATGAGCGAGAATTTCGAGAAGGCGTTGCGCCGCGCGCTGCGGCGCGAAGACCCCGGCGAGGAGTTTGCCGCGCGCGTGATTGCGCGGCTCGAATCGACCGGGACGGAGCCCGCTCGCGTGACTCGACTCCACGCGCGAGGCTCCCGGCTGCTGCGCTCCCGCTGGCTGCCCGCTGCCCTGGCCGCCTGTCTGATCGCGGCCGTCGGCGTGCTGACGTTCCGACAGCACTCGCTCGATACCGAGCGCGCGAATCAGGCACGAGCGCAGCTCCTGCAGGCGCTCAGCATCGCCAGCCACAACGTCAACATCGTACGAGCCACCATCGCTCGCGAGGAGAACCCGGACTCCTGAGGTCCTGCCGGTGGACAGCCGAAAGGCCGAATTTCTTCTTTGGAGACTGCCATGAACTCTCGATCCATCATTCTCGTCTGCGCGCTGCTCGCGCTGCCGGCGCTCGCGGCCGCGCAGGAGCCCGGTCGCCTGCAGCTGCCGGATTTCTCCGCCCTGTCGAAGAAGGCGGCCGAGTCCGTCGACATCTCGCTCGACCCCTCGCTCCTCGGCCTCGCGAGCGGCGTCATCGACAACGACAAGAACGGTGACGGCGCGGCGGTCCATGACCTCATCAAGGGCATCCGGGGCATTTACGTGCGCAGCTACACCTTCGATCGGCCGGGCGAATATTCGAAAGCGGACGTCAAAGCGCTCCAGGCGCAGCTTCTCGCTCCGGGGTGGGTGCCGATCGTCTCGACACACGACCTCAAGGAGGAGAGCAACGTCGACATCTACCTGCTGCGCAACGGCAATCGCACCGAGGGTCTCGCGATCCTCGCGGCGGAGCCTCGCGAGTTGACGATCGTCAACATCGTCGGCTCGATCGATCTCGCCAAATTGGCGCAGCTTCAGGGGCAGTTCGGCGTGCCGAGGATGGGTATCCGGCCGGGCGGCGCGGCCAAGAGCGACGCGGCGACCGCTCAGACTCAATAGCACCGAGCGCGGCCGAGGCGGAGCTATACTGCGGGCATGCGAACGCCATTGACCTCGTTGGCACGGCTGCGTCGGACGGCGCTGCTGTCCGTCGGCGCGCTGGGCCTACATGCTCTTCCCGCCTGCGCGCTGGCGCAGTCCGTGCCCGCGAGCCTTCGCGCCTGCGCCGCGCAGACCGAGCCCGCCCGCCGATTGGCCTGCTACGACCGCGAAATG
>DATFCZ010000108.1:0-2010 GCA_035252605.1 Steroidobacteraceae bacterium
TGAAGTGCTCCGCTCGAATCCTGTCCGGCGAGACGCCGAGCTCCTCGAGCGCGCTCGATACGGTGTCGATCATGTCGCCGGGTCCGCAGAGGAAGTACTCGGCCACCTCGGTGGGCGCGAGGAAGGATCGGGCGAGCTCCCGCACGCGCTCGCCATCGAGTCTGCCGTTGTAGATGGCCACCTCCTGCGGCTCGCGGCTCATCACGAAGTGCAGTGCCAGACGCCCGAGATGGCGATCCTTGAGCGCGAGCAGCTCCTCGAGGCACATCGCGCGCGCCATGCTGCGGTTGCCGAAAAAGAGCACGACGCGCCCCGCCGTGCCCGCCTCGAGCCAACTGCGGGCAATGGCGATGATCGGTGTGATGCCGCAGCCGGCGGCAAACGCCACGCAGGTGCCAGCTCCGGCCGCCGGCGAATGAGCCATGAAGCTGCCGTTCGGCGGCAGCACGTCGAGGTGCTCGCCGGGGCGGACGCGGCGCGCAAGATGTTGCGACAGGCGACCCTGGGGATGCACCCGCGCGACGATGCGCAGCAGCGGCTCTGCGGGCGAGCTCACCAGCGAATACGTTCGGCGCACCTCCTCGCCCTCGAGCGAGGCGCGCACCACGACGTGCTGTCCCGGAATGCCACGGTATTCGGCGGCGAGCGCCGCGGGGACCTCGAAAGCGAGCGCCACGGCGTCCTCGGCCTGCATCTGCACCTGCGCCACGCGCAGCGAGTGGAACCTCAACATGGGATCAGCGGCTCAGATGCACTTGAAGAGGTCGAACGGCTCGAGGCACTCGCTGCAGCGATAGTGCGCCTTGCAGGGGGTCGAGCCGAATTCACTCAGGCACTGCACCGCCTGACTGCCGCAGCGCGGACAACTCACCTTCGATGCGGCGCGCGCGCTGGGCGCCGCGATGCCGAACGCCTCGAGCTTTCGCCGGCCCTCCTCGGTCAGCCACTCGCTGGTCCAGGGGGGCGAGAGCACCGTCTCGACGATCACCTCCTGCAGCTTCTCGCGCGCGAGCGCCTCGCCGATGGAGCGCCGGATGGCCTCGGTCGCCGGACAACCGGAATAGGTCGGCGTGATCCCCACGCGAAGATGCCCTCCTTCGTAGCGCACGTATCTCACGATGCCGAGATCGATGACGCTCAGGACCGGAATCTCGGGATCGGCGACGGAGCGCAGCAGCCGCCAGACCCGCTCTTGCTTCAGGTCAGTGGCGCGGCTGCCCGGCGGCGCGGCCGCATCGTTCACGCTATCGTTCACGACATCGTTCACGAGCTCGCTCACCATCTCGCACCGGGAAAGGTCCGCGGCAGGTGTTGCATTTCCGCGAGCAGGTGACCGAGATGCTCCGTATGGACGCCCCGCTTGCCGTGCCAGGGATATTTCGCGGCCGCGGGCGCTCTCAGGGTCGCCTCCTTGAGTACCGCGCCGATCCGCGCCTGCCACCTGTGTCCGAGCGCCGCGAGCGAGGGAGCGATGCCGGCGGCTGCCATCTCCTCATCGAGCGCATCGGGGCTGAGGAGCTCGTCGGTGAAGCGCCAGAGAGCGGCGAGCGCCCGCTCGGCCCGGGCATGACTCTCCGCGGTGCCATCGCCGAGCCGTACCAGCCAGCCGGCGCTGAACCTCAGGTGATAACGGGTCTCCTTCACCGCTTTGGCGGCGATCTCGGCGAGCCGCGCATCGCTCGAGCCGGAGAGCGCCTCGTAGAGCTCGAGCTGCCACGCATCGATGAGAAATTGGCGCACGATCGTCTGCGCGAAATCGCCGTTCGGCTGCTCGGCGAGCGAGACATTGTAGAAATCGGGCGCATCGCGCAGGAACGCGAGCGCATCCTCATCGCGCCCACGGCCCTCGAGCTCCGCGGCGTAGGTGAGGAGGAGCCTCGCCTGGCCGATCAGATCGAGGGCGATGTTGGCGAGCGCCAGATCCTCCTCGAGCGCCGGCGCGTGCCCGACCCATTCTCCGAGCCGTTGGCCGAGCACGAGCGGAGTATCGGCGAGGCGCAACAGGTAGCG
>DATFCZ010000109.1:0-7360 GCA_035252605.1 Steroidobacteraceae bacterium
CACCGCCGCACGCGCGGCTGCCGCTGCGCCAGCGCGGGACCGGCCTGCGGCGGACGATCGGCATACGCGCTACGGCAGGCAGGAGCTGCACGTCACCACCGACATGACCTCGCGCTACAAGAAGAAGCGGCGAGTCAAATCGCGTGCCGTGCCGAGCGCCACCGATGGCCGCCACGGCTTCGAGATGCCCACGGCGCCGGTGGTGCGCGAAGTCGGCGTCGGCGAGACGGTGACGGTCGCGGAGCTGGCGCAGAAGATGGCGGTGAAGGCGACCGAGGTCATCAAGGTGCTCATGAACATGGGCGTCATGGCGACCATCAACCAGCCGATCGATCAGGACACGGCGGTGCTCGTCGTCGAGGAGCTGGGTCACACGCCGAAGCTCCTCAAGGAAAATCAGATCGAGGAGGATCTGCAGGGCACGGAGCCGCAGGCGGCGGAGCTCGAGCCGCGTCCCCCGGTCGTCACCGTCATGGGACACGTCGATCACGGCAAGACATCGCTTCTCGATTACATCCGTCGCACCAAGGTCGCGGCGGGTGAAGCCGGCGGCATCACCCAGCACATCGGCGCCTATCACGTGGAGACTCCCAAGGGCGTCATCACCTTCCTCGATACTCCGGGCCACGCCGCTTTCACGGCGATGCGGGCGCGCGGCGCGAAGGCGACCGACGTCGTGATCCTGGTGGTGGCTGCGGACGATGGCGTCATGCCGCAGACGATCGAGGCGATCCAACACGCCCGCGCCGCCGGCGTGCCCATCGTCGTCGCCGTCAACAAGATCGACAAGAGCGGTGCGGACCCGGACCGGGTGCGCTCCGAGCTCGCCAAGCAGGAAGTGATTCCCGAGGACTGGGGCGGCGAGAACATGTTCGTCAACGTCTCGGCCCACACCGGAGCGGGGGTAGATGAGCTCCTCGAGGCGGTGCTCCTGCAGGCCGAGGTGCTCGAGCTGCGGGCACCCCGCACCGGGCTTGCCGGCGGGGTGGTGATCGAATCGAGCGTGGAGAAGGGCCGGGGCGCGGTGGCAACCGTGCTGGTGAAGAAAGGCACGCTGCGCCTCGGCGATCCCATCATCGCAGGCTCCGAGTTCGGCCGCGTGCGAGCGCTCTTTGACGAGAACGGCCGACCGGTCGAGGAAGCCCCTCCCTCCATGCCGGTGGTGGTGCTCGGGCTTTCGGGCGCGCCGAACGCCGGCGATGAGATGCTCGCGCTCGAGAGCGAGCGCAAGGCGCGCGAGGTGGCGCTCTATCGTCAGGGCAAGTTCCGCGACGTGAAGCTCGCCCGTCAGGCGACGCGCGCCGAGGACGTCTTCTCGCAGCTCGGCGAAGAGAAGGCCGGCGTCGTCGCCGTGCTCGTCAAGGGCGATGTGCAAGGCAGCGTCGAGGCGCTGCGCGAGGCGCTCAGCAAGCTCTCCACCGAGGAGGTGCAGGTCAAGATCATTGCCAGCGGCTTGGGTGGCATCACCGTTTCCGACGTGCAGCTCGCGGCCGCCTCCAAGGCGCTCGTCATCGGCTTCAACGTCCGCGCCGACTCCGGCGCGCGCGATGCGATGAAGGAGACCGGCGTCGAGGTGCGCTATTACAGCATCATCTACGAAGCCATCGATGACGTGAAGCAGATGATGACCGGCATGCTGCGGCCGGAGATCAAGGAGCAGATCGTCGGCATCGCGCAGGTGCGCGAGGTGTTCCGCTCGAGCAAGTTCGGCGTCGTCGCCGGGTGCCTGGTGACCGAGGGTTATGTCAGGCGCAACAATCCGATCCGTGTGCTGCGCGACAACGTCGTCATCTTCGAGGGCGCGCTCGAGTCGCTCCGGCGCTTCAAGGACGATGTCGGGGAGGTGCGCGCCGGGACCGAGTGCGGCATCGGCGTGAAGAACTACCAGGACGTGCGCGTCGGCGATCAGATCGAGTGCTTCGCGCGGCTCGAGGTTGCCCGGACGCTGCAGTGAAGAAGAATCGCTCCCCGGGGGGGCCGCTCTCGCGAGCGCGGGGCTCGGAGGCGGCCGGCGGCCGGCTGCGCAGGATCGAGTCCGAGCTGCAGCGCGTTCTCGCGGAGCTGATCGCGCGCGAGGTGAAGGATCCGCGCGTCGGCAATGTGACCATCACCGCGGTCAGTCTGGCGGCGGACATGGCAGTGGCCAAGGTTTTCTACTCGCCGTTCCTCGCGCAGCATTCCCCGCAGGAAGTGCAGGGCGGCCTCACCCGCGCCGCCGGGTTCCTGCGCGGCGAGGTCGGCCGGCGGCTGCGCTTGCGCCATGCGCCGCGGCTCGAGTTCGTCTTCGACGACACGGCGGAGAAGGCCGCTCGGCTCACCGGGCTCATCGATCGCGCCGTCGCCAAAGACGCCGAAGACCACTCGAACTAGATGCCGACCGGCATACTGCTCCTCGACAAGCCCGCCGGAATGTCCTCGAACGGCGCGCTGCAGCGGGTGCGCCGGCTCCTCGGCGGCTGCAAGGCGGGTCACGCGGGAAGCCTGGATCCGCTCGCGACCGGCATGCTTCCGCTCTGCCTGGGCGAGGCCACCAAGATCGCCGCCGAGATCCTCTCCAACCGCAAGCGCTACCGCTTCACGATTCGCCTCGGGGCGCGCACCGCCACCGGTGATTGCGAAGGCGCGGTGATCGAGACGGCTGCGGTGCCTGCGGGCTGGCAGCAGGCGCTCGAGGCGGTGCTCGGCGGATTTATCGGCCCCGGGCGGCAGGTGCCGCCCATGTACTCGGCATTGAAGCGCGACGGTCGCCCGCTCTACGCACTTGCCCGCGCCGGCATCACCGTTGAGCGAGAGGCGCGAGCGATCGAGATCTTCGAGCTCTCGCAGGTGTCGCTGACGGCCGAGGACCTCGAGCTCGAGGTGCTCTGCTCGAAGGGGACTTACGTGCGCACACTCGCCGAGGATGTCGCGCGAGCGCTCGGGACCTGCGGACACGTGACGGCACTGCGCCGCAGTTGGGTGGAGCCCTTCGAGGCGCAGCCGATGCAAACCCTGGAGGCCGTGACTCGTCTTTGCGAGGCCGGCAGCTCCCCTAGACTCCTGCCGCCCGATCTGCCGCTCGCCCACCTGCCGGCGGCAGAGCTCGAACCCTGGCAGGCCGACCGCATCGGCCACGGGCAGGGAGCGGTGCTGCAGCGCGCCTTGCCGGCGGGGCGGGTGCGGCTTTATGGCGCCGGCGGCCGTTTTCTCGGGATCGGCGAATCCGACGGCCGGGGAATGATCCGGCCGCGGCGGCTGTTCACGGAGCCGGCTTGAGGCGGGCCGGGGGCCGGGGAAACGGCTGCGCAAATGGGCTTGCAACTTGTGGCGGAGGCGTTCCACCGGGTAAAATTCCGCGCTTCCCTAAAGGCACTTAAGACAGTCACTCAGGATTTTGGCGCAATGGCTCTAACCAGCGAGAAAAAAGGCGGCATTCTGGCGCAGTACCGGCGCGGTCCCGCCGACACCGGCTCCCCCGAGGTCCAGGTGGCGCTCCTCTCCGAGCGTATTAACGGCCTCGGCGAGCACTTCACGGCGCACAAGCGCGACCACTCCTCTCGCCGCGGGCTGGTCAAGCTCGTCAACCAACGCCGCAAGCTCCTCGACTATCTCAAGGCCACGAAACCGCAGAAGTACCAGGAGCTCGTCGAGCGCCTGGGACTTCGCCGCTAGCACCAGCACGAGGCCGCATTGCGCGGCCTTTGTGTTTGGCCGAACCATCTTTATTCCCGAGGGCTCGAGCTTGAGCGTCGTCAGCAAGTCATTTCAGTACGGTCCGCACGCGGTCACCATCGAGACGGGCGAGCTCGCCCGCCAGGCCGATGGCGCGGTGCGGGTCTCGATGGGCGACACGGTGGTGCTGGTCACCGCCTGCGCGCAACAGACAGCGGCCGCCGGCCGCGATTTCTTCCCCCTCACCGTCAACTACGTCGAGAAGACCTACGCCGCTGGACGCATTCCGGGCGGATTCTTCAAGCGTGAGGGCCGTCCGACCGAGAAAGAGACGCTGACCTCGCGCCTCATCGACCGTCCGATTCGCCCGCTCTTTCCCGATGGCTTTTACAACGAGGTGCAGGTGGTTGCGACCGTGGTGTCGGTCGACCCCGACATCGATCCGGACATCTCCGCGCTCCTTGGCGCCTCTGCGGCGCTCGCTCTTTCCGGCATTCCGTTCAACGGCCCGATCGGCGCGGCGCGCGTCGGCTGGAAGGACGGGCAGTATCTGTTGAATCCCACCGCCAAGCAGCTCGCCGAGTCGCAGCTGCATCTCGTGGTGGCCGGCACCGAGCACGGCGTGCTCATGGTCGAGTCGGAAGCGAAGGGTCTGCCTGAGGATGTGATGTTGGGCTCGGTCGTTTTCGGCCACCAGCAGATGCAGACCGCCATTCGCGCCATCCGCGAGCTCGCCGCCGAGGCCGGCAAGCCACGCTGGAGCTGGCAGCCGCCCGCGGAGAACGCCGAGGTGGCGAGCGCCGTGGCGATGCATGCCCAGGCCGCGCTGGCCCAGGCCTACACCATCACGGAGAAGCAGCAGCGACACGCGCGCATCTCCGAAGTCAAGGCACAGACACTCGCGACCCTCACGGGCGGTGAGCCGGCCAAGTGGAGCGCGGAACAGATCGACGGCGCGCTCTTCAAGCTCGAGAGCAACATCGTCCGCCAGCGGATCCTGAACGGCGAGCCGCGCATCGACGGCCGCGACACCAAGACCGTCCGGCCGATCACCGTGAAGGTGGGCGTGCTGCCGCGGACCCACGGCTCGGCAACCTTCACCCGCGGCGAGACACAGGCGCTCGTGGTGACGACGCTCGGCACCACTCGCGATGCGCAGATCATCGACGGCCTGGACGGCGAGCGTCGCGAGCCTTTCATGCTGCACTACAACTTCCCGCCGTTCTCGGTGGGCGAGACGGGCATGATGGGCTCGCCCAAGCGCCGCGAGATCGGCCACGGCAACCTCGCCCGCCGCGGCGTCAATGCCATGATGCCCGACATGACGACCTTCCCGTACGTCATCCGTGTCGTCTCGGAGATCCTGGAATCCAACGGCTCGAGCTCCATGGCGAGCGTCTGCGGCACCTCGCTGTCACTCATGGATGCGGGCGTGCCGATCAAGGCGCCCGTGGCCGGCGTGGCCATGGGACTCGTGCTCGAGGGCAGCCGCTACAAGGTCCTCACCGACATTCTCGGCGACGAGGATCACTTGGGCGACATGGACTTCAAGGTGGCCGGCACCAAAGACGGCGTGACCGCGCTGCAGATGGACATCAAGGTCGAGGGCGTGACGCCGGAGATCATGAAGGTCGCGCTGGAGCAGGCGCGCGAAGGTCGTCTGCACATTCTCGGGGAGATGAACAAAGTCATCCGCGAGCCCCGCGCCCGTATGTCGGAGTGGGCGCCTTCGATCATCACCCTGAAGATCGATCCCGAGAAGATTCGCGACGTGATCGGCAAGGGCGGCGCCGTGATCCGTCAGATCACCGAGGAGACCGGCACGACCATCGACATCGAGAGCGATGGCACGGTGAAGATCGCTTCCGTCAACGGCACGGCCGGCCGCGAGGCTCAGCGGCGCATCGAGCTCATCACCGCCGACGTCGAGGTCGGGCGCATCTACGAGGGCAAGGTCGTGCGCCTGATGGACTTCGGCGCCTTCGTCACCATCCTGCCGGGCCGCGATGGCCTGGTGCACATCTCGCAAATCTCGAACGAGCGCGTCGAGCGCGTGAGCGACAAGCTGAAGGAAGGCGATGTCATCCGCGTGAAGGTGCTGGAAGTCGATCGCCAGGGCAGGATTCGGCTCTCGATGCGGGACGTCGACGCGGCCTGATCGAATCGGATCTACGGGCCGAGCGCCCGCAGTCCCCGGCGAAGGACGATCATGCGCATGGCCCTCACCAGGGCCGTGCGCGTGTGCGGATCGAGGCTGCCGAAGAAAGCCTCGTCGCTCTCGTCCGCGACCGACGCCAATAGCGGCACGATGGCGCGACCCCCGTCCGTGAGCGCGAGTATTCGACCCCGGCGATCCGCGGCAGTCGCCTGCTGAGTGATCATGAGCTTGGCCACCAGGTTGTGGGTGAGCTTCGACATCGCGCCGCGCGTCAGCCCTAACTTTTCGGCCAAGACGCTCGGCCTGCGTTCGCCCTCGTAAAGCTCCCGCAGCACGTCGCACTCGGTGACCGTGACTCCGAGCTCCTCGATCTCACGGCTCAAAGCCTGCGCGAGCTGGCTCGAGAGGCATCGCAGCCAATGACCCAGCTGTTCATGAAGAGGGGTCACGGCTGGACGCCTGAGGTTCGAGCGCCTGAGGTTCGAGCCCCTGATGTTCGAGCCCCTGAGGTTCGAGCCCCTGAGGGAGGAGTGGAGGGGTGGTGGGCGCTTCATAGTTTCCAAGGAAACTATACCGGCAAGAGGGCAATGCTGCTGGGTCCGGAAGCCGCCCGCAAAACCCGCCAGGCTAGGGCACAACGAGCTGCCTGGGGAGGGGCGGTGGCGATTCTCGCCAACGGGCGGTCGCCCATTCGAGGATGGCCGCGGGCGTGCTGTCCCCGAGCATCGCGGGCGGTGAGAGCCCGAGGAGCCCAAGAACCTTCACGAGCTCCGCGGCGGCCCCGTCCGCATCGAGCGCCGCTGAGCGGCGCGACTTGGAGAGCTTCTCGCCGGAGCGCTCGAGCAGCAGCGGCAGATGCGCATAGCGGGGAGTCGGCTGATGAAGCGCGCGCTGGAGCGCGATCTGCCATCCGGTGCTCTCGAGGAGATCCGCCCCCCGCACCACGTCCGTGATTCCTTGCCAGGCATCATCCACGACCACGGCGAGCTGGTAAGCGAATATTCCGTCCCGCCGGCGCACGATGACATCCCCGAGCTTGCCCATGAGGAGCGAAATCGACCCCTGGAAGCGATCCTCGAAGAGGAGGGTCTGCATCTCATCGATCCTGAAGCGGGTCGCGCTGGCTCCGGGCCGGCGAGGTTGCTGACGGCAGGTGCCCGGATAAGCCATGCCGGCGCTCGCCGCCTGAGTCGGCTCGCCTTCGGCGAGCAGCTCCCGGCGCGAGCAGCTGCACTCGAACGTGTGTCCCGCCGCGCGCAGCGACTCGAGCGCTTCGGCGTAGAGGTGAGTCCGGCGGCTCTGGTACTCCACCTCCCCGTCCCAGTGCAGGCCGAAGACTTCCAGCGTGCGCAGCATCTCATCGGCGCTGCCGCCGACCACTCGCGCGCGGTCGAGATCCTCCATGCGCACGAGCCAGCGTCCGCCGCGGCTGCGGGCGTCGAGGAAGCTGCCGACGGCAGCCAACAGCGAGCCGAGGTGCAACGACCCCGTGGGAGAAGGAGCGAACCTTCCGACGTATGCCGGCGAGGGCCGCTTATCGGTACCGGTCGT
>DATFCZ010000110.1:0-3760 GCA_035252605.1 Steroidobacteraceae bacterium
TCTCGCCGGTATCACGGAGATGCGGACCAATCCCGAGATGCAAGGCGCGCTCGCCTCGCTCGGCATCTCACCGCGCGGCTCGACGATGTCGGTCGCGATGCAGGTGATGAATGCGCTGCGCCAGCAGGCGCAGATGACGCCGGTCGATCAGCTCGCCCTCGTCTTGAAGAAATACCCGGTGCCGGGCGTCTCGGTCGAGGACCTGATGCGCATGCGCCGCACGGGCAACGCCGACTGGGCCGCCCAGGAGAGACACTTCGCGCGCGATCGCTCGACGCAGAACATCCCGGACAAGACCGCGCTCGCCTGGACGAACTTCGCGAGCCAGATGGAGCGCGCCGGCTCGATGATCTTCAAGACCTTCGTCACCGGCCTCCTTCCACTTGAGAAACCCCTCGAAGGCTTTTCGCGGTCATTTGCGAACTTTATTCAGGTCGCGCTGCGCAAGGGCGGTTTCATCGAGACGGAGATCAACAAGGCCGGCGCGTGGCTCGAAAAGTGGAACGGGGAGATCGCGAGCCCGAAATTCCTCACTGACATCAAGGAATTCACCAGCGACGTCGGGGCGATGGCGCGGACTTTCCACCGTTGGTCGCGGGCAGTGCAAGACGCCGCCGCCGGTCACCCGGGCAAGGCCATCACGGATCTCGGCGGCCAGTCACCGCGCTCGATGGGAGAATCCTTCGGCGAGTATCTCAGGAACCTCTTCGTCATACCCTCCGACTACCGTCGGTGGCTCAGTGGCCTCGACAAGAAGTATGGGCTCCCGGGCGGAACCCTGGAGAGAGTCTGGAGGACCGAGTCCGGCGGGGACTTCAACGCTGTGAACCGGAAGACCGGAGCGGCCGGCCCGTTCCAGCTTATGCCAAAGACCGCCGCGATGTTCGGCGTCGACCCGTTCAATCCCGGCAAGGCGGGAGAGGCGGCCGGCTCGTACCTCTCGTCGCTCGTCAAGCATTACCACGGTGATGTGCGCGAGGCTCTGGCTGCCTACAACTGGGGGCCCGAGCACGTCGACCGGGCCGTGGCTCGCTACGGTTCCGCCTGGCGCTCGCACCTTCCGGCCGAGACGCAGGCCTATGTGATGAAGACGATGCCGAGCATCACGGTGAACAACAACACCGGCGGCAACGCCGCTGTCATCGTGAACGGACTTGCACAATGAGCGCCGTCCTTGCGCGGCTTGCGCTCCTGTTGCTCGCTGCGCTCTGCTTCCTGGGCGTGGCACTGACGGCCGTGCTGCTTTGGTTCCTCGAGCAGCTCGCCAAGCCTCTGCAGGCCGCCAACGTCCGCTGCTTCGCGTTGATCGAGGCAATACACGAGCGCGAAGTTGAATCGCGACAAGCGAGACCCCGGTGAGGTTCTATGATCTCAAATTGCTAGATCCGAACACCGGCAAAGTGTGGTCGACCGATTCGAGCGGCAACTTCGTGCTCGGAAAAGCGGTGACAACGTTCACGAGCTACGCAAACGGCCGTGTGAATCCAGGCGCACTCAACCTCGAGATCGATATTCCGGTCATTCCCTTCGATGAGGTTCAGGGCAAGGGGAACATAACAGTCTGGGGTGTGGGTCTGAAAACACTTTCGCAGTCAGCCAACCTCAATGGGCAGAACTTCGAGCTTCGCGCGGGGATGTCGGCGGGGCTGCCGCTCGCCAAGCCCGCTCAAGCGGGCCTTATCGTCAAGGGCCAGGTGTTTCAGGCCTTCGGCAACTGGCAGGGCGTCAATCAGACTCTTAACTTGGTTCTCTATCCCTCCCTTGCCGCGGATCACCTCGACATCTCCTTCCTCTGGCCGGCGGGAACCTCGCTCGCCTCTGCGCTCGCGGCGACCTTTTCTCAGGCATTTCCGACGTACCAGCAGAAGGTTGCTATCTCGGCAAATCTGACGCTCGCGCACGATGAGGCAGCGCACGCAACCTCCCTCGGTCAGTTCGCCGACGTGATCCGCAGGCTCACGCAGCAGGCGGGCTCGGCGATCTATGGGCAGTTCTACCCCGGCGTAGCGATCTCGGTGTCGGGGCAGACGATCGTCGCGTACGACGGTACCCAAGCCCCACCTGCAGTCCAGCTCGCATTCGAGGACCTGGTGGGTCAGCCGACCTGGATGGAACCGGCGACTATCAACTTCAAAACTGTGCTGCGCGCGGACCTCGCGGTCGGGAGCCAGGTGCGCTTCCCGACGGGTGTCATCTCCCCGTACGCGCTCACCTCCTCCGCCGCGGCCTATCCCAATGTGCCGGCGCGCTCGAGCACGATCTTCCAGGGAGACTTCGTCGTCTCCGAGGTCCATCACTTCGGCAACTTCCGCCAGGCAGACGCCGATTCCTGGGTGACGGCGTTCAGCGCCTTCCCGGTCCCGAAGTTGACGAGCGCGCCGAGGTCCTGATGGGTCGCCGGTGTAAGTGGGGCCGCAAGTATGCGCGCCGGTTGCGCCAGCAGATGCGGCGCAATCCGCCGAAGGTGAGGCGGCAACCTCGTGAGATCGCCTGAAACGACAAGGGCCGCTCGCGCGGCCCCGATCGTTGCAGACGTTTGCAGCGCCTCCTCTAGTGCGGCGTTCGGCGCCTCTCCCGCTGCGCCGCGAGACGCCGCGCAAGGTCCGAGCCGGCCGCGAGATCGCTGCCGCGGCGCGACAGCGACGCCTCGGCGCACCTCGTATCGAGCCATTGCAGCAGCCGCTGAGTATGGAAGACCCAAGCTCGGCCGACCTTCGTGCCCGGTAGTTCTCCCGCCTTCGCCATCTTCCGCACCGTGTCTGGATGGCACCGCAGGAGCGCCGCCGCTTCCTCGAGGCCGACGGTGGGCGCCATACGATCTTCATCCCGCGCGGCAGGCGTTATCCTATCGGCGCTCATTGCCCGTCCTCTTGACCGTCGCCGGTCCAGCGGTTGTATTGCGCAGCGTCACAGACGGATCCGGTGCAGGCCTGCGCGATGAAGTCCGAGAGCACGGCGCAGAACCCCTCGAGCGCCTGCGGGCCGGCCGCTTGAGCCGTCGCCATGTACTCGGCGACGATGTTGCGGAAGGGCCCGCCATCGCGGAACCAGTCTTCCAGGCAACTGCGGTTGGCGACACTGACATCGGCTGTCGGATCGTAGGTCTCGAGCTCGGCGAGCATGTCCTGCGCGAGCCGGGCGCCGGCTTTGTCGACCTGGTGGATGCCAGGCCAGATCTCCCAATATTCCACGTCGGGGCGGATCGGCGTGACGCTCATGGCCGGCCCTCCTTCGTGTTATCGACGACGAGGCGCAGGAACGTCGCCGCCTTTCTCGCTGTTGCTGGCCCGGCCGCTTCAGGCGAAGGGGCTCGCAGGGCACGCCCGCCGAGCCGCAGGAACTCACTTTGCGCCGTGCTCCAAGCGAGATGACGATCGAACGCCGTGAGCGCCTCGGGGCCTGCAGGCCATCCTCGGGGCAGCTCCTCGATGCTCATGCGGCGCTTCACGGTCATGTATCGGAGTGGCGTACCGCTCACGCGGCAGCCCCAGATCCGCACACTGCGGCCGCTCGGGTCGCGATAGTGGCTTCCCTTGCCAGGGAGCACGAGCATGGCGTCGGTGATCACCTCAGCCGACAGAAGATCGTCCTCGTAGCCTTCGTAGGTGAGATCGAGAGCAGTCTGGCTGTACTTGCCATCGCCCAGGTAGTCGCGCTCAGCGAAGACCAGCACACCGGCACCAATGAGCAGCTCGGCGAACCACGCCGGTTCCGGGCCGGGATCTATCGGCGTGTTGTCAGCGCGCATGTTATTGCACCT
>DATFCZ010000111.1:0-28758 GCA_035252605.1 Steroidobacteraceae bacterium
CGATGAAAGGTCCGATCAGCTTCGCACCGATGCCCGCCAGGCTCTCCCGCACACTGCAGGAGGCTTGCGACAGATGCGGCCATTCGGTCGGCACATAGAGGCCGCCGTCGGGAGCGAGTCCCTGGATGAGCGCCTCGCCGAATCCGGCGGTGAGCTGCGCATCACGCGTGCTCCTGAACCGCATCGCGCTCATGTGCAACCTGTCATGGGTCAGCCGGACTCGATGACGCGGGCACCCTCGGCCCCGACATCGAGCAGCCATTCGTCGATGCGAATCCCGCCGGCCGTGAACTCCCGCCGCATGGCCTCGAGCACCCGGTGGGCATCCTTCGCGAGCGCCCAGGCGAAAAGCGCCGGGCCCGCCCCGGAGATGGAGCAGCCGAGCGCGCCCGCCTGCATGGCCGCGTGCCGCACGCCCGCGAAGCCCGGGATCAGCGCCTGGCGCTGCGGCTCGATCACCACGTCCTCGAAGGAGGCGCGGATCATGTCGAGATCGTTGGTGTAGCAGCCGGAAATAAAGCCGGCGAGATTCGCGGTCTGCCATACGAAATCGGAGAGCTCGACACTGCGCCTGAGGATGGCGCGGGCCTGGCGCGTCGAGAGAAACATGTGCGGATGCACGATCACGGCGCGCACGCCCTCGGGAACCGGTATCTGCTTCACCCGGGGATGATCGATTCCGACGGTGAGCACGAGGCCGCCGAAGAGCGAGGCGGCGATGTTGTCGACGTGCACCGACCCGCTCGCCACCGCCTCACCCTGCATGGCGAACTTGAGGAGCTCGAGCTTGCCGCAGGGCTGCGGCAGCAGCGCATTGGCCGCCACCACCGCCCCGACTGCCGAGGCCGCCGAGCCCCCGAGCCCGGAGCCGAGCGGGATGCCCTTCTCGATGCGCATCTCGAAGCCGAATCCCGGGTGCAGCGCCTCCTGCATGGCGAGCAACGCGCGCCCGGCGGTGTTGTGCGCAGGATCGGTCGGCAGCTTGCCCGCGATGCCGGTGACCTCGCCGATGGTCACTCCCCGTTTCTCGGTGCGGCTCACCGACACCCGATCGCCGAGCGCGTCCACCGAGAATCCGAGGATGTCGAAACCAATGGCGACGTTGCCGACCGACGCCGGGGCGAAGGCGGTGGCCGAGCGCGCCGGGATGCTCAAAGCCGCGCTCCGAGGTAGGCCGCGAGGCGCAGCAGATCGGCGAACACGCCGCCGGCGGTCACTTCGGGGCCCGCTCCGGGACCCTGCACGATGAGCGGATTGTCGCAGTAGCGGCGGGTGGCGAAGCGCACCACGTTGTCGGTGAGCGCGATGTTGGCGAAGGGATGCCTGGCATCGAGCTCGATGAGACCCACGCTCGCTGCGCCCTCGCTGGTGAGGCGGCCGACGTAACGCAGCACCTTGCCGCGGGCGCGGGCGCTCTCGAGCCGCTCGCGCATCGGCCCATCGTGGCGCGGCAGGCGCGCCATGAACTCCTCGATCGAGCCGCTCTCGAGCCCGGCGGGTACCAGACTCTCGATGTTCACGTCGGCGAGCTCGAGCTCGAGGCCCATCTCGCGCCCGAGGATGATGAGCTTGCGGGCGACGTCGAGCCCGGAGAGGTCATCGCGCGGATCGGGCTCCGTGTAGCCGCGCTGGCGCGCATCGCGCACGATCTCGGAGAACGCGGTGCGGCCGTCGTAGATGTTGAAGAGATAGGCGAGCGTGCCGGAGAAGATCCCCTCGACGCTCGTGATCTCATCGCCCGTCTCTCGCAGGTCGCGCAGGGTGTGCACCACGGGCAGTCCCGCCCCTACCGTCGCCTCGTAGAGATAATGAGCGCTGCCCGCGCGGCGCGCCTCGCGCATCTGCCGGTAATAGGCGAGGTCCGCGCTGTTGGCTTTCTTGTTGGGAGTCACGACGTGCATGCCGGCGCCGAGCCATTCGGCGTACCGGCCGGCGACCTCGGCGCTCGCCGTGCAGTCGATCATGACCGAATGCGGCAGGTAATCGACGTGCACGTGCTCGACGAAGCGGTCGAGGTCCGCGGGGACGGATCGCTCCTCGTACTCCTTGCGCCAGCCCGCAAGCGGAATGCCGGTCTCGGCGAGCACCATGCGCCGCGAGCCGAGTATGCCGCGCACCCGCAGGTCGATCTTGAACTGCTCCCGCAGCCGCGCGCTCTGCGAGGCGAGCTGATCGAGGAGCACCCGCCCGACGGTCCCCGGCCCGATGAGGCCGATCGAGAGCGTGCTGGGCGAGAGATAAAGACCGGCGTGGACGGCGCGCAGGGCCCGGGTCGCGGACCGGCCGTCGACCACGACCGAGATGTTGCGCTCCGAGGCGCCCTGAGCGATGGCCCGCACGTTGACGCTCGCCGCGCCGAGGGAGTTGAACACCTTGGCCGCGACGCCGGGCTTGCCGGCCATGCCATCGCCCACGATGGCGAGGATGGCGAGATCGGGATCGATCTCGACGCTCTGGATCTGACCTTCCTTCAACTCCCGCTCGAAGGCCTGGCGGACCACCGCGGCAGCGCGCGCGCCCTGCTCCTGCGGGATGGCGCAGCAGATCGAGTGCTCCGAGCTGCCCTGGGAGATCAGGATGACCGAAATGCTCTCCTCGCGCAGGGCGCCGAAGAGCCGGTGCGCGGTCCCCGGTACGCCGATCATGCCGGCGCCCTCGAGGTTGATGAGCGCCACCTGCTCGATGCTGGCGATCCCCTTCACCGGCAGCACCGAGGTCGGCACCGCGCAGATGAGGGTGCCGGCCTTCTCCGGCGCGAAGGTGTTGCGGATCCAGATGGGAATGGCCCCGCCCACCGCGGGCGCCATGGTCTGGGGGTGAATCACCTTGGCCCCGAAGTAGGCGAGCTCCATCGCCTCGTTGTACGAGAGCGAATCGATGACCGTCGCATCGGGCACCCGCCGCGGATCGGCCGACAGCACACCGTCCACGTCCGTCCAGATGTGAATCTCCGCTGCATCGAGCAAGGCGCCGAAAATGGAGGCGGAGAAATCGCTGCCGTTACGGCCGAGCGTCGTCTGCACGCCGCGGCGGTCGCAGGCGATGAAGCCGGTGACGATGAGCGTGCCCTTGAAATCGGCATCGACGAGGTCGGCGAGATTCGTTCGCGACTGCGCCCACTGCACTCCGGGACCGAGCGCTCCCCACTCGACGACCACGACCCGCCGCGCATCGATCCACTGCGTCGGCCCGCGGCGGCTGCCGCGCTCTTCGTAGAATCGATGAAAGAGCTTCGTCGACCAGATCTCGCCGTAGCCGGCGATGAGGTCGCTCACGTTGCGCGCCGCCGCGCGGGTGAGCTTCACGGTGTGGAGGATCCCCTCGAGGTCATGGCAGTCGCGGTCGAATCCGGCGAGATAGAGCCGCGCAGACTCGTGGCTGAGGAGCGTCTCGGCAATCTCCGCATGGCGCGAGCGCAGCCCGGCGAGCTCCACCCGGTAGCGGTCATCCTGACGCTCTGCCAGCGCCACGAGGCCGAGCAGGGCATCGGTGACGCCCTTGCACGCGGAGAGCACGACCGCCACGCGCGGGGCCGGCAGCGCATCGACGATCGCCGCGACACGGCGGAAGCAGCCGGCGTCGGCGACACTCGATCCGCCGAACTTGTGCACGACCCAGGAAGAGGATTGGGGCATGGAAATTGGAGTCGACCAGAGGGAAAAGCCGTGCGACTCTACTGACGAGCCTGAGTGCGCGCAATGATGTTCAGGGCATAATCTGCGCGATGGACTGCATCCTCGGTCCCCTGCTCCCCCTTTTCGAGCGCGAGCGGGCTGCCGGCCGCGCGATGGCGCTCGGCATCCTCGTGCACACGGTGGGCTCCACGTACCGGAAAGCCGGCGCGATGCTCCTCATCGCGAGCGGCAGCGAGTACGCGGGCCTCATTTCCGGGGGGTGCCTCGAGGGAGATCTTGGCGAGCGCGCCCGTGCCGTCATCGAGACCGGGCAGGCCGCGCTCGTCACCTATGACCTGCGCCACCCCGATGATCTCATCTGGGGCCTCGGCCTGGGATGCGAGGGCGCCATGCATATCCTGCTGCTGCGCGTCGGGCCGCAGGAGGAATGGCAGCCCCTCGCGCACCTGGCGGCGGCGCTCGCCAGCCATCGCCCGAGCGCCTTCGGGGTAGTGACCGAGTCTCAGGATCCGGCCGTGCCGCTCGGCGCGCTGCTGCTGCCGACGGCGAGGGCCAGCGCGCCACTCCTCGAGCCGCGCGTGCTCGCCGCGCTCGCCACCGCGGCCGGCGCGAGGGTGGTGAGCTCGCTCGAGGGACCAGGCGGGCGCTGGAGAGGGCTGCTCGTGCCGCTTTCCCTGCCGCCGAGGCTGCTCCTTCTCGGGGCGGGGCCGGATGCGCTGCCGGTGGTGGACCTGGCGGCCCGCCTTCATTGGCGAGTGAGCCTGGCCGATCACCGCCCGGCCTACGCTGTGGCGTCGCATTTTCCGCTGGCGGAGCGCGTGCTGCTCACGCGCCCGGAGGCGATCGCCGGGGCATTGGATCTCAGGGAGTTCGCCGCGGCGGTGGTGATGAGTCATCACCTGCCCTCGGATCTCGCCTATCTGCGCGCGTTGAGCGCGAGCCCGATCGCCTACATCGGCCTGCTCGGGCCCCCGGCGCGACGTGACAAGCTGCTCTCCGAGCTCGGGCCGGAGGCCGAGCGTCTGCGGCCGCGGCTTCGGGCGCCGGTCGGCTTGAACCTCGGCGGGCGAACGCCCGAGGCCATCGCGCTCGCGATCGTCGCCCAGATCCAGGCGTTCCTACACGGTATGCTCGAGTAAGACCCGCACATGAACGAGATCGAGATCATCCGCTCCCAGCTCACCCTCGAGCAGTCGCATGCCGCGGAGGTCGCCAAGGCGTGCGCGGCGGTGTTGGGCTCGAGGGGTGCCGCTCCCGTCCCGGATGAGGCCGCTGCGCTGCTGCGCGAAGCCGGCGTGAGCTACCTCGTCTGGGTGCTTGCGCGCTTCGAGGAGCGCGACCAGAGGCTCTCCGAGCTCCTGGCCGCGCGCGCGCCGCAACTCACCGATCTCATCGCCCGCCCGGGCCGCAGCCGCGAGGCGCTCTCGCGGCTCGAGAGCTCGCTCACCGCCGAGCCGCAGGCCGCTCGTGAGCGCTGGCAGGAGTTTGCCCGCTTCTTCGACTCGGCATGGACTCCGCGGCGAGCTGCGCTCGAGGCAGCGCTCGCGGAGCATGCGGGTGTCGCCGATTGGCGCGCGGTCGGCGCCATCGATGCCGATTCCATTCTCGATGAGCGCAAGCGCTATGCGCGTGTGCTCGCCCAGCTGCCGCGCGCATGAGCCTCGAGAGCGAGGCGGCGAATCTTCACGCCATCGTGCTCGCGGCAGGCGCCTCGAGCCGCTTCGGCTCGGCCAAGCAGCTCGTGCGCATCGGCGACCGGCCGCTCTTGAGCCTCATCGCCGGCCGGGCCGCCGAGGTCGTTGGGCACGCCCTCATCGTCGTTCTCGGGGCGCACGCCGCCGAGCTCTCACCGCTCCTGCGGCACTCCCCGGGCTCGGTGCTCATCAATCGGGAGTGGCGCGAGGGACTTGCCAGCTCCATCCGCGCCGGCGTCGCGCGCCTGCCGGCCGCATGCGAAGGCGTGATGTTGGTGTTGGCGGATCAGGCCTGTGTGACAGTGGAGGATCTACGACGGCTTGCCGGCGCCTGGCGGCGCCAGCCACTTGGCGTCGCCGCCGCCCTCTACGGCGCTACGGTCGGGGTGCCGGCAATCTTCCCGCGGCACCTTTTTGGCGAGCTCAAGGAGCTCAAGGGTGATGTCGGCGCTCGCTCGCTCCTCAAGCGCCATGCCGATCATCTGGCGAGGGTCCCGATGGCGAGCGCGGCTTTCGACCTCGATACGCCCGCGGATCTCTTGGACCTCAACAGGTCTTAGCCGCGCCCTGGCCGGCTTCGGGGTGCGGAAACTGATCCGACTCGTCCTCTCCCTCGCGCGGCGCGAGGCACGCCCAATCCTTCTCGAGCACCAGGCGAAGCTCCCCGGCCGCGAGCGGCTGATTCGCGCTCAAGGTGACGAGATCGGTGCCCCACCAGCGCTCCGCGTGCGGCCGAGGGATGAGAACATCGATGAGATTTGATTCGTAAGTAGCTGAAATTTCTTTTTCCTTATCACCGACGCGCAGGCGGTATCTGAGCGCGGCGCCGCCGGGGAAGGACACCCGGTCCTCCACCTCGCCGCGCTCGGCGAGCCTGCGCATCTCTGCCTGCGCGAGGCGCAGCCGCAGCGAGTCGCCTTTGATTCTGAGCTTCACGGGGAGCGCTCCTTCGTAGCCTGCCGCGATTATCGCACTCATAACCTGCGGCGCGGGATACCCAACCACACGGTATTTAGCGGGCTGCGGGCCGGCGCCTATAGTCCGGCGGCATGTATCGCTACGATGACATCGACCGCGCGCTCGTCACGCAGCGCGTCGAGCAGTTCCGCGATCAGACTCGCCGCTACCTCGCGGGCGAGCTCAGCGAGGAGGAGTTCCGGCATCTGCGCCTGCGCAACGGGCTCTACCAGCAGCGCTTTGCGCCGATGCTGCGCATCTCGGTTCCCTATGGGCTTCTCGAGGCGGCGCAGCTGCGCAAGATGGCGCAGGTGGTGCGAAAGTACGACCGCGGCTACGCGCACTTCACCACCCGGCAGAACATTCAACTCAACTGGCCGAAGCTCGAGCAGGTCCCGGATCTGCTCGGGGAGCTCTCGCAGGTGCAGCTGCACGGCATCCAGGCCTGCGGCAACGACACCCGCAACATCACGAGCGATTACCTGGCGGGCGTCGCCGCCGACGAGCACACCGATCCCAGACCCTACTGCGAGCTGCTGCGGCAGTACGTGGCGCTGCATCCGGAGTTCTACTGGCTGCCGCGCAAGTTCAAGTTCGCCGTCACCGGCGCCGCGGTGGATCGGGCCGCGAGCCGCACCAACGATGTGGCGGTGCACCTGGTGCGGCGTGCCGACGGAGCGATCGGCTACCGGTTCTTCGTCGGCGGGGGCCTGGGCCGCCAGCCCATGCTGGGACAGGAGATGAATCCCTTCGTGCCCGAGTCGGACCTGCTGCGCTACGCCTGCGCGATCCTGCGCACCTTCAACCGCTTCGGCCGCCGCGACAACATCCACAAGGCGCGCATCAAGATCGTGCTGCGCGAGTGGGGCATCGAGCGCTTCCGCGCCGCGATCGAGGAGGAGTACGCGAGGATCAAGGCGAGCGCCGAGGGCGAGGAGCTGCTGCTCCTGCCGGAGGACATCGAGCGCGTGCGCGCGCACTTTACCTCGCCCGCGTACCGCCCGGCCGCGGAAGTCGCCGCCGACCTCGAGGCCGTGGCCGCCCGCGATGCGCGCTTTGCCGCCTGGCTGAAGCGCAACGTCCGCGCGCACAAGGTCCCGGGCTACCGGGTGGTGTTCGTATCGCTCAAGGCGCCCGATCGCATCCCCGGCGATTGCACGGCCGAACAGTTCGAGGCGCTCGCGCAGATCTGCGAAACCTACAGCTTCGGCGAGCTGCGCTCGACCTACGAGCAGAACCTCGTCCTCGCCGATGTCGCCGAACGCGACCTCGAGGAGCTCTGGCGCACGCTCGAGACGCACGAGCTTGCGACCCCCAACATCGGACTCGTCACCGATATCGTCAGCTGCCCGGGACTCGATCTGTGCGGCCTGGCCAATGCGGGCACCAGCGGCGTGGTGCAGGAGATCTACCGGCGATTCGATGGGCTCGATGCGCAGTACGAGATCGGCGCGATCCGCATCACCATCAGTGGCTGCATGAACGGCTGCGGGCACCACAGCGTCGGGCACATCGGCATTCTCGGCGTCGACAAGCACGGCGAGGAGTGGTACCAGGTGACCCTCGGCGGCAGCCCGGGCAATGATGCCGCCATCGGTGAGCGCGTGGGTCGCGCCCTCGCGCGCGATGAGATCGCCGACGGCGTCGAGCGCCTCATCCGCGCCTATCTCGAGCTTCGTTGCGATGAGGATGAGACCTTCATCGAATGCTATCGGCGGGTCGGCATGGAGTCCTTCAAGGCGCGCCTCTACGAGAGCGAGGCCGAGGCGCAGGCCGCATGAGGGCGAGAATTCTTCGCCGGCGAGAGCTCATCGAGGATGATTGGACGCTCCTCGAGGATGGCGGCGCGGCAGATGCCTCGGCGGCTGGCGGCAAGGTCATCGTCACGCTGGCCCGCTGGCGCTCGCAGCGCGAGGCGCTGCTGGCCGCCCACGCGGCGGTCGGCGTGTTGGTGCCGAATACCGCGGACATCGAGGCGGTCTATCCCGAGATCGACGGCCGGCCGCTGATCGCGCTGCAGTTTCCGACCTTCAGCGATGGTCGCGCGCTCTCGCAGGCGGTGGTACTGAGGAGGAGAGTCGGGTTCACAGGTGAGCTGCGGGCCGTCGGCGATGTCATCCGGGATCTGGTGTTCTGGCTCGGACGCTGTGGCTTCGACAGCATCGTGCCGCGGCAGGATCAGAGCCTCGAGGCCTGCCGGGAGGCGCTCGAGGAGTTGAGCGTGGCCTATCAGGCGGTGGCGGACGATCACACACCCGTCTGGGTGCGACGACGGGGACGGCCCGCCGTACATTAGCGCAGATCGGCCCGGCGCCTCACTTCACCGGCAGCTTCACGTCGGCGAACATCCCGGCGACCTCCTGCGCCGTCGCCGCGCGGTGGGCGCGCTCGACGAGGCGCCGATCGAGATGCGGCGCGAGCAGCTGCGCGAAGTCGTACATGTATTTGCGCAGCAGCGTGCCGCGGCGAAAGCCCAGCCAGGTGGTGTGCGCGGGCAACAGGTGCGAGGCATCGATGACCGCGAGATCGGGATCGTTCTCATCCACCGCCATGTGGGCGACGATGCCGACGCCCATCCCGAGGCGCACATAGGTCACGATGACATCGGAGTCGCGGGCGGTGATCGCCACGTTGGGTGTGAGGTTGGCCTTGGCGAAGGCATCGATGAGCGAGGACGGGCCGGCGAAGCTGAACGTGTAGGTGATGATGGGAAAGGCCGCTAGCGCCCGATAGGTGAGTCTGCCGGCGCCGGCGAGCGGGTGGTCGCGCGGGACGATGACGACTCGGTTCCAGCGGTAGCAGGGCAGGATGGTGAGCTCGGAGAAGAGGCGCTCCGAGCCGGTGTTGATCGCGCAGTCGATGCGGTCCTGGGCCGCCATCTCGGCGATCTGCTCCGAGGTGCCCTGGTGCAGATTCAGGCGCACGTTCGGGTACTTGCCGAGGAATTCGCGGATGACGCCGGGCAGCACGTAGCGGGCCTGCGTATGGGTCGTGCCGATCGAGAGGCTCCCCCTGCCCTCATCGCGCAGCTCCGTCGAGAGCGCGCGGATGCTCTGCGCCTCCTGCAGGATGCGCAGCGCCCGCTCGATGACCTGCTGGCCGGCCGGCGTGATGCGGGTGAGATTGCGCCCTTCGCGCACGAAGATCTGGAAGCCGAGCTCGTCCTCGAGGAGCTTGATCTGCTTGCTCACCCCGGGCTGCGAGGTGTGCAGCTTCTGCGCCGCCGCCGTGATGTTGAGGCCGCTCTGGGCCACGGCGGCCAGATAACGGAGCTGGTGCAACTTCATAGGTCTCGATAATAACTTAAGAAGTAATGGTTCGTTCTTCCGGCGGGGCGGCCATGGCTATAGTTCCCCACTATGTTCGGCAAGGCGGCGGCCGTACGCGAGCAACTCCTCACCGCGGTCAATGAGCATGGCCGGGTGGTCTACTCGAACAGTCTCGGCGCCGAAGCGATGGTGCTCACCGACATCATCTGGACGCACGTGCCCGAGATCGACATGTTCAGCATCGATACGGGACGGCTGCACCAGGAAACTTACGATCTGCTCGAGAAGCTCGAGCGGCGCTACCGGCGGTCGCTGCCGCTCGTGTATCCGGACGCACAGGCGCTCGAGCGGCTGGTCTCCGCGCAGGGCATCAACGGCTTCTATCACACCCTCGAGGCGCGGCTCGCCTGCTGCCGCGTGCGCAAGGTCGAGCCTTTCAAGCGCGCGATCCAGGGCTATGCGGCCTGGGTCACCGGCGTGCGACGCGAGCAATCGGCCACGCGCGCCCAGGCACAGGCCGTGGAGTGGGATGCGGACTACGGTCTGTACAAGGTGAGCCCGCTGCTCGACTGGACCGAGGCGGAGGTGTGGCAATACATCCATGCGCGCAAGCTCCCGTACAACTCGCTGCACGATCGTCACTTCCCGAGCATCGGCTGTTTCCCCTGCACCCGCGCCATCCAGCCGGGCGAGAGCCGCCGTTCCGGCCGCTGGTGGTGGGAGCAATCCGAGTCTCGCGAATGCGGCTTACATCCCAGAGTGCGCCAGGCGGCGCCCGCCTGAGGTGAGAGCCGGCTCCGATGGACTATCTACCGGTCTTCCTACAGCTGCGGGCATCGAAGGCGGTCATCGTCGGCGGCGGGCGCATCGCGGCGCGCAAGGCGGAGCTGCTCGTGAGGAGCGGCGCGCGCCTCACCGTGATCGCGCCGCAGCTGCACGCGGAGCTTCATGAGCGTGCCGTCCGCGGCGAGCTGACGCACCTCGCCGCGAGCTTCACCCCGGACCACCTCGACGGCGCAGCCCTCGCCATCGCCGCCACCGCCAGTCGCGAGCTCAACTCGGCGGTCTCGACCGCGGCGCGCGCGCGTGGCGTGCCCGTCAACGTGGTCGACGATGCCGCACTTTCCACCTTCATCTTCCCTGCGATCATCGATCGATCTCCGGTCCTCGTGGCGGTGGGCTCCGCCGGCTACGCGCCGGTGCTCGCGCGCTGGGTACGAGAGCAGATCGAGGCGATCCTGCCGGCGGCTCTCGGCACCCTCGCCCGCTTCATGGGCGAGCGGCGCCAGCGCGTGCAGCGCTCGCTCGGGGCGGCGGCGCGCCGTACGTTCTGGGAGCGCATCGTGCGCGGCAATGCGGGCGCTCGGGTCCTGGCGGGCGATGAGCCCGGGGCCGGCCGCGCCTTCGAGGCGGAGCTGTTGGTTTCGCAGCTCACCAGCGCCGCCGGCACCGGCGGCAGCGCATTGGGCGAGGTCTACCTCATCGGCGCGGGTCCCGGTGATCCGGATCTTCTCACCCTGCTGGCCCTGCAGCTGCTGCAGCAGGCGGACGTCGTCCTCTACGACCGACTCGTGCCGAGCGCGGTGCTCGATCGTGCCCGCCGCGAGGCGCGGCGCGTTTTCGTCGGCAAGAGCGGCTCCTCGGGCAGGGACCATACCTCTCAGGATGAGATCCACGAGCTGATGATCCGCTTCGCGCGTGAGGGGCTCAAAGTGGCGCGCTTGAAGGGCGGCGATCCCTTCGTGTTCGGGCGTGGGGGTGAGGAAATCGAGATTCTCGCCCGCGAGGGCATTCCGTATCTCGTCGTCCCCGGTATCACCGCTGCGCTCGGCGCCGCGGCCTCGGCCGGCATTCCGTTGACGCAGCGCGGGCTCGCCCAGAGCGTCACCCTGGTCACCGGGCACCTCGTCGAGGGTGACTCGCTCGATTGGCACGCGCTCGCCCGCGCCGGTCAGACGGTCGTCTTCTATATGGGAGTGGGCAGGTTGAGCTTCATCGTGGCGCGGCTCAGAGCGGCCGGCGCCCCCGAGACGCTCCCCGCGGCCCTCATCGAGCATGCGACCCTTCCCGAGCAGCGGGTGTTGCGCGCTACACTCTCGCAGATCGCCGATCTTGCGGCTCGGGCGAGTGTCTCGCCTCCGGCGCTGCTCATCGTCGGCGACGTAGCGGCCTCGCCCGCGGTGGCGAGCAGGGATACATCAGTATGCGTGACGGGTTCATAGGCTCGGTCGGCAACACGCCCCTCATCCGCCTGCGGCGCGTGAGCGAGGAGACCGGCTGCGAGATACTCGGCAAGGCCGAATTCATGAATCCGGGCGGATCGGTCAAGGACCGCGCCGCGCGCGGCATCGTGCTCAGCGCCGAGCGCAGCGGCGAGCTCGCGCCCGGCGGCACGGTGGTCGAAGGAACTGCCGGCAACACCGGGATAGGACTCGCCCACGTCTGCAATGCCCGCGGCTACCGCTGCGTCATCGTGATGCCCGACAACCAGTCGCCGGAAAAATACCGGCTGCTCGAAACACTCGGCGCCGAGCTCCACAAGGTGCCGGCGGTGCCCTACAGCAACCCCAACCAATACCAGAAGGTGTCGCAGCGGCTCGCCGCGAGTCTCCCGAACGCCATCTGGGCGAATCAGTTCGACAACACTGCCAACCGCCGGGCGCATGCCGAGAGCACGGGGCCCGAGATCTGGGAGCAGACCTCGGGACGTCTCGATGCCTTCGTCGCCGCCACCGGCACCGGCGGCACTTTCGCCGGCGTGTCCGAGTACCTCAAATCGCGCCGCCGCTCGATCCGGTGCGTGCTGGCCGATCCTCCGGGCAGCAGCCTGTACGAGTACGTGCGCAGCGGCACACTGAAGGCGACCGGGTCGGGCTCGATCACCGAAGGCATCGGCATCGGGCGGATCACCGCCAACCTCGAGGGCGCCCCCATCGATGACGCCGTGCACATCGAGGATCCGGAGACCGTTCGCTTCGTCTACCGCCTGCTGCGCGAGGAAGGCCTCTTCCTCGGCAGCACGAGCGGCATCAATGTCGCCGCGGCGGCGCGCGTCGCCCGCGAGCTCGGTCCCGGCCACACCGTAGTCACCGTGCTCTGCGACGGCGGCGCCAAGTATCAGTCGCGCCTCTTCAATCCCGAGTGGCTGCGCCAGAAAGGATTCGGCGCCGAGGCGGTCACACCGGCCTTCTCACCGCGTATCGAGCTCGACAGCGTCATGGTTGCCTAGCTCTCGTGATCCTCTCGTCGCACATCCTGTGGCTGATCCCGGTGGGCTTCTTCGCCCAGATGGTCGATGGCTGTGTCGGCATGGGCTACGGCATCTCCTCGAGCTCCATTCTGGCGACGCTCGGCATTCCGCCGCTCATCACCAGCGCCACGGTGCATGCGGCCGAGGTCGTCACCGCCGGGGTCTCGAGCGCCTCGCATGCCTGGTTCCGTAATCTCGACCGCAGGATTTTTCTGTCGCTGCTCGCGCCGGGAGTCGTGGGCGGTGTGTTGGGCGCGACCGTACTCGCGCACATCCCGACCCACACCATTCGCCCCTTCGTGTGGAGTTACCTCATCATCATCGGGCTCTGCGTCGTGGGCCGAGTCGTTCTCGGGCGCAACCCGCCCATTGCCGTCGGGGCGCCCGGACCCGCGTTGGGCCTGATTGCCGGCTTCCTCGATGCCATCGGCGGTGGCGGCTGGGGAACGATCGTGACCTCGACCATGATCGCGCGCGGCGTCGCCCCGCGCTACGCCATCGGCACGGCCAACGCCGTCGACTTCTTCGTGGCGCTCGCCACCAGCATCGCCCTGTGGACGCAGATCGGCGCCGTGCGATACGACATGGTGATCGCGCTCCTCATCGGCGGCGCCGCGGCGGCGCCGCTGGCCGCATGGGTGACCCGTCACGTGCCGGCGCGCGCGGCGGCCACGGCCGTGGGACTGGTGGTCGTGCTTCTCGGCACCGCCGGGCTCCTCGAGGCGCTGCTCTAGGCCCCGCCGGGTCGGTCAGGCCGCGGACTTCTCCGGCTTCTCCGCCTTCTCGCCCTGGCGGCCGGAGGTCTTCTGACCCTCCGCGCCCTTCTGACCATCGGAGGATGCGGCCAGTGCCACTTCCAACGCCTCCGAGACGTGCTCCACCCAGATGAGCTCCAACATCGAGCGGGCGCTCTGCGGGATGTCCTCGAGGTCGCGTCGATTGCGCGCCGGCAGGATGACTTTCTTGATGCCGGCGCGAGCTGCCGCGATGGTCTTTTCCTTGATGCCCCCGACCGGTAGCACGAGGCCGCGCAGGCTGATCTCGCCGGTCATCGCGACGTCCGGTCTCACGGGCCGGCGCTTGAGGAGCGAAGCGAGCGAGACGAACATGGCGACGCCCGCGCTCGGCCCGTCCTTGGGGATGGCGCCGGCGGGCACGTGCACGTGAATGTCGCTCTGGTCGAAGAGCTTCGGATCGATGCCGAGCTCTGCGGCCTGAGCCTTGACGAGGCTCAAGGCGGCCTGCGCCGATTCCTTCATGACATCGCCCAGCTGACCGGTCAGGATCAGCTTGCCATTGCCGGGCATGCGCGCCGACTCGACGAAGAGGATATCGCCGCCGACCGGCGTCCAGGCGAGCCCGGTGGCGACGCCCGGCACGGAGGTGCGCTGCGCAACCTCGTTCTCGAAGCGGCTGGGTCCCAACACCTCGGCCACGTCTGCGGCATCGAAGCTCACCTTCTCCACCTTGCCCTCGGCAATGCGCATGGCGGCGCGCCGCAGGAGCGCCCCGATCTGCCGCTCGAGGCTGCGGCAACCGGACTCGCGCGTGTACTCGTGAATGAGCCGGGACAGCGCCGCATCCGAGAGCGTCACCTGGGACGGGGTGAGGCCGTTGGCTTTGAGCTGACGGGCGACGAGGTAGCGCTTGGCGATCTCGAGCTTCTCCTCGCCCGTGTATCCGGTGAGCTCGATGATCTCCATCCGATCGCGCAGCGGTCCCGGGATGGTTTCGAGCACGTTCGCGGTCGCGATGAAGAGCACGTGGCTCAGGTCGAACGGCAGGCCGAGATAGTTGTCACGGAAGGTCGAGTTCTGCTCCGGGTCGAGCACTTCGAGCAGCGCCGAGGCCGGATCGCCCTGGATGCTCGCGCCGAGCTTGTCGATCTCATCGAGCATGAACACGGGATTGCTCGCGCCGGCCTTGCGCAGCCCCTGGATGATGTTGCCGGGCAAGGCGCCGATGTAGGTGCGGCGATGGCCGCGGATCTCCGCCTCATCGTGCACGCCGCCGAGGCTCGCGCGCACGAACTTGAGACCGAGCGAGCGCGCGACGCTCTGGCCGAGGGAGGTCTTGCCGACGCCCGGGGGGCCCACGAAGCACAGGATGGGGCTTCTGCCCTGGGGATTGAGCTTGCGCACGGCGAGATACTCGAGGATGCGGCGCTTCACTTTCTCGAGCCCGTAGTGATCCTCATCGAGCACCCGGCGGGCTCGCTCGATGTCGATGTCCTCCGCGTCCGCCTTGCTCCAGGGCAGCGCCACCAGCCAGTCGAGGTAGCTGCGCACCATCCCGTGCTCGGGACTCGCTTCGCTCATGCGCTCGAGCCGTTTCAACTCCTTGCGCGCGTGCTCCTCCACCTCGGCCGGCATGTGCGCAGCGGCGATCGCCCGCTCGAGCTCGGCGACCTCACCGCTCGCCCCCTCGGCTTCACCCAGCTCCTTCTGCAGCTGATGCAGCTGCTCGCGCAGCACCGCCTCGCGCTGCCGCTCCCCGAGCGCCGCCTGCGTCTGCTCGGAGATGTCGCGGGTGATCTTGAGCACCTCGACCCGATGCGCGAGCAGCTTCACGACCTTGTCGAGGCGCTCCTTCAAGTCGAGGGTCTCGAGCAGCTCCTGCTTCTCCGGCGCCTTGATGTCCATGAAGCTCACGATGAGATCCGCGAGCTGTCCGGCGGAGTCGATGCCGCGAATGGTGCGGGCGAGCTCCGCGGGCACCTGCGGCAGCAGCGCCAGCGCCTCCACGGCGCGCTGCTTGAGGAAGTCCAAGCGCGCCTCGATCTCGGGCCCGGTGCTCTCGGGCTCCGCAAGGGTCTCGATACGAGCGGCGAGGAACGGGGTTTCCCGCACGACCTGCAACAGGCGAAATCGGCTCTCGCCCTGGCAGACCAGGTGATGCGCGCCATCGGGCGCGGTCACGTAGCGGACGACCGTGGCAAGAACGCCCAAGTCGTAGAGGTCGGTCGGTGCGGGCTTCTCGAGCGCCGGATCGCGCTGCAGGAGAAGTCCCACCTTGCGTCCGCTGCGCACGGCCTCCTGAGCGGCGGCGATGCTTTCCTCGCGCCCCAAAGTGACGGGCAGCACGATGCCGGGGAAGAGCACCACGTTGCGCAGCGCCACGATCGGCACGGCGTCCGCCGGCAGTGGCGGCAGCTCTATCCGCGGGGGCGAAGGGTTCTGGTCGTCGTTCGCCATAAGGTTATCTCTCTGTCTGCTCGGCCGCGGCCCGGGTCAACCGGACCTCGAGGCAGCCGTGCTCGTACCGGCTTGCCGCCAGCTTGAGCGGCACCCCTACGAGGGGAATGCGCCGGAAAAACCGTCCATGAGGAATCTCGAGGCGCCGGATGACGGCCTCGGGGTGAGCGAGCTTGAGCGGACGCAGGGCACTCACGGTGAGCTCTGTCGGCGCGAGCCTGAGGTCGATCTCCTCCGGCGCCACACCGGGCAGCGCAAAGAGCAGAATCAGACCATCGGCGGTTTCCTGGATGTCGACCGGCGGCTCCCAGACCGCCGCATCCGCGCCGGCGGGCCCCAGATAGCGCAGGAACTGGCGCTGCAGGCGTTCGGCCCGATCGAGCACCTCGCACGCTTCCACCCACATCCAGCCGTATTGCCGCTCGCTGCTCATCCGCTCATCCAGGCCGCAAGGACCGCACCCAAGGGGAGATGTGGCCAGAACGCGCCAAGTCAAGCTATCGGGGAAGATGCGTACAGACCAGGGCATGCGATAAGGTCGGGTCCATGCTCTCCTTGACCCCCGCCGAGCTCGATGCCCTGCGCCTGAGCCTCGAGATCGCACTGCGCAGCGTTGCATTCAGCCTGCCGCTCGCCGTGCTCATCGCCTACCTCCTCGCGCGAAGCCGCTTCCCCGGCACGCTGGCGCTCGATGCGCTGGTGCATCTGCCTCTGGTGCTGCCACCAGTCGCAGTCGGTTATCTCTTGCTGGTCTCGCTCGACAGCCGCAGTGCCGCCGGCCGCTGGCTGCTGGCGCATTTCGGGATCGAGCTGCCGTTCACCACCGGCGGTGCGGCTCTCGCCACCGCCGTCATGACCTTCCCGCTCATGGTGCGCGCGATTCGCCTCGCGCTCGAGAGCGTCGATCGAGGTCTCGAGGCGGCTGCCCGCACGCTCGGCGCCGGCCCGCTCGATCGCTTCTTCTCCATTACCCTGCCGCTGATGTTGCCCGGAATCCTCGCCGGCCTGCTCACGGCGTTCTCGGCGGGTCTCGGTCAGTTCGGCGCCGTGATCACCTTCGCTTCCAACGTCCCGGGCGTCACGCGCACCCTGCCGCTTGCGCTCTACACGGCCATCCAGGAGCCGGGCGGCGAGGCGGCGGCATTGCGGCTGGCAGTGCTCTCGATCGCCTTGGGCCTGCTCGGCCTCGTGCTGGCGGAGCTCCTCGCCCGGCGCGTCTACCGCCTCCTCGGGCGCTGAGGCTCGGCGCCGTCATGCTGCGAGTCTCGGTCGTCAAGCGGCGGGAGGGCTTCAAGCTGCGCGCCCAACTCGAGGCTCCGACCCCGGGAGTGGTTGCGCTGTTCGGCCGCTCGGGTTGCGGCAAGACGACCCTGGTCAACATCATCTCGGGGCTGCTCGAGCCTGATGAAGGTCGCGTCGAGCTCGACGGTCTCAGGCTCACCGACACCCGCGAGCGCATTCGCGTGCCGGTGGAACGGCGCCGCATCGGCTATGTGTTCCAGGACGCTCGGCTCTTTCCGCATCTGAGCGTGCTGGCGAATCTGCGCTACGGAGAGCGCCGCGCGCCGCGCGAGGTCCGCACCATCGGGCTCGATGAGGTGCTGGCGCTGCTCGGGCTCGAGCCGCTGCTCAAGCGGCGGACGCACCAGCTCTCGGGGGGCGAGCGCCAGCGGGTTGCGCTCGGACGCGCCCTGCTCTCCCAGCCGCGGCTGCTGCTCCTCGATGAGCCCTTGGCCGCGCTCGATGCCGCGCGGCGGGAGGAGGTGCTGCCCTACCTCGAGACGCTGCGCGATCGCCTTTCGATCCCGATGGTGTTCGTCAGCCACCAACTCGATGAGATCCTCAGGCTCGCGACCCACGTGGCGCTCATGGAGGCGGGCGAGATCCTCACCTGCGGCTCTTTGAGCGAGATCAGCCTGCAAGCGGAATTTCGCGCCATCGTGGGGCCGGAAGGAGTTGGTGCCGTCCTCGACGGCAGGGTCACGCGCGTCGATGCGGCGCGGGCGATGGCCGACGTCGAGCTCGGCCGCGGCACGCTGCACGTCAACATCGCCGGTGCGCGGGTCGGCGGCCGCATGCGCATCCAACTCCTCGCCCGCGACATCATCCTGGCGACCGAGCCGCCCCGGGGGCTTAGCGTCCGTAACGCCCTCGAAGGGACCATCACGGAGCTCGCCGACGAGCTCGGCCAGGCGGTGCTGGTGAAGATCGACATCGGCGCCGGCGCCGCCGTCCTCGCGCGCGTCACCCGCAGCGCCCGCGAGGAGCTCGGGCTGCGGGTCGGCCTGCCCGTATGGGTGCTCGTGAAGGCGGTCTCGGCGCGGGGGCATGCCTACCCGGCGGGCATGCCTGCCGAGCGGCCCGAGACGTGAGGATAAGTCGCTTTCGGTTGCCTACTCCGGCTCGACGCTCGTTGCCTCCGGCAGCGGCGGCAATACCGGGTGGTAGTTGAGCCACGGCGGGCGCTGATAATGCGGCAGCGGATGGGCCTCGAGCTGCTGCACGGCGATTTGGACGGCGCGCTCGAGCTGCGGATCGTGGCCCTCGCGCATGGCCTTGGGGTCCTGCCATACGGTCACCTCGGGACTCACGCCGTGATTCTCCACCGGGAAGGTGTTGTCCAGGCCCTCGACCGCGATCCGCGGCGCGGTGATGCTGCCACCGTCCATGAGAGGCGGATAGCCGTAGATGCCCACCAAACCTCCCCAGGTTCGCTCGCCCACGAGAGTGCCGACATGGTTCATCTTGAAGAGCCACGGCAGAGCGTCGCCGCCGGAGCCGGCGTACTGGTTGATGACCATCACCTTGGGGCCGAAGATCGCCTCCGGAGGACTCACCTGCATGTGCCCCCATCGGGACACCGTCACGGCCTCGGGCCCGCGCTGCAGGTAATCGACGATGTAATCGGCCAGGTCGCCGCCGTGATTGAAACGCTCATCGATCACCACGCCCTGCTTGTCCACCTGGGAGAAGAAGTAGCGGTTGAAGTTGACGAAGCCGCCCCCCGCGGTATCCGGCAGGTACACGTAGCCGATCCGACCGCCGCTCAGGCGGTTCACGAGCTCGATGTTGTGCTCGATCCAGGCGGCGTGGCGCAATCCGGCCTCATCCGGAATGGTCTTGACGGTGATGGTGTGCGAGCCCTCGAGACTGGGGCTCGGGCCGACGGTGAGCGTCACGGTCTTGCCGGCCAGATCCTGAAACGCCTGATAGATATCCATATCGCCATCGACGGACACGCCGTTGACGGCAAGCAGGTAGTCTCCCGTCTTCACCTTGAGCCCCGGCTGCGCCAGCGGCGCATAGAGCTCCGGGTTCCATTTGCCGCCATCGAAGATGCGGGTGATGCGGTAATGGCCGTGCTCGATGGCGTAGTCGGCGCCGAGCAGACCCACCGTGATCTCCTCCATCTTCGGCATGTAGCCGCCGCGGATGAACATGTGCCCGACCGACTCGTAGCTCATCATCTCCTGGAAGAGGAACGTCAGATCGTCGCGGCTGGCGATACCGGGAAGGTAATTCGCGAACTCCTTCTCGGCCGCATTCAAGTCGAGCCCGTCGAAAGTCGGGTTGTAGAAGAAGGCGCGTTGGATCCGCCAGGCGTCGCGGTACATCTGCGCCCACTGCTCGCGCGGGACGACGAGCACGCGTGCCTCGCTCAAATCGAGGTGGTCCGGCTTGGCGTTGGGTCCGGCGTCCGCAATGAACCAGTCCTCCCCCCTGCGGTAGAGCAGCTTCTCGTGGTTGGCGGCCAGCTCGAAGGCGTTGACTCCGCTTACGACCGGCTGGACCTTGCGGGTCTTGAGGTCGAACTGCAGCAGATCCAACGGCGGTCCGTTGGGACCTCGCATCGAGGGCATCTCGACGATCGGGCCTTTCGCGAGGTAGAGCGTTCCGCTCTTGCCGGCGCCGAGCCAGAGGTAACTGGCCGCAGGAATCGGCAGCGGCACGGCGCGGGCCTCGAGTCCCTGAAAATCGATGGTCACCGCCGGCGGCTTCTTCGATGCGTCTTTGGGGGGCGCCGCCTTCTTCGATGCCTGGGGAATTGCCGCGGACGGCGCGGCACTCTCGAAGCCGCTCCGCGGAGCGAGCGGCGATGCGCTGCCCGCCTCGAGCGTCGCGACGTACACGGTGCGGGTGAGCGGGCGCTCGATCGATGTCATCTCGAGCCAGCCGTAGGCGAGCCCGGTGTCGGTGCTCGAGGTGAAGTACAGGTACTTGCCGCCGGCGTCGAACACCGGGTACATGCAGTCGCTCGAGCCGTGAGTGAGCTGGTGCGTCGAGCCGTCGCTCAGGGAGTAGACGAAGATCGCATGGAGCGAGTTCGGCATGAGCGTGGTGTAGGCGATCCAGCGGCTGTCGGGCGACCAGCGGGCATCGAACTCGTGAAGCGGAATGTCGAAGGCATCGGTGGCGATCTTCCTGGGATGGGCGCCGGCGCCGCTCACATCGACATACCAGAGATCGAGCTTCTGGTCGGTGAAGAGGAGCTTCTTGCTATCCGGTGACCACCGGAGCTCGTAGTAATAGGCATCGTCCTGCCCGAGCGGAACTCGCCGCTCGGAGCCGGTGCCGTCCTGATGGCGGATATAGAGGTCGTACTCGCCCGCGCGATCGGAGAAGTAAGCGACCGACTGGCCGTCGGGAGACCACGCCGGATCGCGGTCCATGACCCCCGGGCTGTGGGTGAGGTTCACGATGCTGCCGTGCTTGGCGGGAACGCTCAGAATATCGCCGTGCGCTTCGAACACGGCGCGCATGCCGTTCGGCGAGATGCCGGCGTCATCGACGTTCTTCGCCACGTCCTCGAAGTACGGGCGCCGCTGCGGGAAATCGCCGCTCACCGTGACCGGCACGGCATGGGTCGCGCCCGTCGCGAAGTCATAGATGTGCAGCTGACCGAACTGCGAGTAGACGATGCCGCCGGGGCCGGCGGTGGCGGAGGTGATGTCGAATCCCTTGTTGTCGATCAGCCGCTGCACGTGGCCGCTGCCTACATCGTAGGCGTAAAGGGTCTCGGGACCCTCACGGTCGGAGAGGAAGTAGACCTTGTCGCCAACCCACATGGGGTCGGTCTCGTTGGCGTTGAGATTCGGGATCCGCACCGTGCTCGAGTCGGCGAGCCGGGTAATGTAGATCTCGGTGTGTTGGCCGCCCTTGTAGCCCTTCCAATAGGGCTCCCATTGGAAGCCCGGAACGTAGGCGATGTGGCTGCCGTCGCTGGAATAGGATCCCATCTCGCCGCTCGGCAGCGAGAGCTCGGTGGGAAAGCCTCCCGTCACCGGCACCGTGAAGAGTTGATCGGGATCGGAGTAGCTGTAGCGCTTGGAGCTGAAGAGCACGCTCCTGCCGTCCGCCGTCCAGCCCAGCGCGACGTCGGGCCCCGGATGAAAGGTGAGCCGCCGCGGCTGACCTCCCGTGGCGGCAATGACGTAGACGTCGGTATTCTTGTCGTAGGTGCCGGTGAAGGCGATCTGCGACCCGTCGGGTGAGAAGATGGGGTTCGCCAGAAGATCCATGCCGCTCGCCAGCACGCGCGCCTGCCCGCCGCTGCGCGCCACGCTCCAGAGCTCACCGCCATACTCGAAGACGATCTGCGTCTTCGACATCGCCGGGTCGCGCAGCAGCACCCGATTCATCTGCGCCGCCTGCGCCCAGGAGCAGCCCGCGACAACGAGCGCCGTTACTACCCACTTCAGCATGACAGACTCCTCCACTCCCCTTGCGGGGCACGAAGCTCTCACAACAGCCTTAAGATCTACCCGCCCGAAACGCTCGTCGGCGATGGCGGCAGCGGCGGCAGTTTCGGGTGCCAGTCGAGCCAGGGCGGACGCTGATAGTGCGGCAGCGGATGCGCCTTGAGCTCATCCATCGCGATCTGAACGGCGCGCTCGAGCTGCGGATCGTGTCCCTGGCGCACGAGCGCGGGATTCTGCCACACGGTCACATCGGGGCTGACACCGTGGTTCTCCACGGGAAAAGTCCCATCGAGACCCTCGACCGCGATGCGCGGCGCGGTGATTCCGCCGCCATCCATCAGCTGCGGATACCCGCCGATGCCGACGAGGCCTCCCCAGGTGCGCTCCCCGACCAACTGACCGACGTGATCCATCTTGAAATACCACGGCAGCGCATCGCCGCCCGAGCCGGAGAACTGGTTGATGACCATGACCTTGGGGCCAAAGATCGCCTCCGGGGGAACCACGGCCATCCGTCCCCAGCGGGTCACGTTGACGGCCATGGGCCGGCGCTCCATCGAGTCGATGATGTAATCGGAGATGAGGCCGCCGTGATTGAAGCGCTCATCGATGATGACGCCCTGCTTGTCGACCTGGGAGAAGTAATACCGGTTGAAGTTGGTGTACCCGCCCCAGAAGGTGTCGGGCAGGTAGACATAGCCTAACTTGCCGCCGCTCAGGCGATCCACCAGCCGCGCATTGCGCTCGATCCACGCCTGGTTGCGCAGCCCGTCCTCCTTCGGGATGGTCTTCACGATCAGGCTGTGCGAGCCCTGCATCTGCGGGTTGGGACCGACCGTGAGGGTGACGGTCTTGTTGGCGAGATCCTGAAAGGCCGCGTAGAGATTGACACTCGCATCGAGTGCGGTGCCGTTGACGGCCAGCAGGTAATCGCCCACTTTCACCTTGAGCCCCGGCTGCGCGAGGGGCGCATAGAGCGTCGGATTCCACGCCCCGCCCCGGTAGATGCGCACGATGCGGTAATGACCGTTCTCGATCCGGTAGTCGGCGCCGAGCAGTCCCACGCTCACCTCCTCCATGGTCGGCTCGTAACCGCCGTAGATGAACATGTGACCGACCGAGAGATAGCTCATCATCTCGCGGAAGAGGAACGAAAGGTCGTCACGGCTGGCGATGCCCGGAAGGTAATGCGCGAACTCCTTCTCGGCGGCGCCGATGTCGAGCCCGTCGAAGGTCGGGTTGTAGAAGAACGCGCGCTCGATCCGCCAGGCGTCGCGATACATCTGCGCCCACTGCTCCTGCGGATTGACGAGAACCCGCATGCCGCCCACATCGAGGTGCTCGGGCTTCGCATGCGGCTTGGTATCCGAGATGAACCAGTCCTTGCCCCGCCGAAAGAGAAGCTTTTCGCCGTTGGCGGCGAGCGCGGCATCCGCGATGCCGTCGAGCACGCTCTCGAGCTTGCGCGTCTTCAAGTCAAAGCGCAGCACCGAGATCGGCGGACCGCCCGGCCCCATGTCATCCTGCGGCATGAGCACGAGTGGAGCCTTCGCCAGCAGGACCACTCCGGGCTCTCTCGAGGCGAGGTCGACGTAGTTGGCAGCCGGGATCGGCAGCGGCACCGCGCGGCTCTGCAGCCCCTTGAAGTCGATGCTCACCTTCGCCGGTGCCTTGGGCTTCTTCTCGGAAGCGGCGCCCGGCTTTTGCGCCTTGGCCGAGTCCGCGGGCCCGCTCTTCTCGAACCCATCCCGCGGTGCGAGCGGTGAGGGCAGTCCGGGTCGCAGCGTTGCCGCGTACACCTGACGGGTCACGGGGCGCTCCATGCGCGACATGTCGAGCCAGCCGTAGGCGAGGCCGGTGTCGGTGCTCGAGGTGAAATAAAGATACTTGCCGCTCGGATCGAAGGCGGGATCCAGACAGTCGCTCGTGCCGTCGGTGAGCTGGTGCGTCGAGCCGTCCTCGAGGTCATACACGAAAAGCGCGTGCAGGTAGTTCGGCAGCACCTTCGCGTAGACGATCCACCGGCTGTCACCCGACCAGCTCGCATCGAAGCTGTGAAGCTCGGCGGAATCGTCGGTCGCTATCTTCACCGCCTTGGGATGCGCCGCCGCCGTATCGACGGTCCAGAGGTTGAGCTTCTGGTCTTCGAAGAAGACCTTCTTGCTGTCGGGCGACCACGTCAAATGGGCATAGAAGGCATCGTCCTGTCCCAACGGGATGCTGCGCACCGGCCCCGTTCCGTCCTGGGCGCGAAACTCGAGGTCGTACTCGCCGGCGCGATCGGAGAAGTAGGCGATCGACTTGCCGTCGGGCGACCAGGCGGGATCGCGGTCCATGGCGCCGGGGCTGTGGGTGAGATTCTCGACGCTGCCGTGTTTCGCCGGCACGGTGAGAATGTCGCCGTGCGCCTCGAATACCGCTCGCACTCCCTTCGGCGAGAGGGCGGCGCTCACGATGTTATCCGCCACGTCGGCAAAGTACGGGCGGCGCTGCGGCAGGTCGCCCGCGACCGTCACGCGCACCGGATGCGTCGTCCCGGTCGCGAAGTCATAGATGTGCAGCTCGCCGAATTGCGAGTAGACGATTCCGCCGGGCCCGGCCGATGCCGAGGTGATGTCGAACCCGGTGTTGTCGATGAGCCGCTTCACCTGGCCGCTGTCGACATCGTAGGCGTAAAGCGTGATCGGGCCGTCCCGGTCCGAGAGGAAGTAGATGCGGCGTCCGACCCACATGGGGTCGTTCTCGTTGGCGTTCAGATTGGGGATGCGGACCACGCTCGAGTCCGACAGCCGCGCGATCCAGATCTGGGTGTGCTGGCCGCCCTTGTAGCCCTTCCAATACTCCTCCCACTGGAATCCGGGCACGTAGGCGATGTGGCTGCCATCGGCGGAATAGGAGCCCGTCTCGGCGCCCGGCAGCGGCAGGGCGGCCGGGAAGCCGCCGCTCACCGGAACGGTGAAGAGCTGGTTGGGATCGGAGAAGCTGTAGCGATGCGAGCGGAAGAGCACGTTCTTGCCATCGGGCGTGAAGCCAACAGCGACGTCGGGATCGGGATGATAGGTTAGGCGCCGCGGTTGGCCGCCGCTCGCGGGAACGACGTAGACGTCGGTATTCTTTTCATACGTGCCGCTGAATGCGACGAGGGAGCCGTCCGGAGAGAACACCGGGTCGGTGAGCAGATCGATGCCGCTTGCGAGCACGTGCGCCTCGCCGCCGCTGCGCGGTACGCTCCAGAGCTCGCCGCCGTATTCGAAGACGATCTGCGTCTTCGACAGGGCCGGGTAGTTGAGGAGGAGCCTGTCTGCGGCTCCGGCGGCGGAGGAAAAGGCGAAAGCGAGCGAGAGCGCGAGCCAGATCCGCATGTCGGTAATCCCCCTGTCCGCCAAAGCGGCGAGTAGCATACGCCAGTTCATGCCGGTTTCTGCAACGCGCCTGCGATGGCCCGAGAGCCGAATGCGTCAGGCGTCCGGGACCGCCTTCTCGCTCACCATCGTGAGGACGTCGTAGGCGGCGACGGTCTCACCCTCCTGGTTCGTGATCAGCGCATCCCAACGCACCTCGCCGTAGCCCATGCCGGTGCGCAGCGATTTTTCCTTGCAGGTGATGCGTACCTTGATGCGATCGCCGGGTTTAACGGGCTTGAGAAAGCGCAGGGAATCGATCCCGTAGTTGGCGAGCACGGGGCCGAAGGGCGGGTCGACGAACAGGCCGGCGGCGGCCGAAACGAGGAAATACCCGTGCGCGACGCGGCCGCCGAAGAGCGGGTTGCGGCGCGCCGCCGCCTCGTCCATGTGCGCGTAGAAGTGATCGCCGGAAAGCGCCGCGAAGCGCTCGATGTCCTCCAGCGTCACTTCGCGCTCCGCCGAGTTGAAGGTATCGCCGATCGCGAGCGAGCCGAAGGGGATGCGAAACGGATGCGCATCGGGCACGCGTTGGCGAGCACCCTTCACCCAGCGGCCGGTGACGGCGGTGAGCACATCCGGCGTTCCCTGCACGGCGGTGCGCTGCATGTAGTGCAGGACGCCGCGGATGCCTCCCATCTCCTCTCCCCCGCCGGCACGGCCGGGCCCGCCATGGACGAGATGAGGGAGTGGCGAGCCGTGTCCGGTCGATTCCTTGGCGCAGTCGCGGTTGACGACGAGGAGACGCCCGTGAAAGGGCGCGAGTGCGAGCACGAGCCGCGCCGCCACCGACTCATCCGCGGTGAATACCGAGCCGACCAGGCTCCCCGCCCCGCGACGGGCGAGCGCGATGGCGGACTCGAGCCCCTCGTAGGGCAGCACGGTGCAGACCGGACCGAAGGCTTCGACCTCGTGTACGGCCGCGGCGCGCGCGGAGTCCGGGCAGTAGAGCAGCGTTGGCGCGAGGAATGCGCCGCGATCGGCATCCGCTTCGGCGAGCCTCAATGGCCGCCCGTTGCCGCAGACGATCTCAGCCTCCCGCTCGAGCTTCGCGAGCTGACCGAGAACCTCCCGGCGTTGGGCGAGGGAGGCCAGCGGCCCCATGCGCACCTGCTCGAGACGAGGGTTGCCGAGCACCACCTTGCCGATGGCGGCCTTCAAAGCCTCCACCAGCTGCGCCGCGCTCGCGGCGGGAACGATCGCCTTGCGGATCGCGGTGCACTTCTGCCCCGCTTTCACCGTCAGCTCCCGGGTCACTTCGCGCACGAAGAGATCGAACTCCGGCGTGCCCGGCGCCGCATCGGGTCCCAGGATGCAGGAGTTGAGCGAATCGGTCTCGGCGGTGAAGCGCACCGAGTGATCGATCACCGTCGGATGGGTGCGGAGCTTGCGCGCGGTGGAAGCGGAGCCGGTGAAAGCGACCACGTCCTGACAGGTGAGATGGTCGAAGAGATCGCCCACGCCGCCGCAGATGAGCTGCACGGCGCCCTCGGGAAGAATGCCGCACTCGAGGATGCGGCGAAAGGTCAGCTCGGCGAGATAGGCGGTGGCGGTGGCGGGCTTGACGATCGCGGGCACTCCCGCGAGCAAGGCGGGAGCCAGCTTCTCCAGCATGCCCCAGACGGGAAAGTTGAAGGCGTTGACGTGCACGGCCGCCCCCTCGAGGGGCACGCAGATGTGCTGTCCGACGAAGCCGCCGGATTTCGACAGGCTCTCGGCGGCGCCCTCCACGTACAGGCGCGCATCCGGCAGCTCGCGCATGCCCTTGCTCGCGTAGACGAAGAGCGTGGCGATGCCGCCGTCGATGTCGATCCAGGAGTCGGACTTGGTCGCGCCGGTTGCGTAGGAGAGGCTGTAGAGCTCGTCCTTCTTCTCCGTCAGATGCTTCGCCAGCGCCTTGAGGAGTGCGGCGCGCTCGTGGAAGGTCAGACGCCGGAGGTTAGGTCCCCCAACCTCGCGGGCGTGAACGAGACTCGCGCCAACATCGAGACCCTCGGCAGAGGCGTTGGCGATGACCTCGCCCGTGGTCGCATCCCGCAGCGCGACCGGCGTACCCGCCCCTGCCCGCCAACCTCCGGCGATGAAGCTCTCTAACTGCATGGCTCTACCCTCACTGACCCCGCGGGACACGCGCACGTTGCGGCAGTTCAGCGGCCGCTGAAGCGGGCCGCCCGCTTCTCCATGAACGCCGCGACGCCCTCGGCGTAATCCGCCGAGCGCCCGAGCTCCTGTTGATAATCGCGCTCGACATCGAGCTGCTGCTCGAGGGTGCGGTTCCAACCCTCGAGCATGGCCTGCTTGGTACGCGCAAGCCCGCGCGTGGGTGCGGCGGCCAACTGGCGGGCGAGCGCATCGACCTCGGCGGCGAGCCGATCGTCCTCCACGCAGCGCCAGATGAGGCCCCAATCCGCGGCCTGCTGCGCGCTGAGCTTCTCGCCGAGAAGCGCGAGGCCCATCGCTCGCGCGTGACCGGCGAGCCGCGGCAGGATCCAGGTGCCGCCCGAGTCCGGGACCAGGCCGATTTTGGAGAAGGCCTGGATGAAAGCCGCGCCGCGCGCCGCGATGACGAGGTCGCAGGCAAGAGCGATGTTGGCGCCGGCGCCTGCGGCCACGCCGTTCACGGCCGCGATGACGGGGAGCGGCAGCCGGCGCAGCGTGAGGATGAGCGGCTTGTAGCCCCGCTCGATCGAGTCGCCGAGATCAGGCGGCGCGCCATCCGCGGCGACCACCCGGTCGCCGAGATCCTGGCCGGCGCAGAAGCCGCGGCCGGCGCCCGTGATGATGAGGACGCGCGTCGCCGCATCGCCTTCCACCGCGGCCAAGGCATCCCGCACCTCGGAATGCATGGTGGTGTTGAAGCTGTTGAGCCGCTCCGGACGATTGAGCGTGAGCCGGGCGATGCCGTCCGAGGCTTCGAAAAGGATGGTCTGATAGCTCATGGGTCGGTGGCCTGTTGGATAGCGTCTCGTCTCGCTCAGCGCTCGTCGTAATCGAGCTCGAGCACCGGGGTCTTGACCTTCGACTGGCAGGCGAGCACGTATCCCTGCTCGAGCTCCCAGTCCTCGAGCGCATAGTTCTGAGTCATCGCGACCTCACCCTGCAGCACCTTGGTGCGGCAGGTGGAGCAGACGCCGGCGCGGCAGGAGAAGGGCAGCTCGAGGCCCGCCTTGGCCGCCCCATCGAGCACGCTCTCCGCGTTCATGCGCATGGTGAAGGAGCGGCGGCGGCCGTCCATGATGACGGTGACCTCGGCCATGTCTGCATCTGCGGTAACCGCAGCGGGAGCGCCGCCGGCGCTCGTTTCGGGCCGCTCACCGCTGCGCACCGCAGCGGAATTTGCCGGCGTGGCGGCCTCGCCCGCAGTCGTCGCCACCGTGAAATGCTCGGCTCTGATCCGTTCGGAGCCGACTCCGAGCGCGCGCAGCGTCTGCGATACGGAGTCGATCATGTCGCCGGGGCCGCAGACGAAGTACTCGGCGACTTCGGCGGGGGCGAAGAACGAGCTCGCAAGCTGTCGCACGTGCTCATCATCGAGCCTGCCGTTGTAGAGCGCCACCTCCTGCGGCTCCCGGCTCATGAGAAAGTGCAGCGACAGCCGATCGAGATGCCGGTCTTTCAGCGCCAGCAGCTCCTCCAGGCACATCGCGCGCGCGGTGCTG
>DATFCZ010000112.1:0-48308 GCA_035252605.1 Steroidobacteraceae bacterium
TCGAGCGCACCGGCTACAAGCTCGCCGTGGTGCTCGGGCTTCTCGGCATGGCCGTGAGCGCCGCCGCGTTCGTTCCAGCCGCCGTGTTGGAATCCTACGACATGTTCCTGGTGGCGCTCTTTCTGCTCGCCTCGTCCATCACGCTGCTGCAGGTGGCGGCGAATCCCTACGTGGCGGTGATCGGCTCGCCGCAGACGGCCTCCAGCCGGCTCAACCTGGTGCAGGCGTTCAACTCCCTCGGGACGACGCTCGCGCCGATCTTCGGCGCCTACCTCATTTTCGGCCGCAGCGCCTCGGGCACCGCGCACGGCGCGGTAAGCCTCACGGCGCAGCAGCGCGCCGCCGACATTCACACCGTCGAGCTGCCCTACGTGCTGATCGCTGCCGTGCTGCTCGCGCTCGCGGCGCTCGTCTTCAGAGTGCGTCTGCCCGATCTCGGCAGGGAGACCCGCCGCGCGGCGCGCGCCGAGCGGGCGAAAGAGAGCCTCTGGCGGCACCGGAATCTCGTCTTCGGCGTTCCGGCCATCGTTCTCTACATGATCTGCGAGATCGGCATCGGCTCGACGCTCGTCAACTTCATCTCCCGGCCGGAGATCGGCGGCATGACTCACGAGCAGGCCGGCAAGTACACCGTGCTCTATTGGGGAGGCGCCATGGTGGGCAGATTCATCGGCGCAGGGTTGCTGCGTTGGATGACGCCCGAGCGCCTGTTGTCGACGGTGAGCATCGGCGCGCTCGCGCTCGCGGGCGTCGCGATCACCTCGAGTGGCCACCTCGCCATGTGGTGCCTGATCGCGGTGGGACTCTGCCATTCCATCATGTTTCCCACCATCTTCACCCTCGGTATCCGCGGCCTGGGCCCTCTGACGGAGGAGGGCTCGGGACTTCTCATCATGGCGATCGCGGGCGGGGCGCTGTCGGAACTGCAGGGCAGACTCGCCGATCACATCGGGCTGCAGCTCTCCTACCTGCTGCCGTGGGTCTGTTACCTTTTCATCCTGTTTTACGCCGCATGGGGTTGCCGCCCGACCGGCGCCCTGCACGACGAGCAGCTCGTGAGCTGATTGCCCGCGCCTCGGTGGTGTCGAGCAGCGCCAGATGCACGAGCTCGGCCATCGCGGCGCGAGCCGCCGCGGCATCGCCCGCTGCCACTGCTTCATACACGCGCTCGTGGTCCGGGAGGGGATCGCGGGGCAGGGGACGTTTGCGCTGCTTGAAGATCGTGGTCCAGGTGACTGCTGCCGCCACACCGCTCGTCAACGAGGCGAGAAACGGATTGCCGGATGCCTCGAGAAGCGCAGCGTGAAAGTCGCGGTCCGCCTGCCGGCCTTCATCGAGCGCGAGCGAGCTCGAGGCCATGCGGTCGAGCGACTCGCGCATGCTCCTGAGCTGTTCCGCGGTGCGCCGCTCAGCCGCCAGCGCCGCCGCCGCCGGCTCGACCACGGTGCGCAGCTCGAAGAGTCCGCGCAACAGCCGCTCGTCGGGCGTGCCGCTGAAAATCCAGGAAGTCACGTCGGGGTCGAGCAGATGCCACCGGCGTGACTCGCTCACCCGCGTGCCGAGCTTCGGCCGCGATTCGATCAGGCCTTTGGCCGCGAGGATACGCACGGCCTCGCGGTAGGCCGTGCGCGAGACCCTCAGGCGCTCGCTGGCTTCGATCTCACCGTTGAGAATCCGGCCCGGAGCAATGCGGCCGGAGACGATCCGCACGCCGATGTCGCGGGCGATCGTACCGTGCAGGCGCAGCGCCCGCTGGTGCGCGGCGCTGCTCGAGGTTGTCAGGGGCCTGGCTCGCATCGGTCGTGGGCTCTGGTGCTGAGCCGGGCGCAGGCTCAGTGGTGATGTCCGTGCGGGCCGTGCACGTGGCCGTGCGAGAGCTCCTCGTCAGTCGCCGCACGCACATCCTCGATCTGGATGTCGAAATTGAGATGCTTGCCCGCGAGCGGATGGTTGGCATCGAGTGTCACCATGTCGCCGGCGACGCGCGTCACCGTGAGCGTGCGCGGTCCCTGCTCGGTCTGCGCGTGCAGGTGCATTCCCGGCTGCACGTCCTTGATGCCGCGCAGCGCGCGGCGCGGGACGCTCTGCACCAGCTCCTTGTCGTACTCGCCGTAGCCTTCGGCCGGAGGCACTCTCACGCTCACCTTGTCGCCGACGTCGCGTCCGGTGAGCTCGCGCTCGAGCCCGGGGACGATGTTGCCGTGGCCGTGCAGGTAAGCGAGCGGCTCGCCGGAGGCGGAGCTGTCGATCACGGCGCCGTCATCGTCCTTGAGGGTGTAATGGATGGTAACGACGCTGTCGCGGGCAATGGCCATCGAGGGCTCCGGGGAATATGGGGAGATGACCAGTCTATACCAACGTGCCTCCCGGCACACGGTCGGGCGCGGCGCGCTCCGCCTTCGGCTCGCGCCCCGAGGCGGGGAGCGGCGCTCGGTTCGGTGGGGCGGGAGTCAGTCCGCGGGAAAGGCGACGGTCGTCATGAGCGCGTTCTCCGCCTGTCGGGAGTCGAGCCGCGTGTGCTGCACGACGATCGGAACGTCCGACTCGATGACACTGGAATACTCGGTGCCGCGCGGCACCGGCTCGGGGTCGCGCAGCTCGTTGAAGCGTACGTGCCGAGTCCTGCGCGCCGGAACCGTGACACGGTAGGGACCTGCGGGTTCGCGATCGTGGAAATAAAGCGTGATACCAACGTGAGCGTCAGCCGAGCCCGCGTTCAGGAGACAGACGCTCTCGTGACTCGACATGGCGGGCTCAGGTCCGTGGCTCCACTCGGGGATGTAGCCCTCCGCGATGGCCCAGAGCCGCCTGCCAACGCCCGTGCGGGACTTCGAATGATCGCTCATGCATTCGCCTCCGTCCGCGGTTCGCAGGAAGCGTGCCGCAAGGCGATTTCCAGCGAGGCCGTCGACATGCGGAACCGCTGCCGATGCGGGGCGTTTCGAATCCACTCAGGCGGACGGACGGCATGACTGCGATCTTCTCGCGCAGGGCGAACCTGTTCGTGCAAATCGGCCTTGCGCTGTTCGCATTCGGGGCAGTGTGCTTCCTGCTGCTGATCTGGGGCGTTCCGCTGATGAACTACAACGATCAAGTCGGCTTTACCCCGCGGCAGCCCGTGCCGTTCAGCCACAAGCATCACGTGAGCGGGCTCGGCATCGACTGCCGCTACTGCCACGATTCGGTCGAGTACGCGAGCAATGCGGGCATGCCTCCGACCGAGACCTGCATGACCTGCCATTCCCAGGTGTGGACCCATGCCGCCATCCTGCAACCGGTTCGCCAGAGCCTCGCCGAGCACAAGCCGCTACGCTGGCGAAGCGTTTATACGCTGCCCGATTACGTCTTCTTCGATCACAGCATCCATATCGCCAAGGGCGTCGGCTGCACCGAGTGCCACGGTCCGATCGGCGACATGCCGCTCACCTACAAAGCGACCACGCTCTACATGAGCTGGTGCCTCGATTGCCACCGCAATCCGGCGCCGCATCTGCGGCCGCAAAACGCGGTGTTCGATCCCCACTGGCACCGCAGCACATCGACCCCTTCGGGCCGGCAGCTCATGGTGCTCTACCACATTCATCCGAAGGACCTCACCGACTGCTCGGTGTGCCACCGATGACGGACGATCCTGCCGGGCGCCGGGGCGAGCGACGCGGACCGATCTTCTGGAAGCGGATCGAGGAGCTCGCAGACTCGCCGGATTTTCTCGAGCGCGCGCGGCGCGAGTTCCCCGCGTTCGCCGCATTGGCGGAAAGCGCGGTGGATCGCCGTCGGTTCCTGCAGCTGACGGCGGCCTCGATGGCGCTGATGGGCCTGAGCGCCTGCGGTCTCGAGGTCTCGCCGCGCGACCGTCAGGCTTACGTAACGCAACCCGTCGGCATGGTTCCCGGCCGATGGCGCTATTTCTCGAGCGCGACCGTGCTGCAGGGCTATGGCACGGGGGTTCTCGTCAAACACGAGATGGGACGGCCGCTCAAGATCGAGGGTAACCCCGATCATCCCGCGAGTCTTGGGGCGACGAACGCGATCGGGCAGGCCTCGATCCTCGAGCTCTACAACCCCTTCCGCGCCGACACCTTGACGCGAGCGGGCGCCATCACACCGTGGTCTGCGTTCACGACAGCCGTCACCGAGCGGCGGCAGCAGCTGCTCGCCGGGCGTGGACGCGGCCTCTCGCTGCTCACCGGCAACCTGACCTCCCCCACGCTCCTTGCGCAGATCAGCCAGCTGCGGCGCGATTTCCCGGAGCTCAGCTGGTATCAGTGGGAAGCCATCGACCGCGAGCCGGCCCGCGCCGGGCTGCAGCTCGTATACGGACGTCCTGTCGATCTGCTGCCCGCCTTCGACAACGCCGATGTGATTCTTGCCGTCGAGAGCGACTTCCTCGAGTCCGCGCCCGGGCATCTGCGCTTCGCGCGGGACTTCGCCGCGCGCCGCCGGGCGGCGGAGGTGAAGGAGCGAATGAGCCGTCTGTATGCGCTCGAGAGCACGCCGACGCTTGCGGGCGCGAAAGCCGATCACCGGCTCGCGCTTGCTCCGGCCGCCATCGAGGGGGCGATGCGGCGGCTTGCGGGGATGATCGGCGCGGGGCCCGCGGACTGGGCGCGCGCAGCCGATCCACACGCGAAGATGTTGAGTGCGATCGCCGCGGATCTCAAGCAGGCCAGGGGCCGCGCTCTCGTCCACATCGGGGACTCGCAGGAGGCAGCGGTCCACGCCCTCGGCGCGGCCATCAATCACGCGATCGGCGCTTACGGACAGACGCTCTCGATGATCGAGCCGGTCGCGCCCGCGCCGCAGACCGGAAGCTCGCTGAGCGATCTCACGGACGCGATGGCGCGCGGGCAGGTCGATACCCTGATCATTCTCGCCGACAACCCGGTGTATGGCGCGGCGGCCGACCTCGATTTCGCGCGGGCACTGCGGACCGTCCCGTTCTCCATCTATCTGGGCGAGTACGCCGATGAGACGGCCGAGGCCGTCCACTGGCACGTGCCACGTACGCACGAGTATGAGGCTTGGAGCGATGTGCGTGCATTCGACGGAACGGTGAGCATCCAACAGGCGCAGATGCTGCCGCGTGGGGAGCGTCACTCGGCGCACGAGCTGCTCGCGCTCTTCTCGGGGCAGACGACACCGCAGGGACTCGAGATCGTGCGTGGCTACTGGCAGGCGCGGGCCCGAGATTCTGCCGTCCGGAGTTTCGACGCATTCTGGTTCGACGCCCTGCGCGTCGGCGTTGTGCCCGACACCGCCGCTCCGCGAATCGAGCTGCAGCCGCGCGCCGATCTCGCGCGATCGCTCGAGTCCATGGGCGATGCTCCGGGCGGCGCCGATGCGCTCACCGCGCTCTTCCGCCCCGACATTTATCTGTGGGACGGACGCTTCGCGGACAACGGCTGGCTGCAGGAGATGGGCCGGCCGTTCACACGTCTCACCTGGGACAACGCCGCGCTCGTGAGCCCTCGTACCGCGCATCGGCTTGGTCTCGAGACTGCCGACCTGGTCGAAGTCGCACTCGACGGCCGCCGCGTCCGCGCGCCCATCTGGGTACTGCCCGGCCAGGCGGATGATTGCCTGACGTTGCCGCTCGGTTATGGCCGTCGCCGCTGCGGACCGGTCGGCGAGGACGTTGGATTCAACGCGTTCGAGCTGCGCTCGCGCGCGAAACCCCGGCAGGCGGCGGGCGCGGTCCTGCGCAAGCTCGAGGGCCGGCACGAGTTCGCCGTGATCCAGCACGAGGGCCGAACGCTCGGCCGCGATCTCGTCCGTGAAGGCTCCTTGGCGCAGTTCCTGAAGAATCCGAGGTTCCTGCATTACGGGCCCTCCGCAGAATCGCTGTACCCGCGCTATCCGTATCCCGGCATCGCCTGGGGCATGAGCGTCAATCTCGATGCGTGCATCGGCTGCCACGCCTGCGTCACGGCCTGCCAGGCGGAGAACAACAGCCCGGTGGTCGGCAAGACCGAGGTCTTGCGCAACCGCGAGATGCACTGGCTGCGCATCGACCGTTACTACGAGGGTCCGCTCGAGCAGCCGGAGCTCGTATTCCAGCCGGTGCCCTGCATGCAATGCGAGAACGCGCCCTGCGAAGTGGTCTGCCCGGTGCACGCGACCGTGCACGATTCGCAGGGTGTCAACGTCATGGTCTACAACCGCTGCGTCGGCACGCGGTTCTGCTCCAACAACTGTCCCTACAAGGTGCGGCGGTTCAATTTCTTCGACTACAGCGCCTCGGACCCGCGACCGCGGGAGTCCTGGAATCCCGAGGTGAGCGTGCGCGCCCGCGGCGTGATGGAGAAGTGCACCTATTGCGTGCAACGCACGCGCATCGCGATGATCGAGGCGGACCGGGATAACCGCAGGATCCGCGACGGGGAAGTCGTGACGGCATGCCAACAGGCCTGTCCCACCGAGGCCATCGTCTTCGGCGATCAGAACGATCCGCAGAGCGCGGTTGCCCGCCGCAAGGCGAGCCCGCTCGACTACGCGATGCTGGGTGAGCTCAACACGCGACCGAGGACGACTTACGAGGCGCTGATCCGTAACCGCAGTCCGGCGCTCGGCGATCCGGAGGGCGAGAATGCCTGAGCGCGCGGCGGAGCTCGGCTACGAGGGCCCGGTGATCGGGCCGGAGCAGGACTTCTCTTCCGTCAGCACGACGCTGAGCGATCTGGTGCTCGAGAGGCCGACCCCGCGCTGGTGGTACATCGGCGCGGCCATCTCGGCCGCGGGTTTCCTCCTCTTCGTCATCGCCTGCCTCTGGACCTTCGTCGGCGGTGTCGGCGTCTGGGGCGTCAACATCCCGGTCGCCTGGGGATTCGCGCTCGCGAACTACGTGTGGTGGATCGGCATTGCGAGCGGCGGCACGTTCATCTCCTCGCTCTTCTACCTGGTCGGCTCCGACTGGCGTAACGGCGTCAACCGCACGGCCGAGACCATGACGCTGTTGGCGGCCGCTGCGGCCGGCATGATGCCGATCCTGCACCTCGGCCGGCAGGGCCTCTTCTACTGGCTCTTTCCATACTCCACGGTGATGGGCATCTGGCCGCAGTTCCTGAGTCCGCTGCTGTGGGATTTCTTCGCGCTGCTCTGCTACGTCCTCACCTCCATCGTCTTCTGGTACATCGGCCTGGTGCCCGACTGCGCAACGCTGCGCGATCGGGCGACGAAGCGCTGGCAGCAGATCTTCTACGGGATCCTCGCGCTCGGCTGGCGCGGATCGGCGCGCGACTGGCACAGCTACAAGTCCGCGTATCTCATCATGGCCGGCATCATGGCGCCCATGGTCGTGTCGGTGCACAGCATCGTCGGTCTCGATTTCGCGGCGGGGCTGATCGCCGGTTGGCACTCGACGCAATGGCCGCCTTACTTCTTCATCGGCGCGCTCTACTCCGGCTGGGCCGTCGTGCTCGCGCTCATGATCCCGCTGCGCTGGTTCTATTCCCTCGAGCGGATCATCACCGAGCGTCATCTCGATGTGATCGCGAAGCTCATGCTCGCGACCGGACTGATGCTGGCCTACTGCTACCTGCTGGAAGCGATGGAGCCGTTCTACACAGGCGATGCGACCAAGGCCACCGAGTACCTGGCGAGCGCGTTCGGCCATTACGGCGCCACTTTCTGGGCGCGCAACACGCTCAACATCTTCGTCCCACAGCTGCTGTGGCTGCCCGTGATCCGACGCAACAAGCTCGCCCTGGAGCTGATCTCGATCGGCATCGTCGCCGGCATGTGGATCGAGCGTTACAACTTCGTCGTCAGCGCGCTCGCTCAGGACTACGTGCCTTCGAAGTGGGGCTGGTTCGGCGGCACGTTCTGGGATTGGTCGATTCTCATCGGCTCGGCGGGAATGGTGATGTTCGGCTTCTTCGCCTTCATCCGCCTGTTGCCGGTGGTCTCGATGTTCGAGATCCGCGAGATCATCCACAAGCGGCGCGGGCGCGGGGCCACGGGAGGCGCTCGGCAATGAGCTTGCGCCCGGCAACCTACGGCCTGATGGGCGAGTTCCGAACGACCGCGGAAGCTGCCGCCGTAGCGCGAGAGCTGCGCGCGGCCGGCTTCACGCGCTGGGACGTCTACGGTCCGGCGCCCCTCGAGGAGATCGAGCATGCGACGCCGACGCGGCGCGGGATCCTCATCACCGCGATCATGTTCGCGGCGGCGATCGTCGGCGCCTGCTGGGGCTACTTCCTCCAATACTGGGATGCCGTCATCGACTTCCCGATCAATGTCGGCGGACGTCCGCTCGACGGCTGGCCGGGCTTCGTCCCCTCGGCGTGGGAGATTTGCGCGCTGTTCACGGTTTACGGCGGATTCCTCGCCTTTCTCATCACCTGCCGGCTGCCGCGCCTGCATCATCCCCTCTTCGCCGCGCCGCATTTCGAGCGCGCGACGCAGGACCGGTTCTTCGTCTGTGTGGAAGCCGCCGATGCGCAGTACGAAGCGGCACGAGTTGGGGAGATCTTCACCCGCCACGGCGTCATCGAGACTTCGGAGGTCCCTGCGTGAGCCGAAGAGGCTGGGTGTATTGCGCAGGCCGCCCCTGATGCGCGCCGCCAGACTGGTACTGCTCTGCGCATTGCTTGCCGCCGGCTGCGACAACATGGCAAACCAGCCGAAGGTCAATCCCTATGAGGTGTACCCCAACGCGGCCAATCCATTGCGGCCGATGCGCAGTCCGGCGGGTACTGTCGCGCGCGGGCAGGAGCTCGGGCCGCCGCCGCCGCCTGCGGTCACGATGGCGCTGCTTCAGCGCGGGCAGCAGCGGTTCGACATCGACTGCGCGGTGTGCCACGGATTCGCCGGCGATGCCGACGGAATGGTCGTGCAGCGCGGCTTCCCTGCGCCGCCCTCGTATCACATCGAGCGGCTGCGCCAAGCGCCCATTCAGCACTACTACGATGTGATCACGAATGGCTACGGCGTGATGTACTCCTACGCGCAGCGGGTCTCGCCCGAGGATCGCTGGGCCATCATTGCCTATATTCGCGCGCTGCAGGCCGCGGAGGACGTGCCCGTGTCGCAGTTGACGCCGGCAGAGCGGGCAATGCTCCAATGAGCCTCGATCGCGCCACGACGCCCCTGGTCGCGGTCGGCGCGATCGCCACGCTTGTGGGCGGCGGTGCGGCCATCTGGGGCTATCTGAATTCGCCGCAGGCGTTCTTCCCCGCGTGGCTCGCCGGGTTTTACTTCTGGTTGTCGATGCCGGCCGGGGCGCTGGGGCTGCTGCTCATCTGGGACCTGACCGGCGGAGGCTGGGGTCCGCTCGCGCGGCTGCCGCTCACCGCCATGGCCGCGACCATTCCGCTCTTCCTGCTGCTTTACCTGCCGATCATGGCGGGAATGTCCACCCTCTACCCGTGGACGCACGCGCCGATCGCCGCCAAGCTGCACAACGGCTGGTACCTCAATCGCGAGTTCTTCTTCGTCCGCGCCGGGCTGTATTTTCTCGTTTGGGTCGGCTTCGCGGCCTGGTGCGTGCTGCGGCGCTCCGCGCCGGACGGCGGCGCACCCAAGGGTTATCAGTGGCTGAGTGGAGTCGGCGTCCTTCTCATGGGCTACTCCCTCACTTACGCCGGTATCGACTGGGTGATGTCCACCGAGCCCGACTGGTTCTCATCCATCTACGGCATGGTCGTCGGCTCGGGTCAGTTCATCGCCGCCATCTCGTGCGCGCTCGTTCTGCTCGTGCTCGGCGCGCGTTCCAGCGCGATCGCGCCGGCAACGCCCTCGGTGCAAGCGGTCTCGCATGCGCGCGAGGATCCGTTCATACGCGGTCTCGCCTCGCTCACCGCCGTGCTGGTCGCCGTGATCATCTTCTGGGCGTACACCTCCTTCTGCCAGTGGCTCGTCATCTGGGAGGAGAACCTGCACTCGGAGATTCACTGGTTCATCGAGCGTGGATCGCCGCCGTGGGGCAATGTCATCTACGTGCTCGCGGGAGCGCATTTCTTCCTGCCCTTCATCGCGCTCGTGTGGTCGCCCGCCAAGAGGAATCCGCAGCTGGTCGGCGCGGTCTGCGGACTGCTGCTGCTGGCCGACCTGCTGCAGGTCTGGTGGCTGGTGCTGCCGGGATTTCAGAAGAGCGGCTTCTCGTGGCTCGACCCGGCGGTGATGCTGTGCGTCGGCGGCCTATGGCTGCTCGCCCTGGCGCGCGCCCTGAGCGCGTTGCGCGATCGAGTCTCCCCTGAGCGGCGCGAGGCGGCCCGTGTCTGATTCCGGCAGCGCGCGCCGCAATCCCGAGGTCGACTACGAGCGAACCGACGTGTCACTGCGCGCCATCGCGCTGGCGGCGCTCGGTATCCTGCTGCTCCTCGGAGTGACGCCGCTCATCATGATCGGCGCCTTTCCCAAGGCGCGCGGCGACGTGGACCGGCATCTGTCGATCAACCCGCCCGAGCCGCGATTGCAGACGAATCCCGAGGCCGATCTGCGCGCCTATCTCGGCAAGGAGCAGCACCTGCTCGACTCCTACGGTTGGATCGATCGCCGACGCGGCATCGCGCACATCCCCATCGAGATCGCGATGCAGCGACTCGCCCGCACCGGCATTCCCGGATTTGCGCCGGTCTCTCCCACCCAGAAGCCGCAGCGAGCGGCGCAGCGGCAAGCTGCGCATCAAAACCCATGAGGCGGGCCACTCTTGCCGTAGTCCTCCTCGGTGCATCCATGGGCGCCGCGGCGCTCGCGCATCCCGTGCTCTCTACTGAGCCCTCGAGGGCGGCACCCGCCGCGCCATTGCAACCCGAGTCCCATTCTTCCTTACTTCCCGCCGACACCCGCGATCTCGGTTTCACGCAGCACATGGGCGCTGCCATCCCGCTGAATGTCACCCTGCGTGATGGCGCCGGACGACTCGTTCACCTGGGCGAATTCTTCCATGGAGAGCCGGTGGTCCTGGTGCTCGACTATCTGCGCTGCCGCAATCTTTGCGGTGTCGTGCTCGAGCACACGGCGCGAATGCTGTCGCTGACACCGCTTGCCGCCGGACGCGATTACCAGGTCGTCGCGATCAGCATCGATCCGCGGGACGGCCCGGCGGATTCGCGCGACGCGCGGGCAAAGTACCTGACCGGTCTGCCCGCTGCGGGCGCGGCCGCCTGGCACTTCCTCACCGGCCCGCAGGTCGCGGTGCGCGCGGTGGCGGATGCGGTGGGCTTTCATTATCGTTACGATCCGGCGATCGATCAGTACGCGCATCCGGCGGGCATCATGCTGGTCACGCCCCGCGGCACGATCGCCCGTTATCTGCTCGGCGTCGGCTTCCGTCCGCTCGATCTGCGCCTAGGACTTACCGAAGCGGCACATGGCCGCATCTCCTCGCCGGTCGCGGATCTGCTGCTGCTCTGCTACTGCTACGACCCGGGAACGGGGCGCTACAGCTTTGCGATCCGCAACACGACGCGCGCACTCTGCATCGCGACCGTGCTCGCGCTCGCCTTCATGATCGTCAGGTTGTGTCGCGGGAGGACAGCCGGATGAGCCAGGTCTGGCTGCCCTTCTGGCCGAAGAACGCGGCGCTGTCGGCGAGCCTCATCGATCGGATCGATATCGCCGAGTTCTGCCTCGTGCTCCTCATCCTCTGCTTCGTGTTCGCGATGATGCTGGTCTTTTGCATCAAGTACCGGCGCGGGAGCGGCGCGGCGCGCCACGCTGCGAGCGCCAAGAGCTGGCGCTGGGAGATCGGTTGGACCTCGGGAACTCTGGCGGCGTTTCTCGTGCTCTTCGTGATCGGCGCCAAGGCGTACCTCTTCCTCTACAAGCCGCCGGCGCGCTACCAGCTCGAGCTCTACGTCGTCGGCAAGCAGTGGATGTGGAAGATCGAGCACCCCGGGGGGCAGCGCGAGATCGACGCGGTGCACATCCCCGTCAACAGGGTGGTCAAGGTGATCCTCGCCTCCCAGGACGTGATCCACAGCTTCTACATTCCCGCTTTCCGGTTGAAACACGACGCGGTGCCGGGCCAGTTCGAGACGTTCTGGCTCGAGGCCGATCGCACCGGCAGCTATCCGCTCGAGTGCTCGGAGTTCTGCGGAGTCGAGCATGCGCACATGATCGGGTCCGTCACCGTCATGAGCGATGCGGCTTACGCCAGGTGGCTCGGCGACCAGGGTGTCAGCGAGTCGCTCGCGCAGCAGGGCTTCGCGCTCTTTCGCAGATACGGCTGCAGCGGCTGTCACGATGCGGCAAGCACCGTGCATGCGCCGTCTCTCGATGGCTTGTTCGGCAGCGTGGTTCATCTCGCCGACGGGCGCGCGATGATTGCGGACGAGCGCTACATCCGCGACTGCATCCTCATCCCCGCCACGCAGCGGGTCGCCGGCTATCCACCCATCATGCCCTCGTTCCAGGGGCAGCTCTCCGAGGAGGATCTGCTGCGCATTCTCGCCTACGTCAAATCCCTATCGACAGGATCCCCGCCATGAGCGCCCTCGACATCAGTGCGGCGGCCGACATCCCCCCGAGCTATCTCGGCGAGGAGCACTCGCTCTCCTCGTGGCTCTTCACCCGCGATCACAAGCGGATCGCCATCCTCTTCTTCATCTCGATCACGTTCTTCTTCTTCATCGGAGGCTTCGCCGCGGCGTTGATCCGCCTGCAGCTCCTCAACCCCGCCGGCACGCTGTTTCAGCCGGAGATCTACAACCGGCTGTTCACCATGCACGGCATCGTGATGGTGTGGTTCTTTCTCATCCCTTCCATCCCCGCAACCCTCGGCAATTTCCTTCTGCCTCTGCAGATCGGCGCCCGCGACCTCGCCTTCCCGCGGCTTAACCTCTTCAGCTGGTATCTTTTCAACTTCTCCGGGCTGTGGGCCGTCTACTTCATCTTCATCGGCGGAAACGACACGGGCTGGACGTTCTACGAGCCGTACTCCAGCAACTTCGCAAACGGCCATGTGATCGCCGCGGCCGTGGCCGTGTTCATCAACGGCTTCTCGACGATCGCGACGGCGCTCAATTTCGTGGTCTCGACGCACCGGCTGCGGGCGCCCGGCATGACCTGGTTCCGGCTGCCGCTGTTCGTATGGGCGATCTACGCGACCAGCATCGTGATGCTGCTCGCCACGCCGGTGCTGGCGATGACGCTCGCGCTGGTCGCCATCGAGCGCTTCTGGGGCATCGGCATATTCAATCCCGTGCTCGGCGGCGATCCGCTCCTCTTTCAGCACATGTTCTGGTTCTACTCTCATCCGGCCGTCTACATCATGATCCTGCCGGCGATGGGGGTGGTGAGCGAGCTCGTCACCTGCTTCGCGCGCCGCCCGGTCTTCGGCTACAAGGGCATGTGCTATGCGCTGATCTCGATCGCGGTCATCGGCTTTTTCGTCTGGGGCCACCACATGTTCACGGCGGGTATCTCGCTCGCCTCCGCGGTGTTCTTCTCGCTGATGTCCTTCATCGTCGCGGTGCCCTCGGCCATCAAGGTCTTCAACTGGACGGCGACGCTGCACAACGCGCAGATCTCCTTCGACGCCCCGATGCTCTACGCGCTCGGCTTCGTAGGTCTGTTCACGATCGGCGGCCTCACCGGGCTCATTCTGGCGACGCTCTCGGCGGACATCCACCTGCAGGATACGTACTTCGTCATCGCGCATTTCCACTTCATCATGGTGGGCGGCACCGTCTCCGCCTACTTTGGCGGTCTGCACTATTGGTGGCCGAAGATCACCGGCAGGCGCTATCCGGAAATGTGGGCCCGATACGCGGCGATTCTCACCTTCGTCGGCTTCAATTTCACCTTCCTGCCGCAGTTCATCCTGGGTTACCTCGGCATGCCGCGCCGCTACTACACGTATGCGCCGGACCTGCAGACCTGGAACGTGCTCTCCTCGGCGGGCGCCTCCATCCTGGCGATCGCCTACGCCCTGCCACTCATTTATCTGACCTGGTCGCTCTTCTACGGCAGGCGTGCCGGGCCCAATCCCTGGGGAGCCACCGGCCTCGAATGGCGGACCTCCTCACCTCCGCCCAAGGAGAATTTCACTCGTACTCCGCTCGTCACGGAGATGCCGTACCGCTACGATCCGCGCGACGACAGCTACACCACCCAGGATGGGGTGCACTTCGGAGAAGCAGATGTTTAGCGGCCGTCTCCAAGAGCAGTACACCGACAGCGCACAGCAGTCGGAGACCGCGCAGCTCGGCATGTGGGTGTTCATCGCGACCGAGATCATGTTCTTCGGTGCGCTGATCTTCACCTACATGATCTATCGGGTCGCTTACCCGGAGCAGTTCAGCCTCGCGGGCCACGACAGCTTCATTCTCCTCGGGAGCATCAATCAGGCGCTGCTGATCACGAGCAGCCTCACCATGGTCCTCGCGGTGCGCGCGGCCAAGGCGGATCAGCAGCGCGCACTCGTGCTGCTGCTTGCCGCGACCGCGGCGCTCGGGCTCACCTTCCTCGGCGTGAAGGGTTACGAGTACGCAAAGGATGTGGCCGCCCACTCCGTGCCCGTCATCGACTATGTCTTCAAGCCGGGGGAGCACCGACCCACGGAGATCTTCTGGTGCTTCTACTTCATCTCGACCGGGCTGCACGCCATCCATCTGAGTGTCGGAATCGTCCTCGTGCTGATGCTGACGGTGCGGGCGGCGCAAGGTGCGTTCTCCCCCGGGTACGACGCGCCGCTCGAGGTGATCGGCCTTTACTGGAGTTTCGTCGATACCGTCTGGTTCTTCCTCTTCGCCTGCATCTATCCGCTCGGGAGGGCGGGGCCATGAGCGCGAGAATGCCTCCGGAGCCGATCGGTCCCTACGTGATCGGCTGGGCCGTGCTGCTGCTGCTGCTCGGGCTCTCCGTGCTCGCCGCGTACGAGCCGATCGGACCGATATTCCAGCCGATCGTGCACTTCGGGATCGCAGCCACCCAGGCGGCGATCGTCTTCATCATCTTCATGAAACTGCGCGGCCGGCCCTCGCTCAAGTGGGTGTTCGCCGCCGCCGGCTTTTTCTGGTTGATGTTTCTCTTCGGACTCTCGACCGTCGATTACGCGACGCGATCGGGGTTTCCCCTGAGATAGCGAGCCGGGATCGAGTTAGAATCAGTGGCCGCGCCGCGAGCGCGCCGCCGCGGCGCCTAGCGACAAGAGCCCCGCCCCGACTGCGCACGCGGCCAGGAGCCAGGCGCGGTGGGTGGTCATCCACAGCTCGCGGCTCGAGTCGCTCGCCTGATCCGTGAACCTGCCGTGCGCGCCATGATCTCCGGGCACCGGCTGGAACAGGTTGTCGCGCCGGTCCGGCTCGATCGGCTCCGGCGCGAGCTGGGCTCGGTAGGCGGACCGTGCGAGGTAGCGGTCGAGGAGCGGCGCGGCCAGGCGGTTGCCCCAGATGGCCGCCACCGTGCTGCCGCCGACGTAGACCTCCCGGCGCTTGTGACGGGAAGCCCACACGATGGCGCGTGCCGCCACCTCGGGCTCGAAGATCGGCGGCACCGGCTGCGGCTTCTGGGACACGCGGGCTCGACACCAGTCGAACTGCGGCGTGTTGAGTGCCGGCATCTGCACCATGGTCAGGCGCACCCGGCTGCCGGAGTGAATGAGCTCGGTGCGCAGCGAGTCGGTGAAACCCCGGATCGCGGCCTTCGCGCCGCAGTAGGGCGCCTGCAGCGGGATCGAGCGGTAGGCGAGCGCCGAGCCCACCTGGACGATCGAGCCGCGGTCGCGCGGCAGCATGCGCCGCAGCGCCGAGAGCGTGCCGTTGACGGTCCCGAGATAGGTCACCTCGGTGACCCTGCGGACCTCCTCCGGCTGAAGCAGCGCCACGGGCGAGAACACGGTCACCATGGCGTTGTTGACCCAGACGTCGATCGGGCCGAGCTGTGATTCGACGGCGAACGCGGCGCGCTCCACGGCATCCGCGTCCGCGACGTCCACCGGGATGGCCAGCGCTCGCCGGCCGTAGCTCTCGACCTCCGCGCGCGCGTGCTCGAGCGCATCGCCGTTGCGCGCCAGCAGGGCGACATCGGCGCCGCCACGGGCGAACTCGCGCGCCGCCGCTCTGCCAACACCGGCGCTCGCGCCGGTGACGACCACTACTTTGCTGCGCCGTGTCTCGAGCATTCTCACTCTGCGCGAACGCGCGGGCGCGGCCCGGGTTCCGACGTGGCAGGCCAACGGGCTGGAAAACCGGCGGCGGCCTGGATGGGAACGGCGCTTGCGGCAAGGGCTGCCGCCGGCGTTGACGCTCGAGGCCCCGATCCTCGCGCGCAGTCGGTTGTCCCATGAGCTCGAGCGAGACCCTTCCAGGCGATCTGACCGATAGCCAGCACCGCAATCGCGAGCGGTCGCTGACCGCCCACCACGCCTCGCGCGCGCACCACCCGGCCGACTCGGTCGTGCTCGCCGAGTCGGAGATGATCCTGGTGTGTGATTCGAGCGGGAACGTTCCCGGCTCGCACCGGCAGGGTCAGGGGCTCGGACTCTTCTATCGCGACACGCGCTTCGTCAGCCGCTACGAACTGACTCTCAACGGCGAGGCGCTGGTGCCGCTTTCGAGCCACGAGGGTGGCGGGACGTGGACCTTTCACGTGCTCGGTAATCCGCAGCTCGAGGCCGGCACGCGCGGCTGTATCGCGCCACACACCATCGCCGTCCGTCGCGACCGAATGGTCGGCGACGGCGCAGTCCACGAGATCATCGCCCTCACGAACTTCGGCGCCGATCCGGTGCACCTGTCGCTCGAGCTCGCCTTTGCGGCGGACTTCATCGACATCTTCGCCCTGCGCGGGATGGCCGACCCGCCGGCGCCGAATCTTCTGGCCGCCGAAATCAAGGACGCGCGGCACGTGACGCTGCGCTCGGTGGCTCGCGACGGGCTGCTACAGCTCACCCTTTGGAGCTTCTCGCCGACGCCGAGTCGGCTCACCGGGGAGCGCGCCCGGTTCGATTTCGATCTGGGTTCGGGCGAGCGGCGCGAGCTCACGGTCGCGATCGCCCCGCGCCTGGGCGATGCCGGTGCGCAGAGCGCCGCCGGCGGCTGCGATCCCCGTGAAATCCTCCACCGACGCCAGCGGGAAGGGCGCGAGTGGCTCGACTCGAGCGCCGAGGCGAGCGGCGATCCGGTGCTCGAGCGGATCCTCCGGCGCAGCCTCCTCGATCTCAAACTGCTGCGCACGCCATTTCACGGCGGGCCGCACTACATCGCGGCCGGCATTCCCTGGTTCGCCACGCTCTTCGGCCGCGACTCGGCGCTTTCTGCGCTCGAGGTCTGTGGCTTTCGCCCCGCCATCGCCGGGGAGACGGCGCGGGTGCTCGCGAAATGCCAGGCGAGCCGCTGCGACTCCTACCGCGACGCCGAGCCCGGCAAGATCGCGCACGAGATGCGCCAGGGCACGCTCGCGCGGCTGGGCGAGATCCCGCAGAGCCCGGTGTACTACGGTACGGTCGATGCAACCCCGATCTTCGTCATCCTGCTCGGCGAGTATCTCGCCTGGTCGGGGGATCTCGCGCTCATCCGCGAGCTGCGCGGTAACCTCGATGCGGCGCTCGACTGGATCGAGCAATACGGCGACAGCGATGGCGATGGCTATCTCGACTACCGGGGGGCCTACGGCAACGGTCTCGTCAATCAGGGTTGGAAGGACTCGGGAGTCGCGATCACGAATGCGGACGGCTCGCTCACCACTCCGCCCATCGCGCTCTGCGAGGTCCAGGGATATCTCTATCGCGCCTGGGTTTCGGGCGCGAAGCTTCTCGAGCTCACCGGCGAGCCGCAGCGCGCGCGCTCGCTCATCGCCCGTGCGGCGGAGCTGCGCGAGCGGTTCGAGCGCGACTTCTGGTCCGAGAGCCTCGGCTGTTATGTGCTCGCGCTGCAGCAGGGCGGCCGGCCCGCGGAGGTGATCGCTTCCAACGCGGGACAGGTGCTGTGGAGCGGCATCGCATCGGCCGAGCATGCGCGCGCGGTCGCCCGGCGGCTGATGTGCGCGGACATGTTCAGCGGCTGGGGCATCCGCACGCTCTCGAGCCGGGAGCAGCGCTACAACCCGCTCAGCTATCAGTTGGGCAGTGTCTGGCCGCACGATAACGCCCTCATCCTCGCCGGCTTCAAGCGCTACGGCTGCGATTCGGAAGCGCAACAGGTGTTCGCGGCGCTTCAGGAGGCCGCCGGCGGACTGCGCGGCCACCGCCTGCCCGAGCTCTACGGCGGCTTCGAGCGCGGCCCCGCCGAGGGGCATCCGGTGCGCTATCCGGTGGCTTGCAGCCCGCAGGCCTGGGCGGCGGCCGCCATGCCCTATGCGCTCGTGAGCCTTCTCGGGCTCGAGCCTGACGCGCTCGAGCAGCGGTTGCGGATCGTCGATCCACGGCTGCCGCGAGGCGTCGATCGTCTCGCGCTCACTCGGCTGCGCGTGGGTGAGGGCCTCGTGGACCTGAGCTTCGTGCGCTCCTCGGACGATCATGTCGGCGTCAGCTGGACGGTCCATCGCGGGCCGCTCATCGTCGAATCCGTCCCGCGGCGGACCAGCGGCTGAGCGCCAATTCCGGGTGGCGGGCGGCCTTTCCAAGCCGCATGTACCATAGGCGCGAGCTGACCCGGAGTTTTCCGCGTGCCCCTCGAGAACGCTACGATTGCCCAGAAGACCGCGCGCTACGTGCTGATCGGCGCGCTGGTGCTGGCAGGGGCGTGGATGCTGCGGCATTTCATCCCGGCGCTCTGCTGGGCGGTGGTGCTGGCCATCGCGACCTCCTCGATGTACGAGCGGTGGCTGGCGAAGTTCGGCGGCCGGCGGCGCGATGTATGGGCCGCGCTCACCTTCACCGTCATCCTCGGCATGGTGCTGGTGGTGCCGCTCATCTACGGAGGAGTGGTGGCCGGGCGCGAGGCGATCGCACTCGTCAAGGAGTTTGCCGCCTCCGCGGGTAGCGGGCCGCCGCCCCTGCCTTCGTGGCTGGTGCAGATACCCTGGCTCAGCCACTGGGTGCGCGAGCTCTGGCTGCAGTATCTCGGCCCCGGCGGCGGGGGCACCCCCGGACACGTACGCGCCAACCCCGCGCTGATCGAGTGGACGCGGGTCGTCGGCGTGCAGGTGGCGCGTCGCATCGTCACGCTCGCCTTCACACTCCTGACGCTCTTTTTCGTCTACCTCAACCGGGATCGCCTCAGCCTGCAGGTGCCGAAGCTGTTCCGGCGTCTTTTCGGATCCTCGGTCGACCGGCTGCTGCGGCGCGTGGTGAGCGCGATCCGCGCGGCCGTGGACGGCATCGTATTCGTCGCTGTCGGCGAGGGGGCGATCATGTGCGGCGTCTACGCGCTCGCTCATGCGCCGCATCCGATTCTCTCGGGCGTGATCACCGGAGTCTTTGCGACCATCCCCTTCGCCGCGCCCATCGTGTTCGGCACCGTCGCGATCGTGTTGGTGGTGCGCGGCTCGATCGCGGGCGCGATCGTCGTCGCCGCGGCGGGCACGCTGGTGCTCTTCATCGCCGATCATTTCGTCCGTCCCGTCATCATCGGGGAGGGCGCGAAGCTGCCGTTTCTCTGGGCGCTGCTCGCCATCCTGGGCGGCGTCGAGTCTTTCGGACTCGTCGGCATCTTCATCGGCCCGGCGCTGATGGCGGCGCTGTTGTCGCTCTGGCGCGGCTGGGTGGAGGAGCTGCCGGCGGACGGCGGCTAATGCGAAGGCGCCCGGCGCCCGTGCAGGAGGGCGTCCGGATGCTCATCGAGATAATTCGCGAGCGAGCGCACCGCCCGCGCGGCGTCCGCCAGCTCATCGAGCGCATGCTGCAGATTACCGCTCGGCGCCGCCGGGCTGGCGCCCATGGCGAGCCTGGCAGCCGCCGCCGTCGCATCCAGCTGCCCCGCGGCCGCGCGCAGGCTGGCGGTGGTCGATCGCAGCTCACGCAGGGTCGGCGCGACCTGCGGCCCCGCCTGGCGTGAGATCCGCTCGAGGGTCGCGAGGGTTGCATCGAGATGGGCGAGGCTGTCGCGCAGCTGCGGCGAGGAGGTGAGTGAGCGCAGCTGATCGGTGATCGTGCGCAGGTTGTCGGCGATCTGGGTGAGGGGAAGCGAGCCGATCTCGGCCGGCAGGCGCTCGAGCCCGCCTGCCTCGGCGGCCGGGATCTGGGCGTAGCGCCCCGAAGTCCCGAGTTGCGCCGCGCGCGCATCGGGAACCATGTCGAGATCCACCTGCTCGCCGCCCACCAGCGGTACGGCACGTGTCAGACGCGCGCGCAAGCCTTCCCCGATCAGCTTCGAGAGCGTCGCGTCCATGATCGGCTTCCAGTCCCCACGGGGCGGCGGAGTCCCGGCGAGGTGAAAGCGTGTCGGGTCGAGGGCGAGCAGCACCGGAGTCGAGATCCGTCCGGTCCGCGGATCGATCGACAGTCCGACGCTCGTGACCTCTCCGACGCGAAAGCCCCGCAGCATGACCGGCGCGTGCGCCTTGAGCTGCCCGACCGCGCCGCCGAAGCTGACCTCATAGGGCAGTGACACCGCGAGGGTCTCGCGCGGACCTCCCTCCGTGCCGATGAACCGTCGCGCGGGCTCGCCTGGCCCGGGTACCAGGACGATCGTGGGGCCGGCGATCAGCGCCCGCAGGGAGGAGACATCCGAGAGGCTCGGGTGCGCGCCCTCGAGGATGAAGCGCGTGCCGGTAGTGATTTTGGGGGCGAGCTGCCCGTCGATGTTGAGATGAGCGATCACGTGCCGGTCATCGCTCGCCAGGGCGACGCTCGTGACGCTGCCCACGTTGAGCCCGTGATACATCACCCGGGTGTTGCCCGGTTGCATGCCGGCGGCATCGTCGTAAATGACCGTGACATCGATGCCGCGGGAGGCGATCGAGCGCAACAGCAGCCAGAGCACGATGCCGACCGCGGCGATCGGCACCGCCCAGATCCAACCAGGCCACCAGCTGCGGCGGTCGATCGCCACCGTCCGCCTGCGCTCGCTCAGCCGGCGCTCGGCGTTCATGACGTCGCTCCCCGGTGATCGCGTTGCTGCCGCGCGAGCGCGGCGTCCCACATGAGCCGCGGATCGAATGCGTGCGAGGCCAGCATCGTGAGCACGACCACCAACAGGAAGGGCAGGGCGCCGTTGGCGGCGTCGGTGCTCACGATGCCGTCGAACTGCATGAGCGGCAGGAAGGCGGCGATGGTGAAGACATCGACGCAGGACCAGCGTCCGATCTCATCGATCACCCGACAGAGGCGCGTCTTCGTGACGAGTCGCCGCCGGCTGCCATTCCAGACGGAAATGAGAAACCAACTCAGCCCCGCGAGCTTGAGGACCGGAATGGCGATGCTGGTGAAGAAGATGAGCACCCCGAGAGGCCAGAGGTGGGCCTGGAAGAGCTCCTCGATGCCATCGACGATCCGATGGGGCACGACGACCCCGAACTGCCGGTCGATGCTCATCGGGTAGATGTTGGCGGGGAGAAAGAAGGCGAATCCCGCGATCACGAGCGCCGTCGTGCGCAACATGGAGTCGGGTTTGCGCGATCGCAGCGCGAGACCGCAGCGCGGGCAGGATGAGCCCTCGGCTTGCGCGGGTCGCACGAGATCGCAAAATCGGCAGGCGATGACGGGTTCACCCTCCGGCGGCGCCTCGCTCTCCGGCGAGAGAACTCGCCACACCGCGCGCGCATCGAGGGTCGCGCGCGAGAGCATGCAGAGAAAGGCCGCGAAGATGAGGCAGATGCCGCCCCAACCGATCGCCACCGGCATCGCTGCCGCGATGCGGCTGTAGCCGACGGCGCTGCCGATGAGGAAGACATCCGGCATGGCCCATTGGTCGAGATGCAGCGACCAGCGGAAGGCGGCTCCCAACCAGGGCGGCCGCCGGCCGAATTGCAACAGGCCGAGCACGACCGAGAGAAGCCCGAAGCGTATGAAGGGCAGGATCACGGCGAATGCCGCGACCAACATCGCGACGATCACCCACTGATGCTGCCACAGGGTGAGGACACCCGTTCCGAGCCTGCTCTCGCGCGTCATGCCGAGCATCGAGACGCGCATGAGCGGCGCCAGGTTGGCCGGGAAAAGCAGCACGAACGTGGCCGAGGCGCAGGCGAGGGCTGCGTTGATGCTGCGTCCGTTGGTGCGCTCCAGCCGGTTGTCGCAGGTCGGACAGATTGCGATCGCTCCCCAGCGCAGCGGGGGAATGTCGGTGAGCGTTCCGCAATCGGTGCAGGCGATGGTCATGGACGGGCGGCCTGGGACTATAACGGCAGCTTGGGGAGGTCCGTTCCAACCGGCCACCAAGGCCGAGGCAAGGCTCGAGGCGGGGCGGCACCGGCCCTTCGGTCAGTCGAAGGCGAGATAGATGCTGTAGCTCGCAATGAGCACGATCAGCGCGGCCGAGACGATCAGCTCCGCGCGGATGCTCCTCGCCAGATGCGTCTTCGCATCATCAATCAGCGCCGTGGTCCTGACGAAGCGGGTGGTTGCGAGCACGATGAGCGCGATGCCACCGGCGATGAAGGCGAGCCCCTCGTAGCGCCCGAGCGATCCCGAGAGCCGCTCAAGGCGCGCGCTCTGCCCGAGAATCGCGGTCCGGGCGAGCGTGAGCACGAAGAGGTTGAACTTCTCGATGACGAACCCGAGGGCGATCACCGCGATCCCGGTGCGCACCCAGGCGAGAAAGGTGCGCTCGTTCGCCGCGTGATCGCTGAAGCTTTGAATCATGACGCCCTCCCGATCGCATTCGAGTCGGCAGCGGCTGCGCTGCGGCCCCGCCGCGCCGCATCGATGAAGTTGCGCACCACCGCCGAACCTTCCCCCGTGCGGTACGCGACGCCGAGCAATGCGTGCAAAGGCTCGCCGCGCAGCGGCAGATACGCAACGGCGAGTGCCTGTAAGCAGCGCATGCTCTCGGGCACGATCGAGATGCCGAGCGATGCCGCCACGAGATTGATGGTGGAGGAGAGTTGCGGCGCGTACTGGCCGACCTTGGGCGTGAATCCCGCCGCCTGACAGGCGGCGACGACGGTATCCGCCAGGCCCGGCCGCACCGCGCGCGGATAGAGGATGAAGGTTTCCGCGGCAAGGGAGCCGAGGTCCACCTCCCGCCGCTTGACCAGCGGATGTCCGCTCGGGACGGCCACGACCAGCGGCTCCTTCTCGAGCAGATCGAGCGCCAGGCCCCGCTCGGCCGGCAGCGGCGGGCGCACGAAGGCGGCATCGATCCGTTCCTCCCGCAGCGCCACGATCAGCTCCGTGGACGGATGCTCTTCCAACGATACCTCTACGGCGGGGAAATCCGAGCGAAAGCTGCGGAGGGTGGAGGTGACGAGGGGATTGAAGGAGGCCGACTCCGTGAACCCCACCCGCACCCGTCCGGTGGCGCCGCTCGCCGCCCGCCGGGCCGCCTGCACGGCGCTGCGCGCATCGCCCAGGATGCGCGCCGCCTCCACGGCGAAGACGCGGCCGGCATCGGTGAGCTCGATGCGGTAAGCGGAGCGGTCGAGCAGAGTCACCCCGAGCTCTGCCTCGAGCGCCTTCACCTGCTGGGTGAGCGGTGGTTGGGAGATCCCGAGCCGTTCGGCCGCGCGAGTGAAATTGAGCTCCTCCGCGACGGCGAGGAAGTACCGGAGATGGCGCAGCTCCATGACTATACTTTTCTCATATAAAGATGCCAGCTTCAACGTATTTTCTTTGCCATCTTTGGGCGACTACAGTGGCCACCATGACCCATCCCGACGAGCCGGCAACGACGGGGCCGAGACCGAAGAAATCCGTCGCCCTCTCCGGCGTGGTGGCCGGCAATACCGCGCTCTGCACCGTGGGCCGCACCGGCAACGATCTGCAGTACCGCGGGTACGACATCCTCGAGATCGCCACCACGTGCGAGTTCGAGGAGATCGCTCACCTCCTCATCCACGGCAAGCTGCCGACCCGAGGCGAGCTCGCGGCCTACAAGAGCAAGCTCAAGGCGCTGCGCGGCCTGCCCGCCGCCGTACGCGCCGTCCTCGATGCGCTGCCTGCCGCCGCCCATCCGATGGACGTGTTGCGCAGCGGGGTCTCGGCGCTCGGCTGCGCGTTGCCCGAGAAGGACGATCACAGCGCCGCCGGCGCCCGCGACATCGCCGATCGCCTCATCGCCTCGCTCGGCTCCATGTTGGCCTACTGGTATCACGTGAGCCACAACGGCCATGCGCCGCTCGTCGAGACGGAGGACGACTCGATCGGCGGTCATTTCCTTCACCTGCTGCACCGCAGGACCCCATCCGCCTCCTGGGTGCGCGCCATGCACACCTCGCTCAACCTGTACGCCGAGCATGAATTCAACGCCTCGACGTTCACCGCGCGCGTCATCGCGGGCACCGGCTCCGACCTCTACTCCTGCATCACCGGGGCGATCGGCGCCCTGCGGGGACCCAAGCACGGCGGCGCCAACGAGGTGGCGTTCGAGATCCAGAAGCGCTACGACAGTCCCGAGGCGGCCGAGAGCGACATCCGCGCGCGCCTCGCCAACAAAGAGGTGATCATCGGCTTCGGCCACCCGGTGTACACGGTGTCGGATCCGCGCAATCAGGTGATCAAGGAGGTGGCACGGAGCCTTTCGAAGGAAGCCGGGGAGATGAAGATGTTCGCCATCGCCGAGCGCATCGAGTCGGTGATGATGGATGCCAAGCGAATGTTTCCCAACCTCGACTGGTACTCGGCCGTGTCGTATCACATGATGGGTGTGCCGACGGCGATGTTCACGCCGCTGTTCGTCATCGCGCGCACCACCGGCTGGGCGGCGCACGCCATGGAGCAGCGCTCGGACGGCAAGATCATCCGACCGACGGCCAACTATATCGGGCCCGAGCCGCTGCGCTTCGTACCCATCGACAAACGCTCCTGAACGCTCCTGACAGCGACGCGAGAGTCCATGTCCTCATCCCACGATGCCGCCCGGCCCGCCCCGGACCGGGTGCTCACCGATATCGCCGACTACGTGCTCGGCGCCGACATCAAAAGCGAGCTCGCCTACGAGACGGCGCGCTACTGCCTCATGGACACGCTCGGCTGCGGCCTCGAGGCGCTCGAGTACCCCGCGTGCGTGAAGCTCCTCGGCCCCATCGTGCCGGGCACCGTGGTGCCAAACGGCGCCAAGGTGCCGGGGACGCAGTTTCAGCTCGATCCGGTGCAGGCGGCGTTCAACATCGGCGCCTTGATCCGCTGGCTCGATTTCAACGACACGTTCCTCGCCGCCGAGTGGGGCCATCCTTCCGACAACCTGGGCGGCATTCTCGCCACCGCCGACTGGCTGTCGCGCCAGGCGCTCGCCGAAGGCAGGAAGCCGCTGCTGATGAAGGACGTGCTCACGGCGATGATCCGCGCGCACGAGATCCAGGGCGTGATCGCGCTCGAGAACAGCTTCAATCGTGTGGGTCTCGATCATGTCGTGCTGGTGAAGGTGGCCTCGACCGCGGTCGTCGGCCGCCTCCTTGGCCTCTCCCGCGAGCAGATCGTGAACGCCCTGTCGCTTGCCTGGGTGGACGGACAGAGTTTGCGCACCTACCGGCACGCGCCCAACACCGGCTCGCGCAAGAGCTGGGCGGCCGGCGATGCGACCAGCCGCGCGGTACGTCTCGCGCTCATCGCCCGCACGGGCGAGATGGGCTACCCCTCGGTGCTGAGCGCAAAGACCTGGGGCTTCTACGATGTGCTCTTCAAGGGGCAGCCGTTCAAGTTCCAGCGCGGATACGGCTCCTACGTCATGGAGAACGTGCTCTTCAAGATCTCCTATCCGGCGGAGTTTCACTCGCAGACCGCGGTGGAGGCCTCGATGCAGCTGCACGAGCGCCTGCGCGCGCTGGGCAAGAGCGCCGATGACATCGAGCACGTCCGAGTGCGCACCCACGAGGCCTGCATCCGCATCATCGACAAGAAAGGTCCGCTCGCCAACCCCGCCGACCGCGACCACTGCATTCAGTACATGATGGCGGTGCCGCTCATCTTCGGGCGCCTCACGGCCGCCGATTACGAGGATGAGGTTGCCCGCGATCCGCGCATCGATGCGCTGCGCGCGCGGATCGAATGCGTCGAGGACCCGCAGTTCACCCGCGACTATCTCGATCCCGAGAAGCGCTCCATTGCGAATGCGGTCACCGTGACGCTCAAGGACGGCCGCACCCTCGATGAGCTCGTGGTGGAATATCCAATCGGACATCGGCGCCGGCGCGAGCAGGGCATCCCGCTCCTGGTGGCGAAATTCCGCCGCAATCTCGCGCGCCGCTTCCCGCCGAAGCGGCAGCAGGCGATCGCGGCGATCTCCCTCGACCGGGCCCGGCTCGAGCAGACGCCGGTCAACGAATACGTCGACCTCTACGTCATCTGACTGCCATCTGACCTTCGGGCGTTCTCATGAGCATTTATCTCGTCGGAAAGACTCTGCCGGAAGAGCCCGCGGGTGAGCGCTTCGCGAAGCTCGTCCGCCGTGGCGGCATCGTGCGCTTGCCCGGCGCCTATAACGGTCTTGCGGCGCTGCAGGCGAAGCGGCACGGCTTCGAAGCGCTGTATCTTTCAGGAGCAGCGGTGAGTGCCTCCATGGGGCTGCCGGATCTCGGCATCATCACGGTCGAGGATGTCTGCTTCTTCATCCGCCAGGTGAGCCGCGCCTCGGCCCTGCCGCTGCTGGTGGACGGCGACACCGGCTACGGCGAGGCGCTCAACGTGATGCAGATGGTGAGAGCCTTCGAGGATGCCGGCGCCGCGGCGGTGCACATCGAGGATCAGCTGCTGCCGAAGAAATGCGGCCACCTGAACGACAAGAAGCTCGCTTCGCCCGAGGACATGGCGGCGAAGATCGCCGCGGCGGCGCGCGCGCGGCGGCACCTCTACATCATCGCGCGCACCGATGCCGCCGCGAGCGAGGGGCTCGATGGCGCCGTAGCGCGCGCCCAGCGCTACCTCGATGCGGGCGCCGACGCCATCTTTCCCGAGGCGCTCACCACCGCCGACATGTTCCGCGAATTCGCGCGCCGGGTGAAGGCGCCGCTGCTCGCCAACATGACGGAGTTCGGCCGCACTCCCTATTTCACGGCGGCGGAGTTCGAGGCGATGGGCTATCGGATGGTGATCTGGCCGGTGAGCGCGCTGCGCATGGCGGCCAAAGCCCAGGAGCAGCTCTATGCCACCATCCGCCGCGAGGACGGACCGCGCAGCCTCATCGGGCAGATGCAGACACGGCAGGAGCTCTACGAGACCATCTCGTATTCGGAGTACGAGGCGCTCGATGCCTCGATCGTCAAAACGATCCTCCCCTGAGGTCGCATCGCTGCGGCAGGAGGCTACCTCGCACCGGGCAGAGTGCCGAGCAGAACTTCAGCCACGAACGCAGAAAGCAAAGCGCATGCGACGATCATCTCGATTACGCCGATATTCACGATGGTTCTCCTTTCAACTTCGGCGCGCAGTCTAAGCATGCGTGCCCGAAGCTGAAATTCCCTGCGCGAGAGCCGTCGGGCTATTCCTTTCGGGGTACCCGCCCGTCGGCCTACTCCTTTCGGGGTAGCGGGCGGTCTGCGAGAATGATGACATGACCCGCAGCTGGCTCGAGAAGCGCTCGATCGACTATGTGCCGCTCGCTGAGCGGCACGGGAAAGTGTGGCATCTCTGGCCGGTGTGGTTCTCCGGCGATGCGCACCTCGCGACCCTCGCCGTCGGCGTGCTCGGCATCGCGCTCGGAGGAAATCTTCTCTGGACGGGGGTGGCAGTGGTGCTCGGCTGCGCCATCGGCACCTTCTTCATGGCGTTTCATTCGGCGCAGGGACCGCAGCTCGGCCTTCCGCAGATGATCCAGTCGCGGCCGCAGTTCGGCTACGTGGGGGCGCTGCTCGTCTGGGCGGTCGCCCTCGTCACCTACACCGGCTACAACTCCTTCAATCAGGTGCTCGCGGCGCAGGCGCTCCATCAGCTCGACGGCCACGTGTCGGCGGATTCGGCCGCCGTCATGATCGGTTTCGCGGCGCTCGCCGCGGTCCTCGCGATCATCGGCTACGACTCGATCCATCTGGCGCAGCGGACGGTGGCGTTCGTCATGATCGTCCTCCTCACGGTATTCTCGGCAGGGGCGGTGCTGCTCGAGATCCCGGCATCGCAGTGGGAGCCGGCCGGCTTTCGCGCCGGGCCATTCCTCACCGAATTGCTGGCGGCGGCTTCCTATCAGTTGAGCTGGTCGATCTACGTCTCGGATTATTCCCGCTATTTGCCGCGCGAGGTGAGCGTCCGCGCCTCTTTCTGGTGGACGTACGTCGGCGCCTTCGTGGGCGGTGCCTGGATGATGCTGGTGGGGAGCATTGCGGCGGCGAGCGCGCCGCAGCTCGATGTGGCGGCGGCGCTCGAGCGCGCGGCGGACCACATTGCCTCGGGTTTTGGCCCGGTGTTGCTGGTCGGGTCGCTCCTCGGGCTCGTTACCATAGCGACACTCAACTTCTACGGCGCCTCGCTCACGCTGCTCAGCGTGTACGATACCTTCAGGCCGCTGAGGAGCGGTGTCGGCCAGCGCATCGCCGCGTTGGGTCTTCTGGCGATCGCCTCGACGGCCATCGCGCTCGACTCCTCGAGCGATTTTCTCGCCGGGTTCTCCGAGCTGCTGTCAGTGCTTCTCTATCTCTTCACGCCCTGGACGGCGGTGAATCTCGTGGATTTCTACCTCGTGCGCAAAGGACACTATTCCGTACGGGAGATCTTCAATCCGCGCGGCATGTACGGCCGTTGGCAATGGCGGGGTCTTCTCGCCTATGGGGCGGGCTTCGCGGCAATGATCCCTTTCTTCAGCGTCGGCCCCCACTACACCGGACCGGTGGCCCGCGCGCTCGGCGGAGTCGACCTGTCGATGTTGGTGGGATTGCCGGTTTCCGCCGGCATCTATCTGCTCGCCTGCCGCTCGATCGATCTCGGAAAGGACCGCGCCGCGGCGGTGGCGGCCGACCTCGGCCTCGAGCCGGCAAGCGACCCGCCAGAGGTCCGCGGGGCCACTGCGGGAATCGCGCCCGCCATCGATGCCACCCTCCACGGCTGATGGTCGCCCCGGGGGCAGGGGGCTCGCGCTGGACTTGTTATATTATCACGGCTATATTATAAAGATTCGAAACCGTCGGAGGCACGCGGGTTGACGGCGATGCGACAGGTCAAGGTACTGGGACTTCTGGGTACTGGGGTGATCGGCGGCGGCTGGGCCGCCCGCGCCTTGCACCTCGGGATCGACGTCATCGCCATGGATACGAGACCTGAGATGGAGGCGTGGATCCGGGGCGCGGTGGAGAATGCGCGCGGCGCCCTCTCGCGCCTCACGCTCGCCCCGCTCCCACCCGAGGGCAAGCTCTCCTTCACCACCGAGCTCGAGGTGATAGCCAGGGCGGCCGATTTCATCCAGGAGAACATCCCTGAGCAACTCGAGCTCAAACAGCGGGTGCTGGCGCAGGTGAGCCGGGCTGCGCCCGCGGATGTCGTCATCGCCTCCAGCACCTCGGGGCTCCTGCCCTCGGACCTGCAACGGGAGATGACCGCGCCCGAGCGCTTCCTGGTCGCTCATCCCTTCAATCCCGTCTATCTGCTGCCGCTCGTCGAGCTGGTCGGCGGACAGCGGACCTCGGCCGCAGCGCTCGATGCGGCGGAGCGGTTCTACCGGGAGATCGGCATGCATCCGCTGCGGGTGCGACGCGAGGTGCCCGGGCACCTGACGGACCGGCTGCAGGAGGCGTTGTGGCGGGAGATCCTGCATCTCGTCAACGACGGCGTGGCGAGCACCGGCGAGCTCGACGATGCGATCGTTTACGGGCCCGGACTGCGATGGGCGGGCATGGGAACCAACCTCATCTATCATCTCGCGGGCGGCGAGACCGGCATGCGCCACATGCTGCGGCAGTTCGGTCCCTGCCTGAAGTGGCCCTGGACGCGGCTCGAGGCGCCGGAGCTCACCGAGGAGCTGATCGATCGCATGGTCGAAGGCACGCAGGCACAGGCGAACGGGCGCTCCATCCGCGAGCTCGAGCGCTTGCGCGACGAATATCTCCTCGCCATCCAGCAGGTGCTGAAGCAGTTCGATCTCGGCGCCGGTTCGACCTTGCGGGACCTGGAAGAGCGGCTCTACGAGCGCAGCGGGCGCGAAGCAGGCGCAGGTCTCGATGCGGCCCTGGCGGCGGGCGGCGGCGCTCCGGTGCGCATGCTGGAGACGTACGTGCGCCCTGAATGGATCGACTATAACGGCCACATGACCGATTCACGCTATCTGCAGGTGTTCGGCGATGCGACGGATGCGCTCTTTCGGTGGGCAGGAGTGGACGATGGCTATCGCAAAGCGGGACGGGCCATGTATACGTTGGAATCGCACGTCACGCACGTTGCCGAGGCCAAAGCGCTCGAGCCGCTTTACGTCACCACGCAGCTGCTCGAGCTCGACGCCAAGCGGGTGCGGGTTTACCACGGCCTGCACCGCCGCCGGGACGAGGCGTTGATCGCCACCGCTCGACAGTTGTATGTTCACGTGGACACCCGTGCCGGCCGCGCCGCGCCCTTCGAGCCTTCGGTGCACGCGCGACTCGAGAGGGTGCGCATCGCCCATGCGGGATTGCCGACGCCTGCGGATCGCGCATCCGCAAGGACGCCTTCCCCGAACGGCTGAAACATTTATGCCCAAGATCGTCGATCACGATAGACGCCGCGATGAGATCGCGCTGGTCGCCTGCCGCGTCGTCGCCGAGTACGGCTTCGAGCAGGCGACGGTCGTGCGCATCGCGCGCGAGGCCGGATACACCACCGGGATGGTGGCGCACTATTTCGATACCAAGCAGGAGATCATCGTCGCCGCCCTGCGGCTGATGCTGCGCCGTGTCGATGAGCGCCTGCTGCGCAACAGCGAGGGCGAGCGCCCGGACCTGCTGGCGTTGCTCGCCGAGACGCTGCCCGTCGATGAGGAGCGCTACATCGAATGCGCCTTCTGGACGGCGTTCTGGGGTCAGGTCACGGCCGACAAGCGCTTGAAACGCATCAACGCCTGGGTGCATCGGGAGTACCAGCGGCTCTACGAGCGCTGCCTGTCCCACGCCTGGCCCGAGTGGCAGCACTGGCCGGCGGAAGTGCGCGACTGCGTGCTGCGCTCGGTCATGACGTTCATCAACGGCCTGACGGCAAGCACGGTGGCGAGCCGCGGCGACTGGCCGGCAGAGAAGCAGCTCGAGCACATGGGTCTGCAAGTGGCCATGTTGCGCGAATGGGCGGCGAGAGCCGCCGCCGGTGCCGCCGCGAAGCCGCGCCAGGAGCGCTCCGCCACCGGCTCGGGCACTTCGGCCGCGTAACTCGCATGCAATTCTCGATCAACGAAGAGCAGCAGCTGATCGTCAAGACGACGCGCGATTTCGTGCAGCGCGAGCTCGTTCCGCACGAGCAGGAGGTGGAGGAGAGCGGTCGCGTGCGCGCGGAGCTGCTGCAGGAGCTTAAGGCGAAAGCCATCGCTGCGGGCCTGTATGCCGCCAACATGCCGGCCGAAGTGGGCGGTGCGGGGCTGGATCCGGTCACCTGGGTGCTCTACGAGAAGGAGCTCGGGCGCACGAGCTACGCGCTGCACTACTCGTGCGTCGCGCGACCTTCCAACATTCTGCTCGCCTGCGAAGGCGAGCAGCGCGAGCGATATCTCTTGCCTGCCGTGCGGGGTGAGCGCGTCGAGTGCCTCGCGATGAGCGAGCCGCAGGCGGGCTCCGATCTGCGCAGCATGAAAACGAACGCAGTGCTGCAGGGCGGGGATTTCCTCATCAACGGCACCAAGCACTTCATCAGCCACGCCGACCACGCGGACTTCACGATCCTCTTCGCCGCCTCGGGCGAGGAGCGCACGAGTCGCGGCGTGCGGCGGCTCATGACGGCCTTCCTGGTGGACAAGGGCACGCCGGGCTTCGAAGTGCTGCCGGGCTACAAGAACGTCTCCCACCGCGGCTACACCAACAGCATCCTTCGCTTCACCGACTGCCGGCTGCCGAAGTCGGCGGTCCTGGGCGAGGTCCACAAGGGTTTCGAGGTCGCCAACACCTGGCTCGGCGCCACGCGCCTGCAGGTCGCGGCCAACTGCCTCGGGCGCGCCGAGCGGGCGCTCGAGCATGCCAAGCAGTGGGCGGTCGACCGGGTGCAGTTCGGGCAGCAGATCGGCAAGTTCCAGGGCGTGGCCTTCAAGCTCGCCGATATGGCCGTGGAGCTGCGCGCCGCGGAGCTGCTGACGCTCGAGGCGGCCTGGAAGCTCGGCGAGAACACCGTCAACGACATGGACATAGCGATCGCGAAGTTGAAGGCGACCGAGATGCTGGCGATGGTCGCCGACGAGGCGTTGCAGATTCACGGCGGCATGGGTCTCATGACGGAGATGCCGCTCGAGCGCATCTGGCGCGATGCCCGCATCGAGCGGATCTGGGACGGCACGAGCGAGGTGCAGCGACACATCATCTCGCGCGCGCTCCTGCGGCCCCTCGGCGGCTGAGGGAGTTCTTTCGCACGAGCGAGGCGAGGCTTGACCGGTGGCAGAGGTATACTTCCACCAATGCGCACACTCCTCGGTCGCACATTTCTCACCGCTCTATGCCTCGTCTCCATCCCGGTCGTGCTCGCGGCTCAGAGCCGTTTCCCGTCCAATGAAGATCTGCGCCACGTGCGCGCAATCTCCGCGCCGCGGCTCTCGCCCGACGGTCGCAGCGTACTGATCGAAGTCTCCGATCCCACCGCGGACGGCGGCCGCGCTCATCTCTGGCTCATCGACGTTCGGGCCAACACCGCGCGCCAGCTCACATACTCTGTCCTCGGTCAGAAGCAGGGCGAGTTCAGCGGCGAGTGGCTGCCTGACGGCAGCGCCATTCTGTTCCTCGCTCATCGTGGCCAGTACACACAGCTTTACGAGCTGCCCATGAACGGCGGCGAAGCCCATCCCTTCGACCTCAAGCTTGTACCACCGGTCGACGAATCCACCGAGCCCGGCGCCATCCCGCGCGTGAAGACTGCTCCCCGGACAGGGGCGAAACCTCAGCCCCTCGAGTGCGACGTCAGCGGATTCTTCATCGCCCCCGACGGCCGCGCCATCGCCGTTCTCATCCGCGACCCGCAAACCCCCGGTGAGAAGAAGGAGCAGACGGAAAAGGCCGATGCCGTATGGGTGGATCACAATCCTCACGGAAAGCGCCTGTATCTCCTCGACCCCAAAACCGGAAGCCTCAGGCCCACCAGCGTTCCGCCGGATGTCGACAGCGTCTACTGGACGCGCGAAGGCGACAGATTCCTCGCCATCGCCGAAGGCATGAACGATCTTGCCGACATCGCGCCGGATCGCACCGCGTGGGTGGTCAGCGTCGCCGACCCCACCCATCCGAGGCGGCTCGAGGCCCTGCCGAAAACGCTCGAGACCGCGGCTTGGTCAGCCGACGGCACCCGCGTTGAATTCCTCGCCCAGGCGCAGGCCGAAGCGCCTCCTGGCTACTTTGACCTCTACCAGTACACGCTCGCCGATCACACCGTGCGCGACCTCAGTGTCGGCTTTCACGGCAGCATCGATGGCGGACCGATCACCGACGGAGACGCCATCCTCCAGCCGGTTCAAATCGGCGTCGATACGACCATTCTGCGCTTCCTCGCCGGCCACCCCGCGCCCGTGCACTTCGACATCGCCACCGTCTCGGACCTCGGCACCAATGCCCGGCAGACGGGTTGGGTCTGGATCGGTTCTTCCAGCACGCAGCCGCCCACGCTCTATTTCGCGGCGTCTCTCGGGGAGCCGGCTCGCGCGCTCTCAACGCCCGCCATCGCGCCGGCCGCGTGGACGTCAGCGCCCTCTCACCTCGTCACCTGGAAGAGGGGCAACCTCACCATTCAGGGCCTGCTCTATCTGCCGCCGCAGGCCAGCCCCGATCACAAGGTCCCGCTCGTGGTGAATGTCCACGGTGGGCCGACCGGCGCATTCGTTGACCACTGGAGTCCGTTCACCGATTTTCTCCTCGGCCAGGGCTGGGCCGTGCTCAGCACCAACCCCCGGGGCAGCACCGGCTATGGAGCTGAGTTCGCCGCCGCGAACCGCTATGACATGGGTGGCGGCGATCTCAAGGACATCCTCGCCGGCGTCGATGCCGTGCTCGCCAACTATCCGCTCGACCCGAAGAAGATGGCGCTCATCGGCTACAGCTATGGTGGCGAGATGGCGGGCTTCATGGAAGGCAAGACCAGGCGCTTCAAGGCGATCGTCGCCGGCGCGCCCGTCATCGATCAGGAAAGTGAGTACGGCACCGAAGACGGCTCGTGGTATGACCGTTGGTTTTACGGCGGATTCCCCTGGGAGCGCACGGGCGATGCCTGGAAGCAAAGCGCGCTCGCCTACGCCGCGCACGCCAGAACCCCGCTCCTGTTACTCCAGGGCGAGGCCGACCGCACCGACCCTCTCGGCCAGAGCGAGGAAATGTTCCGCGCGCTGCGCCAGATGGGTGTCCCGGTCGAACTCATCGAGTACCCGCGCGAGGACCACGGCCCGCTGGCAGCCGGCATCTTCGGCGAGCCCAGTCCGGAGCCCTGGCACGGCTTCGACGGCCGTCAGCGGATCGTCAACTTCCTCGACCAGGCATTTGCACGATAGCAACCCGACGCGGTGGTCCGTCGCCTCAGAGACTCCTGCCGTCGAACTTGCGCACCTTGAGCTGATCGACGTCGATGCCATCCAAGCAGCGCACATTGATCGCGGCCATGGCCTCGCCGGTCTTGGGGTTCTTGCCGATGGCGAACGACTGGATTCCGCAAGTCGAGCAGAACTTGTGCCGGATCATGCGCCGATTGAACTCGTAGGTCGTCAGATCCTGCTCGCCCTGGATCAGCTTGAACTGACTTGCGGGCGCAAACGCGAGCAAGGAGCCCAGCCTGCCGCATCGGGAGCAATTGCACGCCAGGACTTCGCCGAGATCCAAACTCACCTCATAGCGCACTTTGCCGCATTGACAACCGCCTGTGTATGAGTGGCTCATGGATTACTCCGTGCGGTCAGTGACCGCGGCGTTGAATACCGCCAATTGAGCGTCGAAAGCACGCTTGTAGGCGGGCCGCGCTTCGCCGCGGCTTACGTAGGCGCAGAGCTTGGGAAATTCGTCCAACATTCCCGACGGTCTCAATCTGAGCAGCACCGCCACCATCATCAGGTCACCGGCGCTGAACTCGCCGTCGAGCCAGTCGGCATCGCCGAGACGGGCGGAAAGCTCGCGTAGCCGTTTACGAATGCGTTCCATAACGAGAGGCAGGCGTTCCGCGTACCACGACTTGTCGCCCTCCAGAAACCTGGCGGTCTGCAGGTCCAGGATCGGGGGCTCGACCGTGTTAGTGGCCGCGAACATCCAGGTGATCGCCCGCGCCCGGGCATTCGCATCCGCCGGCAGCAGGCCCGCATGCCGCTCCGCGATGTGGAGCACGATTGCCCCTGACTCGAACAGCGCAAGATCGCCTTCTTCATAGGTCGGAATCTGCCCGAACGGATGAACCGCGAGATGCGCGGGTTCCTTCATCGCTTTGAACGATAGTAGACGAACCTGGTAAGGCTGGCCGACCTCCTCGAGCGCCCAGCGAACCCGCATGTCGCGCGCCAATCCCCTGCCACGATCGGGCGACCGCTCGAAGGCGGTAATCGTGGGGGTCATATGCAGGCTCCGGTGGATGAATGCACCATGCACCCTATGGACGAGCGGCCGCACCGGGTTTCGACAAATCCTTCAGGAAACCCTCTACTGGATCGTGATCCTCTGGACGTCCCACATGCTGGCCGAGCCCAGGTAGAGCGTCCTGCCGTCCGGACAGGCAATGGCGTGGACAAGGTCGCCCGTATCGTCCTCGCCATGGCCCAAGCTGGTCTGAGCCATACCGACGACGTTCCCATTCAAAGTCAGCTTGTAGATCTTGCCATTCGTCCCATCGCCGGTGAACAGGTACTGCGGCGAGCCCGGGCTGATGCACAACTCCCAGGGCATACCCACCCCGGTAATCGTTCGCTCATATCTCAGCTCGTCGTCGTAGACCTGAATCCGCCGATTGCCACGGTCGGCGATGTATATGTTGTCGTGATCGTCGGCGGCGATGCTGTGGGGTGTCTTAAATTGATCCTGACCGCTACCGTACGTTCCTACCTCCTTCAGCCACCTTCCACCCGGAGTGATCTTGACCACGCGTGAATTGCCGTAGCCGTCAGAGACGAAGAGGTTGCCATGGGAGTCCCAGGTCACATCCGTCGGTCGGTCGAACTCGCCCACCCGCCCCACGGGATGCTCCGGTCTGTTGGCGAGGCCGGAATCCCCGAAGAGTTCCATGTAGGTTTGGAGATAATCGATCGCTTCCGGGGTCCGTCCGAACCATTCGACGGCCTGTCCACGGGGATTGAACTTGACGATCATTCCCGAGCCCTCATCCACGATCCAGACATTATCCCGGCTGTCGATCCGTACGGCGTGCGCGAACGACTCGGCGTAGTTATGGGGACCCCACTCTTTCATGAACCGGTATTCGGGGCCGGGGCCCCACTCATAAAGCCGCGCTGCCTGCCCGCCGCGGGCGATCCCCTGCGGATCGCTGCGCGCGTAGACGAATAGATCGCCGCGAGAATTCACGGCCACCCCTACCGTCTGCCCAAGGGTATTGCCGGGAATGCCGAGCCGGAGGAACTGATCCGTAATGCGCATCTTGGGATAGCTCCTCTCGAGCGCCAGCTGAGCGGCCACCTGCTGCGGCGTGCCGCCGAACTGAGCCAGCGCGGGACCCGGAACGCACAGGCCGAGTATGACCATGATGCCGAAGACGGCCGAAACGAAGGGCACCCGTAGGATGCTATTCATCGTGCACTCTGGGGGTACTTCGAGGGCGTCGCCGGTTAACCCGAGGCGGTACACATGGTACTACCTTAGAGCCTCGGTACGCCGCCCTCGAGCCTCCGTCGACCCGGGCTAGACGCGCGAGCGGAGCAGGACGCTAATGCCGACTGGAGGACGTTCGCTCTTCTACTTCCACTTTCAGGTGGCGCACGCCGGTATCGCTCAGAAAGTCCGGGTCGCTCCATAATTCCCGCTGGGCAAGGCGCGCGAGTGTTTGCTCGATTGTCTCGGCGCCTGGCTTCGACGTTGCTCCGCCATCGGGTGCGCCGGTGGCAAGTGCCGGATCGAGACGGTGCTGGACGAGGCAAGGAATGGGCGAGGTGTCCGTGCAGGCTTCTCGCGCGCGTGCAATCTCCTCATCGAGTACCGGCACTACGGCTGCCGAGGCAAAGCTCGAGCGCAGCTCGGCGGCGACTTGCTTCGCCGAGACCGGATCTTCAAAGAACCCGAGTCTGAGGAAAAAGCAGGATCGGCTCGCGCGGCGGCTCTCGACCGCATAGAGCGTGTAGGCCCTGAGCATCGGGAGAGTTGGGACACGGTCGAGGTCGATCGGTCTCGATGACCAGTGAAGCTGCACGGCAAAGGAAACCGGCGCGCCTTCGACGACGGCCTCCTTCAAAGCGCGCCGGGTGACGGTATCGTCCGGGCGGAGCAGCTCGATCTGCTCGCTCCCCCGCTCGTCGCCGTTCCCGCCCGAGGCCGGACCACGCGTCTCCAGAATGTTGAGCACCTGCGTGTCGGTGAGCAATACCTGGTCGATAGCGGCGACGGGCAATTGCCGGAACTGGGGCGGCGCCATGGTCGCCATGGCGCCGGGATGGCGGCCGCGCACGGCTTGCGCCCATCTCTCGGCGTTGGTCAGCGTCTCGAAGAACCCCATGTGCAGGTACAGCGGCTCGCTGCCGTCGGGCTCGCGCGCGCGACTGGTGAAGAATGTGAACGGCTTGAGATGCGGTGATTGGGGCGGGCGAATCGAGATCGGCTCACTGAGCCGGCATAGCGTGATCATGTACGTGCCCGCAGCCGCCGCGCCTCGATGCACGATGTTGGTGCCCGACCAGGCAGCGTATTTCGCCGACGTCGATGTCATGGTTCCCCCGAAGTGAACGTACGAGTCGCTGCCGGGAGAGCGCCTATGGGGACGAGCTTGCGCGCTCACACGTTGAAAACGTGGAGTGGCAACCCCGCTGTCATAGACTGTAACGCCCTTAGACCGGTAGCTTTGCGTCCCCGCCTTTCGGCGGGTTTGCCCTGTCGCTCTAGCTCATGCTCGATCTCGGATCGTCTCCAATCGGAGACGTGGAGATCCGAGACCGCGCCCAGCAAGCATGGGCGCTCATACGTGATATGTCTAGCGGCAGAACCGTCGCTTTTCGGAGTCAGGCACGTCGTTGGGAGCGGCTAGCGTCCCCGCCACTGCGGCTTGCGCTTCTCGGTGAAGGCGCGCGCCCCTTCCTTCAGGTCCTCGGAGCGGATCACGCGCTGCACGGCATCGAGGCTGTCGTGCAGCTCGAATGCCTGGTGCTCGGGAATCATTTCCGTGTGGCGCAGGAGCTGTTTGATCGCGGGAAAGAGCAGGGGTGGCCCGGCGGCGAGCTGCTGGGCGATCTCGCGGGCCTTCTTAAGCGACTGGCCCCGCGGCACGACATGGTTGGCGAGGCCCCAGTGCTTGGCCTCCGCGGCCTCCATCCAGCGGCCGGTCATGAGGAATTCCACCGCGACGTGGTAGGGAATGCGCCGCCGCAACTTGATGGTGCCGGCATCGGCGAGCACGGCGACGTTGATTTCCGGCAGCGCGAATCGCGCGTGCTCCTCCATCACGATGAGGTCGCAGCCGAGAACCAACTCGAAACCGCCGCCGCAGGCGATGCCGTTCACGGCGGCAATGAGGGGCTTGTCGAGGTTGCGGGGGTGATTGAGCCCGCCGAACCCGCCACTTCCCCAATCCTCGTCCGACTCCTCGCCGGCCGCCGCAGCCTTGAGATCCCAGCCGGCGGAGAAGAAGCGCTCGCCGGCGCCAGTCACGATGCAGACGCGTAGCGCCGGATCGTCGCGGAAGGCGCTGAAGATCTCGTTGAGGCGGCGGCTCGCCGGCAGGTCGATGGCATTCGCCTTCGGGCGATCCAGCGTCACCTCGAGAACGGCATCCGTCACCGCGGTCTTGATTCCGGCGAGCTCGCTAACATCGGTCATCTGAGGACTCCTCGGCAAGGCGGACCAGCGCATCGACCGCTACTGCACCGAGCCCCGCGGGCCGCACGATCACGGGATTCAAGTCGAGCTCGAGCAGTCGATCCACATTCTCCTCCGCGAAACGCGCACAGGCCAACACCGTGTGCACCAGCGCCGGGAGATCGCCCGGGGGCTTGCCGCGATAGCCGCCTAGGAGTCTGCCTAACCCCAAGCGGCTGAGCGCGCCTTGAACGGCCGAGGAGGTAAAAGGAGGGAGCAGCAGGGCGGTATCCTTCAAAAGCTCGGTCAGGACGCCCCCCGCGCCCAACACGAGGAGCTGTCCGAACTGCGGATCGGCCGTGATGCCGATCAGCACTTCGGCAACACCATCGCTCACCATCTCCTCGATGAGAACCAGGCCCGAGATCCGCGACAGCCGCTCCGCCGCCGCGGTAGCCTCGGCGGCCGAGCGCACATCGACCACCACGCCGCCGACATCGGACTTGTGCTCGAGGCCGGCGGCCTTGATGACCACGGGGAAGCCAAGCGCGCGGGCGGCGCTCGCCGCCTCGTCAGGTCTCACGAGTTGCGAGCGCGGAACCGGCACGCCGAAAGCGGCGAGCGCCGCCTTGCCTTCGTGCTCGGGCAGGCTCCTGCCGCGGGCGCGGCTCGGTTGCGGCGCAGGCCCGGGCTGCCCGGCCGCTCGCGGCAGACGAAGCTCCACGGCTGCGCCGCGAGTCCACGCCGCACCCATCGCCGCCGCATGATCGAGCGCCTCCAGCGCCTCGCGCTGGCCTTGCAGCGGAATGACTCCGGCGGCGAGACAGCGCGCTCGCGTGGAGGCAGACATCGACTCCGGCAGCGAGCTGATCAACGCCGCGCAGGCCGGAGCGCCGGGATAGGCGGCGAGGAACTCCTCGATGGCGGCAACATAACTGGCCGGATCGGCCTCTCCCTCCGGCGGGCAGTCGACCATGAAGCCGACCGCATCGTAGCCGGCGCGGTGCACGATCGAGAAAAGCGCGTGCAGGCGCGGCCGGTCGAACCAGATGTGTGTATGAAAATCGAAGGGGTTGGCGATCACCACCCGCTCCGAGAGGAGCTCGCGCAGGAGCGCGGTGGTATCTGCGGGAAAAGGGGCGAACTCCAGCGCCAGATGCCTCGCGGCATCCGCCGTCATGGCCATATCGCCGCCCGAGGCGCCCAGGACGAGCAGCCGTCGCCCGGGAAGCGGTCCGGCGACGTGCAACACTTTCAGCGTCTCGCAGAGCGTCGCCAGGGAATCGCAGCGCGCGATCCCGGCTTGCCGGCAGAACGCTTCGAAGGCGCCGTCCGCTCCCGCCAGAGCGCCGGTGTGACTGTGCGCCGTGCGCGCCGCCGCCTCGGTGCGGCCCGCCTTGACGACGGCAATCGGCTTGCCGAGGGCGCGCGCCTTGTCGACCGCGCGCGCAAAGCGTGCGGCATCCCGAATGCCTTCGATGTAGAGCCCGAATGCGCTGACGCGCGGATCCTCCGCGAGGGTCTCGATCAGATCCTCCACGGCAAGGCGGGTCTGATTGCCGGTGGTGAGAAGATAGCCGATGGGGAGGGAGCGCTGGTTGAATAGAACGTTCAACCCGATGGTCCCGCTCTGGCAGATGAGAGCCACGCCGCGCGCCGGGCGTGCGCCCACCACCTGGTCGGGCCAGAGCGCCGCGCCGTCGAAGAGGTTGATGAAGCCGTAGCAGTTGGGGCCGAAGTAGGGCAGGGCGCCCGCGGCGCTCTCGAGGGCGGTGGTGAGGGCCCGTCCCTCGGGGGTGCCGGTCTCGGAAAAGCCAGCCGCGAAGCACACGAAACCTCCGGCGCCACGACGGGCCAGAGCGGCGGCGATGGCGGGCACCTCGCGATTCGGCGCGGCGATGAAGGCCGCATCCGGTGCCTCGGGAAGCTCATCGACCGAGCGAAAATAGATGTTCGGGCCGCTCGCCGGGCGGCTAGGGTGCACGCGCCAGATCTCACCGCCGTAGCCGATGGCGTGCGCGGCAGCCGCGGCCGCATCGGCCCACTGACCGCCGATCAGGGCAATGTGCCGCGGCGAGAGCAGGCGCTTCAGGGAGGTCATCGTGCCCGCAGCTCGATGCGCCGGGAGCCGGGCCCGTCGGCGGATAAGGCGCCGGTCGCGTGCCGCAGCTCCGCAATGGCGGCCGCCACGCCTTCCGGGAACGCGGCCGCCCGAACCGTGGCGCCCTGGTGAACGTGCAGCAGCATCATCTCGCACGTGGCGGCGGCCTGCCGACCTTCTTCTCGAACCAACTCGAGCGCGAGGTGAATCCGCTTGCCATCGGCGCCGAGAATCCGCGCCAGCACCTCCAGAGCATCCTCAGCGCCGATCTCGCGCAGATAGTGTATGTGCATCTCCAGCGTATAGAGCGTGCAGTGAGACTCCTCCCGATAGCGGGCATCGATGCCGATGCGCTCCATCAGGGCATCGACGGCGAGGCTTGCGATGAGCACATAGTAGGCGTCACGGAGGTGGCCGTTGTAGTCGATCCACTCCGGAGCGATCCGGGTGCGGTAGATCGCCAGTCCCGCCACGATGCCTCCCGTCGGACCGAGGCCGCTCGCTCAGGAGAGCTTCAGGCGCTCTCGGGCCTGCGCCGGCGTGAGCACGCGCGCGCCCATCGCCTCGATGATCGTGCGCGCCTTCTCGACGAGCTGTGCGTTGCTCGCATAAACGCCGCGGCTCAAGTAGAGGTTGTCCTCCAGCCCGACGCGGACATTGCCGCCCAGGAGCACCGACTGCGCCACCCACGGCATCTGCATGCGTCCGATGGCGAAGGAGGTCCAGACCGCATCTGCCGGCAGGGTGTTGACCATGGCGAGCAGATGTCCGGTGTCGGCCGGCACGCCGTAGGGAATGCCCGTGCACAGCTGGATGAGCGCGGGCGCCGGGATGAGATCCTCCTTGATGAGCTGCCTGACGAACCAGAGATTGCCGGTGTCGAATACCTCGAGCTCCGCTTTCACGCGCAGCTCGCGCAGGATGGCTGCGCCGCGGCGCAGGTAATCGGGCGTCGAGACATAGGCGCGGTTGCCATCGCCGAAGTTGAGGCTGCCGCAATCGAGCGTGGCGATATCGGGACGATAAAGTCCCTCCTCGCAGAGCTCGATCACGTGGCGCATGCGCTCTTCCTGGCTGACGAAGTCCGTGCCCGGCGCGGGAGTGTTCTCGAGACCGCGGTCGCCGACGTAGATGTAGCCGCCCATGCCGCAGGTGAGGTTGACGATCACCTCGGCGCCGCTTTCGCGGATGCGCTTCACCACCTCGCGGTAGTGGCGGGTCGCCATGCTGAAGGCGCCCGTCTCGGGATCGCGTACGTGGATGTGCACGATGGCGGCGCCGGCGCGCGCCGCCTCGAGCGCCGAGTCGGCGATCTGCGCCGGACTGATCGGGCAGTGGGGATTGCGGGTGACCTTGGTATCATCCCCGGTGATCGCGCACGTGATGATGACGTCGGAATTCATGTGCCTGCTCACTCGCCTTTTGATATTATGGCTGTGATAATAAAATACGGCCGCCGCGGCCGCAAGCGCCGACTCGCTGCGGTATCCGCGACGCCCGCCAGAGACGACGGAGACGATCATGCAGACTGAGATGTTGATCGGCGGCCGGCTTACGCGCGGTCAGGGGCCGACGGAAGCCATCCTGGACCCGGCGACCGGGGCGAAGATCGCGGCCGTGCCCGAAGCCGCTCCCGAGCAGGTGAACGCGGCGGTCGAGGCGGCGGAGCAGGCCTTTGGCACATGGGGAGCGAGCGCGCCGAAGGACCGGGCGGCCCTGCTGCTGCGCATCGCCGATCACCTCGATGCGGAGGCGGCCGATTACGCCGCGCTCGAATCGCAGAACACCGGCAAGCCGCTCGCCGCGGTCTTGAGCGATGAGATGCCAGCGATCGCGGATGTATTCCGCTTCTTTGCCGGAGCCTGTCGCACTCCGATCGGCCCTGCCGCGGGGGAGTACCTGCCGGGCTGCACCAGTCTCATTCGCCGCGACCCGGTCGGTGTCGTCGCCTCGATCGCCCCGTGGAACTACCCGCTGATGATGGCGGCCTGGAAGCTCGGACCGGCAATTGCAGCGGGCAATACGGTGGTGCTGAAGCCCTCGGAGCAGACGCCGCTTACGGCGTTGAAGCTCGCCGGAGCGCTCGCCGAGCTGCTGCCGGCGGGCGTCGTCAACGTGATCTGCGGCCGCGGCGAGCCCGTGGGGCGGATGCTGGCCGCCCATCCCCGGGTTCGCATGGTGTCCTTGACCGGAGACGTCTCCACCGGGCAGAAAGTGCTGGCGCTCGCCGCGGGCAATCTCAAGCGCACCCACCTCGAGCTCGGCGGCAAGGCGCCGGTGCTGGTATTCGACGATGCCGATCTCGAGAGCGTCATCGCCGGCATTCGCACCTTCGGCTACTACAACGCGGGTCAGGACTGCACCGCGGCCTGCCGCCTGTACGTCGGCAGCGGCATCCACGACCGTCTGGTGGCCGACCTCACGAGCGCGGTGAGCAACATCAAGGTCGGGACGCAGCGCGAGGCGGGAGTCGAGATGGGACCGCTCATCTCCTCCTCGCAGCGCGAGCGGGTGGCGGGGTTCGTCGAGCGCGCCGCCTCCATCCCGCACATCGAGATCACCACCGGTGGACGAGCGCGCGCGGGGAGCGGCTTCTTCTACGAGCCGACGGTCGTCGCCGGAGCCCTGCAGGGCGATGAGATCGTGCAGCGGGAAGTGTTTGGCCCGGTGATCTCGATCACGCGTTTCACCGAGGTGGAAGAGGCGATCGGCTGGGCCAACGACTCGGAGTACGGACTCGCCTCGTCGGTGTGGACGCGCGATGTCGCGCGCGCCATGCAGGTGGCGGCACGGCTGCAGTACGGCTGCACCTGGATCAACACGCATTTCGCCACCATCAGCGAGATGCCCCACGGCGGCTTCAAGCGCTCCGGATACGGCAAGGACCTCTCGGTGCTCGCTCTCGAGGACTACACCGTCGCGCGACACATCATGGTGAAGCTCTAAGCCAGCCGATGAGGCCCGAACCGGCTCGACGGGTTCCGACCATCCGCGGGCTCGCGCTGCTGCTGGCGGCGGCTGTCGCCGTCAGCGCCTGCGGGTCATCGGTCTCGGGTCACGCGCAGCGCGAGCGAGTGCTGTACGTCTACAACTGGGCGGACTACATCGGCAAGGACACCGTGGCAGACTTCGAGGCCAAGACCGGGATCCGCGTCATCTACGATACCTACGATTCGGACGAGACCGAAGAGGGCAAGCTCCTCGCGGGCGATTCCGGCTACGACGTGGTGACCGCCTCGACCGACTACTTCGCCCGCCAGATCAAGGCCGGCGTCTACGAGCCGCTCGATCGCGCGAAGCTCCCGAACTGGAAGAACCTCGACCCGCACGCGCTCGCGTTCGAAGCGCGCGCGGATCCCGGCAACCGCTATGCGATGCCCTACATGCACAGCATCAACGGCTTCGCTTACGACATCGCGGCGATCCGCTCGCGCATGCCGAACGCGCCGGTCGACAGTCTCGACATGCTCTTCAAGCCCGAGGTGGTCAAGCGCTTCGCCGGCTGCGGCGTGTCGTTTCTCGACTCGCCCGAGGACGTGCTGCAACTCGCGCTCAACTACCTGCACATCGACCCGAACACCACGCGCGAGAGCGATTACCTCAAGGCCGAGAAGCTGCTGCTCTCCGTGCGGCCCTACATCCGGGCCTTCGACTCCGCCGAATACATGAACGGCCTGATCGACGGCAACTTCTGCATCGCCATGTCCTGGTCGGCCGATTACTCGGTAGCGGAGGCGCGCGCGCATGCCGCCGGGTTGCACCTCAACCTGGCTTTCACCGTGCCCCGCGAGGGCGCGAACCTGACCTACGACGCCTGGCTCGTTCCGGTCGGCGCGCCCCACCCGCAGGCGGCCTACGAGTGGCTGAATTACCTGCTGCAGCCGCGCGTCATCGCGGCGATCACCAATCAGATCCACTACGGCAACGACAATCTCGCCTCGGACCCCTACGTCGATCCCTCGATACTCAACGATCCCATCGTTTACCCGACACCGCAGATCGAGGCGAGACTCTACGAATCGAAGGAAGTTTCCGCGGACCTCGAGCGCCTGCGCACCCGCATCTGGATGCGCATCAAGACGGGGATCTGAGCGCGAGCGGGGGCCGCTCGCGCGCCTCGGGCAGCGCGGGCGAGGCGTTGCCGCGCTCCGCTTCGCGCATCTCGAGCTCGCGGCGCTGCTCCGCGCGTCGCATCAGCCAGCCGGCGCCGATCACGCAACTGCCGACGACGGCGATGATGATGCTGGCGAGCGCGTTGATCTCCGGGCTCATACCGAGCCGCACTTTCGAATAGATCAGCATCGGCAGGGTGTTGCTTGCGGGGCCCGCCACGAAGCTCGAAATCACCAGGTCATCGAGCGACAGCGTGAAGCTGAGCAGCCAGCTCGCGAGGATCGCCGGGGCGATCAGAGGCAGCGTGATCTCGAGGAAGGCCCGGGTGGGGCCTGCGCCCAGGTCCATGGCGGCCTCCTCGAGCGAGCGGTCCGCGCCCTGCAGGCGTGAGCGCACGGTCACCGTCACGTAGGCGATGCAGAAGGTGACGTGCGCGAGAACGATGGTGACGAAGCCCCGGTGGGGCCAGGAGAAGGTCTGCAGCAGCGAGACGAAGAGCAGCAGCTGCGTGATACCGGTGATCACTTCCGGCATGACGAGGGGCGCCGTGACCATGCCGGTGAGCAGGAACCTGCCGGGAAAGCGCACGAAACGCACGAGCGCGATGGCGGCGAGCGTTCCCAGGCCGACGGCGGCCGTGGAGGCGGTCACGGCCACCTCGAGCGAGAGGAGTGCCGAGTCGAGGAGAGATCTGTGGCGCAGCAGCTCTCCGTACCACACGGTGGAAAAGCCGCCCCACACGCTCACCAGCGGCGAGGCGTTGAAGGAGTAGCCGATGAGCACCAGGATCGGCAGGTACATGAGCGCAATGCCGGTGCAGAGCGCCGTGACGCGAAAGGCGCTGTTGCCGCCCGACATGCTCACGCCTCGATCTGCCGACCGCTGATGTGCTGATAGATCGCGATCGGACCCACCAGCAGCACGAGAAACGCAATCGCCACCACCGCGGCGGTGGGCCAGTCGTGATTGCTGAAGAACTCATCCCACAGCACGCGGCCGATCATCAGGTTGCCGGGCGCGCCGAGGAGCGAGGGAATGACGAATTCGCCGACCGCGGGAATGAACACGAGCATCGAGCCGGCGATGATTCCCGGCACCGACAGGGGCAGCGTGACATCGAGGAAGACGCGCCAGGGCGGGCTGCCGAGATCGGCGGCCGCCTCGAGGAGCGACGGATCGAGCTTCTCGAGAGTGGCAAAGAGCGGCAGCACCATGAAAGGCAGATAGGAGTAGACGATGCCGATGTACATCGCGAGATCGGTGTACATGATGACGAGCGGCTGGGAGATCACCCCGAGCTTCAGCAGCACCGTGTTGAGCAGGCCGCCGTTGGCGATGATGGCTTCGAGCGCATAGACGCGCAGCAGGAACGAGGTCCAGAAGGGCAGAATGATGATGAGCAGCAGGATGTTTTGCGTCGAGCGCTTGGAGCGCGCGATCGCGTAGGCGATCGGATACCCGAGAGCCAGGCAGATCAGGGTCGAGCACAGCGCAAGACGCAACGAGAAGAGATACGCCAGGCCGAATAGATCGTCGCTGAAGAGCCGGCGGTAGCTCGCGAAGCTCAGGGTGAGATGCAGGTGATGGTCTGCCGTGCGCGTGAAGATGTCGGTAAAGGGCGGAATGCGGATCACCGAATCCGCCAAGCTGATCTTCAGGGTGAAGAAGAACGGCACCAGAAAGAAGATGAGTAGGAAGAGCAGGGGCGGCAGGATGATGAGCCAGCGCCACGGGTTGCTCGACCGCTTGAGAATGGCCGTGTTAATGATCGCCCCCTTCCGCCATGCCGGCAGGATAAACTCTCTGCCGTGTCAACCCAACGGGAATCCGCCGCCCCCGCCCCCGCGCCCGCTGCGGGCGGGGGACGCACGCGCCGCTCGCGCCAGCGTCAGCGGCTGATCGACGCCTGCATCGCCGCCTTGCACCTGTATGGGCCCTCGCGCACGACCGTGGAGAAGGTCGTCGCCATCGCCGATCTCTCCCCGGGAATCGTGCGCTTCTACTTCGAGTCCAAGGACGCCATGCTGGTCGCCTCGCTTGCCTTTCTCGCGGCGGAGTTCGAGGAACGGGTGCTCGTGCCGGTCGCCCGCCTCAAGGAGTCCCCGGTGCGCGCGCTGGAGCTCCTCGTCGACCTCTATTTCGACCCGGAGATCGCCAGCACGCGCAAGATCTCGGTCTGGTACTCCTTCTGGGGCGAGGCGAGCTCGCGCCAGGAGTACCTCGAGATTTGCGGTCGCAAGGACGAGGACTTCGCGGCGCTGGTGCGCGAGCTCATCGAGCGGTTGATCGAGGAAACCGGCGCGCGACATCTCGATGCGGATGGCGTTGCCCTCGGCCTGATCGGCGTGCTCGAGGTGTTGTGGCAGGGATTTGCCTTCCAGAGTGAAGACAACATCGACCGTGCTCTCGCGCGCGCTCGCTCCCTCGCCTACCTGCGATCGGTTTTCCCCGGCCGCTTTCCCGTTGCGGGCATTTCGCCGACCGTGGTCGCGCCGGCGGTGGGGCCGGCGCCGCTGCCCGCCTGGGCGTACTCGAGCGCGCCTCTGCTTGCGCTCGAGCGTGAGCGTCTGCTCAAACCCGCCTGGCAGGTCGTGGGTCACGCGGGGGAGCTTGCCGGCAGCGGTGATTTCCTCACGGCGTCCTGGCCCTGGGAGCGGGTGCTCATCGTGCGCAACGGCAAGGGCGAGCTGCACGCGCTGCGCAACGCCTGCCGCAAGCACCCGCACGCGCTCCTCGAGGCGCGCAAAGGGCGAGTGGCGGGCCACATCCGCTGCGCCGCTCACGAGCTCACCTACGGGCTCGACGGACGCCGGCTCGCAGGCTCCACGCCGGGCGATCTGACTGCGCTCGAGTTGACCCGCCTCGGGCCGCTGCTGCTCGCGCGCACACCGCCTGCGAGCGGTGAGGCGCGCCTGCCGGGAACGGCAGAATGGCCGGTGCAATGGCCCGAGCTGCCACTGGGAAGGGTGGAGGAGGTCGCGGTCGCAGCGGATTGGAAGGTGATCGTCGAGCAATGGCTCGAGAGCGATTCGCCTCACCGGCATTTCCTCGCGCCCAATCAACTGCTCGATCTTGCGCCGGAGGAGCCGCAGATCCTGCAGGTGCTGCCCGAGGCGGCGGGGCGCTC
>DATFCZ010000113.1:0-2986 GCA_035252605.1 Steroidobacteraceae bacterium
TCTCGCTTCCGGTGCCCGCATGAGCGCTCTGACGGCGCGCCGGCTGACAAGCCAGATCGAGGCGTTTCTTATCTTCAAGCGCGCACTCGGCTATTCCTACCGGCGCAATGAAGCGACGCTCCGGAGCTTCGAGCGGTTCGCCCGCAACGGTCGACCGCAGAGCGCCCCGATCGACCTGGCAACGTTAATCCAAGCATGGTTGCAGCGGGTACCGGGTCGCAAGCCCGTGACGCTAGCTTGCGATCTCGGGGCCCTGCGGCAGTTCTGCCAATACCGCCGTCGCCTGGATCCCCGAGCCTACGTCCCGCCCGTCGCCCTGGCGCCGCAGACCGAGTCGCACTACGTGCCTCATATCTTCTCGCCAGCCGAGATCCGCAGCCTCCTCGCCGTGGCCAGCCGTCACGAGGGACGCAACTTCTGGCCTGGTCTGTGCAAGACTCTCCTCCTCGTCACCTATTGCACGGGGCTGCGGCTGGGCGAGGCCGTACGACTGCAGTGCTCGGATCTCGATCTTCCGCGACGGGTCCTGCACATCCGGGCAAGCAAGGGCCGAAGTCGCGATGTCCCGTTCCAGGCGGATCTCGCCCGTGTCGTACGCCAGTATCTGCCCGAGCGCGCCGAGGTCCTCGCTGCCAAGGGAGCCCATGATGTGGCTGCGCTGTTCGTCGGTCGTAACGGCCGCGGCATCACGATCAAGGCCGCCTCCGGCCTCATCCGCGAGCTCCTGCGCCAACTCGGTCTCAAGAACGCCCGCGGTCGGGTCGGTCCTCGACCCTACGATCTACGACACGCCTTCGCCGTGCATCGCCTGACGGCCTGGTACCGCGAAGGGGTTGATCTGAACGCCCGCTTGCCGTGGCTCTCGGCCTACATGGGGCACGTCAACGTACTCGGAACCGAAGTCTATTTGCATGCGACGCCCGAGCTCCTGCAGCTCGCGAGCGAGCGCTTGGCTGCCCACATCGCTCGTTCGGGAGGTGGGTCGTGAGCCGCCCTCAGCCGGCGACCCTCTTGTCGCTTGTCGAGACCTATTTCCGGACGTATCTCGTGCAGCGGCGCGGTGCGAGTGCCCATACCATCCGCGCCTACCGCGATACCTTGCGGCTGCTCTTCACCTTCCTCGCCGCGCGCCGCCGATGTGCGATAACCGCCTTGACCCTCGATGATCTCGCAGTCGACGGTGTTCTCGCCTTCCTCGCTCACCTTGAGGCGCAGCGCGGTAACCGCGCCGCCAGTCGCAACCAACGCCTCGCCGCGATCCGCACCTTCGTGCGCCATCTGATCGAGCATGATCTGCCACGGGCAGGTCAGTATCAGCGCATCCTGTCGCTGCCGAACAAGCGATCCCTCACAGCCCCAGCACGGTACCTCGAACCAGAGGACGTCAAAGCGCTTCTCTCAGAGCCGGATCTGTCGAGCGTCGCCGGCCGCCGCGACCACGCGCTGCTCCTCTTCCTCTACAACACCGGGGCTCGCGTCAGCGAGGCGCTCGGGGTGCGTGTCGAGCATCTTCACCTCGATCCACCCAGGCACGTGCGCCTCTTCGGCAAGGGAGCTAAGGAGCGCATCTGTCCACTGTGGCCCGAGACCGCAGCAGCGCTGCGGCACTTGCCTGCGGTGCGGGACCGTGGACCGAGCGGACCCATCTTCCGCAGCCGCCGCGGCGATGAACTTACGCGCGATGGCGTGGCCTACCTGCTGCGCAAGTACGCGAGATCGGCCGCGCAGCGAACGCCGGGCCTGCGGCAGCGGCGCGTCACTCCGCACATGCTTCGCCACAGCTGTGCCGTGGCGCTCCTCCAGGCCGGGATCGACATCACCGTGATCCGCGACTATCTCGGCCACGCCAGCATCGCAACAACCAGCCGCTATGTCGCGACGAACCTCCAGATGAAGCGCGATGCCTTGGAACGGTTCTGGAACCGCTCCGGCCTTTCCTCAGGGCGCGCACGTCCCTGGGCACCGAAGCGCGACCTGCTCGCCTTCCTCGCCTCAATCTGATCGAATAGCGAGTATTATCCAGAGTGTCCTTGGTCGTACCAGCGGCGATCAAAGCAGCGTTCGCGATGACACTCGGCATAATCGTCAACTCGGGATAATGCGCCTTATCCATGGCTCAGCATAAGGCCCACGTGAGGCGCAAGTTCTACGATATCCACGTCTCGCTCGCCTCGCCGATTGCGCTTGAAGCGCTCGAGCGGATTGGGCAGCTCTACAAAATCGAGGAGGAGATCCGCGGTCGCCCACCTGATGAGCGACAAGCAGTGCGCCAAGCACGAGCGGGGCCGGAGCTCGAGTCGCTGCATGAGTGGTTCAGCAAGACCGTGACCACGCTGTCGAAGAAGAGCGAACTCGCCAAGGCGATCCGCTATGCGCTCTCGAACTGGATCGCACTCACGCGCTATCGCGATGACGGGCGACTCGAGGCCGACAACAACGCGGCCGAGCGGGCGCTGCGCTGTGTAGCCCTCGGACGCAAAAACTGGCTGTTCGCCGGCTCCGACGATGGTGGCGAGCGCGCTGCAGCGATCTACACGCTCATCGGCACTGCAAAGCTCAACGAACTCAATCCCGAGGCGTACCTGCGGCACGTCCTTGAGCACATCGCTGACCACCCCATAAACAGGATCGACGAACTGCTGCCATGGAAGCTCATGACGAAGATGCCGGAGTTGCGAGTCGCAGCCTGATCCCACCCATGCGCTGCAGCAAAATCACCGCATCAGTTTGTAGTGAGGAGCGGGCAAATGAGTGACTGGTCTCATTCACCCTGGGTGATTTTGGTTTTGGCGATCATCCTCATACTTTTCGTCCTGCGCGGTGCAGTAACAGGAAGTGCAGGCCTCTTCTTCCGAACGTATCAACGATCCGAGGTCCCGGGACTCTATTGGTTCGCGATGATCGTGTCCGGAATCCTTGGGATCGGCGGTCTAATAATCGCGATCAGAGCAATGATCTAGTGCCTGGGTACTCGCCGGACGGTTAC
>DATFCZ010000114.1:0-32462 GCA_035252605.1 Steroidobacteraceae bacterium
CCAGCCCCAGCCCCAGCCCATGCCGTAGCCGGGTCCCAGGACGCCTTCGACGCGGTTGCGCGCCTCTTCTGTGAAGTTCACCAGCAGATCGGGCGGCTGTCCCGCCGCGGCTGGCACGTAACCGCGGGACTGCAGCTCCTGGCCCACATCCTTTTCGAGTTGCTGGGTAGTGAGCGATTTGTAGGGCCCGCGGTCCGTCCCGGGCTTGGGCGCGAAGCCGTAGGTATGAAAGCTCGCGAGGTCCACCCGCTCGGCTACGCGCGTGCGGACCTCGGGTGCGGTGGCGCACGCCGCAAGCAGCGCCGGCACGGCACAGAGCGTAAGCAGCTTCACCCGACGCATGTCGACCTCTTGCAATCTCAGACCCCGGCAACGTTCCAGAGTTCGGGCCGTTGACCGCGGTTCTTGCGCATCACTCTAGTACACTCGGGGCCGCCATGACCATCAGGGTACCGCCCGTCGGGAGCCACGGCCGCTGCCTGCGGGCTGCCCTGCCCTGCGTGCTGCTCGCGCTGCTGGCCTGCGCGGCCAGAGCTTCCGCAGCAGCGGTTCCCGATGCGCCAGGCATCCCACCCATCGACTCGCACACCTCGCTCCTGGTGGTCTCGCCCCACCCCGATGATGAGACCCTCTGCTGCGCGGGGGTGATCCGGCGGGTGGTAGCCGCCGGCGGCCACGTGAGCATCGTGTGGTTGACGAGCGGCGATGGGTCGGAGCTTGACCTGTTGCTCATCGAGAAAGCGCTCCGGGTGCAACCGGCGAAGATGCGCGACCTCGCCGCCCGGCGGATGCGCGAGGCGCGCGCCGCCGCCGCAATTCTCGGCGTGCCTCCACGCCGACAGTTCTTCCTCGGCTATCCCGACGGCGGGCTCCTTTCGCTGCTGACCGATCATTTCACCGTACCTTATTACTCGAGATTCACGGCTGCGCTCGATGTGCCCTATGCTCATACGCTCGGCGCCGGCCATCCCTACACCGGCGAGAGCCTGGAGCGGGATTTCACGCGCGTGCTCGAGCGTGTGCGGCCGAGCCTCGTGCTTGCGCCGAGCCCGCAGGACGGTCATTCCGATCATCGTGCGGCGGGCATCCTGACACTGCAGGTGCTGAGCCGCCGGCACCAGCTTTCCCGGGCGCGCTACTGGATCGTGCACGGCGGGCGCGTCTGGCCGAGCCCGAGGGGACTGAAAATGAAGCTGCCGCTGAAAGCGCCGCCGCGGGGGCGCGGTCTGCCGCTCGTCCCCTTCCCTCTGCATCGCCTCGAGGAGGCGGACAAGCTGGAGGCGGTGCGTCAGTACCAAACGCAGATGCGCGTCATGTCCTCATTCCTCCTGTCTTTCGTGCGCACCAATGAGTTGTATTCCTCGCTTCCGGTGCCGCCGTTCCAAGCGGCCCAAAGCACGATCCGACACTAACGGGATGCGCGCGCCTTTACCGGGGCCGCCGCCAGCGGTCGAGAATCCGATCGAGCGCGCCCGCGATGCTCTCGCGCCAGCGGTCGAGGATGGCGCGGCGTCGCCAGTGACGACGATTGAGCTCCTGCGAGGCGTCGCAATCGGCGGCGAAGATCGCTGCCACCTGCGCGGCGAATGCGGCGCTCTCGATCTCCTGGTTGGCCTCGAGGTTCCAGCGGAAGCTCCAGCGGTCGAGATTGCTCGAGCCGAGACTCACCCAGTCATCGCAGAGCACCATCTTGCCGTGCAGCACCCGCGGCTGGTACTCGAAAATGCGCACACCGTTGCGCAGCATCTTGCCGTAAAAGCGCCGCGCGGCGTGGCGGACCCATGGATGGTCGGTCTTCGAGCCGGGCACCAGGAGCCTCACGTCTATGCCGCGGCGCGCAGCGCGGCGCAGCGCCTTGCGGAAACGCCGTGACGGCACGAAGTAGGCGCTCATGATCCAGGCACGCTGCAGCGCCCCATTGATGCGCCGGACGACATCGTTGGCCAGAATCGATCGATGGCCCGCCTCGCTCAACGCGAGCCGGCCGCTTGCGCCGGCAGCGATCGCCCGCTCATCGGGCGGCTCCGGCATCGCCTCCGGCACTTCGGGCGAGCCGCGGCTGCGGCCCCAGCTGCGCGCGAATGCGCTCTGCCAGTCGCTCACCACCGGTCCGGAGATTTCCAGCATGAGATCACGCCAGGCCCGGTGGCCGCGCTTGCCGTCGATGAACTCGTCCGCCAGGCCGACTCCGCCGACGAATGCGAGGGTCCCATCGATGACCAGCAACTTGCGATGATCGCGCAGGCAGTTCTGCAGGCGCTTGCGCCAGGAGAGAGGATTGAAGAATGTCAGGTGCGCTCCGGAGGCGGCGAGCCGGCGCCTGTCGGCCGCGCGCAGTCCGAGGGCGCCGAAGCCATCGAAGAGCACGTGCACCCGAATGCCGTGCTGCGCGCGCTCCGCCAGCGCGTCTATGAAGCGTCGCACCACCGCACCCGACTCGACGAGATACATCTCGAGCAGCACGGACTCGCGTGCCGCCGCGATCGCCTCGAGCATTCTCCCGAATATCCGGTCGCTGTCGGCGAGCAGCTGGAACTGATTGCCCTGCCGCCACGGCCAGCCGGCGGCGATCCCAACCCCCGCGTAGGGTTTCACCGACAGGCCGACCGTTCCCTCAGTGCTCGACATGGACCGATATTCTATGCGTTGCGGTTGGTGGCCATTCTTCTACTCCTCTGCCCTCCGCCCCTGCTCGCTGACCCGATCGGCGCGGTCAATCGGGCGCGAAGCGAGTACTGCGTCTCGTCACGAGCTCCCCACCCCTCGCTCCTCGAGAGTCGCCGGCTCGATGAGGTCGCGCGGCTGCTCGCACGCGGGGAGTCGCTCGATCAGGCGGAGCTCCGTGCCGGCTATCGCGCCGCCAGATCGCTGTGGATAGAGCTTTCCGGCTCGACGGACGATGCGTCGGTCGAGCGGACGGTGAGCCGGCGCTTCTGCCGCGAGCTCGCCGAGCCGGCGCTGCGCAATATCGGTGAGTATCGGCGCGGCGATGAGCTCTGGCTGGTGGTCGCGCAACCCTTCACCACACCGCCGGTGCAGAACGCTGCCGCCGTGAGCCGGCTCGTGCTCGCGCTGACCAACGCGGCGCGCGCCCGCGCTCGCAGCTGCGGCTGGCGTCGCTTTCCTTCAGCCCGGCCGCTGTCGCTCTCGCCGGCGCTCACCCGGGCCGCGCTGGCTCATTCGCGGGACATGGCCGCGCACGAGCTCTTCAGCCATAGCGGCAGTGACGGCAGCAGCCCCGGGGAGCGAATGACCCGTGCCGGCTACCGCTGGCGCCAGTCGGGTGAGAACATCGCCAGCGGCGTCGGAACGGCGCAGCAGCTCGTCGCCGATTGGCTCTCGAGCCCGCACCACTGCGCCAACATCATGACGGCGGGTTTTCGGCAGATGGGCGTCGCCTTCGCGACCAACTCCGCGAGCGCTCCGGTGATCTACTGGACCGAGGATTTCGCCGCCCCTCTCAACCGGTCGCAGTCGCCGCGCCGCGCCGCCGGCCGCGCACGATGAGCAGTCCGGCGAGCGTGTAGAGCAGCGCGAACCAGGCCATGGTCCGCGTGAGGAGCAGGTAGAAGATGTGGTACCTCGCGGGAATGTGCCGCATGAGGTGCTCCAGGGTCTCGAAGCCGCCCGCCGCCGCGGCCGCGATGAACAGCAGCGCGAGCAACAGCGGGCCGCCGGAGGAGCGTTCCGCATTGCGCCGCTGCGGCGCCGGCGCGGGCAGCCGGTAGAACCAGATCGCGAGCACGAGCAGGCCCAACACCGAGCTCACATACTGCAGCACATGACAGAGCTCGCCGGTGTAGGAGAAGAAACTCACCGGCGCGCTCAACGCCGAGATGCGCGAGACCATCCAGCCGTCGGCGTGCGTGAACGAATCCCAGGCGAGGTGCGTCCAGGCGCCGACGAGAATCGACAGCGGCGCGAGCACCCAGTTGCCCGGCCGGCTGCCGAAGCGCTCCAGAGCGGCCAGACACGTGGTGCTTGCGCTGCCTCCCGGCGGCGCCGCAAGTGGCGCGCGCAGCAGCCAGATCACGAGCAGCAGCAACAGCCCGATGGGCAGATCGACGGTAAAGGTGCCCAGAGCCGTGTGCGTCGTGTCCGGAATGTACTTCGTGATCCGCCAGGGCAGGTAATACGGCACATCCGGAGTCATCGCGCCGATCATGAGCGGCACCGTGCGCAGCAGGCGCGCGCGCCGCAGCGGCAGAACGGCTGCCGGATGCGCGAGAGTGAAGGGCATGAGGTGAAGCCTAACCCGAAACCACCGAAATCCGGAAATCCCGGCACGCCCATGCCCCGCTCGGCTCGGTCCGATACGTCAAATCGATGCAGCGGCCGCTCTTCAGCTCCGCGGTATCGATCTCAACCGTGTGCAGGCCGAGAGTCGAGGCTGTCGTGCGGCGCTCGCTGACATCCTTCCAGCCGTCGAAGCCCCAGCGGAAAGTCGCCGGCGCGCCGGCCGCCACCGTCAGCGCAACTCCCTCCGGAAGCTCCGACGCCGGCGCGTGCGCGCACCAGATCAGGCGCTTGAGCGGCGGACGCCTGCCGCCATATCGCTGCCAAACGCTCTGCGGCCGATCGAAGGGTTGCCCGAGCGCTCGCGAGACTGTGAGCTTGATGTACTCCGCATGCGTCCAGGCAAGGGGCATCGCGCTTCCCGTAGGCCGACCCGGCTCGAGGCCGCGCGCGGGCAGTGGCGCGCTGTCCCAGATCTGCTCGGGCAGCATGCCTCCGGGGGAGGCCATGCGGGCCATGGCGAGCAGCAGAGGCAACGGATCCCTACCGGCCGCGAGCTCATAGTGACCGCGCTCGCCGGTGAGCAGCGGCCATGCGCGACCCCTCCCGGTGCCGTCGAATGCCGAGCCGTCGTCGTGCTCGCCATAGCCATCGTCGTTGTAGCGGTGCCAGGATGGCCCGGATGGCGTGTCGACCTTGAGCAGCGCATCCGCCAGGCGCACCGTTGCCGTGATGAGCGGGTCATCGGCGCGGCGCAGTCCGCAGCGCACGAGCTGCAGGAAATCGACGCCGACCTGCGCGAAGGCCGGCAGTCCCGGGTCGAGCGCCTGATTCTTGACAGCGAGCACCCGCTGCAGCGCGCCGCGGTCCCGCACCGCCTCCCGCGGCGCGACGCGCACGTAATAGCCGGCCAGCCCCTGACGCCGCGCCAGGGGCGTGTCTTGCACCGAGGTCCAGTCCTCGAGCTTCGCATTCCAATAGTCGGCGACGGCGAGGGCCAGCTCGCGCGCCGGCGGATCGAGGTACGGCGCTCCGCAGACGAGCGCCGCGATGCACGCCGCGAGCGTGAAGGTGTTGATTCCCGCATCCTCCTCCCACCGGTCCTGGTCGCTCGAGGGACCGTTGCAGACGATGAAGGAGAGCGCCCGGCGGATCATGTCCGCGACCTCGATGCCGTCCAACGCATCGTGCTCCTGGAGTTTTGAGGCAAGCAGGACCGGGAAGGCCGTCTCATCGAGCTGCACGCCGGTCCAGTAGGGCTTGCCGCCGAGCCACTGGTTCTGATTCCAATGGCCGTCGGCGAGCTGGGTCGCGCGCAGGTACCTCAAGGTCTCGAGAGCCTCGCGTGCCGCGCCCACGGCCAGTAACGCGCTGGCGCACTCGCACAGATCGCGCGGCCACACCAGGTGATAGCCCTCTCGCTCCTCCTTGGTGTTGCCCCAGGGTACGCTCAGGCTCGCGACCAGCGCGCCCGGGTAGGTCTTGTCGAGATGCGCCCGCAACGCCATGGTCGACAGCGTGAATTGACTCACGCACTCGGAAGGGAGGCCCTCGAACAGCTTCGCCTGCGTGACGCACTCCTGATGCCACTGCTTCCAGTCATCGATTTGCCGCCGCCAGCTCTCCTCGAAGGGCTCGAAAAGCGCGCTCAGGGCGAGGGTTGCGGCCGATTCCGTGCTGCTGCCGAAGCCGAGCGCCATCACCGCCTTGCGCGGCAGCTCCCCGATGAGCGCGACGTTGCCCGGTCCCGCGCCGGCGTACTCCCAGCTCATCGCGCCGTTTCGCGCAAAGTCCTGCCAGCCGTCGCTCGCACCGACGAAGCCGCAGCTCGCGCGGCCCCAGGCATCCTGTTGATCCGCAGTCACGGCGGCGAGCGCGAGCGCAAAGGGTCCCTGCTCGGCCCAGAGCAACCGGTGCCCGCGATGATCGGCAACGGCCGCGCAGTTGTTGTGACCGGTGCCGCCGAGATGCGGCGCGAGCAGCGCGTAGGGGCGCAGCGACTCGTCTCCGGTGAGCTCGAGCTCGATGAGCAGCACGTCCCGCTCGCGGGCGGGCGCGATCCGCAGCGCGAGCTCGAAGCGCTCATGTCGGTGCACGATGCGCACGGCGGGCACGCCCTCGCCGGCGAGCTCGAGGGTGTGGCGGTACATCCGCTTCACTTCCACCCAGAACCCGTGTCCATCGGCGACGATGATGCCGAGATCACGGATCTGCGGGATGTCGATGCGCGGATGGTAGACCTCGTTGAGAATGCCGCCGCCGATCGTGAACCAGAGCCGCGAGGGGCCGAGCGAGCAACCGACCATCTCCTTGGCGCTACTGCACCAGGTGGGCGGCAGGCCCGGTGCGCCCGGCGCGTCGGAGGGCTCGCTCATCGACCTTGCGGCGGCGCCGTGCGTTGCCGACGCGCGGTGCTGGCGGCGAGCGGATCGTCTGCGCGCCAAAGATGCAGGCCGCCTTTGAACGCATTGAGATTGTCGCCCAGCCGCACGCCCTCGGGCAGCTCCTTCAGACGCCCCGCGTTGCCCCCTCCCAACACCACGTAATCAGCCTCCAGCACTTCCTTCAGGCGCGTGATCACCTCGGCGACCGCCTTGCGCCACTTCTTATTGCCGAGCCGCTTGCGTCCGCGCTCCCCGACATAGTCCTCGAAAGTGCGGCCGCGCTTGTAGGGCATGTGGCCGATTTCCATCGGTTCCACCGCGCCATCGAGAATCAGTGTCGCCCCGAGGCCCGTGCCGAGCCCGAGGAAGAGCATGCGGCCGCCCTCGTAGCTGCCTAGCGCCTGCATGGTGGCGTCGTTGATCACCCGTACCGGCCGGCCGAAGGCCTTTTCAAAGTCATAGCCCACCCAACCCGGACCCAGATTGTAGGGTTCCGCGGCGATCCGCCCGCGCAACACCAGACCGGGATAGCCGATCGATACCGCCCGGTAGGGCAGGCCGCGAGCGAGTTTGCGCACCTGGCGCGCCATGTCGGCCGCAGTCATCTCGGAGCCGGATTCGAACCTGTGGATCCTGCCGCGGGCGCCCAGACGAAATTTGACGTGCGAGCCGCCAACATCGATGACCAGGATGTGCGCCGCGTCCGGCGGCTTCGCTGTGGAGGGCATCCGCGAATTGTCACCGGAATCGGTGCCCCGGGCCAAGCCGACCGGTTCTCAGCGCCAGAGTTCCGGTGGCGCATCCGCGAGCCGGCAGGCGTTTAGGGGCGCTCGATGCGGCGCTGGATTAACATGGGGAATGCTCTGGCTCAAAGCGTTCCACATCGTCTTCGTCGTCACCTGGTTCGCCGGCCTTTTCTATCTACCGCGCCTCTTCGTGTATCACTCGAGCGCCTCCGATGCGGTCGGCCTCGAGCGCTTCGCGGTAATGGAGCGGCGGCTCTTTGGAATAATGACGATCGGCGGCGCGCTGGCGATCGCCTTCGGGATCTCCCTGGTGGTCGCCGCGCCCGGGTATCTGGATTTCCTCTGGCTGCGCGTGAAGCTCGCACTGGTCGCGGGACTCATCGTGTACCACCTCTGGTGTCTCAGGCTGATGCGCGATTTGCGCGCCGGCCGCAACACTCACTCGCAGCGCTGGTATCGGCTGTTCAACGAGGTGCCGGGTCTTCTCCTCATCGCGATCGTCGTGCTGGCCGTCGTGAAGCCGTAGCCGGCCGCACTACTCTTCCCAGTAGCTCACCCTGTCCTGCCACACGGTCCGCCCCGGCGCAGGAGCGGCCGCGGCGGGCGCCGTGCCGAGGTACAAGAACCCCACGATCGTATCCTTGGCCTCGAGTCCGAGCGCCCGCTTCACCTCGTCATCATAGGCGGCGCCCCCGGTCTTCCACATGGCGCCGAACCCGAGCGCGCTGGCCGCGAGCATCACGTTCTGCGCGGCGGCACCCGCCGAGAGAATCTGCTCGATGGCCGGAATCTTGGCGGAGGTGTTGCAGACTGCGGCAACCACGAGGATGAGCGGCGCACGCAGGGCCTTGTGCCGCTCGCGCTGCAGCGACTCGGCGCTCGCGGCCGGCTGCGCGCGCAGCAGTTGAGCGGCCATCAGCTCTCCCAGGCGCTCGCGCGCGGCGCCTCGGATGACGATGAAGCGCCATGGGCGCAGTCGGCCATGGTCAGGGGCGCGGGCTGCGCTTTCGAGCAGCAGCTCGAGCGCTCCCCCATCGGGTGCCGGGTCGGTGAGTGTCTTGGCGGAGCGCCGCGTGAGGAGCGCGTCGATGGCTTGCATGCGGCCGATTCTCCCAGATTCCCAATCGCTCAAGAGTGTAGAGTCGCGATCATGGACTCGACGGCGCTCGAAGATCTCAAAGCCTCCATCCGCACGATCCCGAACTACCCCCGCCCGGGAATCCAGTTCAGAGACATCACGACCCTGCTCGGTAGCGCGCCCATGTTCCGGCGCGCGGTCGATGAGCTCGTGCGGCCGTGGACCGGCTCCAAGGTCGATCGCGTGGCCGGCATCGAGGCGCGCGGCTTCATTCTCGGCGGTGCGATTGCCCATCAGCTCGCGGCCGGCTTCGTGCCCATCCGCAAGAAAGGCAAGCTGCCGCACGAAACCGTGCGCGTGGCGTACTCGCTCGAGTACGGGCTGGATGAGATCGAAATGCACCGCGACGGCGTAGCCCGCGGGGAGCGGATCATCCTGGTCGACGATCTCATCGCGACCGGCGGTACCGCGGAGGCGGCTGTGAAGCTTCTGCGCTCGCTCGGCGCCGAGATCCTCGCGGCCTGCTTCATCATCGATTTGCCCGATCTGGGCGGCTCACGGCGGCTGCAGGCGCTCGAGGTGCCGGTTCGGACCCTTGTCGCATTTCAGGGACACTGAGAATTTCCGCTGTTCCAGGCCCGGAACATTACTTTCCGGTCATCCAGGGTTGTGCGGCCCGCCCTGCGGAGATAATGCCTGCGGTTCCGGCGCAGCAGCGACCGGGCGAACCAAGACTCGCTCAATCCTCGGAAATTTTTTGGAGATCTCGATGCTCAAGAAGCTCGTTCCCGCCGTTCTCGGCGCGGTGCTGATTGCCAGCCCGGTCCTCGCGGTCACCACGGCAGCGGCAGCTGACCAGGCACAGACTTCGACGATGAAGCCCCACAAGGCCGCGTCCCATCACAAGGCGATGAAGCATCACAAGATGGCTTCTCACCACATGATGAAGAAGCACGGCAAGGCCAAGGCGAAGGACAAGACCCCGCCGAAGGCCTGATCGCCTGAGAGAGCCTAGCGGCTCGGAAAGCCCCGCTCGCGCGGGGCTTTTTTTTCTGTTAAATCCATACCACGGATCCGGTATGTCACAGGTGTCCAGTTCCCCGATCGATTCCAGGACGCCCCTCGTTCGCGCTCCGCACCCGCGCGAGCCTATGAGGTGGTCGGCGCTCAGGCTGCTGCCGGTGCGGGCCTGGTTGGCGCTGCTCGGCGTGCTGATTGCGGCGCTGAGTTCGGCGGCCATCGCCGAATGGCTGGCCGAGGAGCCGCAAACGGAGATCGCGGTCCTCTTCCTGGCGCTCCTCGCCGTGGGGCTGCTGATCGCGCTCAGCCGCTTGCTGGCCGCCGATGCGGTGCGCCGTGAGGGGCTGCGCGCGGCTTCGGAACGGCACGCGCGGGAGCTCGAGAGCCTCGTGGAGATGCGCACGCGTGAGCTCTCCGCCCTGTCGACTCACCTGCAGGAGCTCTCCGAGAAAGAGAAGTCCGAGCTCGCCCGCAATCTTCACGATGAGCTCGGTGGACTCCTCACCGCGGCCAAGATGGATCTGTCCTGGCTGCAGTCGCGCGTGACCGAGCCCACTCTCCAGGAACGCCTGGCGCAGCTCGGCGCCGTGCTCGATGAGGCGATGGATCTCAAGCGCCGGGTCGTCGAGGACCTTCGCCCCTCGCTCCTCGATCACTTCGGTCTGTCGACCGCGCTGCGGGCCTACGTGGATTCAGCATGCGCCAAAGCCGGTCTGCGGGCGGACATCGTGGTGCCCGAAGACGGCGCCGCGATGCCGAAAGACACCGCGATCGCTCTTTTCCGAATCGTCCAGGAAGGTCTCACCAACATCATCCGGCACGCCGGCGCACGCTGCGTGAGCCTGCGGTTCACCGTGGACGGCAACGCCTGCCGCTTCACGCTGAGCGATGACGGCCAGGGCTTCGATGCCGGCGACCCCAAGTTCCGCTGGTCGCACGGCATCACGGGCATGCGTCAGCGGGTGCGGGCACTCGGCGGCCAGTTCGAGATCGAGTCCACACCGGCCGCAGGCACGACCCTGCGCGTCAGCGTTCCCCGCGCGTCCTGAACCAGCCGCTCAAGCGCGGCAGGCGACTTTGAGCCGATCTAACTGGGCGGCGACCACTTCGAGTGGCCGTCGGCAACCACCGCCTTCAACAGCGCTATGTCGCGCATCTTGTCGAGAAAATAATCCGCGCCGGCGGCGAAGCAGTGATCGCGGACGAAATCCGACGCGTAGTTGGTCAACACCACGACCAGCGGTTGGGCCTCGGGCGGATAGAGCTGCCGGACCTGGCGGATGACCGCGACGCCGTTCCCCTCGGCGAGCTCGATGTCGACCACGAGCACATCATAGGTGGCTTCCTGCAGCCGCAGCAGTGCTTCCGCCTGTGTCGCCGCTTGCGCGGTCACGGAAACCCGTCCGGGCTCCGACAACAGATCGATCAGGCGCCGCGAGAGCACGGCGGAATCCTCGATGAGAAGAATACGCCGCTCCATCCTGGAGGAGCCATTGCCGCCTGCGGATCGCGCTTCAGCCCCTACCATACGCCCTCACTGCAGCAGATTGTTCTTGATGGCGTAGTAGGTTATGTCGGCGTTCGTCTTCATTCCCATCTTCTCCAAAATCCGTGTGCGATAGGTACTGACGGTCTTGACGCTGAGGAAGAGCCCGGAGGCGATCTCGGAAACGCTGCGTCCCTCGGCGAGCTTGCAGAAGATCTGGAATTCCCGCTCCGAAAGTACGCTGTGGCGCGGCTCCCCTGGGGCGCCCTGCATCCCGCTCACCAGCATCTCGGCGAGCTCCGGGCTCACATAGCGGCCGCCGCGAACCGCGGCACGGATGGCGCGGCAGAGCTCGCCGTCGTCGGCGCTCTTGCTCAGAAAGCCGCTCGCGCCGGCGCGCAGCACGTTGAGTCCATACTGGCTCTCCGGATAGGAACTGAGCACCAGCGTCGCCACCGATTCGTGGTGCGACTTGATCTGCCGCAGCACGTCGAGTCCCGACATGTCGGGAAGCGACAGGTCCAGCAGCAGCACGTCACATGGCGTGGTGCGCAGCAGCGTCAGCGCCTCGCGTCCTGTCCTAGCCTCACCCGCCCAGACGAAATCCGCCTGCGCATCGATGATCTGCTTCAGCCCGATCCGCACGAGCTGATGATCGTCTACGACTGCGACTCGAATGGCCGGCATGGGTCCCGTCAACGTGTGAGTGGCGCGGTCACCCGCCGCGCGCCCCGCGCATGAGCGTCCCATGCCCGAGGCAGCCTAGCCGCCCCTCCACGAGCGCGCCTATGGAAGTTGCGGAAGCCCGAACGGCAGCTGCAACGCAACGGACTGTAGGAATCGTCCGACGCGGCGCTCTCCGGCGGCACCGGCGCGCCCGCCCCGAGCGGGAGGCTCTCAACGCAGAGAGTCCCGGCCGGTGTCGGCCTCCTCCTCTTTGGCCGTCGACGGGCTTCGGTTGCTCGCATCCCGGCCATTGTACGTCTCGAGACGGTTGTACAGCGTTTTCAGGCTGACGCCGAGAATCTCAGCGGCCTTGCGCTTCACGTGACCGCAATAGGCCAGCGTCGCCATGGTGACCCGGCGCTCGACTTCCTCGAGCGGTGTGCCGACACGAATGGTGATGGTAGTGCCGTCATCGGCCTTCGGCGGCGCATCGGTGAGCGTGATGTCGCACTCGATGACGTCGTCGGCCATGATGAATGCGCGCTGCACGTAGTTGCGCAGCTCGCGCACGTTGCCAGGCCAGCCATACTGGTAAAGACGCACGAGCGCATCGCGCGAGAACGTCTTGTGGGTTCCCTCGGCGCGGTTGAGCTCGTCGAGGAAGAACTGCGCGAGCTGCTCGATGTCGGTCTCGCGGTCGCGCAGCGGTGGCAGCCTGATCGGGAAGACGTTGAGCCGGTGATACAGATCCTCGCGCAGCTTGCCATCGGCCACGGCTCTCTCGGGCTCGCGATTGGTCGCGCAGATCACCCGCACGTCGCTCGCGATCGGCTGCGTGCCGCCGACGCGGTTCACGGTCCCCGTTTCGAGCACGCGCAGCAGCTTGACCTGCAGCTCCATCGGCATCTCGGTGATCTCGTCGAGAAAGATCGTGCCGCCGTTGGCCCGCTCGAAAAACCCCTTGTGCTGGCGGTCCGCGCCCGTGAAGCTGCCGCGCTCGTGGCCGAAGAGCTCGCTCTCGATGAGCTGCGGCGCGACGGCGCCGCAGTTGAGCGGCAGAAACGGGCTCGTGCGGCGCCGGGAGAGCTCGTGAATGGTCTGCGCGGCCAATTCCTTGCCGGTGCCGCTCTCACCGATCAGCATGACGGTGGCCGAGGTGGGCGCCACGCGCGTGAGCTGATCGTACAGCACCTGCATGCGCTGCGAGCTGCCCAGGATCCGCCCGAAGCGGCCGAGGCGGCGCAGCTCATCGCGCAGCTCGCCGATCTCGTGCTGCAGCGCCGATGTCTTCTTCGCGTGTCGCAGCACCGCCTGGACGCGCTCGAGATCCGCCGGCTTCACCAGGTAGTCGCTCGCTCCGGCCCGCAACGCGGCCACGGCGCTATCGACGGTGGCATGACCGGTGATGACGATGACTTCGGTAGCCTCCGGCTTCTCGAGCTCGCGCAGCAGCTCGATTCCCTCTCCGTCCGGAAGCGCGAGATCGGTCAGCAGCACATCGGGACGCTGCCGGCCGAGCTCGATGCGGGCGTCCCGGAGGCTTTGGGCGCGGGCGACCGTGAAGCCCTCCATGCGGGCGACTTCCTGCAGCCAGTCCACCACATCCGGGTCGTCGTCGATGATCAGAGCGTGTGCCATGTGCTCGCTTTCAGCCCCACATTTGGAGGTAAGGGTCGCCAACTGTATGCCCTCCACCGCAAGACGCCAAGCGCGAGCGGAGCAGGGGCGCCGCGCAGCGCCTGGTGACTGCGTATCTCGGAGGGCGCCCCGCCAGGAACGGCCATTGGCACATTCCGCTGCTCACACCGCGGCTCCGGGGCTGGTTCTTCGGGCCGTGAGCGCCGATACCGCACCCGCGACCACCGAGACGACGATCACCACCAGCGCGGCACTCTCGAGTTGCCTGCTGAAGGCGGCCGGCAGCTCATTCCCGGCGACCAGCGCCAGACAGTAGAGCGCGGCGGGTCCACGCGCGGCGAAGAGCTCCATCGGCCGGCGCTGCGCCGCAGTCACCAGCGGCCGTCCGAGCCCCAGCCGCACCGCCACCGGCCGGACCAGGATCAACAGCGCCGCGGCATACAGGGCCGTGCGCGGAGTGAAGTCCGCGGCGCCGAGCAACGTCCCGAGCAGCACCATCACCACTACCGTCGCGCCGCGCTCTGCCCGACCGGCAATCCTGAGGACGCGTGCCCCGAGCGGTTGCTTGCGCGTCGCCCGGAATCGGCCGGCATGCGAGAGCGCAAGTCCGGCGGCGAGCGCGGCCAGCAGGGCGTCAGTGCGCAGGGCGAGCGCGCACACGTAAGCGAGCGCGCCGGTCGCAAACACGATCATCTCCTCGAGCAGGTCCCCTTGACGATCGCGGTCGATCAAGGCCAACCAACGCGAGGCCGCAGTTCCGATCAACCAGCCGGCCGTGGCGCCGCCGGCGAGCGACCAGAGAGCGGTCGCGGTCAAGGATCCGAGAACCGCGGAACCTGCCGCGGTCACGCCCATCCGCGTCAGCACCAACACGGCGACCGGCACCACCACTGCGCTCGTCATGGCGCCCTCGGCCGCGAGCGCGAAAGGCACGAGCTCCTGCTCACCCTCTCCCGGAGCATAGGCATCCGAGGCCAGCGCTGAGTCGGTCGGCGCCAGGATCACCGCGAGCAGCAGCGCCTGCAGCAGGCTCATGCGGAAAATCAGGTAGGCCGCCACGCCCGCCAGCAGCGCGGCAGAGAGGGTGGTGACCGAGGCGAGCTGCAGTGGCGCTCGCCACGGGGCCCATTCGAACGGCGCCCGCAGGCGCAGGCCCGCGCAAAAGAGCGAGATCAGAAGAACCGCTTCGCTCACCGACTCGATGAGCGAGCCGTCCTCCGGGAGCTGCGGCTCGATCAGTCTCAGGCCCAGCGGACCTGCGAGCAGACCCACCCCGATGCCGAGAATGACCGGGCTGCTCGACCATCGTGTCAGTGGAGACTCGGTCTTAGTGTTGACCTGCTTGCGCACCGGTGCCCGCCGCCGCATCACCGCGCGCCGTCCGCTGAGCGCGACAGCCGCGGATCGCATCGTGAGTGCTCATCAGGACCTCGAACTGGCGCAGCACGGTCTCGCGCACGCCATCCGGGAGGTGATCGTCCAACGCGTTGCGATACGCCTCCAGGATCCAGCTCTCACCGCGCTCGCACGCATCGAGAATAGCGCTATCGTCCTCGCGCGCAAGGGCGGCGCGCAGACCCGCCCAGCCGCTGCGCCAGAAACCGGGCACCGCGCCGTGAGCCTGACGCTCGCCCCCTAACTGCTCGACCAGCGCCTCGAGCTCGCGAGCCGCATGGGCGCACTCCGCGGCGCCCCCATCGCAAAGCTCCCTCAGTGAGCCCGACCCGAGGCACGCAGCGCACATTCGCAGCGCCTGCTCGCTGTCGCATCGTACGGAGATGAGCTCCCTCAGCGCGGCTATCGTGTACTTGGAGTTCATGCGCGAGGAATCTAAAGACAGGGGCAAGTCGCCAAGCAGGAGATGTGCCAGGCAGTGGAACCCTCAGCTGGGCGAGGCCAGGCCCGAGGGTTGGCTGCACAATTTTCCCGCCCTGTACTTCTTACAGAGGTTCGAGGGCCGAACGCGCCCGCGCGGTCCCGCCTGGGCCCTGGAACCCCGCCCACAGCCCTTGGCACAGCCATTGCATAAGGGTGGTAGACCCCCCGTTTGGCGGGCTGTGGTGCGACCAGCCCGCTCTTTTTTTATCTGCCTCCCTGCGGCGCGGAACCGCCCTCCTGGCGCTTCTCGCGGCGCGCTGTTGTGGCCGTGCGGCTCAGTGTCGCGCCTGCGCGAGGGCTCATTGGGCCCATTGAAAACGCTCCTGAAAGAGTTCAGATTCTGACCTCATCAGTGATAGCGGAGGGGCGCCAATGCATCAGATGATGAATGGGGAGCAGCAAGCCGCCATACACCAGGCCCTCATCTCCGTACAAAGCGCGGTGACGGGGATGACATTTCCGCGGTGCGATCAGGAAGATCTGATCGAGCTCATCGATCGCGTGGAGGAACAGCTCCACTCCTCGCATCCCAACGCCGCGCTCATGTGCACGTTTCTCAACTCGATAGCCCGCAGCCTGCGCGCCCAGCCGGAGGCTCGTGAGGCGTGTCTCACCATCGAGCAGGCGATCGAGGTTGCCGGCATGCCGAGCACCTGGCAGTCCGGCATCTGAATTTGACGCGAGCCAGAGCGACCGAAACGCCCACTCAATCGTTCGCTTTTGCGCTTGCCCCTTCGCAGCGGCGCCAGATCGCCAGGCGCCGCACGAGTGGCACGAAGGTCTCGAAGTCGACCGGCTTGGGCACGTGCAGATCGAATCCTGCATCCATCGCCGCCGCCACATCGTTTCGCGAAGCGTAGCCGGTCACGGCGATCGCGAGCATCCGTTTACCCGCCTCGCTCGAGCGCAGTTTGCGCACGAGCGAGTACCCATCCTCCGCCGGCATGCCGATGTCCGTGACGATGATGTCGAAGTGCGCGCCGCGGGCCTGCAAGTGGCGCAGCGCCGAGGGGGCGGAGTCGGTGATCGTCACGGACGCGCCCTCGAGTCGCAGCGCCTCCGCGACCACGGTGCGCGCGTCGAGCTCGTCATCGACCACGAGTATCGAGAGTCCCTCGAGGCTCTGCTGCTGCTCCGGCATCTGCGGCTCAGGGCGCTCGGGTCCGTCGCCCTGAGGCCAGGGACGCGCCGTGGGCAATCGCACGGTGAAGGTCGCTCCGGCGGCAGGCCCGGCACTGTAGGCGCAAACCGAGCCTCCGTGCAGAGTCACGATCTCGCGGACCAGCGTCAGCCCGAGCCCGAGGCCGGAGGAGTGCCGGGTACTGGAATTGTCGCCCTGCCGGAAACGATCGAAGATGTGCGGCAGCAGCTCCGGTGCGATGCCCTGACCGGTGTCCTCGACGGTAAGCTCCGTCGAGCCGTCGTTCTCGCGCACCGCGATGCTGATGCGACCACCCGGTGCGGTGAACTTCACCGCATTGGAGAGCAGATTTCCCACCGCCTGTTGCAGACGATCGGGATCACCGCGCAGCTCGCCCGCGCCCGGCGCAAAAAACGTCGCGATCTCGATGCCCTTGGCGGCCGCCGCCGGCCGCGCGCCATCGATCGCGAGCCGTGCGATTCGCGCCAGATCCGTCGCTCGCGCCTCCACCTTGAGCTTACCGGTGCTCACTCGGCCGAGATCGAGCAGGTCGTTCACCATTTTCAACTGCGCCTTGGCGCTCTGCTCGATGCGCGGGGTGATCGCGGCGACATCGGGGTCGTCGCGGCACTTCAGCGCGAGAATGCGGCTCCAGCCGAGGATCGCATTGAGCGGTGAGCGCAGCTCGTGCGAGATGACCGACAGGAACTCGTCCTTCGAGCGGTTGGCGGCTTCTGCCGCCTCGCGTGAGCGCCGCTCGCGCGCGAGCACCTGCGCGCGCTCATCGAGAACGCCTGCGGACGCCTCATGCTCCCTCGTCACGTTGCGCGAAGTGATGACGAGGTCCGCGTTCTCCTCCCGGTCACCGTCTCTTACCAGGCAGCCGCGCAGCGCAATCCAACGCGTCTCGCCCTCCGGCGGCTGCACGCGCACGCTGAGGTCCAGGGAGGCCGCGGTCGCGAGAGCCTGGCGCGTCGCTTCGGAGAACCGGCTGCGATCCTCCGCGTGCACTCGCGACTCCACGGCCTGCCACGACAGCAGCTCGTCCGGAGGCCAACCCCACTCCGCCTTGAATTGCGAGTTGGCCTCGATCGCTCGATCGGAGCCGCGCAGCCGGCAATAGCCGATGCGACCGGCGGCGAGCACCGTTTCCAGCTCATCCTTGCGGCGCGAGAGCCGCTCCCAATCGACCGGCAGCGAGCTTGCGAGCCGCGCCTGCGCAGGCTTCGCGGCTGAGCGGGAACCGGGGTCGTCGTCGTGAATTGATGTCATGTCGCTCGTATGGGAGTTTGAGCCAGGGCTCGGCGCACATGGCGTTCTTACACGCCCTTGCAAGTTCTCCCCGGCGGCACGCTCGGCGTCTCCGCTTGGCTACGCCGCCGAGGCGGGGGCGCTGCTGACTTGTAAGAGAGGTTTCCTCGAATGTCCAACGCCGTATTGGGACTGCGCCTGAAGCAGCAGCTCACGCTGACACCCCGGCTGCAGCAGTCGGTGAAGCTGCTTCAACTTTCCGCTCTGGAATGCGTGCAAGAACTGCACCAGGCCATTGCGCAGAACCCGTTCCTCGAGGAGAGCGTCGAACCCGATCCGCGCTCGGAACGTGAGGAGGCGGGCGAGGAGGACACCCGCGCCGATCTGGATTTCTCCTCGAGCGGCGGTGCAAGCGGAGGCAGCGGCGACGACACGCCCGACTGGACGGAGTGGACCGCCTCGCCCTCCACCCTGCACGACTCCCTGCGCGAGCAGCTGCTGCTCCTTGGACTGACGGAACGCGATCATGTGCTCGCAAACCTCATCATCGATGCGCTCGACGATGACGGATTCCTGCGTCTGCCGGTCGAGGAAGTCGCGGCGCTGGCACCGGGCGCAGCACCCGGGGAAATCGAGACGGCGCTGCGCATCGTGCAGACGCTCGAGCCGAGCGGAATCGCGGCGCGCAACCTCGGAGAGTGCCTGGCGCTGCAGCTCGAGGCCATGGACCGCGACACGCCCGGGCGGAGCATAGCCCTCGAGGTCGTGCAGAACAGGCTCTCGATGATGGCAGCGCGGGACAACACCCGTCTGCTCGATGCGCTCGGCTGCTCGGAGGAGGAGTTGCGCCTGGCCATGGAGCTGATCCGTAGTCTCGATCCGCGCCCGGGCTCGAAAGTCGGCACGTTCGAGCCGCGAGCCATCGTACCCGACGTGATCGTCCGCAAGGAGAAGAAGCGCTGGGTGGTAACGGTCAACTCGGCCATCTATCCGCGCATTCGCGTCAACCAACAGTACGCCGATTACTTCCGTCAGGCGCGCGACGGCGAAACCGCGCTTCTCGCCCAACACCTGCAGGAGGCGCGCTGGCTGGTGCGCAATCTCGAGCAGCGCTTCCTCACCATTCAGCGAGTCGCGGAAGCGGTAGTCGCGCGCCAGCGCAATTTCTTCGAGTACGGAGATCTGGCGATGCGCCCGCTCACGCTGCGCGAGATCGCCGATGAGCTCGGTCTGCACGAATCGACCGTATCGCGCGCCACCAGCCATAAATTCATGGCCACGCCGCGGGGCGTGGTCGCCTTCAAGCGCTTCTTCTCCCGGCAGCTCGCCACCACGAGCGGCGGATCGTGCTCGGCGACGGCGATTCGGGCTCTGCTGCGTGAGTTCATCGCCGCCGAGGACCGGCGCAATCCGCTCTCCGACGTGCAGCTCACCGAGCTTCTCGCCGACCGCGGCGTGAAGGTCGCGCGCCGCACCGTCACCAAGTACCGGCGGTCGATGCAGCTGCCCGCGGTCGATTTCCGGCGCGCTTAGCCTCCGACGAGCTTGGCCGGCGGTTAGCGGCGCGCCGCTCGCTACCGGCGCACGCGGATCCGGTTGTCGATGTCCTGTACGCCCGGGCAGGCGTCGACCAGATCTTCGATCGCGTGCTTCATGCGTCGCTCCGGCACGGTGCCCTCCAACACCACTTTCGCGCCGGAGACCTCGACCGTGACGTCACTCGAGTCGATGTGGCGCGCCTCCATCAACCGCTCCGATATGTCCTCGCGCAGCCGCTCGTCGGAGCGCTGATAGCCCTTGGGGCCGGGCGGATAGCGCGGCTCGCGCCGCCAGTCGGCCTCGGCGCTTCCCTCGCCCATCGGCCTTCCCTCGCCCATCGGCCTTGCCTCGCCCATCGGATACCGCCGCCCGGCGCGCCAGTCGGGCTCGAGGCTCCCGGTGCCGAAACCGTAGTAGCCGCCGGTGAAACCGGGGCCGCCGCGGCCCATGAAGCCGGTGCCGAGATATCGCGGCGGGGGACCGGCTCCGAATCTGGTGCCTTCCTCTCGAGGATGACCGGGCTCGAAGGGCTCATAGCCTTCGGAGGGCTCATAGGGCTCGTCGAACTCGGGCCGACGCGTGTCCCGAGCGCCACCGGGGCGGCCGTGACGGAACTCCTGCCTCGCGCGGCGCGGATCCGCGCGCCAATCCGCGCGCCAGGCGTCCTTCTCATATTGGCCTTCGAACCGCTCGCCTCCGTCCTCGGAGGAATGATGCTGCCGTCGGTCCGCCAGGCGTCTGTCGTGCTCGGATCTCATGTTGTCACCGCCGTTGGATTGCGTTTTGTCGGGAAAGTGCCACCTCGGAGAACTGACCGGACGCGTTGGAAAACACCACATCGACACGGCGGTTCTGTTGACGGCCCGCCGCGGTGTCGTTGGAGGCTACGGGGTAGGCCTCGCCCAACCCGATCGTCTGATACTGACTCGCGGAAACTCCGCGCAGTTGCAGCGCCTGTGCCACGGCCTGTGCCCGCGCCGCCGAGAGCTTCTGGTTCGCAGCGGCCGATCCGCTGCTGTCCGTATTGCCCTCGATCAGCACGCGCTGCCTGGGGTGATCCTTGAGGTAGCTCGCCAGCCGATCGAGCTGCAGATGCGCGCCGGGCTGCAGTGTTGATTTGCCGGTGCTGAAGAGCACGTTGCTCAGGCTCACGACCATGCCCTGATCGGTCTCCTGCGCTCCGAGCCGTTGCTTTTGCAGCTGTTGGAACTGCTGCCGCTCATTCGCGAGCTGCTGCTGCGCCGCCTGCGCCTGCATGCGCGCCTGCTGCGCTTCGTTCCTGGCCTGCTGCGCCTGCTGCTGCGCGCTCTGCGCCTGCTGCTGCGAGCTCTGCGCCTGCTGCTGCGCCTCCAGGGCACGGCGCTTCTCCGCCTGAAGCAGCAGCTGCTGCCGCTCTTCGGTGGCGCGGGTGACTTCGGCCTGCGACTGCGCCGCATCGACCCTCGCCTGTCCGGCCTGCGCGTGCCGCAGCGCGAGATAGGCCAGGTGATTCACCTGCTCCGCGGGAGCGCCGCTGCGCTGCGCGGCCGCGGCGCGATTCAGCTCGGCGCGCGCGGCTTGCAGGTCTGGTCCCGCAGCCTCCAGGGCTTGCGGCTGCGCGGCGAGCGTCGTGACCGCGTTTTGGGCCTGCGCCAGCTCGGGATTGCCGCGCGGCGTCGAAGCGCAGCCGGCGAGTAGCGCTCCTGAAGCGGCAAACACCGCAAGATATTTCGTGGGCTGTCTCACTGTGCGCTCCTAGCGGTGATTCTGGCCGGGACCGCTCGCCCCCTGGCCGTTGTTGCCCGACGGTGCCGGGCCCTGCTGCAACTGTTCCTTCAGCGTATCCAGGCTGCGCTGGACCTGCTGCGAAGACTCGTGGGCTTTGCGGCTGGCGGCGCGCGCGCTTGCCAGATCAGCATCGGCTGCCGCGTTCTCCGCCAGGGCGCGCGCGCGCTCATAGTGCCGTTCGGCCTCCGCGGCCTTCGCATCGCTGAGCTCGTCCTGAGCTCGCTGCAGGTCACCGGCGGCATAGCGCTGCGCCTGATCGTTCTGCGCCACCGTGATCAGAGTGCTCGCCCGCACGAGCTGTGCCGTAGGCTTCGGCGGCGGATTGCTCGCGCAACCGCTCAGAGCCAGAGCGCCGAGCAGACCCGCCGCGGATATCGTGGTGATGCGCCCGCGCGGCGGGCGGCCCGCTCGCGTGCGTATATCGATGATTGTCGCTGCTTCAGACATGACTGCTCCATTCCGCAGACTTTGGCAGGATGTCGGATCTCACTCCTCGCATCGGGAGCTGACCATCGGTAGCGGCCGGCGTAGCGCCGATCGGCTTCCGATGCCGGCGTAGGAGCCTTCCGACTGTCGGCCCGCGGCAACAAAAGCCGCGGTAGGAATCGTCCGACACGAGCTTGGGAAGCAACCCCCGTCCGTTCCACACCCTTGCCGACTTCAGCGGCGGGCGGCAGCAAGTAACTTGCCCGCATGTGCAGTGAAACTCGAATCGAGCCCCCGCGCGGGGCCGGGGAAGAGGTGCAAATGGTGACCGACGACATGGTGGCTCTGGTGCCTCAGCTTCACACGTTCGCGCGCTCGCTCTGCCGCGACGGTGTGCGCGCCGACGATCTGGTGCAGGAAGCGCTGATGCGCGCTTTCAACAACATCCAGCGCTTCAAGCCCGGGACCAACCTCAAGGCGTGGCTGTTCACCATCGTGCGCAACGAGCACTACTCGCAGCTGCGGCGCAGCAAGTTCGAGGCGCATGGGATGGACGTCGAGCTGCTGCCGGAGCCCAGCGTTCCGCCCGATCACGACGGCAAGCTCGAGCTGCGTGACCTCAATCGCGCGCTCGCCTCCCTGTCGCCGGGCCAGCGGACGGCTCTCATCCTGGTGAGCGTGAGCGGCTTCTCCTACGAGGAGGCCGCCGAGATCTGCGGGTGCGCCGTGGGAACGATCAAAAGCCGCGTCGCGCGGGCGCGCGAGACGCTGCTCGAGCTGCTCGAGGGGCGGCAACCGATGCCGGCCACGCAGGACGAGGAGCTGCAATTCGATGATCCGCTGCTCTTGAGCGAGCGCGCAGGCGGGCCCCTGCCGGCGCAGCGGCCGCATTCCTCGAGCCTCATTTCTCTCTAGGAAGACCGAGGCGCAAGGACGCGCCGAGTCAAAGGCGGCCTGCTGCCCCGTGGTCGGGGCATCCAGAGGCTGACTTGCCTCTGAACCGAAGCAGCATCGTGTGGGTAGCACATAAAATGCGCCCATGCAGCCGCTCAGCCAGGTCCTGATTCTCCTCGCGGCCGCGGTGCTCCTCGTCACCGCGGCGCGCAGGCTCGGCCTGCCGACGGCGATAGCCTATCTGCTGGTCGGGCTCGGGCTCGGGCCCCACGCCCTCGCGGTGGTCGCAAGCACAGCGACCACGCGGGTGCTGGCCGAGCTCGGGGTCGTCTTTCTGCTCTTCACCCTCGGGCTCGAGTTCGCGCTGCCGCGGCTCATCGCCATGCGGCGGGAGGTATTCGGGCTGGGCAGCGCTCAGGTCGCCGCGACCGCTGCGGTGTTCGCGCTGCTCGCGCGGCTCGGCGGCATTGCCTGGCCGCCGGCCATCGTGGTTGGCGGCGCGCTCGCCATGAGCTCGACCGCCATTCTCCTGCACCAGCTCACCGAGCGTGCCGAGCTCAACCGTACCCACGGACGACTCGCCTTCGCCATGCTGCTTTTCCAGGACCTGGCGTTCGTTCCCTTTCTGGCGCTGGCTTCGGCGCTCGCGGCGGGGCCTGGGCGCTTCGAGCTGCGCGCCACCCTGGAGGTGGTGGCGGGCGGCGTGCTCGCGGTCGCGGCGGTGCTCGCCGCGGGGCGATGGCTGCTGCGGCCGCTCTTTCGCGAGATGGCCCACAGCCGGCTGCGCGAGCTGTTCACGCTCGCGGTGCTGCTCGTGGTGCTGGCTGCCGCGTGGGTCTCGAGCCTCGCGCGCCTGTCGCCGGGTCTCGGCGCTTTTCTCGCCGGCATGATGCTCGCCGAGACCGAGTACCGGCACCAAATCGAGTCCGTGATCCGGCCTTTCCGCGACATCCTGCTCGGGCTCTTCTTCATCTCCGTCGGCATGCTCCTCGATGTGCATCTCCTTGCCGGGGAGCTCGGCGCCGTCATCTACTGGCTGGCCGCCATCTTCATTCTGAAGACCGCCGTGGCCGCGCTCGTGAGCCGCCCGTTCACCGGTTCGCGGTTCAAAGCGCTGCGTACCGGGATCGTCATCTCGATCGGCGGCGAGTTTGGCGTGGCGCTCGGCACGATCGCGCTCGCGACCGGGCTCATACCCGGGAGCTTCGGTGAGCCGCTGCTCGTGGCGATCGTGCTGTCGATGATCTTGAGCCCACTCATTCTCAACAACAACAAGCGGATCGCGCGCCTGCTGCTACGGGAATCGGGACCGCCGCGCACCGCTTTCGAGCGCGAGAGCGCCGCGACAGGGGAGATCGGACGGCGCGATCACGTGATCCTCTGCGGCTTCGGGCGCGTCGGGCAGAACGTGGCGCGCGTGCTGGAATCGCAAGGTTTCGAGTACATCGCGCTCGATCTCGATCCGGCGCGCATTGCCGCCGCGCGCCAGGCCGGCGATCCGGTCATTTTCGGCGACTCGGCCGACGAGGCGATCCTCGCCAAGGCCGGACTCGAGACCGCGACGGTCGTGGTCATCAGCTTCTCGGACCCCGCGACCTCTGTCGGCATTCTGCGCAGCATCCGCCGGCTGCGGCCCGATGTGCCGGTGCTGGTGCGGACTCAGGATGACGCCCGAATCAAGGAGCTGCAGGAAGCCGGTGCGACCGACGTGGTGCCGGAGACTTTCGAGGCAAGCCTGATGCTGGTCTCGCACGTGCTGATATTGCTGCACGTTCCCGTCTCGCGCGTGGTGCGCACGATGGGCGAGATTCGCAGCCACCGCTACTCCGTCCTGAGGAACATCATCCGCCGGGGCGATGCGCGACCGCTCGACGAGAGTCACGAGTACCGCGAGGAGATCAAATCCGTGGTCGTACCGCCCGGGGCTTGGGCGGTGGGGCGAACGCTGCGCGATGTGCGCAGCCGCGGAGTCGGCGTAACCTTCACCGGCATTCGCCGCCAGGGGATTCTGGGGCGCGAGCCTGCCGGCGACACGGTGCTGCGCGACGGCGATGTCGTCGTGCTCTATGGGCAGCCGGAGGAGCTCGAGCGCGCCGAGTCCGTCCTGCTCGCCGGTTGACCCTGGTACCATCCGCCGCTCCCGTGAGCAGCAGAAGCGATATCCACTTCCCCCCGAAGCACGCGGCGCTGCGCGAGGACGTGCACGCGCTGGGAATGCTGGTCGGGGAGATCCTGCGCGAGCAGGGCGGGCGGCAGCTCTTCGAGCTCGTGGAGCTCGACCGCCAGGCCGCCATCCGGCGCCGCGAGGGGGACAGCCAAGCGCACCTCGAGCTCGCCGCTTCGGTGCGCGATCGGCCGCCGGCGCTCGCCCGCGACCTGGTGCGCGCCTTCTCCATGTGGTTTCAGGCCGTGAACCTCGCCGAGAAGGTGCACCGCATGCGCCGCCGCCGGGAATACTTTCGCCAGGACAGCGGCCGCCCGCAGCCCTCGGGCGTCGAGGACGGCATCGCGACTCTCAGGACCCGCGGCCTGACGCTCGAGCAGGTGCTGGGGCTCCTCGGCAGGCTGCGCATCGAGCCCGTCTTCGCCGCACATTCCATGGAGTCGACCCGGCGCACGTTGTTGCGCAAACAACAACGGATTGCGCAACACCTCTTCGATCGGCTCGACCCGATGCTGACGCCGCAGGACTCGCGCAATCTCTGGAGCAGCATCCGCGTCGAGCTCACCACCGCCTGGCAGACCGAGGAGCTGCCGCGCGAGCGCCTGACGGTGGGCGATGAGCGCGAGCAGGTCCTCTTCTATCTCCTCGAGGTCCTCTACCGGGTTGTGCCGGCGTTCTACGAGGAGATCGCTCAGGCGCTCGAGAAACACTACCGCGTGCCGGCCGAATCGATCGAGCTGCCGGCCATCCTCAGCTTCGGTTCCTGGGTCGGGGGCGACATGGACGGCAATCCGGACGTGCACGCCAAGACCATTCGCGAGACTTTCGCCCGCCAGCAGCTGGTGATCCTCAACAGTTACTTCGAGGACTGTCGCCGACTCTCGCAGCGCCTCTCGCAGAGCGCCGGGCGCATCGCCGTATCCGCGGAGCTTACCCAGCGGGTAGAGGACTACATGACGCTCGCGCCGAGCGCGCGCAGCCTGACTCCCGCCCGGCACGATCGCATGCCCTATCGCGTGTTTCTCGCCCAGATCGGCGAGCGGCTGCGCCTCACCTACGAGGGCCGCGCCAATGGCTACGAGAGCGCCCGACACTTCCGCGATGACGTGCAGCTCATCGCGACGAGCCTGCTCGCCAACAAGGGCGCCCACGCCGGGCTCTTCTACATCCGCAGGCTCCTGCGCCGCATCGACACCTTCGGCTTTCATCTCGCGAGTCTCGATGTGCGTCAACACGCGAGCGTTCTCCACGAGATCATCGCGCGCGGCAATGACGATCCCTCATGGCTCGCACGCTCGAGCGCCGAGCGGCGGCGCCTCCTCGCCGGAATCCTGGAGCGCGACGCAGGTCCACGCGTCGACCTCGATGCGCTCGGCAAGCGCAACCTCGCCGCCTTCGAGGCATTCGCCCAGGCAAGGCATCGCTACGGACCGGCGGCCGTCGGTTATTTCATCGTAAGCGGGGCCCGGGGCGCGGACGACGTGCTCGCCGCCCTGACGCTCGCGCGCTGGGCATCCGTCTATGACAAGCGCACCGGCCAGGTCGCCCTCGACATCGCGCCGCAGTTCGAATCCCTGGAGGCGCTCGAGTGGTGCGGCGATACGCTGCACGAGCTGCTCGCCGAGCCGGTGTATCGGCGGCACCTCGAGGCTCACGGGCGGCGCCAGTGCGTGTTGCTCGGCTACTCCGACAGCAACAAGGAGGCGGGGTTGTGCGCATCGCGCCACGCCATCGACCGGGCGCAGCGCGCGCTCGCGCAGATGCGCGCGCAGGAAGGTGAGCAGTACCTGATCTTTCATGCGCGCGGCGGCAGCATCGCCCGCGGCGGTGGTCGCATCGACGCGCTGGTGAAATCGGCCCCCGCGGGCACGCTGAACGGAATTCTGCGCGTGCGCGAGCAGGGCGAGACGATGAAGCAGGGCTATGCCCTGCGGCCGATCGCGATGCGGACCCTGGAGCGAGCCTTCAACGCGCTCACCCTCGCGACCGTGACGGGCCCGGAAGCCGCCGATAACCCGGCGCACCTCGAGTGTGCGGCGACCCTGGCCGAGGCGAGCCGCGAGGCCTACCGGCGCCTCGTCTATGGCGACAGCGAGTTCCACGACTACTTTCGCGCGGTGACGCCGATCGATGTGATCGAGCGGATGCAGGTCGGCTCGCGGCCGGTGCACCGCGAGGACGGCCGCAGTATCGAAAGCCTGCTGCCGGTGCCTTGGGTGTTCGCCTGGACGCAAACGCGCCACATGCTTCCCGGCTGGTACGGAGCGGGCGCCGGGCTTGCAGCGGCCATCGAGCGGCACGGGGCGGCGCGGCTGCGCGCCGCATACTCGGAGTGGTTCTTCCTGCGCAACCTCATCGACGACGTCGAAGCGATGCTCGCACGCGCCGATCTCGAGATCGCGGCGGCCTACGATGTTCTGGTGCCGGAACCGCTCAGGCGATTCTCCGCCGGGATTCGCGCCGAGTACGCGCGCACGCACGAACGGGTGCTCTGGCTCAAGGGCAGCACCGATCTGCTCGACAGCGAACCGACGTTGCAGCGCTCCATCCGGCTGCGCAATCCCTACATCGATCCGATGAACCTGATGCAGGTCGACCTGCTGCAGCGCTGGCGCGCGGGCGGCCGCAGCGATCGGGACCTTTTCGAGGCGCTGCTCGCGAGCGCCGGCGGGATCGCCCAGGGGCTGCAGAGCATCGCCTAGGACCCAACACGATCACCCGAGCGCAACATGAGCGATACGATCACGATTCGGCCGGCCGGCCCGGACGAGACCCCGCTGGTGCTCGATTTCATCCGCGAGCTCGCTCGCTACGAGCGCCTCGAGCACGAAGTGACCGCTTCGGAAGCGGAGCTGAGCACGGCGCTCTTCGGAGCCCGTCCCTATGCCGAGGTCGTGTTCGCCTGCAGCGGCGGCCGGCCCGTGGGCTTCGCGCTCTTCTTCCACAACTTCTCCACCTTCAAGGGCCGGCCGGGCATCTATCTGGAGGATCTTTACGTACGTCCGGAGGCGCGCGGCCGCGGCATCGGCAAGCGGCTGCTCGCCTATCTCGCGCGTACCGCGGTGGAACGGCGCTGCGCGCGGCTCGAATGGGCGGTGCTCGACTGGAACGAGCCCTCCATCGGCTTTTATCGCAGCCTCGGCGCGGTACTCATGGACCAGTGGAAGATCTTTCGCCTGACGGGCGAGCCCCTCGCGCTACTGGCTGGGAGCGAGCGCGCGCAGGGCTAGCGGGGACTCCGGCGCCGGCGCGGGCGCCGGCGCCCCGGGCGGCGGCGCTATCCCCTTGGAGTAAACCACGCGCCCGTCCGGGCAGACGAAGATCGCATCGTACTGCGGCATGCGGTCGATGATCGCCAGGGTTTTCTCCGGACCGAGCACGAAAGCGGTTTTCGACATTCCGTCGGTTTGAGTCGCGGTCGGCGCGATGACCGAGGCGCTGCGCACCAGTTGCGCGGAATGCCCGGTGAAGGGGCTGAGGATGTGGTCGTAGCGCTTACCCTTCTGCACGAAACCGCGGTAGTAATCCCCCGATGTCGAGATGGCCTCGTTCGAGAGCGGAATCATCGTCACCACCTTGTGCAGATCCCAGGGGTCCATGATGGCAACCATCCAGGGACGCCCGCGGTGATCGCCGAGCAGCCGGCTGTCGCCGCCGGCCGTTACGATGGCGTGCCTGATACCCATCGCCTTCAGAACCTCGATGCCTCGGTCGACTGCATAGCCCTTGCCGATGCCGCCCAGACCGATCGCCATGCCGGGCCGCGCAAAGCGGATGCTGTGGTGGCGGTCGTCGAGGATGAGCTGGCGCCAGCCGACGGTAGGCAACAGGGCCTTGATCTGCGCGTCGGTCGGATGAATCCGGCGCCGGAAGTGATAGAGCCGCCAGACCGATTCCACCGTGATGTCGAACGCGCCGTCGGTGATCCGCGAATAGTGAGTCGAGAGCTTGATGAGATCGTAGAGCTCGGGGCTCACCACGACCGGATGCTGCGCTGCCTGCTGGTTGATCCGTGACAGCTCGCTCTCGGGCTTGAAGTCGCTCATCACATCATCGACGTGATGCATCTGCGCCATCACGGCATCGATCGCCGCGTTGGCGTGCTTCGGGTTCGTGTCCCAAAGCTCGACGTAGATGCGCGTGTCCATGATCGCTTCGGTGCGCGAAAACCACGCGGCATGCGCCGGCGCGGGCGCAACGGCGAGACCGAGGATGCAGCCGATGAGCGCGGCCGCGCGCGCCGCCGTGGCGCCGGCCATTCCGTCACCGAACCTCATGTGTGGACCCGCCGGGCGTCACGCCGGGAAGAAATCGATCGGCTTGTTCGTGGTCGTCGGATCGACCTTCTCCGCCTTGAAGCGAAACAGCATCACGCGCGCCACGATCGCGCGCTCGAGCGCCGGATCGTGCAGATCGCTCGAGATCACGCGGCAGCGCGTCACCACGCCGCTCGGAGCGATGGTGAACTCTAGCACGAGCTTGCCCTGCAGCATGGGGTTCACGCGCAGCGCGCGCTCGTAGAGGGCGTAGATCGCCCCCTTGTTGCGATCGAAGACCATGGCGATCTCCTCCGCCGAGCGCCCTGTGCTGCCGCCGCGACCGGTGGACGGGGAGCGGTCGAGTGACGACTGCATGATGGAGGAGGTGACCCTGGCGGCATCCGGGCCGTGGAGCGACCCCGCGCCGCCGCCGAAGCCGCGGCTCATGGGCGCGGAGGTGATTCCCGCGCTCGCCTCACCCGCCTGCGCGGTGATGAGCGAGCGCTCGGCGTGCGACTGGGCGTTCACCTTGCCGGTGAGGTTTCTCGTCTCGACCGGCATGTCGGACATCTGCTCGCGCAGCGCCGCGAGTTGGTCCTTGAACTTGTCGATCGAGCGCTGGGCGCGCTCGCGGGCGAGGTCGGCGCGCTCGGGAGCGGGCCGCACCGGCTCCTTCGCTGCCGGCCGGACCGTCGGTCTCGGCTTGACGATCGGCTTGGGGGGCGCCGGGTGCTTCAGTTCCTCGATCATGATCCGCGCGAGCTGCGGCGGAATCTCGGTCTCCACCGCCGTCGGCTGCGGCGTCGGCAGGAGCGGAAACAACACGCCGAGGATCGCGACGATGACGAGCAGGATCCGCAGAATGCGGCGAAAGCGCCGGCTGGACTCCGGGTCCCCGTCCCAGGCGAGCTCGTACAGACGATGATAGGCGGCAAGGGCCATGTGCGGCTTCGTCCTCTTGCGGGCCTACGAGGATCTCAGCTCGGCGGCGGTCACGGCCTTTTCCTTCTCGAGCACGGCGAGAGCGATGTGGCTGTAGTCGGCCCCGGTGCAGGTGGACATCACCTTCTTCAACACCGCATAGGGCAGCGTCTTGTCCGCCATGATGGTCAGTTCCCGATGTGCGGGGTCGGTGGCGGAGACGGTGGCGCCGACGACCTGCGCGTTCTGCAGGGCGGTCCTGAGCGCGGCGATGTCATCGCCCCCCTGGGAGAGGATCTGCGAAATCGTGGCGACACGCTCGCCCTGCACGTAGAGCTCGCTCCTCGTGATCGTGACCACCACCGTGGGATGGGGCGAGCGCCGCGCGATCGACTCCGGCAAAGAGACGGCCTTGCCGTTGTGGATGACCTCGACCTGGGTCGCGTAGACCAGGAGGAAGGCCACCATCACCGTCAGGATGTCGATGAAGGGAACCAGGTTGAGCACCGCATCGGCGCGGTGCCGGAGGTGATGCTGCGCCATCCGGCGGGCGCGGTTCGACATGCTCATCGTGTCACCTGCGCAAGCGGCGGCGCATCGCCGATGGAGATGTCCGGGAAGAGCTCCGCCTGCACGGAGTCGAGCCCGTTGCTCGTCTCGAAGACGCGCACGTGATCCATCACCTGTACCAGGGTGTCGTAGGGCGTGTCGGGCTCGAGCAGGATGCTGGCTGTCTTCAGGTCCGGAAATCGCGCCTTCACCTGCTCGAGATAGTGCGTGAGCCCGCCAAAGTCATAGCCTTGCGGCGTATTGGGAAAGGTCGCGAGTGGTCCGCTGTTGCGGTCCGCGACCTCGAGCAGGCCTTTGCGCACCATCACCTCCAGGACGAGCCCGGGCGGCGGCTCGCGGAATTGCGACTGCGGCTTCGGCAGATGCAGCTGCAGGATCACGGTGTGGGAAAAGACGGCCGTCATGAGCAGGAACGTGACCAGCACGGTGAAGATGTCGATCATCGATACCAGCATCAGCTCCGAGGGCTTGCGCTGGTGTCTCAGGAGTTTGCGCACCTGATACGAGCGGCGCATCGGGGTGTCCTCGTCGGTGGCGGCGCGATGCGAAGGCGGCGCTGATCAGGCCGCAGCCACAGCCGCCGCCCCGGCCCGGGCCGCGGGTGCGGGCGCCGGCGAGTTCCTCTCGGTGATGGCGTTCAGGAACTTGACCGATGCCATCTCGAGACTGTCGATCAGCTCCGTGGTCTTGGTCTGCAGCACCGCATGGATGAGGAGCAGCGGCACTGCCGTCATGAGGCCGAACGCGGTGCAATTCATCGCGACCGAGATGCTGGCCGAGAGCAGGTTCGCCTTCTGCGCCGGATCGATGGTCGCCACCGCCGCGAAGGCGCGGATCAGTCCCATCACGGTGCCGAGGAGTCCGAGAAGAGTGGCGAGGTTGGCGAAGGTGGCGATGTAGTGCGTGCGCTTCTCGAGGCGCGGCACCACCTCCATCATGCTCTCCTCCATCGCCTTCTCGATGTCGTCGCGGCGCTTGGCGGACTGGACGCGCGCCAGTCCGTAGTCGAGGATGTGCCCGATCAGCGTGTTGGATTTCGAGGTGACCTGCACGACCTGGCGGAAGTTGCCCTGCGCAAGCAGCGGCACGATCTCGTTCCACATCCTGCGGTTACGGGCCGCGGTGTGGCTCAGGTAGATGTAGCGCTCGAGCGCGATCGCCGCGCCGACCACGAGCACTGCCGCGATCGGGTACATGAAGTCCCCGCCGCCCTGAAAGAACCTGACGATCAAGCTCCAGAGACCCATGATTGCACACTCCCGCCTTCAGACCCGTCCAAACTGACTGACGGGCGTCGAAAAAGCTGCGATGCCGCTCGCATTTCCATTGGCTCAAAATCGCCTGCGGCGCGTTGAGCGGACGACGCCCTCGCGCCGTCGGTGCCCTCAATGCCTGTCGCCAACTGGCGCCACCGGCTCCTGCGTGCCACCCGGCTCAACGGCGCGCAGCTGCCCGTAATAGCGGATCCGGCGTTGAAAGACGCCGCGATCCACCGGCCCCAGCACCTCGTTCATCAGGCTGTCTGTGGGCTTGATCACACCGCCGGCACCCGAGGCGTCCTTCCAGGGCACGATGACCATGACCTTGGGCAGCTCTTTGTTGCCTGTGATGTCGGTCGCACCGAGCTCGAGAATGGCGTCTCCCTTGGCTGCCGGTCCGCGCTTCGGTACGGCTGCGGGGCGGCCTCGCGAATGCACCGCGGGTGAGCGCCGGGCTTGATGCGCTGTCTTGGGCTCGCGCGCCGGTGCGGCGTCGGTCGCGGTCGCGGGCGCACCCGCTGCCTGTGAGGCCGGCTGCGGTCGTGGCGGGGCGGTCTGCGCCCGCGCGATGCCGACCGCCACGCCGGCGGCGATGACGAGCAGCGTCGCTGACTTTCGCATGTCAGTTCCTCGCCTGGGTGGTTGCGCCGGTGCGGTGCTGCAACTCAGCGATCCACATGGCGACGGGCTTGTCCTCGCCCGTGAGCTTGCGGTACTGCTCGAAGTCGGAGAGGGCAGCCGCCGGCTGATCGAGATAAAGATCGCGCAGGACTCCCCGGTCGCGGTACGCCGGTGCGTAGCCGGGATTCGCGGCGATCGCGCGCTCGTAGGAGCGCTCGGCGTCCGCGAAATGTCCGCCGAGGCGCTGCGTGACTCCGAGCTCGGTCCAGGCGAGCGCGTTCTGCGGCGCTCGTGCGGCCGCCTGCCGAAGCGCCTGCGTCGCCGCATCGATCTTGCCGCTCTTGCGATAGAGGATGCCGAGATCGATGAGCGGGGTGCAGAACTGCGGGAAGTCGTGCCCGAGACTCGCGAGCTGCGCTTCTGCCGCCTCGTCGTTACCGGCGCGGGAGAGCGCGAGCGCCTTGGCGAATGCCGCGCTCGCCACGGCGGGTATGGGCGCTGGAGCCGCGGCGCCCGAC
>DATFCZ010000115.1:0-61824 GCA_035252605.1 Steroidobacteraceae bacterium
CGCTCGACTACGCCCTGCCGCGCGATCGCGAGCTCGCGAGCCGCATGGCGGCCCTGCTGGCGCGGCATTTCGACACCGTTGTGCTCGATGATCTTTACTTCTTCAACACCAAGAGCGACTCCGATATCGCCGCCAAGGGCAGGCAGAGCTGGGCGCAGTTTCGCATGCGCACCATGGACGAGGTCTCGCGGGATCTCATCCTCAAGCCCGCCAAAGCGGCGAATCCCAAGGTCAAGGTGATCATCAAGTTCCCCAACTTCTATCCCTCCTTCCAGGAGATGGGGTTCGATTTGAAGAACGAGCCGAAGATATTTCCGGAAATCTGGACGGGCGATGAGACGCGCTACGCGAGCACCACCGACCAGCAGCTGCGGCCGTACGAAAGCTACGAGATCTTCCGCTACTTCGAGAATATCGCTCCGGGCAGAAACGGCGGCGGCTGGGTCGATCCGATCGCCATGCACGACCTCGACCGCTACGCCGGGCAGCTCTGGGATACCATTCTCGCCAAGGCGCCCGCCATCAATCTCTTCGAGTACACCGATCTCCTGCGCATCGCCGATCCGCGCAACCGCGAGGAGTGGGAGCATCTGCCGAGCACCTTCGACTACCTCGACATGGCGCGGCGGTGCTGCGGCACGGTTCCCGGCACGGCGGGCGCGGGCTACCCGCTGCTCGCCGATGTGGCAGAGTACGCCCTGCGCAAGGTGGATGCGGTCGCGGGCGCGCTCGGCGAGCCGGTCGGTCTGGCAACCTATCGGCCCTTGGACTCGACGGGCGAGGATTTCCTGCCGGAGACGGCCGGCATGGTCGGCGTCCCGATCGAGATGGTTCCCCAGTGGCCGGCGGCGAAGAGGGTCTTTCTCACGCAGGCAGCCGCTCGCGATCCCCACATCGTGGCGCGGATCGAGCGGCATCTGCGCGGCGGTGACGATGTGATCATCACCTCGGGGCTGCTGCGGGCGATCCAGGACAAGGGCTTCGACCAGGTCACCGACATGCGGGTGACGCGGCAGGTCGCGGCGGCCAGCGAGTATGTCGAGGGATTCGGGTTCGGCGCGGGCACGGTGCTCGGTGAGTCGAAGCCGATCCTCTTCCCGCTCATTCATTTCTATACCAACGAGGAGTGGGCGGTCCTGCGCGGCATCGACCATCAGGGCGGCGTGCCGCTGTTGCTGATGGATCACTACGGCAAAGGCGAGCTCTACGTGCTCGCCATACCGGAGGAGATGAATGATCTTTATTCCCTTCCAGCCCCGGTGCTGGATGCGCTTCGCCGCTACCTCGCGCCCGATTTACCGGTGAGGCTCGAGGGACCCTCGCAGGTCAGTCTTTTCGAGTACGGCAACGGCAGCTTCGTCGTCGAGTCCTACCTCGACCATCCGATCGCCGTGCGGGTCGTGGGCAGCTTCCGGCAGCTCACCGACCTTGCGACCGGCCTCACCTTGAGCGGCGCTCGCGTGCCCGCGAGGCCGAGCTTCCTCGAGCCGCGCTCGGCGGCCGCAGCAGGCTCGCAGCAGTTCGGCTACGAGCTTCGCATCGAGCCGCGCAGCTTCGTGGCGTTCCGCGAGGGTCGCTGAGCCGCCGTCCCGGGTCGCCCTCGGCCGGCGGCTCTTTCGCGCAGCGCGAGCTCTACGACGCCTCGGCGGCTGCCACCTGGCGGGCCGGCGCGCTGCTGCGCGTTGCGAGCCAGGAGCCGAGGAGGATCAGGCCGAATCCCGTGACGCCCCCCACGCCGAGACGCTCATCGAGCACGGCGATGCCAAGGAGGGTGGCGACTGCGGGGTTGATGTAGGTGATGACCGAGGCGCGAGCCGCGCCGGCATGCTTGACCAGGTAGAACATCAACAGCATGGCGAGCACGGTACACACCAGGCCGAGGAGGACCAGGGAGGAGAGCGCGAGCACACTCGGCACCTGCCGCGGGAGGGAGAGCATCGCCGGCACGAGCAACACGAGGCTCGCGATCGAGAGACTCCCCGCGACAGGGCCGATCGAATCGACGGCGTGGAGGTGGCGCTGGATGATGAGCGGGGCGATCGCATAGCCGAGGGTCGCGATGAGCACACATCCGACGCCGGCCCAGGCGAGAGGTCCTGAGAGGCTGCCGAATCCGACCAGCGCGACCACGCCCACGAGGCCGACGATGAGTCCGATGAGCCGCACACCCCCGAGCCGCTCGTGCACGCCGAAGAAGCGGGAGATGAGCGCGATGGTGAGCGGCACGGTCGCGATGAGGATCGCCGTGACGGAGGAGGGTATCCAGCGCTCGCCCAGGGAGATCGCCGGGAACGGGATGGCGAATTCCGCCACGGCAAAGGCAAGGATCGCGCCCTTGTGCGTGACCAGCGCGCGCAGCTCCCCGCGCCGCCACGCGATGGGCAGCAGAATCAGCGCCGCGAGGGTGATGCGCCCCCAGGCGACATCGAACGGGGAGATCTCCTGGACGGCGATCTTGATCAGAAGGTATGGCAGCCCCCAGAGAATGCCTAGGGCGATGAAGGCCAGCCAAACGCGCGCGCTCATGGATGAGGAACCTTTCGCGCGCTGGGCCGGGCAGGATGCCCGGATCCAGCGGATGAGCTAGGGTACGACAGCGCCCTCGCGGATGCCTCTCTCGGTAGTATCATCCGCTCCCTTCCTGGAAGAGCCGTGCCATGTCATCTGCCGACGGTTCGACGGCCGCCGAGAAGCGCCGCCGGTTCCACGAGCTGCATCGCAGCGGCTGCTTCGTGATTCCCAATCCCTGGGACTTGGGCAGCGCCCGCTATCTACAGGCCCTCGGGTTCAAGGCGCTCGCCACCACGAGCTCCGGGTTCGCGTGGTCGCAAGGGTGTCCCGACGGTGGCGTGCCGCTCGAGGCCATGCTCGCGCACCTTCGGGCCATGGTCGATGCGACCGACCTGCCGGTGAATGCCGATTTTCTGGGTGGCTTCGCTCATGATGAGCAAGGCGTCGCGGCGAATGTGCATCTCGCCGTCGAAACCGGAGTCGCGGGTCTTTCCATCGAAGATTCGACCGGCGATGTCGCCAAGCCCCTCTATGATCTCGAGCATGCGGTCGCGAGGATACGGGCGGCTCGTCGGGCGATCGACCGCGCAGGCGGGGATACGCTCCTGGTGGGACGCGCAGAGTGTTTCCTCGTGGGTCGGCCCGACATCGAGGAGACCCTCGCGCGGCTCAAGGCGTATGCGAGCGCCGGCGCCGATTGCCTCTACGCGCCGGGCATCCGCTCCCCCGAGCACATTCGCCGCCTCGTCGACAGCGTCGCCCCGAAGCCGGTCAATTTGCTCGTGGGCTACGCGAGCCCACTCTCAGTGACGGAAATCGCGGCGCTCGGCGTTCGCCGCATCAGCGTGGGCGGCGCGTTGGCGCGCGCGGCCTGGGGCGGCTTCGTTCGCGCCGCGAAGTTGCTCGCGGAGCAGGGACGGTTCGATGGTTTTGCGGATGCGATATCCCACGATACGCTCGAGTCGTTGCTGCGTTAGGCCGGGAGCGTCGTGGCGAGCGATGGCCGTCTCGCGATGGCCGCCGCCCACGCCGCAAGCCGCGGGCGGCTCGTACGCCAGCCCTCGCTCGCGAAGCGAAAGTCCAGATAACCGAGCGCACAGGCGATCGAGATCGTGCCGATGTCCAAGGCCGCCTCATCGAGAGTCTCACGCTCCAGCGCATCGAGGCCGGTGCGCATCTTGAGCCATTGCCCATCCACCCACTGCTGCCATCGCAGCTCCTTCGGACGCAGCGTTTCTTCGTAGCGCGTCAACACGGCGGCATCCAGGATGCCGTCCGCGAGCGCTTGCCGACGCAGCGCCGTCCAGCGCGCGGGACCGAGCGGAGGAAAGATGCGATTGCCGCCCGCGAGCGAATCGAGGTACTCGCAGATGACCGGCGAGTCATAGAGCGCCTCGCCCTCATCGGTGATGAGCGCGGGGAGCTTGCCGAGCGGATTGCTCGAGCGCAGGGCATCGTGCGGATTGATCGGACTCAGCGCGATGCTGATCAGCTCGATTTTCTGGCTCAGCCCGAGCTCATGGGCGCTGATGCGCACCTTGCGGGCGTAGGGTGATGTGGGACTGGAGTAAAGCTTCATGGTGGATGCACTCTCAGACTCGGCCGCCGATCTCATCGATGTGCCGCAGGAGGTCGGCGGGGTCTTCGTACACGCGCACGGCCCCCGAGCGCTCGAGCTCGTCCTGGCCGTAACCTCCGGATAACAGTCCCACACCGAGCCCGCGGGCGCGCCGCGCCGCGAGCATGTCCCAGATGCTGTCACCCACGATCACCGCGGACTCTATCGCCACCCCCAGCCGCGAGGCGGCCGCGAGAAAGAGGTCAGGGTCGGGCTTGGCGTGCCGTACATCGTCACGCGTGATCACCGGAACTTGCGCGGGATCGACCGCGAGCGCATCGAGATTGAATTTCGCCGAGCCCATGCGGCCGCTGGTCGCGATCGCCCACGGGATGCGTGCCCGGGACAGGTAGCGAAGCAACTCGATCGCGCCGGGCAGCGGCCGTACCCAGCGGGCGAGGCGCGCGTAAGCTTCCGCATGTTGGCGCTGCAGCGTCTCGAGCAGCGCCGGGGTGATCTCGAGGGAGGTCTCGCGCAGCAGCATCTCGGTGAAGAGGCCGCCGCTCATGCCGATCTTGCGGTGAATGCGCCAGACCGAGAGCTCGATGCCGGCCGCATGCAGCGCTTCCTGCCAGGCGAGCACGTGCTGGTAGACGCTGTCCACCAGCGTACCATCGAGGTCAAAGAGGAAGCTGACGTCGGCGCTGCTCATGATCGAGGCCTTAGCAGAAAGCAGTCCGCATATTACGCTAGCAGCCCTCGAGATCCGCTCTGCCTGTCTCCGGAGGAATTCTCATGAAGAAGATCGACATCTCGGCTGCCGAGGTCACGGTCGGCAGCGGCTATCCGACGCCCTACGACGAGCCGTGCCGGCAGCGCAAACGGGTGCGGCTCGGGAATGCGGCGGGACTCAGCCAGTTCGGCGTCAATCTTCTGCGCCTGCCGACGGGCGTATGGTCGAGCCAGCGTCACTGGCATTCGGCGGAGGATGAGTTCGTGTACGTCCTCGAGGGCGAAGTGGTGCTCGTGAGCGCCGCCGGGGAGGAGGTGCTGCGGGCGGGTGAGTGCGCCGGCTTCAGGGCGGGCGATGAGGACGGGCATCATCTGCAAAACCGCGCCGACAGGGAGGCGGTCCTGCTCGAGATCGGCACGCGCAATCCGCAGGCCGATGCGGTCGACTATCCCGACATCGATCTCATGATCCGGGCGGGAGCGCGCGCGTTCCTGCACAAGGACGGCACGCCGTATCCGCCGCGGCCGCGCTGAGCGCGCCGAGCCGCGCGATGCGCTGAAGCGCCGGCGGGTGGGAGTAGTAGAACGCCGTGTAGAGCGGATCGGGAGTGAGCGTGCTCGCGTTATCGCGGTAGAGCTTCACCAGCGCCGAGGCGAGCTCCTGCGCGCTCGCGTGTTGGGAAGCAAAGCGGTCGGCCGCGAACTCGTGACGGCGCGACCAGAGGGAGCCGAGGGGCGTGGTGAAAAAGAGGGCCACCGGCACGATGAGCGCAAAAAGGAGGAGCGCGGCGTGCGCGGACGGTTGCGGAACCCCGAGCACGCGGTAAAAGCCCGGCTTGCCGGCGAGCCAGCCGAGGAGCGCGAAGCCCGCGAGTGCGGTCGCGCAGGAGACGAGCAGCCGCTGGCGGATGTGCCGCAGGCGAAAGTGCCCGAGCTCGTGGGCGAGCACCGCTTCGATCTCGGGGGCGGCCAACTGCGCGAGCAGGGTGTCGAAGAACACGATGCGCTTGTGGCGGCCGATGCCGGTGAAGTAGGCATTGCCGTGCGCCGAGCGGCGCGAGCCGTCGATGACGAAGACCCCGCTCGAGCGGAAACCACAGCGCTCGAGCAGCGCCTCGATGCGGTGCTTGAGTGAAGCATCCTGAAGGGGTGAGAACCTGTTAAAAAGCGGCGCGATGAAGGCGGGCCAGGCCCAGGTGATGAGCAGCGTCACCGCGAGCCAGCACCCGAAGGCAGCCAGCCACCACCAGCGGCCGGCGCGATCCATCAGCGCGAGGACCGCGAGCACCAACGGACCGCCGACAGCCAAGGCCAGCGCGAGGCCCTTGCCGAGATCGGCCAGGAAGATCAGCGGCGTCGTGCGGTTGAAGCCGAATCGAGCCTCGATCCGGAAAGTGCGTAGGAGCGAGAAGGGCAGGCCCACGAGGCCGACGAGGAGCGCTACGCTGGCGATGACGGCCACGCCGAGCCACGGCTCGCCCCATCCCGTCCTCCGCCAGAGCGCATCGATCGCCGCGATGCCGCCGCCGACGGTAAGGGCCAGTGTCACGCCCGCATTGACCACGGTGCCGACAGTCCCCAGCCTGAGTTTGGCGGTGGTGTAGTCGGCGGCCTTGCGATGATCCTCCGGCGACAGCCGGCCGGCGAAGGGCTCCGGGATGCGATCGCGGTGAGCCCCTACGGCCGTGGCCTGGCGAGAAGCAAGCCACAGCTCCACTGCCGTGGCGATCGCGACTGCCGCAACGAAAAGTGCCGTAGCCCAGCCCATCAGAGTCGCTTCCTCATCAGGTCCCGCAGAAGGTCTGCAGCACACGCTCGAACGGCTGAGGTGGCCGAGCATAGGCGCTCCACTCCGGCCGTGTCGCGAACGGGTGCTGCAGCACCTCGAGCAGCTCGCGAAACGGGGCGTAGTCGCCCGCTTCCGCGGCATCCAATGCAGCCTGCACGCGGTGGTTGCGGGGAATGAACGCGGGGTTCGCAGCGCGCATCGCCGCGATTCTCTCGGCCGGGGGCAGGGGATCCTGAGCCATCAAGGCGCGCCATTGGCGCAACCACGAGTCGAAAACGGTGTCGTTCCCGAGGAGCTCGCGCAGCTCCGGCTCTCGAGCGGGGCTCTCGGCAGCGAGCGCGAGCGCGCGGAAGGTGAGGGTGAAGTCCGCATGCGCGCGCTCCATGGCGAGGAGCAGTCTTCCGATGAGATCGGCATCGCCGTCGGCGGCAGCGGAGAGACCGATCTTGCGGCGCATGCCCGCGAGGAAGCGCGCGTCGAACTCCGACATGAAAGGCTCGATGATTGCGGTGGCGAGCTCGACCGCCTTCTCCGGCTGCGCATCGATGAGCGGCAGCAGGGCCTCCGCGAGGCGCGCCAGGTTCCACTGGGCGATGGCCGGTTGGTTTCTGAAGGCGTAGCGGCCGCGGGTGTCGATCGAGCTGAACACGGTGTTGGGGTCGTACTCATCCATGAAAGCGCAGGGGCCGTAGTCGATCGTCTCGCCGGCGATCGACATGTTGTCGGTGTTCATGACCCCGTGGATGAAGCCGAGGAGCATCCAGTCGGCGATCAGCGCGGCCTGCCGCCGGGCCACTCCCTGCACCAGCGCGAGCGCCGGCACGGCGGCATCGGCAGCCTCCGGATAGTGCCGCGCGATGACGTACTCGAGCAGCGCACGCACCGCATCCTCATCGCCGCGGGCGGCGAAGTACTGAAACGTCCCGACGCGAACGTGGCTCGCGGCCACTCGGGTCAGCACCGCGCCGGGGAGCGCCTTCTCCCGAAAGACCTGCTCGCCTGTGGTCACGACGGCGAGCGAGCGCGTGGTGGGGACGCCAAGGGCGTGCATGGCCTCGCTCACGAGGTATTCCCGCAGCATCGGCCCGAGCGCCGCCCGACCATCGCCGCTACGGGAAAAGCGCGTGAGGCCCGCGCCTTTGAGCTGGATGTCGCGGAGCGTCCCGTCGCGTGCGCGGATCTCCCCGAGAAGAATGGCGCGGCCGTCACCGAGCGAGGGCGCGAAGCCGCCGAACTGATGTCCGGCGTAGGCCATCGCGATCGGCTCGGCATCCTCCGGCAGAGCGTTGCCGGAGAAAAGCGCCGCCGCTTGCGGCGCGAGCGCCTCGGGGTCGAGGCCGAGCTCCCGGGCGAGGTCGCCATTGAGGACCACGAGCTGCGGGTCGGCGACGGAGGTGGGCGCCACCCGGGTGTGGAAGCGGCTCGGGAGTGCCGCGTAGCTGTGCTCGAGTCCGAGGCGCATGGCCTGACAGTTTAGCGTGGGAGCGCATACGCGATCACCTCATCTCCGCGGCTGCTCGCGTCCTTGTAGCCGCCGGCGGCGATGACGAGGTACTGGCGGCCGCCTACGCTGTAGGTCATCGGGGTCGCCTGGCCACCGGCGGGAAGCTTCGCCTGCCAGAGCGCCTTGCCGGTGGCGATGTCGAAGGCCCGCAGCTTATCGTCGAGGCTGGCGGCGATGAACACGACTCCGCTTCGGGTGATGATCGGGCCGCCGAGATTCGGCATGCCGAGATCGAGATGAATGAACGGCGTATTGCCGAGCGGCACCCGCCACTTGATCGTGCCATGCACCATGTCGATGGCGCTGAGCGAGCCCCAGGGGGGCTTGATGCAGGGGATTCCGAGACCTGACATGAAGGTGCGGCGCCGCATGGCATAGGGCGTCCCCGCCATCCTGCCGAACTCCCACCCTTGGTACTTCGGATCGTCCATTTCCGCCTGCAACCGCGCTCGCGGTACGAGCGCCACGAGCCACGGCAGATCCATGGTGTTGACGATGGCGATCTGACGTGTTGGATCGAAGGCAATGCCGCCCCAGTTGATGCCACCGGCGGCACCCGGAAGCATGATGGACTCCCGGGTGGAGGGCGGCTGAAAGATCCCCTCGGAGCGGTCCGCCTCGATGCGCTTGCGACAGGCGCGGGTGTCGAGCCAGGCGATGCCCCAGGCATCTGCCGGCCTCACCGGTGTTTGTCGCGCGAGCGCGGGGGGCGCGAGCGGATAGGGTTGAGTCGGCGAGGGCGTCTCGCCCGCCGCGGCGTCCTGAGGCACGGGCCGCTCGATGATGGGAAAGATCGGATTGCCGGTCTCGCGGTCGAGCGTATAGAGGAATCCGCTCTTGCTCGCCTGGATGACGGCCGGCACGTACTTGCCATCGTGCAGGAGAGTCACGAGAGTGGGCTGCGAGGCGGCATCGTAATCCCACAGGTCGTGATGAACGAGCTGCCGCCCCCAGACCAGCTTGCCGGTGCCGGCATCGAGGGCGACCACCGAGTTGCCCCAGCGGTCATCGCCCGGGCGCTCGCCGCCGAAGTAGTCGGGACTCGCGGAGCCGGTGGGTACGAAGACGAGGTGCCGGGCGCGATCCACCGAGAGCGGTGCCCAGGCGTTGGCCGCGCCTGTCAGCTTCGCCCCCTCGGGGCTCCATTCCTTGAACACGGGATTGGAGGGGTCGCGGGGAATCGGATCCCAACTCCAGATCTCCCTGCCGGTTCTGGCATCGAACGCCCGGACCGTCCCGAGCTCCGAGGCCACGGCGCGGTTGTCGCCGATCGAGGACCCCACGATCACCTTGCCATCCACGATGGCGGGCGGGGAGGTGACGAGATAGTCGCGCCAGCCGCTACCGGGCTTGTCGATCGAGCGCATGCCCTGAAGGAGATCGACCGCCCCCTGATCGCCAAAGTCCTGACAGGACTTGCCGCTCGTGGCGTCGAGGGCGAGGAGCCTGCCATCGAGGGTCGGGGCGTAGATGCGCGCGTGACACGGAGCCTCGCGCTCCGTCGAGTCATCCACCCAGAGCGACACTCCGCGCGAGACTCCATCGGAATACTGCAGGTCGTTGCGATTGTGGCTGTCGTGGCGCCAGCGAAGCGCGCCGGTGGCGGCATCCACCGCGAGCACGTTGGTGCTGGGTGTCGTGAAATAGAGGAGCCCGTCGTAGAGAATCGGGGTGGCCTCGAAGGCGGAGCGCATCCAGTCCTTCACTCCTTTGCCCAGCTCTCCCGTGTGAAAGCTCCACGCGATGCGCAGCTCATGGACGTTCTCGGGCGTGATCTGCGCCAGCGACGAGTAGCGGCTGCCGCCGGGATCGGCGCCGTAGGACGACCAGCCGGACGAGGCGGCAAGCTCGCTGGCGGCCGTGCTGCCGGAGGCTGCCGCCGAAGCGCGGGCCGAAGTCCCACCGGCGCCATCGCCGCCGGGCTGCGCCGGGCCGGAGCAGCCGGCGACAAACAGAGAGGCTAGGAGGCCGATGGCCGGGGCGAGGCCGATTCTTCTCATCGAGGTGGCTCCGTGGTGGGTCGCCGCCGGACCCTAGGTGAGTGCGCGGCGCCTCGCTACGTCCCTGATGATGAGCGGCGCTCCGCCGGGACGAGCGGAGCATCGCCGGGGGTCAAATCAGCGGAACAGGTGCTCCAGGCGGCTGCGATAGCGGCGGCTCAGGTTCACGCAGCTCCCATCGCGCAGCACGATGCGATAGTCACCGTGGTCCCAGGGCTGGATCTCGCGGATGCGGTCCACATTGACGAGGTGGCCGCGGTGCACTCTGACGAAGCGCTTCTGGTCGAGCTTCTTCTCCAGCGCGACCAGCGATTCCCGCCGCGGATAGGCCGTCCCCTGGGCATGGATCATCACGTAATTTCCCTCCGCATCGACGCGGTCGATATCGCCGACGTTGAGGAGGTATTCCCGGTTGAGCTTGCGGACCACCAGGCGCTCGACCGGTGACTCCTCCGCCGTGCCCTCGGCAGCGGGCTCGGGCGCGCGGGCAGTTGCCGCTTCGCGGGAATCCGACCAGAGGCCGTAGAGGCGAAACGCCACTATTCCGAGGAGGAGGAGCCAGTAGCTGACGAAGTCCTTGCGGTATTCGTAGAACCAGCTCGACCACCAGGGACCGAAGTCGTAGTGCGAGCCCATGAGACGGTAGATGAGGTCGCGGAGCGCCACCATGCCGCTCACGTGCAGGAGCGAGAAAGGTAGGGTCGCGATCAGATGAGCCGGCAAGTCGCGAGACCAGCCCGAGTGGATGAGCGGGAATTGTCTCAGCCACCAGCCGAGCGCCGGCACGAGGAGCCACACGCACACGATGCTCGAGAATTCCCAGGACGCAGGTTCCCAGGCCGCGATCCGAATCCCCTCGTTCGCGCGATCGGCGATCTCCGTGAACACGTTGGAGGTGGCCACGACCACGAGCAGCACGGCGAAGAACGCCATCTGCCAGAGAAAGATCTTCCGGGCGGTGGTCGGCTCGAGATTCTGGGCGGGGTTCATGGGAGGGGCGGCCGGGGTTGCCGTCGGCCATTATCCCAAAGGGCTGCGCCGGGCAAAAGTGCGCGCAAGGTGCTCGTGACCGGCGCCGCGACGGCGTACGGCGTGAATCAGAGTTGGGACGTCCGCCTGCCAGTTCTTCAGCACGAGCGAGATGGCGAGTCCCTCGATATCGGCGACGATTCCGATGTAGACGGCCATGCCCGTGGTCGCGTTATCCGATCCGAGCGCCAGAAGCGAGAAGAAAGCGGCGAAAAGCGCAACACCCCACAACTTGGATGACCACATGTGATAGCTCGCCTCGCGGCGGAACTTCACCCAGTCGAAGCCATAGCGAATCGCCTCGAGCGCGGCGAGCGTGAGAATCGGTCCCGCGCGAGACGCCAGCGCCTCACGATGAAGATGCCAGACGCAATAGAGCGCCATGAGGTAGAAAATCGAGTCGGTGGCGCTGTCGAGCCGGCGGAGCCGCGAAGTGGCGACACCGAGGCGCCGCGCGAGCATCCCATCGAGCACATCCGACAGGAACGCGACGGTGAGACAGAGGCCGAAGGCCCAATGCGAGCCGCCGCGGTATGCAATCACGAGCAGCGCGGGAGCCAGTGCGGCCCGCAAAGCGGTGAGTGAGACCGGAACGAGCCGTACCGAGTAACCGTTCACGGGGCTCACGAGGTGACTCGAGGCCTCAGGCAGGGGAGCGAGCCGGCAGCGGCGGAAATATCGCGCTCTCCTTGGGCGCCGAGCCTCGCTGGCTCACGATCACCGCGGCGGCCTGGTTTGCGTAGCGGGCAGCGTCGATCGGGTCTTGTCCCGAGATCCGGGCGGCGAGATAACCGGCCAGGTGCGCATCTCCCGCACCGGCGGGCTCGACGACGGTCGCGGGCTCGGCGGCAACGTGCCGGCACTCGCGTCCTGATCCCACCCAGCATCCTTCGGGACCGCCGCGGATCAGGTACTCGGCGGAGAGGTGACTCAGGCGCGCGAGGATCTCAGGCGTCGTTGCGGCGCCCCAGAGGCTGCTCTCGTCCTCGACGCCAGTCGCAATCAGGGAGGCGAATCGCTCGAACGCGCCGATTCGTGCTCGGGCCGTCGCCTCGCTCTCCCACAAACGTCGTCGGAAATTGCAGTCGAAGACGATGCGGCACTCCTTCTCATGCCGCTGAACCCAACGGCAGAGGTGCTCGAAGCTCGCCGCGGAGCAGAGAGCGAGGGTGATCCCGGTGACGAGAAGAACCTGGGGTCGGCGCAGGAGCTCGGCGAATTGCTCGAAAGTCGAGCTGCGAAGGAACTGCCGCGCGGCCGATTGCCCGCGCCAGTAGGAGAACCCGGCGCTCGGCGCGGCATCCGTGGGCAGACCATAGATGCCAGGCTCGCCTTCGATCGGCGGCTCGATGAGCCGAATGCCCTGCCGCGTCAATCGCGAGCGCAGCCAGGCGGAATATCCGCTGTTGCCGAGCGCGGTCACGAGCGAGATCTCCAGGCTAGATTTCCCGAAGATCCTGGCGAGACACGCCATCGAGTTGGCGACATCGCCACCGAAGGCGAGGCGAATCTCTCCCGCTTCCCCTGGCTGCAGCTCGAGCAGCGGCTCGCCGAGAGCCGTGATACGCCGGGTATCGCTCCAGCACGGCTCGGTGCGATCAAGCGTGGCGGTCATCGGGCAAGGGTACACAAAGGCGTCCGCTGAGGGACAGGACCCTGGCGGCCTCATCGACGTTGAAACCGTAACGTCTCATCGCCAGGTGGCAGATTCGGTCCCAGCCTCCCATGGATAGCAGAGTCACGGCGCCGGAGCTTCCGGCCCCCGCGCCCGAGAACCTTCAGGCAGCCAGGATCGCCCGGCTTCGGTACGTGAGCGACCGCGAGCCCGGGATCAGCCGCGAAGCGGCCGGGGGCGGTGGCTTCGTCTACCGTGACGCCAAAGGGGCCCTGATCCGCGATCCGGCCGAGCTTGCCCGCATCAAGGCGCTCGCCGTGCCCCCCGCGTGGACCGAAGTGTGGATCTGCCCGCTCGAGCACGGGCATCTGCAGGCGACGGGACGGGATGCGCGGCGGCGCAAGCAATATCGCTATCACCCGCGCTGGCGCCGCACCCGGGACGAGACCAAGTACGAGCACCTGCTCGATTTCGCCCGCGCGCTGCCGGCGATGCGCCGGCGAGTGACGGCGGACCTCAACCGCCCGGGCCTGCCGCGCGAGAAAGTGCTCGCCGCCGTGGTCCGCCTCATGGAGGATACTTTGGCCCGGGTGGGGAACCCCGAATATGCCGCGCAGAACAACACCTTCGGTCTCACCACGCTGCGCAACCGTCACGTGCGGATCACGCGCGGGCGTATCGAGCTCGACTTTCGCGCCAAGCACGGCATCCGGCACGTGAGTCGGGTGAGTGATCGCAAGCTCGCGCGGGTGGTGAAGAACTGCCGCGATCTGCCGGGCTCGGAGCTCTTCCAGTACATCGACGAAGCCGGCGAGCGGCACTGCGTCGATTCCGCCGACGTCAACGAGTATCTGCGCGAGATCTCAGGTTCCGACATCACCGCCAAGGACTTCCGCACCTGGGCTGCCACCAGCCTCGCCGTTCTCGCGCTCGCGGAGCAGGAGGAAAGCAAGCCGACGAAGAAAGGTCAGATCGAAGCCATCAAACAGGTGGCGAAGCGATTGGGTAACACACCGGCGGTCTGCCGCAAGTGCTACATCCATCCCGCGGTGCTGGAGGGATATCTCAACGGAAGTCTTCGCCGGATTCTCGCCGCGGTCGGCCAGGAAGAGGAGGTTGCGCAGGTGTGGCGGGTCGAGCGGCTGGTGATGCGGTTTCTCGCCGAGCAGCGCCCCGGCTGAGGGAGCGCGAACGAGCCTGGCAGCGCACCGCTCACCGCTCCGGTACGGCATCGAAGGCGACCGTCAGGCGAGGCTGCGGGCTCTCGAACGGGACGGTGCCGTGCCAGAAGTAGGAAGGGAAGAGCACGAGCATGCCCGCATGCGGACGGACGGAGTACTCGGCCGCGAGCGGCGGCGCCGTGAGGACGCCGGGCGTCCCAAAGGAGAGTATGCCCTCATCGGTGCGCGCCGCTGTCATCACGTCGGGTAATTCCACGTAGAAGGCGGAGGAAATCCAGCCGCGCGGATGGACGTGGCTCGTGTGAAAGCCGCGATTGCGCAGCCGCACCGACCAGCTGCCGTTGAATCGCCAGCGGCCCTTGTTGCGGCGGCGCAGGGGATCGGTGCCCTGGCCGATGTGCTCGAGGTAGCGCGAGATCGGCGCCGCGAACGCCTGGAAGAGGGCGCGTATGGCGGGGTCCGTGCTGCGCGTGAGGTCCTGCGTGGTTTCCGTCCCGTGACGGAGCGACTGGAAAAGCAGCGCATGCCCTTCGGGGTCGTGCAGGCGGTTCAAGCTCGCGGTTAGATCCCGGAGGAAGCTCGGCAGGTCCGCCCAGGTAGCGGGCGGTTCGATCGGGAGCGGCAGGATGAGACGTTCGTAGTCGCAGAGCTCGCCATAAAGAGCATCACCCAACAAACGCAACGCAGTCGTCTTGAGCGCGATGAGATACTGATCGTCGGGCGCCTTCTGCAGCAGCGTCTCGCAGTTGTGCAACGCGCCCGCCGCATCGCCTGCACCGAGTTGCGCCGCCGCGAGGAGATTGCGGGCCTGGGCGTTCTCCGGCATGAGCCGCATCGCCCGCTCGGCGAGAGCGAGCGCCTGTGCCGGATCGAAATCGAGCGCCGAGAGCCCCGCCCGCACCAGGAGCGCCGGGGGCGCCTGAGGCCGCTCGGCCCGCGGCGCGAGGCACGCGTAGGCGGCACGGGCATCCCCCGCGCCCTGCAGGATCGCCGCCTTGGTGGCCCAGAGCGCATCGTCGTTGGCGAATCTGCGCAACGCCTGATCGAGCGCTGCGGTGGCCTGCGCCAGCGCCCGGTGCGCGATCTGCCCGGCCTCGACGTGGCGCCCGGCGGCCTGGAGGGCAATGGCGAGCGCCTGCGCGGGCGCCGGGTTGTCGGGCGCTGCCGCGGCGAGATCTCCGTAGACAGAGAGGGCTTGCGCTTGCCGGCCGAGCGCGATGAGCGCCGTGACATGCTGCGTGGCGAGATCCGGATCGACCCGGCCACCGCTGCAGAAGGGAGCGGCCACCGCAAGGGCCAGCGCCGGGCGGGCGCTGTCGTTGTAGTAGCGCGCAAGGACCAGGGCGGCGCGGGGATCGGCGCGGCCGCCCTCGAGCGCTCGCTGCAGCACGGCCTCGGCTTCGGTGCCGCGGCCGCTCGCGAGCAGCAGCTCCCCGAGGGTGGTGTGGGTCGGTGTCCAGCTGGGATCGATCTCAAGCGCGCGCCGCAGCAGCTTCTCCGCCGCCGGCGCATCGCCCAGCGCCAGCTTCGTGCCGCCGAGGAGCCGCAGGGCTTCGACAACGGTGGGGTTGGCCTGAACGATCGCCTCGAGATGCTCGTGCGCAGCGGCGAACTGACCCGCCTGAAGCAGGGCGCTCACGGCGCGCAAGGCCTCGGGAACGGAAGCCGGAACGGACACTCGAGACGGACCCCGGGATCGCAGGAAGGATCGGCCGATTCTCGCACGGACGGAGCCGGCACGCAGCCGGCGGCAAGGCGCCGATCTCACGCGGCGGCGCTCCGGGGGATGAGCGCCGCCGCGATTCCGCCCCCCCTCGCGCCCTGCGGCGCGAGGGGGATTGGTATCACCAGTAGTACTTCGCTGTTACGTTGATTTCGCGACCGAGGATCGAGCGGCCGAAACCGACGTTGTTCTGCACCGTATTGCCGCCGAATCGGGCGTTGCCTTCCGTCAACCCGAGCTGGTTGGTGACATTCGAGCCGAGTACCCGGAGCTCGAAGTGCTCGCCGATCATGGCATCGACGCCGAAACCCAGGTCGTAGTAGGAGGGCAACGGCGTCAGGTTCGACTCGTCCTGGAAGCGTTTGCCGATGTTCTCGTACGTCAGCTGCTCGGTCAATGTGCCCCAGTCGAAGGACTGCGTGTCGCTCGGTGTCAAGCGGAACTGGAACTTCGGCAGACGCGCCAGCTGGTTGCCGTTGATCGCGCCGCAGACCTGCTGATTGTTGATGTTGGTGTAGGTAAAGCAGCCCAGGAAGTCCTTGTAGTGGGCATTCTCGTAGATGGCGCTGATCGTGAGCTTGAAGGTGCTCAGGGGCGCGCTGCTGCTGCTTGCGAAGGGACTCACGCTGCCATCGATCCGGCCGCCGACCGAGGACGATCCAAAGGTGGTGGCCGGGCCGATCGGCTGACCGCCGAGATCCGTGGGCGTATACGCAATTCCCTTGAAGGTCTTGTGGTAAATCGATACGTCGAGCAGCGTCCATTGGTTCTGAATCTTGAAGCCGCCCTCCTGGTTCTGCACGGTCTGCAGCGGCGTCCTGTTGGGGCAACCGTTCGAGCCGTCGTAGACGTTGCAACGGACATCGTCGAAGTTCTCGAGCAGCACGCCGTTGTTGACGCGCACGTAGGCGCTCATGTTGTCGGTGAACTCGTAATTGGCGCCCACGGAGAACGTCGGTATGGTGTTGTTTTCATGCCCGTGCGACCACGTGCCGTCGGGCAATTCGACCGCGTTGTCCCACAGGTCGAACGCCGTTCCCATCTGCACGGGGGCGAGGTTGGACGTCGACTGGGTCAGGTTGATGTGCTCGACGCGTACCCCGGCATCGAACAGCCAACGGTCGATCTTCCAGGAGTCGGAAAGATAGGGGGCAATGTTGGTGGCGGCGCCGTTCTGGAGGATTTGGTAGCCTCCATTGGCGCTCACGATGCCCTGCGGGCTGCTCACTTGATAGAAGTTCCCGCCTGCGATGGCCGACAGGATGATCGGGCTCGCGTTCGGCTGGTTGGTGATCAGCACGTTGGAGCCCAACGACCAGTTGTCGTTCATGGTGTAGCGGGCTACATACACGCCCAGGGTCAGGGTATTGCCGAAGCCGACGTCCTTGTTCACGCGGAACTCATCGATCGCGCTCACGATCTTCTTCTGCACGTACCAGACCTGCTGGGAGACCACGCTTTGATCGGGGCTCGCGGCCTGCCCGTTGTCATAGGTGGCCTGCACGTCGGCCGGGGTAAGGGGCGCGGGCAGGCTCAAACCTGCGATGTAGGCCCCCAGCGTCTGCGGATTGCCGTTGTTGATCAACGCGTGCGTGGGGACGGATCCGCCGTCGAATATGAAGTTGTTGCTGATCGACCAGCCGCCGCCGAATGCCTCCTTGAGCTCGGAACCGAAGTAGTTGAGGTCGGCGCCGCGGCCGGCGGCGATGTTGTCGTTCTCGAAGCAGTTACACGCCGGATCGGGAACCTGGAAATTCTCCAGTCGATTGCTGTTGTAGGTGGAGTCGAGCTGATTGAATCCGGGATACGTTTCAACCGAGCCGTTGACGACCGTGTACGGGAAGTCGGCGACCCATTGATCGTGCTCGTGCAGGGTTCTGGCCCAGAACATGATCGACCCATGGTCGAGATCATGCTTGATGGTCGCCGTCAGCTGCCCGCCGAGCACATCCGGGTATTGCGGGGCGCGAACGCCGTCGGATTTCTCGAAATAGCCGCCGATGCTGCCGTACCAGCCGTCAGTCAGCTTCCCGCTTTCGAACACGTCAGCGCGATACATGCCCTCAGAGCCGTACGTGACACCCACCGATCCGGTCTGCTTGTCCGAGCCGGTCCGCAGGATGAAGTTCGCCGTGGCGCCCGGCTGTCCCGGACCGAAGATGGCGCTGGGTCCCCCCTGGACGATCTCGACGCGCTCGACCGTGTCGTCCATGCGGACCAGGGAGCTGTTATCCATGAAGGAAAGGAAAGGTGCGCCGTAAAGGGGCGTACCCTCGACCATGGTGGTGAAATACGGCGAATCGCCGCCGCCCAGGGGAAAGCCCGCCACGTCGATGTTGACGCCGGTTGGGCCGCCGGAGGCTTCCGGCCAGACGCCGGGCGAGAGTTTGTAGATTTCGGCGGCACTCGCGGGATTTGCCATTGCAATCTGCTGCGCGGACGCCGATACGATGTTGTAGCTCGCGTCCAGCTTCTTCACCGAGGTCGCGGTGGCCGTGACGACGACCTCCTGCAGGCTCTGGGTGCTCTCCGTGGGCGCCTGAACCGAGGGCGCGGCGGCTGCCGCCGCTGCCTGCGCATGGGCGTTTCCGCTGACCGCCAGAGCGCCGGCGCCGAGTATTCCGGCAACGATGGCCGCCACGCTGTTCGCGCCGCTGGCCGCGAAGCGGCCGCGCCGGGACAGCGATGCGGGCAGGGTATGGATGGTCGGCCGTTGCGCGGCCGGGTGCGTGCCCCGGCGGGGCGCCTTCTTGACTTTGACTCTCATGCGAAATCCCCCAGTAAGAAAGTGCCGCCCGATCGAGGCGGCGAGACCCATCGATTGGTCACCCTCGTCCGATGCGGTTGTTGTGCGATCGCAACATGCCCCGGGCGCGGCTTGGGCGGAGCCTGCGGGCGGCGCGATTGTCCCAAACGACCGGTACGGATCGAGCGGTCATCCTGGGAGTAGACGTTTGACGGCCCGATCTCCGCTATCCCGGATCGAACGAAAATTTCAAGGAGCATCGGATCGGCACGGGCGGATCATCCACGGCCGCGCAAGGCGTGACGGCGGCGGATGAACAGGCTATAAGTCGCCGATTCGCCACAAGCCGACGGGACGCTGGACCGCATGCTTCACGCTCGAGCCGCATTCACGCTGCGATCGGCCGCAGCCGCCTGCCTCCTGGCCAGCCTTATTCCGGCTCCCGCCCTCGCGCTCGCGGCCGCCCCACAGCTTGCCTTCGAAGTCCGGCAAGGCAGGATCCTCAATGAGTTCCTCCGCGAGGGGCCGGTCGCCGCTCACCTGGTGCTGCGCGCCGGCCCGCAGCCACGGATCCTCATTGTCTTTCCCGCCGGCAACAGCGGCGCGGGCCTCTGGTTCAAGCGCACGGCAGGCGGCGCGGTCTGGAACGTCCGCGGGGGGCTCAAGCCCGTGAACGCGCGCGATGCGAAGGGCAGGGCGCTCTACGGAATCACGGCGGAAGCTGCCCTCGCCGATCGGCAGCTCGAGATTCACCAGGCAGTGCTCTCGAGCGTGCGGGTGCTGCGCGATTACCAGTCGCTCGGCACCCTCCCGCCCGGCATCGCGGCGGCGCCGGTGGTGATGGGCCGCACCTTCACCTGGTCACGCGAGCGGCTCGACGGGGCAGTCGGCTACCGGCTGACGGTCGAGGTGCTCGACGGCCGGGTGAGCGGCAAGCGCATATTCGCCGGCCGAGACGGCAAGATCGATCTCAAGATCACCGCGCTCACGGGCGAGGCGCCGCTCCTGCCGCTCGCCGGCGGTGATCTGCTGCGAAACCCCGCGGCTGGGAGCCGGTCGGCCCGCGAGACGCTGGCGTTTCTCGCCTACCGCGAGAAGCTCCTCGCCGGCTCCTGGCGCTTCGACACCTATTTCGGCCGTGACACGCTGATCAGCCTGCGGCTCCTCATGCCGGTGCTGAGTCCGCAGGCCATCGAGGCTGGCCTCGATTCCGTTCTCGCGCGGCTCTCGCCCGAGGGGGAAGTGGCGCACGAGGAGGACATCGGCGAGGGGGCCGTTCTCGAGCATATGAAGGCCGACGGCTCGCGCTCGGCGGCTCCGGTGTACGACTACAAGATGATCGATGAGGACTATCTGCTCGCGCCGGTGGCTGCGGCGTGGCTGCTCGAACCTGGCGCGAGGGCGCGCTCGAGCGCCTTTCTCGCAGCCAGCGTCGGCGGGCCGCAGGGGCGGCAGGGCACGCGGGGCGCTGCGCTCGTGAGGAATCTGCGATTCGTGGTGCAGCGCGCAGTCGCCTTTGCGAACGCGCCGAGCGTGGCGCACCTCATCGGTTTGAAGCCCGGCGAGACCGTCGGCGACTGGCGCGATAGCGGGACCGGCTTGGGCGGTGGGCGATACCCGTATGATGTCAATGCCGCGCTCGTTCCGGCGACGCTTGAGGCGGTGGCCCGGCTGGCCAAGAGCGGCTTGCTCGCTGCGTATGAGAATGCCTCCGACCGCGGGTTGTTTGCTGCCGCGGCGCAGATGTCAAAGGTCTGGCGCGAGCGCGCGCGGCCGCTCTTCGATGTCACCTTGAGCCACTCGGTCGCCGCCAACGCCATCGAGATCTATGCCGATGCGCAGGGCGTGGCACCCGAGCCGGCGTTGGCTGCGCTCGGCTCGCGATCGCTGCGCTTTCACGCCCTGTCGCTCGCGGCCTCGGGCGAGCCGATCCCCGTCATGCAATCGGATGAGGGATTTCTTCTGTTGTTCGAGGACCCCGAGCCGCGGGATTTGGATCGGATCGTATCGGTCTTGATGCGCCCCTTTCCCGCGGGGCTGATGACCGGCGTCGGCATGGTGGTTGCCAACCCGGTGTTCTGCGCGAGCGGGCTGCAGAACGAGTTCACTCGCAACGCCTACCATGGAACGGTGGTCTGGTCCTGGCAGCAGGCGCTCTTTGCGGCCGGGCTTGCGCGCCAGCTCGAAAGAGCCGACCTTCCGGCCGCGGTGCGCGCCGACCTCCTCAAGGACGAGCGAATCCTTTGGACCGCGATCGAGGCGACTCGCTCGATGCAAAACGCCGAGCTCTGGTCGTGGTCCTACGCCGCGGGCCACTACCAACTGCGGCCTTTCGGCTCCTCCGCGGCGGACGCCGACGAGTCCAATGCGGCGCAGCTCTGGAGCACCGTTTACCTGGCCGTCACGCCGCCCCGGCTCGCGCCGATGGCGCTCGGCGCCACCCGATGAAGGCTCGCGAGGCGATCCGGATCAGCCTCGCGGCCGCCGCGTGCCTGGCGCTCGGCGCCATGCGCTCGGTCGCGGTTGGGGAGCAGGCCGCGGCATCAGAGACTCCGACATCGCAGGGCACGACGGATCCCGGCTTTCTCCTCAGGGCGCGCTTCAGCGACCTGCCGTCCTACTTTCCCGGTTACCTCGGCAACGGTTTCATCACGACCCTCACCGCGCCCCGGGGCACCGAGGCGACAGCGACCACCCTGGTGGCGCTCATGGATTACACCCCGGGAGATGTTTCCAGGCCGGCGCGGGTGCCGGGTTGGAATGGCATCGACTTCGATCCGAGCGCCGCCGATCCGGGACGCGAGTGGCTCGACCGAGGTCCGATGAGCGCGGCGCGCTTCGAGCACTACGAACAAACGCTCGATCTTCACGATGCCACGCTCACGACGCGTTATCGTTACATCGCCGGGCGGAGGGAGACCGCGATCGAAGTCGTGACGCTGGTCAGCGAGGCTTCGCCCCATCTCGCAGCCACTCGCTTCACCCTCACGCCGGCTTTTTCGGGCCTGGTGCGGCTTTCCTTCCCGCTCGAGCTCTGGGCCCCTGACACGCCGCGCCTTCCCCTGGCGCACTTGACGGGCCCCGAGCAGGACCGGGCGCTGGCGGCGCACGGCTTGTCGCTTGCGCCACAGGCGCCGGCGTTCGCCGATCGCGCCGCTCTCTGGTATCCCGGCACGGTCGCGGTGAACTCGAGCGGCGGGGACGCGCGCTCGCTCTCGCTCTGGCTCCAGGGTCATGCCGAGCACGGGCTCGCGATGGCGATGGCCGCCGCCGTCGCGCTGCCGCAAGGCGCGCAGGGTGAGAAGGTCACGCTACGGCGCAAGCGCCATCAACTGACGCTCGATGTGACCTTGCGAGTCGAGCGAGGACGGTCGTACTCCTTCACCAAGTACGTCGCGATCTCCCGCGCCGGCTGGGGAGGCAATTCCCGGGAAGATCTGACTCTCGCGCGGCAGGCTCGCGCAGAGGGCTTTGCGGCTCTGCTCGCGCAGCAGCGCGCCGCCTGGCGCGCGCTCTGGCAGTCCGACATCGAGATCGAAGGCGATCCGAGAGCGCAGCAAGTCGCTCATTCCGAGCTCTACTATCTGCTTGCCGGCTCCACCCCCGACACCGCCTGGGCGGTGGGTCCGTGCGCGATGACCCTTTGCTACCTCGCCCATGTCTTCTGGGACAGCGATACCTGGATTTTTCCGGCCTTGCTGCTGCTGCACCCGCACCACGCGCGATCCCTGGTCGACTTCCGCTCGCGCACCCTCGCCGCCGCCCAGGCCCGCGCCAAGCAACATGGCCTCGCGGGCGCCATGTATCCCTGGGAGTCGGACCCGCAGAATGGCAGCGATGTGACTCCACACTCCGCCATCGTCCTCTCGGAGAGCGAGATTCACGTCAACTCCGAGGTGGCGATTGCGCAGTGGCAGTACTATCTCGCCACTCTCGATCGCCAGTGGCTGCGGACCCACGGCTGGCCGGTGATCCGCGCGGTCGCCCGCTTCTGGGCGAGTCGTGCGAGCTACGATGCGAGCCGCCAGCGGTACGAGATTCTGCACGTGACCTCGGTTTCCGAGAGCCACAACGACATCCCGAACGACACCTTCACCAATCTCGGCGCGGTCTACTCACTCGAGATCGCCGCCGCGGCCGCGAAGGAGCTCGGCGAGCCGGCCGATCCCAACTGGAGCCGCATCGCCAAAGAGATGTACATTCCGATGGCGGCGGACGGCACGCATCATCTGCCTTTCGATCCGTCCGTAACCGTTCCCCAGGGGCACGGCTTCGGCAGCGGTCCGCTGTCGCTCATTTTTCTGCCGGCGCTCGATCTCGTGATGCCACCCGCGTTGCGGCGCGCCGATTATGACTTTGCCGTCCGTCCGACTCCGATGGCGCGCCGAGGCGAAGTCAGCATCGGCATCGTGCAGCAGGTGACCGCGGCCGATGAGGTCGGTGAGGCCCAGGCGGCGGCGGACTGGTTCAGGCTGTACCTGACGGGGGGGACGCTGAAGCCGCCCTTCAACGTGCGAACGGAGACGGCGAGCAACAATGCGGGACCTTTCATCACCGGCTCGGGGGGATTCCTGCAGAGCCTCATTTTCGGCATGACGGGGCTGCGGATCCGCGAGGCGGGATTGGTCGCGGCCTTTCCCCCGGTCCTGCCGCCGGGCTGGCGCTCGCTGACGCTACGCAACGTGAGATTCCGCGGCCGGCGGATGAGCGTTCGTGTGACGCGCGATCCGAGCGGCGCGGTGCACCTTAGCGGGCTGCAGTGAGCTTTGCGGGCGGCTACTCGCGGCGCGCTCCGCAGGCATCCGCCAGGACCGTTTGCAGTGCCTCGAGATCGACGGGCTTGACCAGATGACGGTGAAATCCGGCGGCCTTCGCCCGCTGCCGATCCGTCTCCTGTCCCCAGCCGGTGACGGCCACGATCTGCGTCGCGGCCGCCCAGGGGCGGGCAGCGATCCGGCGCGCCGTCTCATAGCCATTCAATCTCGGCATGCCGATGTCGAGCAACACGACCTCGGGCTGAAAGCGCTCGGCTTCCTCCAGCGCCTCGATGCCGTCGTGAACGACGCGCGTGTCGTGGCCCATCGACTCTAGCAGCATGCTCAAGCTCACCGCCGCGTCGTGATTGTCGTCGGCGATGAGCACTCGGCAACTGGTGGAGAGATCCGATTCCTGGTGCGCCGTGCTCGTTCCGCCGGTGGCTTTCGCGGCGATCGCCGGCAAATGAATCAGAATCTCGGTCCCTTTCCCGCGGCCCTCGCTCCTCGCCTCGATGCGGCCCTGGTGCAGCTCGAGGAGCCGCTTGGCGAGCGTGAGTCCGATGCCAAGACCGCCATCGGGACGCTCGTATGAGCGGTCGAGCTGCGCAAAGGGCTCGAAGATGTGATCGAGCATCTCCTGCGGGATTCCGATGCCGTTGTCGCGGACGCTCACGACCGCCTCCCGTTCCTCGGTGCGCAACCCGACCTCGATCCGTCCTCCCGGAGGGGTGTATTTCACCGCATTGTGCAGAATGTTCGAGAGGACTTGAGTGAGTCGGATGCGATCGCCGACGACGTGTACGGGCTCGCTCGATGCGCTGAGGATGATCTGCTGGTGGCGGGTCGTTTCAGCCGATTGACGATAGCTCTCGATGACCGCTTTGAGGAGCTCCGTCAGCTCGAGCGGCTCCGGTTGCAGGCGGATGCGGCCGCTCGTGATGCGCGAGATGTCGAGCAGATCATCGACCAGATGCGTCATGTGGCGCGCCTGGCGCTCGAGGATGGTGGTCGCCGCCCGCAGCTCGGGCGCCAGGGTCTTCGCGTTCTTGAGCAGCTCCGCCGCGGCACAGATGGGCGCGAGCGGGTTTCGCAGCTCATGAGCCAGCGTGGCGAGAAACTCGTCCTTCTGGCGATCCGCCTCGCGCAAGCGCTCCTCGTTCCGTTTGCGCAGCGTGATATCGCGCGCGATCTTCGATGCGCCCATGATCTCACCGTCCTCGCCCCTGATGGGGGAGACGGTGAGCGAGATATCGATCCGACGGCCGCTCTTGGCGACGCGCACCGTCTCGTAGTGATCGATCCGCTCGCCGCGCCGCAGGCGCGCGAGGATGTCGACCTCCTCGGCGTGAAGCTCCGGAGGAATGATGGTCGTGATCGGCTTGCCGATGATCTCCGCGGGCTGATATCCGAAAAGCTGCGTCGCCCCCGGATTCCACGAGGTCACGATGCCATCCAGAGTCTTGCTCGCGATGGCATCGTCCGAGGAGTCGATGATGGCGGCGAGCCAGGCGCGCATATGCTCGGCGTGCTTGCGCTCGGTGACGTCGCGGCAGACGACCACGATACCGATGAGCTCGCCGTTCGGGAGCCGCACCGGCGCGCCGCTGTCATCGATCGGGACGCGCCGCCCGTCGCGCGCGATCAGAACCGTGTGATTGGCGAGCCCGACGATGCCGCCGGACTCGAGGACCTTGGCAACCGGATGCTCGACCGGGTTGCCGCTGAATTCGTTGACGATATGAAAGACCTTCTCGAAGGGCTGGCCACTCGCGGCAGATAAAGGCCAGCCGGTGAGCCGCTCGGCCACAGCGTTGAGGAACGTCACCCGTCCGGCCTTGTCCGTGACGATCACGGCATCGCCGATGCTCTTCAGCGTGACCTCTAGTAGCTCCCTCTCCCGTCGGAGGCGATTGGCGCTATCCGCGTTCTCGTCTGTCATTCTGCGAGGACCCCGTTCGAGTACCGGCAATTCTACGCGCGCTCGCAAACCTCGTGCCCGAGCACGATGCCGGCGGCGCCGCAACCTCCGTGCCCGGTCGCGACCGGACCCGCCGCCCTGGCAGGGGAACTCCTTCGAGTCGCGCCGTCAACTCCTCGGCTGTATGATCCGCGAGCCACGAGGGGTCTCGGAAGCGGTCAGTGAGGTGATCACATGAGCAACGCCGATCGAAAGCCGTCCGAGGAGAAGACGTCTCATCCGACGCGGCGAGAGTTCGTCACCACCTCTGCGGCCCTCGGGCTCGCCGCCGCAAGTGGCGTGGCGCTCGGCGCGGAGCGGGACGTCATCGAGAAGAACGTCGAGGTGCGAACCGCCGATGGCCTCTGCGATGCCGCTTTCATCCATCCCACGGCGGGGGCTCACCCCGGCGTGCTCATCTGGACGGACATCTTCGGCTTGAGGCCGGTGTTTCGCGCGATGGGCAAGCGTCTTGCGGCCCAGGGCTATGCGGTGTTGGTACCCAATCCCTTCTATCGCACCGTGCGAGCACCGGTGATCGCCGACGCTTCGCACTTCAATTTCGACGACCCTGCCGAGCGGGCAAAAGCCGAGCAATGGACGCAATCGATCGCGGCCCCCGGGGCGATCGAGAGGGATGCCGAGGCCCACGTGGCTTTTCTCGATGCTCAGCCACAGGTCGATCGGGCGCACAAGCTCGGGACTCAGGGCTACTGCATGGGGGGACCCTTGGTCTTCAAGACCGCCGCGCAGGTGCCGGGCAGGGTGGGTGCCGCTGCGACCTTCCATGGCGGTGGGCTCGTCACTGACAAACCCGACAGCCCCCATCTGTTGGCGCCGCGTATCAAGGCGCGCACGTACGTAGCGATCGCCGCCAGCGACGATGCGAAGCAGCCCGATGCGAAGGACAAGCTCCGCAAGGCTTTCGCGGCGGCGCACGTGCCCTCGAAGGTCAAGGTCTACCCCGGCACCATCCACGGCTGGTGCGTGCCCGATATGCCTCGGCACGATGGCCAGCCGATCTACAACAGGCCGGACGCCGAGCGCGCGTGGGGGAAGTTGCTCGAGCTCTACCACGCGGCGCTCGCCTGATCGCTCCGCAAGCCAATGCCGGCTTGCTTTTGCGCGGCACCCTATGTAGACTTGCAACTATGGGCAAGCGAGGCGGTGAGGTGCGCATTTCTCTTCAGACCCTACGGGCTCTGGAGGCGTTTCTCGAGAATCCTTCCGAGGAGCTTTCCGGGGCGGACGTGCAGAAGCGCAGTGGCCTCGCTTCCGGGACGCTCTATCCGATTCTCCTGCGGCTCGAATCCGCCGGCTGGTTCGTCAGCCGCTGGGAGGCCATCGATCCGGTGAGCGCGGGTCGACCTCGGCGCCGATTCTATCGCCTCACCCCGAGCGGTCTCGCCCGCGCGAGTGAGATCTTCGCGAGCTTCGGTAGGGGAGTTCTCGTATGAGTGAGCACGAGCAACCGACGGCATGGGCAATATCTCGCGCCCTGGTACGCTGCGCTGCGCGCCAAGCTCCACCGGGTCTCGCGCAGAGGTTGGAGGAGGAGTGGCTCGCCGATCTGACGGCCCGGCAGAGCGCGTTGGGCCGCCTTCGCTTCGGATTGGGATGTTGCTGGGCGACACGAGTCATCGCCCGTGAATTCGGCGTGGCGGCTGCTGCGAGCGCAGGGTCGGCCTCTGGACAACAGCTGCTCGTGTCTGCGGGCGGCTACGACTTCTCGCGTCTTTCGCGCCGCACCGTTGCGCTGATCGCAATCCTCTGCCTGCACGCGGGAATTTTCTATCTCTATCTGAACGGCTTCACGCCGAGCAGGGTGGTGGACCGCATCGATCTGATCCACGGCTCCGTGATCACGCGCAACCGCAGGCTCGATCAGCCAAGACTCCTTCCGGTGCCGACGCTTGCTCCGATCAACGACAGTGTTCCTGACCGAATCCCGCGCCTGCCCGCCCAGCCGCCGGCCATTACGGTCACTCACTCGCCGCCATCGGGTAAGCCGCTCGTGCAGTATCCACCTCCAAAGCCGGTCAATGTCATCATGGGAGGGCCGGCCGCGGGTTTTCCCAACACGGAGGACTACTATCCCTCGGCCGCGCAGCGGCTCGGCGAATCAGGCAGCGCGGCCGTTCGAGTGTGCGTCGATCCCAACGGCAGACTGACCGCAGCTCCGACGATCGTCCGTTCCTCCGGCCTCGCGCGAATCGACCAAGGCGCCCTCAGGCTGGCGACAGCCGGCTCCGGGCACTACCGGCCCACGATGGAGAATGGGCGGCCGGTGAGCGCGTGCTACCCGTTCCTCATCAGATTCCAACTCGAGAATCAGTAAGCCTCAGTGGCTCCCTGTCTGGAGCTGCTTCGCGAAGTAATCGGCAGTGGCCTGATCGGCCTTAAGCCAGGACTGATATCGCAGGAACCCGTGGATCTCATCGGGGATGACGATCTGCTGATAGGGCACGCGCTTAAGCTGTAACCGGCGCACCAGATCCACCATCTGGTGGAAATGCACGTTCCGATCGTCATCGCCCTGGATCAGGAGGACCGGCGACTTCCAGGTGTCGATGGCCGAGTCGGGGGAGGATTCCCAGAAGATCTTCTTCAGCCTCGCCATGTCCGGCATCTGATAGCGATCGGGAGATTTGCCGAACCAGTCGTCCGCGAACATCGACCAGTCGTGCACCCCGTGCAGGTCGACTCCGGCCTTGAAGAGGTCGGAATTGCGAGCGAGCGCGAGCGCCGTCAGGTAGCCGCCATACGAGCCGCCCCACATGCCGATGCGCCCGGGGTCGATCTCGCGGTCATGTTGAAGATACTTCGCGCCGGCCACCACGTCCTGATATTCGGCGGCGCCCGTCGGTCCCCAGTGCTCGGGATAATGGAAGTCGTGGCCATAGCCGATCCCGAGACGATAGTTGACGGACAGCACGATGAAACCGTGATTGGCGAGATACTGGTTCACCGCGTAGGAGTTGCTGTAGTAGTCCATGTTGTGCCACGTGAGCAGCATCTGCCGCGGCGGTCCGCCGTGCACGAAGATGATGCCCGGCTTGTGCGCCGGGCCGCCGCGCGCGACGAAGAGCTGACCCTGAATGCGCAGTCCGTCCGCCGCGTGGAAGTTGACGAGCTTCGGGATCACGAGCTCCTGGGTCGGAAAATCGGCCGGCAACGCATCGCCACCCGCGCTTTGCCAGCTCCTGCCGCTCAGGCTCCCCCACATCACCCGCGGAGGCCGCCGCGGTCCGGCATCGATGAACGCGAGCGTTGTTCCCTGACCGGTCAACACCGGGCTCCAGGCGCTGTGCTCGCCGCGCGTGATCGAAGTGGGGGCGCCGCCCTCCACTGACACTCGATAGAGATGACGCCGGTCCTCATCGCCCGCCGTCGAGCCGGTGTTGGCGCTGTAGATGAGATAGCGCCGGTCCGGTGTCATGGCGGTGTCCTCCACCATGAACTCGCCGGGGGTCAGGAGCCGCGCCTCGCCGCCGCTCGCCGCCACGGCGTAGAGATGCGGCCAATTGTCCTGCTCGGATATGAAAGTCAGGCGATCGCCCGCCGCCCAGCGCAGATCCGAGCCCTCCTCCGGAAACGAGCCGCGCAACGTGTCGGGACTCTGCCAGACCTTCCTGCCGTCGTTCGTCCTTACATCGGCGACCCAGATGGACCAGGGAACCGGATGCCACTCGAGCACCGACTGCGGCGGGCCTCCCTGACCCGGCATGCGCGCGAAGGCGATACGGGAGCCATCCGGCGACCAGCGGGGCTCAAGATCCCTCGAAGTGGAGGGCAGGAGGTACTCGATCGGCGTCCCTGAATCGCGGTAGATCCCGATGAAGCTGTGATCGCCGCGGTCCGAGACGAAGGCAAGCGCGCCGCCGTCCGGTGACCAGTGCAAAGCGGAGTCCTTGCCGAGATCGAAGAACAGCCGCTGCGCTTTCTTGCTGCCGTCGATCGGCGCCAGCCAGACGCTGCCGTCCGTTTTGACGAAGGCGACGCTGCGGCTGTCGGGGGAGGCGGCGGGCGCATCACCCTGACCGAGCGCGCGCGGCGCACCGCCGGGGAGCGCGACCGCCCATACCTGCATTTCCTGCTGTTGCGGATTCGTGCTTGGATCCGGCTCGACGGGCTCCGGCCAGTTGGCATCGTGGTCGCCGCCGCGGACGTAGATGAGGTATTTGCCGTCGCGAGAGAAGTGCAGATTGGTGATCTCCTGCCCGTCATCGGCGGTGTAGTTCGTCACCCGGCGCGCGTGGTAGTCGGGACTCTCCGCTACCCAGATGTTGCGGACTCCGCGCGCATCCGATGTCCATGCGAATGCGTTGCCGTGGCGCCAGGCGATGAGGTCCGAGGGGTAGGGATAGCCCAGCACCTGGGCCATGCTGAAGTGCGCGGGCTGCCGCGCGGCGCAGACGCCGCCGGCGGCACCAACAGCTATCAGAAGCGAACCCAGAAGCCTCGATGCGCGATGCGACAAGGTAGCCTCCTCTCGAGAGATGAGCTCGAGCCCGATACCGTTGCGACGATGGTGGTGCGCTGAAGGTTAGCAGAATCCCGGGCGTGGCCGCCTCGGGTCGGCGCGTCCGATGGCCCTTCAGTCGCATTGTCGCCGATGGAGCCGGCTAGTGTTGCCGGACCAGCGCGAGCTTGATGCCGAAGCTCAGGAATACGACGCCGGTGAGCCGATCCAGACGCCGCACGACCGCAGGCCGCTTCAACGCCCGCGCAACCGGCCGGGTCGCGAGGATCAACACTGCAAACCACGCCATGCCCATGAGCGCGTGCAGCACCGCGAGGAGAAAGATGAAAGGTCCCGCGGGCACCTGCGCCGGAAGGAACTGAGGGAGGAAGGAGACGTAGAACACGCCGACCTTGGGATTGAGAAGATTCGTCAAATAGCCACGGCCGAGCCAGCTGCGGCTTCGAGACTTTCCGACCCGGTCAGCGAGCTCGAGCTCGAAACGCGCGCGCGGCTTGATGAGGAGGTTCAGGCCGAGCCACACGAGATAGAGCGCTCCCGCCCACTTGAGCGCGGTGAAGGCGAGCTGTGAGGCCGCGAGCAGCGCGCCGAGCCCGAATGCCACGGCGGCGCCCCAAGTCAGGCAGCCCAGCACGATGCCGAGACCGGCAAGCACAGCGCCCCGCGGACCTTCGGCCGCCGCGGTACGCAGTACCAGCGCCGTGTCCAATCCCGGTGCGACGGTCAGCAGACCCGCGGCGACGGAGAAAGCAATGAGGGCCTGGAATATGGTCATCTCACCATCGTAGCAGCCAGCCACCGGTGAGGGCGCCGACCGCTGTCGCGCCGGCGATGCCCAGCGTGTACCAGGTCGCGGCGAACGCCGCCGCCTGCTCCGGACAGTGCAGTCCATACAGTGTGGCCGCAAGCGCCCCTGCGGCAAACCCCGCCGCCGCGCCCGTTCGCGCGAGGCGCGTAGGCGCGAGATTGCGGATCGCCACCACGAGGCAGGCGTAGATCGGCAGCGCGAGCAACAAAATGAGCGGCGAGCAGACTTTCCAGGTGTGGCCGAGCCACAGAGTCAGCCGTTCGCCCGCTGCCGTGGCGAAGATCTGACCCGCTCCGAGCGCCAGCATGGCGAGCACGATGAGTAACGCCGCGAAGGGCGCGGCGCCGAGGCGCGTGCCCGGTATGGACAGGCGCCGCACCGTGATGGCGCCGGCGATGGTGAGGAGCCCCGTGTAGGCGGCCTTCATCCAGAACCACGGCTGCTGCGCCGCGGCCCGCAGCGGTTGAAAGTGCAGCCCCAGGGCGACGATCGCGAATGTGACCAGTCCGCCGGCGATCAAGGCCGCCAGCAGCCTTCTGCTCACGACCCCGGGAGGAGTCGATCGCGTGTCGTGCCCAAGGAGCTCTATGAGGTCAGCCGTTCTCATCGCGTAGAGCCTGATTCAACCACTTGAGGCTTCGATGCAGCATGACCCGCGCCGACACGGCGGTCATGCCGCGCTTGCGGGCCGCTTCCTCGACGGACAGACCCTGCAGCTTCACCTCCTCGATGAGAATTCGCTGCCGGTCGGGCAGACGTTGCAGCAGCCGATCGAGATCGGTGCGAATGGCGCCTTCTTCCGCATCGTCCGCGGCGAAGAGGGCGCCGGCCTCCTCGAGCGGGACGTGAATCGAGCGCTGTCTGCGGCGTAGATGGTCGATGAGTTTGTAGCGGGCGAGGGCGTAGGCCCAGGGCGTAAATGGGAGCGACCGATCGTAGCTCGCGCGCTTCAAGTGCACGGCAAGCAGTGTTTCTTGCACCAGATCCTCGACTTGGGCGGCATCGGTGCGTAGGCGGCGGGCGAAATATCCACGCAGGTAACGGGCGAGGAGGCCGAGGAGCTGGCGGTGCGCCAGCGAGTCCCCCTCCAGGCTCCGGATCATCAGCGGCCGGAGGCGCTCTTCAGTCTCGTCCTGCTGCAGCACTGGGGGCGACCCGCTCGCGATGCGCGACCCGCGCGATTCTAACGCGGGCCATCCGCGGGCGACAAACCGGAAAAGCGATCATCGCCCTGTAACAGCGGCTGCGCCGGCTGCGAAGTAAGCGCATGACAACGCCCCTCGGAGAGCATCATGCCACTGCGAATGCTGAGTCGATCCCTGGTCCGGCAGACCGGTCTCACCGTTGCCGCCTCCCTCCTCATGGCCGGTCTGGCCGCTGCCCACGATCGCGGGGTGCTGGTGCTCACGAGCACGAATGACCCCGCGGCCAATCAGGTTCTGGTGTATCGGCTGCAAAGCGGTTCCGCGCCCGCGCTCGCTCTCATCCAGACGCTGCCGACGGGAGGACGCGGTGGTGCGAGCGGCAACGCCGGCATTCTGCAGATGAAGGACGAATTCGGCGCCGTGGCCAATTACGGCTCGAGGAGCGTGAGTGAGCTCGCGCGCGAGGGCGACTTCATCGAGGTGAGGGGACAGATCAGTCTCGCGCCCGGCTGCATGAAGCCCGACACGGTGGCGCTCGCCGGCGGGCAGCTCTTTATCGCCGGCGCGAATTGCGTGGAAAGCCATCTCTGGCCGTCGGGAATCCCGGACGGCGCGGTCGTTCACCTCGCCGATGCCTCCGCCGCCCAGGTCGCCGTGGGCAGGAGCTGGGCTGCCGTCACCTTCACCTCGGGCGCGCTCGAGCAGGTGGGGCTTACACGCTGGGGAGCGTTGAGCGGCTCCGCCACTTCGGTCGCGCTTCCGAGCGATGCCGACAACACGCCGCTCGGGGCGGCATTCTGGGGCGATATTCTCGGCTTCACGCCCGCCCATAGCCCCGACAGCTTCGCGATCGTCGATGCCAAGCGCACGGTCTATCCGATCCTCGGGCCGACGCCGTCCTTTCCCGTCAATGCGCCGTGCTGGGTGGCGAAAGGGCCGGGCAATCTCTGGTATACGGGCAACAGCCCCGGTCAGGCCATCTCCGTCTTCTTCAGCGACGACAAGGGCGGGGTGTTCTACAAGTCCGTGCCTCTGCCGGGAGCGCCAACCGACCTTGCGGTCTCGAAGGATGGTCGATGGCTCGCCGTCATCTACTCCGCAAACGGCAGCGGCTATGTGGCAGTATTCGCGATAGATGCGTACGGCAACCTGACACCCGAGGCCACATCGGATCCGATCGGGGTGCCGGCGTTCAACGGCGTTGCCATCAGCGAATGACTTCGAGGCGAGCTCGACGGCGGGCGACACGGGTACTGGCGCTGCTCGCGCTCGGGACGGGCGCGGCCGTCGCGTCAGGTGCGGCGCAGCGGCCGGTGGTGGTGGAGCTCTTCACGTCGCTCGGCTGTTCCGACTGTCCGCCCGCCGATGCGCTGCTTGCGCGCATCAGCGGCCGCGACAGCGAAGTTCTCGCGCTCGACTTGCACGTGACCTACTGGAATAACGCCTCCTGGGCCGATCCCTACTCTCTTTCGGGCGCGGACCGGCTGCAGAACGCATATGCCGCGCTGCGACATGACTCCGAGGTCTACACGCCCGAGGCGGTGGTCGATGGAGGCTGGCACTTCATCGGATCCGACGCCAGCGCGATGGCGGCGGCCCTGGCGCAGGCGAAAGCACGGATCGCCGCCGGACCCCTCATTCCGACATCCATTCACGAGGCTCAGGGGCAGCTCACCATCACGATCGGCTCCGGCGCCGGCAGTGGCACCGTGTGGCTCTTCGGCTTCGACCCGGCGCGCAGCACGCGCGTGCAGGGGGGCGAGAACGCCGGTGCCACGATCAGCGAGGTGAACGTCGTGAGCAGCATCACGCCGCTCGGTCAGTGGCGGGGCCGCGGGCTGCGCTTCAAGACTCCTCCCCCGGCGGGAGCCCGATTCGCCGTCATCGTGCAGCAGACCGACGGCACGATCACGGGAGCCAGCAGCACGTGAGCGGTAGTACCATGACGGCAGCGCCGGTATTCAGCGCTCGTCATGGCCAAAGCAGCTCGCCGCCCCCGCCGCCACCCGTTCGATGAGGCGATTGTCGCCGCCAGGCGAGAGAAGCCCTTGCCGCACGAGTTCGTGCTGGAGGAGATTGCCTCTCTCTCGCCCGTGACCCGGCCGATGTTCGGCTGCCTCGCCGTGTACGTCGAGGAAAAAATCGTGCTCATTCTGCGCGACAAGCGCAAATCACCTGCGGACAACGGCGTCTGGCTCGCGACCACGAGGGAGCATCACGAGAGCCTGCGAAGGGAGTTCCCGCGGATGCGATCGATCCGGGTGCTCGGCAAGGAGCCCACCGGATGGCAGGTGCTTCCCGCCGATGACCCGGAATTCGAGGCGGCCGTCCTGCGGGCATGCAAGCTCATCCTCGCCGGCGATTCCCGAATAGGCAAGGTGCCGAAGACGCGCCCGGTAAAGCCGCGACCGGGCATGCAGTCGTAAGATGGCGGCGTCCGGTTTTGGAAATCAGACTGCGGAAGCTCAATGACCGAAAGGGTTCGCGATCATGCTGCGCGGCGGCGCTACGAGCTCGAGGTGGGCGGCGCCGTGGCCTTCATCGACTATCGCCGTGACGGGCGCACCGTGACCATGACATACGCCGAAGTGCCGGCCGCGCTTCGCGGCCGTGGCATCGGCGCGGTGTTGGTCAAAGGCGCGCTCGCGCTGGTGCGCGCCAAGGGTGAGCGGGTGATTCCGCAGTGCTCGTTCGTGGCGCATTACCTGCGGCGCCACCCCGAGGTTCAGGACCTCCTGGCCGGACCCGATCCGATCGAACCGCCGGCGCGAGCGCCTTGACACTCGTAATAACTAAGACAATACTGAGTCGTTGTAGGTAGCGCTACCATGCAGTTCGACTGGCCGCCGCCGACCGCGGGCCAAAGACGGGTGCAATCGGTGAATCAAGCCAGTCGCTTCTTAGCGTCTTGCGCCGGGGTCGTCCTGCTGTGCGCCGCGGCTGCCATCGCCCCGGCGGCTGCCGCGCCCGCCGCTTCGGTCTCGCTCATCATTCGGGCGAGCGCGCCGGGACCCAGGATCGATCGCCACATCTTCGGCCAGTTCTCGGAACACCTCGGGCGCGGCATCTACGGCGGCATCTGGGTAGGGAAGGATTCCCCCATTCCCAACACAGACGGGATCCGCAACGATGTGGTCGCGGCGCTGAAGGCGCTGCACGTTCCGGTGGTTCGCTGGCCGGGCGGATGCTTTGCGGACGAATATCACTGGCGCGATGGTATCGGTCCGCTCGCGCAGCGGCCGGTGCGAATCAACACGCACTGGGGCGGCGTGACCGAGCCCAACGCCTTCGGTACGCACGAGTACTTCGAATTCCTCAGCATGATCGGCGCCGACGCCTACGTCAGCGGAAATCTCGGCTCCGGCTCGCCGCAGGAGATGGCCGACTGGGCGGAATACATCACCTCCGATTCCAAGAGCACGCTCGCGCAGCTGCGCCAGCGCAACGGCGACGAGCGGCCCTGGCGGCTGCCTTTCTTCGGCATCGGCAACGAAGCGTGGGGCTGCGGCGGCAACATGCGGCCGGAGTACTACGCCGACCTTTTCCGCCGCTATGCGACGTTCGTGAGGGATGAGGCTCCCAAGGGGATAGAGCTGGTCGCGAGCGGTGCGCACGATGACGATTACCATTGGACCGATGTCGTCATGGCGCGCGCGGGCGATCTTCTCGATGCGCTGTCGCTGCACTACTACACGATTCCGACCGGCAACTGGAAGCACAAGGGCGGCGCCTACGGATTCGGCGAGGATGAGTGGGCCTCGACGCTCGCGGCCGCCTCGCGGCTCGATGAGTTCATCCGCCGCCATTCGGCCATCATGGACAAGTACGACCCGAAGAAGCGGGTCGCGCTCTTCGTCGATGAATGGGGCACCTGGTACGACCCGGAGCCCGGCTCGCATCCGGGATTTCTGTATCAGCAGAACTCACTGCGCGATGCGGTGGTGGCGGCGCTCTCGCTCGATATCTTCGAGCGCCACGCCGATCGCGTGCGCATGGCCAACATCGCGCAGATGATCAACGTCCTGCAGGCGATGATTCTCACGCGCGGGGATAGGATGATCCTCACGCCGACCTATTACGTGTTCCGCATGTACGTACCGTTCCAGGATGCGACTTATCTGCCGGTCAGGATCGACACACCTTCCTACCGCTATGGGTCGGCGGTGTTGCCGGCGGTCGATGCGGCAGCCGCGCGCGATACCGCGGGCACGATTCACCTGGCGCTCGTCAATCTCGATCCGCATCGCGCAATCACGGTTACGGCGCGGATCGAGGGCGTGGGCGCCCATGCCGCCAGCGGCCAGATCCTCACCGCGAACGCCATGGATGCCCACAATACGTTCGCGCATCCCGAGGCCATCAGGCCCGAGCCCTTCAGCGGCACGAGCACGGGCGGCAGGCTCGTGTTCCGGCTGCCGGCCAAGTCGGTGGCGGTGGTGGCAGTTCGCTGAGGCTTCGCCGGCTCAGTGCACATAAGAGGCGGCGTTGATGTCGATCGTGCAGCCGGTCGCATGATCGCCGAGGCCGCTCGCGAGGAACACGACGAACGGGGCGATATCTTCGGGCTCGGTCAAGCGCCGCAGCGCAATGTCGCTGCTCGCGTAGTCCTCGCCGAACTGACCGATGAATTGCTTCGCCATGTCGGTCCGGGTGAACCCAGGCGCCACGTTGAAGGCGAGGATGCCCGCCTTCCCGTAAGCTCTGGCAATCGATCTCGTGAGAGCGACCAGACCGCCTTTCGAGGCCGCGTACGCCAGATAGGGCGGCTGGTCGCCGCGGAAAGCCGCGCGCGATGAGATGTTGATGATTCGTCCGCCGCCTTGGCTGCCGAAGTGCTCGATCGCGAGCTTGCAGAGGAGGGCCGGCGCGCGCAGGTTCACCGCCAAGGTGGTGTCCCAGGCCTGCAACCAGTCTCCCGTCGGGCTTTCCATGGGAGAGGACAGGGATATTCCCGCGTTGTTGATGAGCGCATGCACGCGCCCGAAGCGCTCGAGCACGCTCGTCCAGAGCTCGGCGCACTCCTTGGCGCTCGAGAGGTCGGCTTGGAAGATTTCGGCGGCGCCGATTTCCTTCGCCAGCGCGGCGGCGGCTTGCCGCTGATCGCGATAGTGGATCGCGACCCTCGCGCCTGCTCCTCCCATGGCGCGGGCAATGGCCGCGCCTATTCCCCGGCTGGCGCCGGTGACGAGCACGTTCGTGTCGCTGAGATCGATTCGCATGGCGCGCTCTAAGCTGGGTACCCAGGCGCTATTATAGGTGCGGCGGAGGCCGTCAGATGCATCGACGAGAGATCGCAGTACGCACCAATGCCCGCGGGTTCTTCGAGCTCACCGATGCGGTCGGCTCCGTCGTGGGCTCGAGCGGCGTGGCGGAGGGCCTCTGCAACGTCTTCGTGCCGCACACGAGCGCATCGCTGATCCTCGGAGAGAACTGGGATCCGAGCGTGCGGCGCGATCTCGAGACCTTCATGAGCCGCCTGGCGCCCGACGGCGATCCGCGCTACGAGCACGATGCCGAGGGGCCGGATGACATGCCATCGCACATCCGCACCATGCTCACGCAGAGCTCGATCGTCATGCCCATCGCGCACGGCAGGCTGCAGCTCGGCCGGTGGCAGGGGATCTATCTTTGGGAGCACCGCACGAGCCCGCACGAGCGGCGCATCGTGATTACGGTGTGGTAGGCCGCGCGGTTTCGCCCGCTAGAATGCGCCCAGCCAGGCGAAGAGAATCAGGTATTCGACGACGTCGCTAACGTTGTGGCCGATGACGGGGGCCACGACGCTGCGCGACTTCTCCAGCCAGTAGGCGTAAAGGACCCCGAGCGCAAAGGCGTACACCTGCTGGCCGAGCGCCTCCGGCCAATGTCGGGTGTCGAAACTCGTCGCGTGCAGCAGGGCAAAGATCACCGCCACCACCACGCCCGCCCCATTCATGCTGAAGCGCCCGAGGCGCAGTTTTCCCGGCATGGTCGTCGCGAGATACGTCACGAGCAGGGCACGGAACGGAATCTCTTCGGTCGGACCGACGTAGATGCCCTCGAAGAAGAGCCACCCGCCGATGTTCCCCGGCGTGAGCGGAAAGCCTGCATCGGGTTTGGTGTGCGCAATGAGATTCGGTGCGTAATCGACCGCCGTCATGAGCACGCCGAAGAAGATGCCCCAGAGGACGGCCGGCAGGAGGTATGTTTTGCCGCGCGGCCAGTGCAGGCCGTAGTCGGCGGGCAGAAGCCGGTACTTCAGGATCGCGATGATGAGGAGTGCGAACAGCAGCTGCCAGGTATGCTGGGTGTAAAGCGCGGGCAACGTCGGGCCCAACGGTGACGGGGTACGGAAAATCCTGCTGGCCAGAAACGCGGCATAGGCGGCCGCGAATGGCACGAAGAGCCCGAGTGCGGCCGTAATCGCGACGGGCGCGATCCTGAGCCGAAAGCGGGGGTCGGCTGATACCTCTGCGGCGCTCATCGGCCGCATTCAATCCGAGCGCGTGTCGTTTGTCTTGAACGAATTTGACTGGCGCCAGTGACGGGGCGGAAACCCGGTGAGGGCGCGGACCGCGCGTGACATGTGCGCCGCGTCCGCGAACCCCGCTTCGAGGGCAATGAAGGTCAAGGGCTCGCGGCCGCCGACGATCCGAAGGAGCGCGCGACGCGCTCTCGCCTCGAGACGGAATGCCGCGGGTGAGATCCCGAAGACCCGGCCGAAGCCGCGGGAGAGGGTCTCGGCCGTAAATCCATGGCGATCCGCCCAATGCCCGAGCGGGTACGCAGGGTTCGCCAAAAGGTCGCACGCCAGAAGATCCGGCCAATCCTCCGGCTTGCGCTCGGCTGCGGTCAGCTGCTCGCGCAGACAGGTGCCTGCTTCCGCCGGACCGCGCTCGGCGGCATGCACCAGCGCATCGGGATCGGCGATGCGTCCCAAGGCATAGTCCGGCGCAGGTCCGGCGAGCGCCAGATTGAGGACCTGCGTTTCGCCGTCGTCAAACCGGTCGAGGTGCGAGTCGAAAAGATCGTGTACCAACACGTCTCCGGGTCGTACGCGATAGCGTCCTCGGCTGCCGCATTCCTCATAACCGCCCGAGACAATGACCGCCACGTATGCCTGACGGTGCCGATGGCGGGCGAGCTGGTGGCCGGCTCCCCACCTTTCCATCCAGCATCCGACCGTCGTCAGGTCGCAGTGGCCCATGCAGAGCATTCCCGGCGCAAATTCACGGCTCATCGAGCAGCGCCGTGATGCGCTCGAGCTGCGCGCGATAACCGTCGAGCACCCTGGCGGTGCTCGCCGCGTACTGCGCGGCGCCGCTCCAGTTGCGCGCCTCGAGCGCCTCGCGTACTTCGGGAAGGGTCTTCGGCGCATAGCCGGTGAGCGCGCCCGGCGCCTGGATCACGTTCTTGTACCAGGGGCGCCCGGGCAGCCCCGCCGCATCGAGCAGGCGCTGCTCCAGGGTGCCCATCAGCGAGTTGATCTCGCGCAATCGCCCCGCGGGAATGGAGAGCCCGGCGGCCGCGCGCGCGGCGTACGCGCTCTCATAGGCCTGCGCGCTTTGCTGCAGGCGCTTTGCGGCCTCATCGAGCGGCGCGAGATCGATGTTGGGAACATCCGACAGGCGCTCGGGCGGCGCCACCGGGCGAGTCGGGTCGGCGGCAAGCGTGTAGGCATCCGCGGCCAGGAGCTGGTGCTGGCGCTCCGCCGCCTTGCGCTCGGCGGCCACCTTCTTGTGCAGCTCCCGGACATAACGGTCCAGAGTGGAGCTGAAATCGCCGAAACGCAGCGGCAGCACTTCGGCATCGGCCGTGCGCATCACGAGATGGCCGGCGACCTTGGCCAAGGCGACCTCGTACTCGAACGTGGGATCGCCGAAGCGGATGAAATGGTCGAAAGAGTCGTAGCGCGAGTGGTAGATGCCGGCGTCATCGTCCTCGCCGCCGAATTGAACGTGCAGCGTCGCAAGACCGAGGTGATCGATGAAAGGGCTGTAATCCGAGCCCGAGCCCAAGGCGCCCATCGGCACATCCCCGCCCTTGGCCGCGAGCCGGGCGAGCTCCTTGGCCATCGGGCTGGCCTGCGGCTCGGCGCCGCTCACCTCCATGACCGCGCGCTCGCGCTCAAGCACGCTCACCTTCGTTTCCGGGTCGGTCACGCCGGCGGCCACCTGGTTGACCAGGTGCTGCAGGGAGTGGCTGCCGCTCACGGAAAGGAAGCCGCGCCCATTGGTGTCGGAGTTCAGATACAACACGGCCTTCTGCTGCAGCTCCCGGGCGTGGGTTTCCGCCCATTCGGTGGAGCCGAGCAGCATCGGCTCCTCTCCATCCCAGCTCGCATACACGATGGTGCGCCTGGGGACCCAACCCTGGCGGTGCAAGGCGCCGAGCGCCTTCGCCTCGCCCATCAGGGCCACGGTGCCGGCGAGCGGATCCCAAGCGCCGAATACCCAGCCGTCGTGATGATTGCCGCGGACCACCCATTGGTTGGCATCCGTCGAGCCTTTGAGGACTGCGATCACGTCATAGATCGGCTTGAGACTCCAGTCGGACTTCACCACGAGGTGCACTTGCGCAGGGCCGGCCCCCAGGTGGTAGGTGAGCGGCAGGGCCCCGCGCCAGCTCACCGGCGCGAGGGGTCCGCCGAGCGCCTGCAGCAGCGGCGTCGCATCCGCGTAGGAGATCGGCACTACCGGAATCTTGAGGATCGACTTCGAATCCTCGACGGACAGGTGCTTCGCACCCGGCACCGAGCCGTATCCCGGCGTCGTCGGGTCCCCGGGATATTGAGCGATGTTCATCACCGACCCGCGTTGCACGCCCTGCGGCGGCCGCCAGCCGCCCTGCGGATAGCTGTCGCCGTTGAAATAGCCGTCGTCCCGCGGATCGGAATAGATGAGACAGCCGACGGCGCCGTGCTCGTAGGCGAGCTCCGGTTTCAGCCCGCGCCACCCCTTGCCGTAGCGCGCGATCACGATCTTGCCCTTGACGCTGATGCCGTAGCGCGCGAGCTCCTGGTAGTCCTCGGACATGCCGTAGTTGACGTAGACCAGAGGCGCCGTCACATCGCCGTCCGCGCCGTATACGTTGTAGGCGGGCAGGGCGCCGCCGAGAGCCGAAGTGCGGTCGCCCTCGACCGAGGGCTCGCGCAGCGTCGCCCGGTAAGTCCTCGGCGCGAGCATCTCGACGAGCTCCCGTTCGGGAGTCGGGTAGAGCACATCGAACACCTCGATGTGCGCCTTCCAGCCCCAACGCTTGAACTGCGCGAGCAGGAAATCGGCATTGGCCTTATCGTGGGGCGAGCCGACCTGGTTGGGCTCGGAGGAAAGTCTCTCGAGCCAGGCGCGCATCTCGGGAGCGCTCACTCGCGCATCGAAACGCTGCTCGAGAGCGCGTTCCTGCGATGCGCCGGCTGCGGTGAAGCCGAGCATTCCCGAGCCGCTCGCCGCGGGCTCGTCGCGGGGTGAGGCCGCGCCGGCCAGGCAGATCAGTGACAGGCAACTCAACGCCACCACGATCGGGGCTCGTGACATCGACATACCTCCCCCGGGCGAATGCCGCGGATATCTTACTTCTTCAGCGAGGCTTCAGGAGCCGGCGCTAAGAAGCCGGTCCGCCACGGCGGCACCCTCCAGCGCATCGGCCAGTCGGGCTGCCGCAAATTGCTTCGGCAGCGCCGGCAGGGCGACGGCAGGGGGGGCGTTGGCGCTCGGGTGGAGCACGCCATCGAGCATGGTGCGCGCTCCGTTCCAGATGATCTGGGTGCCGATCGCCAGCAGGATGAAGGCGGTCAGCCGGATCATGATGTTGGTGCCCGTGGTTCCGAGCCGGCGCACGAGCCGCTCCGCGTACCGATAGCAGAGATAGATGGCGAGCACCGTGATCAGCACGCCGAGCACGTGCGCGAGAGTGGTGGTCAAGAGTGCCCGCAGGTTCCGCGGCGGATTGGCTCCGAGGGTGACGGCGACCGATATCGATCCGGGGCCCACGGTGAGCGGCATCGTGAGAGGATAAAAAGCACGCTGCCTGAGGCTCTCCGGGTTGGAAGGGGCAGCCGACGGGGATACGGCCGGGGTGATCGGGCCGTTCAGCAGCGACCATGCGAGTGCGCATACCACGATGCCGCCCGCCACCTGCACGGCCGGAATCGAGACCCCGAAGAAATCGAGTACATAGGCGCCGACCAGGATGGATGCGAGCAGCAGCACGAAGCTGTTGAGTGCGACGAGCTTTGCGGTGCGTGCCCGCTCGTCCGAGGACAGACCTGCGGTCATCGCGAGATAGATGGGCGCGCCGCCGAACGGGTCGATGATCGGCAGCAGTCCTGCGACCGCGATGAACACGATGCCGGTGAAGTAGCGGACATGTTCCAGGAGCATGCCGGAGAGTCTCGCCCGGGACGCCGACAAGCTCAAGCCCGCCCCGTGCTACATTGCGCCCGGCATCCGCGAATTTCGATGGAGAAAGATGCTTCACTTATACGTGCTGTACGGGTGCATGCACCTGACCGCCCACAACCCCCCTCCCGAGGCGGGCAGGACTCGATGTGTGCAAGCGGAGGTGTTCTTCCACGCCGAGCAGTGCAAAAGAGCGCTTCCCCAAGGCGGCGGCCTGACGGAAAAGAGCCGCTACGCCCGCAGTTGGTTCGAATGCGACGGTGTGGCGGCCGATTCCTGGATACCGGCCGAGACGAAGGGCGGCGCTCACCTCGCGGTGAAAGCGGAGGCCGGCGCCTCCGATGAGGGTGCGCTCGCCGCCCTCTTGGCACCCTTGTCCGCGCAGGATCGGGCGACGTTGAGGCCCGATGACCTCAAAGGCCCGTTCGAGAAGGCCTTTCAGGCCGGCCATTGGTCGCTCTTCATCGTGGGCACCGGCCCCACCGTGATCGCTTTCGCCGTGAGCAACCTCGATGACTTCCAGTTCACCGAGATCGCCACCGACATGTCCTCCAGCGCTACGTCGGCCGAACACCTCGATTTCGAGACGATGGCTGAAAATGCGGGCATCGCCTTGAGTTATCACACGGAGTTCTCGCGACGGCCCATGCCGCCGCCGGGCGGCATGGGGGCGGCGCCCTGAGCTTCAGCGACGGATGCTCCTCCTTTAAACGATTGCCACCGCAAGCGCATCCAATGGGGTGCATGGCCTCGGCTGCACAACTGCACACGGCTCGGTGATGCCAGGGAGGCGCCTTCGCGGGCTCGCGCTCCTCGGGCTTTGCACGGCGCTCATCGGGCCACTCGAGGCGATGCCGGCGGCGGCTCGCGAGGCTGTGACGCCGATCATTCCGAACCTCGCGCCGTGGCTCGGCAAAGACGAGAAACCTGACCGGACGGCATGGGAGCACGCCGCGCATTTCTCCATTGCCTATGAGATCGATCCGGGGCACAACATCCCGGCACCGGCAGCGACGCGCGTGGACGCGGGCTATACCGCGGATGCTCTGTGGCTGCGATTCCGGGCGCGCGATCCCCATCCGGCCGATATCCGCTTTCGCTATCGCGAGCATGACGATATCTCCAGCAACGCCGACGATTTCGTCGGTGTGTTCTTGAGCCCGTTCGACGACGATCAATGGGCGTACGAGCTCTTCTGCACCTCCGGTGGCACCGAGTACGACGCCTTCCGCCAGCAGAATAACGAGTACCACTCCTGGGACGCGGTGTGGAGCTGCAGCGCCTCGCGCACCGCGGACGGCTATCAGGTGATCATGCGCATACCGTTCGCCTCCATCAAATTTCCCCACGGCCCGGCCGCGCAGCACTGGGCGCTCATTTTCTTCCGCAACTGGCCGCGTAACGTCAGGTACCAGCTCTTCAGCCGGCGCTTGAATTACGACAGCAGCTGCACCCTCTGCAGCATGCTGCCGGTGCGCACGGCGACGCCCATCAAGGCAACTGCCGCCGATTTGCAGCTGATCCCCGCGGTCACCGTGATCCGCACCGACGAGAAGGGCGCGGCCGGAGGACTGCAGCCGGGGTCGCCCGCGCTGAAGGCGAGTCTCGATGCGCGCTGGGTGTTGCGCCCGGACCTCGAGTGGTCGGCGACGGTGAATCCCAATTTCTCCGAGGTGGCACCCGATGTGCTGCAGCTCAGCGCCAACCGGCAGTTCGCTCTCTTCTACCAGGAAAATCGCCCCTTCTTCGAGCAGGGCACCCAGGTGTTCAATACACCGAGCCTGCGCTTCAGCTCCGACAACTTCATTCCATCGGGAACCCTGGTGGACACTCTCGCCATCTCCGATCCACGCTTCGCGACCAAGCTCGTCGGCCAGACGGGGCCCAACGTCATCGGTGCCCTGGCCACGGAGGATACCGCGACCAACATCCTCCTTCCCGGCCCTCAGAGCTCGACGACTCAATCCTTCGACTTCAGCACCCGCGACGAGCTGCTGCGCTATCGGCGGGATGTCGGCGCCTCGGCCTTCGGCCTCTACGCCTCCGATCGCGAGGGGAGCGGTTATCACAGCGCTCTCTATGCCGCCGACGGCGACTGGCAGATCGATCCGAGCGATACCGTGACTGCTCTGGTGGGCTCCTCGAGCACCAACTATCCCAATGCGGTAGCGAGCGCCTTCGGGATCTCTCCGGGCCCGGTCAAGGGGTTGCTCTGGAGCGCGGACTACGCGCGCACGCGGCACAACTACAATTTCGATGTCAACTTGAGCCACGTTGCCCAAGGCTTTCGGGCCGACCTCGGCTATCTGCCGCAGGTCGGCTACGATCAGGGCGCTTTTCTGGGTGAATACGATTTCTACGCGCCGAGCGCGAATTGGTGGCAGAGCGGCGGTTTCGGCACCATCTCGAACTGGACCCGCGCAACCGGCGGTGGTCCCGACCTCGATCGAAAGATCAAGCTTTACGCCTTCGTACACGCCGATTACCAGGCGCACATCGTTCTATACGCGACGCGCGATGAGCAGTATTACCAGGGCAAAACCTTTGCGCTCAATCAGTACGAAATGGATGCCAGCACGCAGCCGACGGGCTGGCTGTACGCCGAAGTCGACGCGGTGGGCGGCGACGGCGTGGATTACGTCGGTATACGCAAGGGCGGGCTGCTGTCGATCACCAGTACCGTCTACTTCCAGCCCGGAAAGCATCTCAAGATCGATCTGGTGGATGATTACGAGCGGCTCGATCTCGCCGGCAGCCGGCTCTTCAGCGCGAACGTCTACGATGTGCGAGTAGCCTGGTACTTCACCCCGCACCTGTTCGCGGACATCATCGGGCAGGGACAGGATCTGCGTAACAACACCATGCTCTACCCCTCCAGCACGCCCGCACGGACCGGCTCTCTCGCGACGCAGTGGCTGATCGGTTATCAGGTCAATCCGTGGACGGTTTTCTACGCCGGCAGTTCGGAAGGGTATCGGGAAACTTCCGACAGCCAGCTCGTGCCCCAGCAGCGGACCTACTTCCTCAAGGGGAGCTATTACTTCCAGCCCTGATAAGGCGCCGAAGCGCCGAGGGGGCTCATTGCGCGCCGGCCGCCACCGGCATCAGGAGCACGCTGGCTCGGCTTCCGCCGTGGAAGAGCTCGATGTGCGCCACGCGCGCGTTCTTCGGGTCTTCGTAGCCGATGCGGCCGCCCGTGTTGTAGTTCTTCTGGTAGTCCGGCGAATTGAGCGGCATGAGAACGAGCCGGATGCGCGCGCCGGCCGGAATGCGCCACGCCGTCCAGTTGAACCTGAAGGGGATCGTGACCACCTGGTCCGGTTTCAAGAGCTCCTGCCTGAAAAACCCGTCGCGAAAGCGCGCGCGGCGCATGTCCTCACCGAGCGTGACGGCCGAGCCGTCGGGTCGCACCAGCTGCACTTGCGCCCAGAGATCGAAATCGGGCGCGTCCGCCTGCACGATGAGATTGAGGCGCATCTGCCCGGCCACATCGACGCTTCGCGGCAGCGGGGCGGAATGAAAGACCAGCGCATCCTTTTCATAAGCCCGGAACTGACTCAACAGGCTCTCGTCGGCCGCATACTTCGCGACCGCGAGCTCCGGCAGGCTGCGCGGGTCGTCGACGATCGTGGCCGGCGGCTCATGGCCGGGTCTCGAGGATACGAGCGAGCCGGAGTGAAAGATATTCCTCGGCGTGCCGGCGGGATCCTCGAGATAGAGCGCGAGGCTGCGGCCGGATGAGGCGCCGTCGAGCGAGTGCGCATAGCGCCACTCGTTGGCGCCCATCATGTAATAGGTCACGCGATCTTTGAGGAGCGCGGGGCGCGGGGCGCGGCCGAGGACCCAGTCGTACCACTCGGCATGGAGCTCGTCCATGTCGGGCACGGCGGAATCCGGAAGGGTCAGACCTTCGATGACCTTCTGGGGGTGCTGCGTGCCGAGATGATCCCAAGGTCCTATCACGAGCAGAATGCGCTCGGCTTCCGCGCGCGAGGCATATCGCAGGAATCGCCGGTAGTAATGCAGCGCACCCGGCTGGTCGTCATCGTAGAAGCCGGTCGCCGTGAGCACCGGAAAGCTCATCTGCGGGAACTCCGCGGGTTTGGGCTCGGCGGCGAGATTGAAGGCCTCATCGCCCACGTGCTCGAGCCACATCTTCATGAACGAGAGCTTGCGGCCGCGGCTGTCCTTCATCCACCAGTCGTCCTGGGCGATGCCGATGTCCTCATCGAGCGTGCTGAAGGGCGCCTGATGCGCGTAGTGCTCGAGCATCTTCTGCTGCCAGTAGTCGCTGCGGATGAAGTCATCGTTCAGCGTGCGGCCCGAGACGTACCCCAGGATCACCGCCGACCAGGCCTGTGGAATGCCGTTGGTGTTGGGCACGTCCCAGCCGGGATAGATCGGGACATAGGGGGCGATGCCGGTCAGATGCGGCGGCAGCTGTGCCGCCGTACGCCACTGCGTCATGCCGAAAAAGGAGGCGCCAAACATGAAGACATGCCCATCGCTCCAGGGCTGGGCGGCAATCCATTCCACCGTGTCGCGGCCGTCACGCCCGACCTGGAGTCCGAGGTTCTCGCTCTTGTTGCCGCCGGAGCGACCTCGTCCGCGCACCTCCACCTGCACGAAGACGTAGCCGCGCCTGACGAACGTCTTGAAATCCTGGTGGGCGTTGCCGTCGATGCCGTATTGCGTCAGCTCCAGAACCGCCGGCGCCTTGCCCTCGAGGTGCGAGGGCTTGAAGATCCAGGCCTCCAGCTTGACGCCATCGCGCATGGGAATCATGCGGCTCATCTCGATGTCGTAACCCGGCCCGACCTGCATCGCTGCGCCCGCGGGGGAGGGTATGGCGGCGAGCGCGATCGCTGTCACGAGAAGGGCGAGCGCCCAAGCGACTGTACGGATCATGGAAGTCCCCAAGACGGCGAAGGCCGGGCAGCCTAGCGCAGGCCGACACCTCACGCCTAGCTCAGGGCGGGGTCCCAGGCGCACGCAACCACCGGCGGTCGTTTGCTCTGGCCCCCTGATAGCGTTTGAGCTATCGTAATCAGGATGCGCAGCGCCACGGCTTCCCGTCTACTCATCGAAGCGCGCCAGCGGGCGGGCCTCACCCAGCGGGCGCTCGCGCGCCGTGCGCGTACGGCCCAGTCGGTCGTGGCTCGCATCGAAAGCGGTACCGCGAACCCGAGCTGGCAAACGTTGGAGCGTTTGCTTCGCGCCGCGGGCTTCGGGTTGAGCGCTATTCTGGTGCCGAGACTTTCCGGGCGCTCGCATATGCTCGAGGACGTGCCACGGATCCTGCGGCTCACACCGGAGGAGCGGCTCACCGAGCTGCGCAACGCCGCGCGCCTGTTCACGGCTGCGGTGCGCAAGTCTCCGTGAGCGCATTCGATCCCGAGCGAATTCTGCGTGCATTTGCCGCCCGGCATGTCCGTTATGTCCTGGTGGGAGCGACCGCGGCGCGCCTTCAGGGTTTCCCGCGGCTCACGGCTGACGCCGACATTACACCGGCGCGCGATGGCGAGAATCTCGATCGCCTCGCTGCCGCGCTGCGCGACCTGCGCGCCCGCGTTTACACCGAGTCCGTGCCGGAAGGCCTGCCTTTCAGTTGTGATGCCGACACGCTTGCGCGCGCGAAGCTTTGGAATCTGGTCACCGATGCCGGTCGAGTCGGCATCATCTTCGAGCCGAGCGGCACACGCGGCTTCGAGGATCTCGTCCGCTCGGCCGTCACCTTCAGAGTGTTTGGCGTCGAGGTGCATGCGGCGAGCCTGGAGGACATCCTGCGCTCCAAGCAGGCCTCGAGCCGTCCTCAGGACCAGCAGGATGTCATCGTGCTGCGGGAAATGCTGAAGCGGCATGGCGGCACCTAGCTTCCATTTGCTCGTGGGGAATGTATGAAGACGCTTATCGGACTCGCTCGCGACCTCGATGCCGCTACCACCACGAGCCGTCAGTTGGTGGAGGACTGTCTGGCCCGGATCACCGATCCCAGCGGAGAGGGCCCGCGCACCTTTCTCAAGGTGCATGCGGAACCGGCGCGGGCGGCGGCCGATTATTGCGATCGCCTGCGGGCGCAGGGCGTGACGCTCAGCCCCTGGGCGGGCATCCCGATCTCGATCAAGGATCTGTTCGATGTGGCAGGGGATGTCACCACCGCGGGCTCGCGCGCGTTGCTGGGGCAGCCGCCGGCGAGCGCGGACTGCGTTGCCGTGGCTCGTTTGCGCGCGGCCGGCTTCATTCCCATCGGGCGCACGAACATGACGGAGTTCGCCTACTCCGGTCTCGGATTGAACCCGCACTACGGCACCCCGCGCAACCCTTTCGAGCGACAACGGGGACGCGCGCCCGGCGGCTCCTCATCGGGTGCGGCGATCTCGATCACCGACGGGATGTCGTACGGGGCCCTAGGAACCGACACCGGTGGCTCGTGCAGAATACCGGCGGCCTTTTGCGGCACGGTGGGATTCAAGCCGACGGCTCACCGGGTGCCGCTCTCCGGGGTGTTTCCGCTTTCGCAAACTCTGGACTCCGTGGGTCCGCTGGCTGCGAGCGTCGCCTGCTGCGCCGCCCTCGATGCGGTCCTTGCCGGTGAGCAAACGGGCACGCTCGCGGTGACGGAATTGCGCCGACGGCGATTCGCGATTCCGACGTGTCACGTTCTGGAGTCCCTCGAAGCGCAGGTCGCGCGCAGCTTCGAGCGCGCCATCGGCGAGCTGCGCAGGGCCGGCGCCCACGTGAGCGAAATACCGCTCGCGGAGCTCGATGAGCTCCCCGCCCTCAATCGCAAGGGCGGCTTTTCCGCCGCGCAGGCCTACGCCGCACACCGCGAGCGCCTGGAATCGCAGCGGGCGTCCTACGATCCGCGAGTGTCGCTTCGAATCCTGCGCGGGCGCGAGCAGAGCGCCGCCGACTATCTCGATCTCATCCGTGCGCGCGCCGACCTTAAGCGGCGGATCGAGCCGCAGCTCGTGGAATTCGATGCGGTTCTTCTGCCGACCACGCCGATCATCGCGCCGCTCCTTGAGGAGCTGGAATCGGACGAAGCCTACATGCGGACCAATCAGCTCGCGTTGCGCAACACGGCGGTGGCGAACTTTCTCGACCGCTGCGCCATCTCGATACCGTGTCAGGAGCAGGGCACCGCGCCCGTCGGCCTGATGCTCATGGGCGCCCATGGGGCCGACCGCCGATTGCTGGCCGTGGCGGCGGCCGTCGAGGCGCTGGTGTCGCCTCGGCTGTCGGCGCGGCAAAGCCAGTGAGCGCGATCTCGGTCCGGTAGCAGCGCTCGCTTTATTTCGCCGCCGGCTCGCCGGCGATCAGCGCGCGCCAGTTGATGATCGTGTTCCAGAGCATCCGCTGATCGCCGCGATTCATGTCGCGGTGCATGGGGTTGAAGTTGAAAGCAACGACGCGGCCGTGGCCGACGGGAAAATCGAAGATCGCGGGGCGGCCGACGATGTTGTCGACCCCCCAGGCCTGGCCGCTGACGACGAACGGCTGATTCGGCGGCCCACCCCAGACGAGCACGACGTGGCTCTTGTCGATCGGGCCGTCGAGGCAGGTCGTGCAGTACGCCATCCGCAGCCAGCGGCGGGGCATCGCGTAGAGCGCGTAGTTCTGGCGAAAGACGTAGGTCGAGCGCGGATACCCGTAGGCGATCGGATTGGCGGGCTGCAGGAAGGTCACGCGTACGTGCGCTCCGGGAGTGCGCGCTTCCGCGGTTTGCGCCGCCGCCGCAGCCGCTGCGCCGCCGCCTTGCGAGCTTCGCGGGACGCCGCCCGAGTCTCGGCGCACGCCGCGGACGATCCCGGCCTCGAGCGGCAGCATCGAGGCGTTGCCGAGTGTTACGAGCTCACCGCCGGCATTGATGAACCGCTGCAGTTGCTCGAGTCCCTGCCAGCCGATGCCGCCCGTGATGTCATCCGATGCCGCGGGCGTGCCGAGAGCCGGGGTGGCCGGGGTCTTCTTGAACGGCATCGGTCCCCACGTGCTCGGAATCCCATGGATCTGGGCTTCGAGCTCCAGATCGACGTGACCATAGACGAGCACGTCGATCCGGCCGCGCAGCCGTCCGGCGCGGATGTCCTCGTCGCGGACGTAGGTGTAGGGAATGTGACGCTGATCGAGCGAATAGCGGATCCAGCCGATCGAGTCGGTGTCCGCCCAAGGAACCCAGAGTCCAAGCCGCGGCACCGGCGCATCGTGCATCGGCACGTCGGGCACCCGTCCAGTGCTCGCGAAGTCGAGGTCGAGCCGGCGCGCAACCGCTGCGAGCGCCGGTGTGAGGCCGCGCTGCGCCTCGAGGATCCAGGAGCCCTCGTGATAGCTCACGCCATCCACCGTGAACGCCCGCTCGGCGATCCTGACGTCGAACTTCGCGAGCGCATAGCGCGCCTCGAGCAGGCTCTCCTGTCCGGTGTCCTCGAGCAGATAGACGGGCCCGATCCCGTCTATGCGGCCCGCGAGCTCGGGAGCGCGCGTGAGCAATCGCATCGGCGCGCGCTGGATCGCGCGATCCGCCGTTGCGATCGCGCGCAGGTGGTAGTTCGCGGGCAACTCCCACGAGACATCATCATAAGGCTCGGTCGCATCGAGTGGATAATGCTGCGGCGTCAAGAGATCGACCGCATAGTTGCGGTACGGCTGATCGGCGCGCACGACATACGTGCCTGCGGGAAAGCGGCCCTCGGGGACCGCGATCGGGGCGGTCGCGACCGAGACCTCGATGTGCTGCGCCTGCAGGCGCTCCACCATCTGCGCAACCCTCAACGGATCGCCCTGATGGCTCGGGATCAGGAATCCGTACGGCGGCTCATCGAGGCCCGCCTGCCAGCTGTGCAGGCCCTTCTCGTAGAAATCGCGCAGGAACTCGCGCGCGTGCCCGGCGACCTCATCGAGGGCGATGAGGAGGCCAGTCTCCTCGTAGTTGAGCGTATCGCGCATCGACCAGCGAAACGGGCCTTTCGGCGCAGGCAGCGGCCGCCACCACTCCCGCCTCGTGTCGTCGGGGGATAAGGTCTGCACGAGGGTCTCGGCCGTGCCGTTGCCGAAAGCCTCATAACCCCTGCCGGTCGCGTTGTGGTTCATCGCGATCGAGTCGAGGTAAAGATGCGAGAACGCCTCACCGAAATTCCAGGTTGCGACTCCCGGCATGCCGAACCCGCTCATCCGCTCGACCTCATCGAAACCGAGCGCGAGGAACTCGTCGTAGGTGAGCGGGTCGATGTGCGGGTTGTACGGGCCGGTTCCGTTCCACGCCATGAGCAACGGCTCGCTCTCATGCAGATCGTGGATCACGACCGGGTGATACTCGAAGAACACCTTGGCGACGGCTTTGAACGGCGATTGCGTCAGCTGATGCGCGTCGCGATTGATGTCGACGTAGACGTACTTCGCCCAGTAGGGCGGCGCCTGCCGCGGCAGCGTCGCCAGGTCGGTCTTGCCCTTCAGATATTCGTAGAACCATTCGACCTGCTTGTCGCGGCCGTCCGGATTCGAGACCGGATTGATGAGAACGACGGTGTTGGCGCGAATGCGGCGGATCAGCGGCGTGTCCGACACCGCGAGTCGGTAGGCGAGCTCGAGCACCGCCTCGGTAGAGCCGGTCTCGTCCGAATGGAGCGCGGCGTTGATGTAGTAGAAGGGCCGCGAGGTCGCGATCAGGCGCGTGGCCTCGGCCGCATCGGTCCTGCGCGGATCGGCAAGCGCCGCGTTCTCCGCCTTGAGGTGATCGAGCGCGCCGATGCCGGCTCGATCTGCGACTGCGATCAAAATGATCTCGCGCCCTTCCTCCGAGTGGCCGAGCGTGAATACCCGCACGCGCGGGGACGCGGCCGCGAGCGCGCGCGCATAGGCGTAGGCCTGCTCGGAATCGAGCAGCTCGCCGGGCGCGCCCATGATGCGGTGAAAGAAGCTCCGCGGCGACGGCACGGTCGCCGACTCGGGCAGATAATCGACGAGCGGGGAGGTGAAGCGCGCGTCGGTCGTTGCGGCGGCGATCGCCGCGCTCGAGAGGGCGTCGGCGACATCCGGGGCGTGCGGATCGGGCGCGGTCTGGGCGCGAGCGAGCGCGCTCGCGCATACCGCGAGCAGCGCCAGCTTCGAGAGCCATCTGGACATTGGTCTATCTCCCCCCGCGCAAAGCCAGCTGAACGGTAATCCTTTTACAATAGGAGGCGCGCTATGGCTATCACAGAGCGTAGGCGGGATGAGCGCCTGGAAATGAGAGGAGGCCTGCGGAATGCGTGTCGAGCTCGATTCCCTGCAAGCGCGCGTCATGGGCTGTCTCATCGAGAAGCAGGTGACCACGCCCGATCAGTATCCGCTTTCGGTCAACGCGCTGGTGAGCGCCTGCAACCAGAAGAGTAACCGTGATCCGGTGATGAGCCTGGATGAGGCCACCGTCCAGGGGACGCTCGATGCGCTCGCGCGCAAGCATCTGGTGCTCGAGCGCTCCGGCTTCGGCAGCCGCGTGCCGAAATACCAGCAGCTCTTTTGCAATACCGAGTACGGCACCCTGAAGTTCTCCCCCCAGGAGCTGGCGGTGATCTGTGAGCTGCTGCTGCGCGGCCCGCAAACCCCGGGCGAGCTGCGCTCTCACGCCAGCCGCATGGCATCGTTCACCGACGTGTCGGAGGTCGAGGCGGTGCTGCAAGGGCTGCAGGAGCGCGAGTCCGGGCCGCTCGTGGCGCGGCTCGCGCGCGAGCCGGGACGGCGGGAGTCACGTTACATGCAGCTCTTTGGCGGCACGCCGATTCCAGAGGCCGTGGCGGAGGATCGAGCAGCGGAAAGCGCATCTGCCGTCGCCGGGAGCGAGACGCTCGAGAGTCGCGTCGCACGACTTGAGGCGGAGTTGATGTCGCTGCGGGCCGAGCTCCAGGCGCTCAAAGCGAAAGGGCAGTAGCCGCGAGCCGACCGGCACCGGGGCAGTCACGCCACGTTGATGTACGCGCTGTAGGGCGCCTCGCCAATCGCCGTGAACGGAGCGAAGCGCACGCCACCTGCCTGCCAGTAACCATCGGGCGCACGTTGCACGTTCAAGAGCTGCTTGCGGCTGAGCTTCGGCTGCTGCGCGAGCGCGAACAGCACCTGCGGCCCGCGCACCAGTGCCACGACGTCGGAGTGATGCGCGTTGATCGGTACCAGCCGTACCGGCATCGGCAATTGGAGATCGATCCGGTCGCCATCCTTCCAGGTGCGCTCGATGGCAGCGAACCCCAATCGTGCCTCCAGCGGTACCGGGCTGCCGTTCACGCGCAATCTCGGCTTGCCGCCATCCAGCCATGACCACGCCGGGATGCGCAGGCGCAGGTGAAATCGCGTCTCGCGACTCGCCTTGAGGTCAAGGCGCACGTGGCCGTCGTTGGTGTAGTCGCCGCTTTGCACGAGCGCGAGCCGCGTGCCGTCGGCCGCCCTCCAGCGGCCGGTGGACGGTGTGTAGAGATTCACGTATACGCCCTGCGGGTCGCGGAAGTAGATCAGCACGTGGTAGTCGGCGGCGACCTGCGGCAGTGTGCCGGAGCAGCACGGCCAGCGATCCGGGAAGTAGGTGCGCGAGGCCTTGAAGTTGTAGTCCGAATAATAGAATGCGTGACCGTCGGCCTCGAGTCTCTTCGCGCCGAGCACCGTGTTGAGGAAGACCTGCTCCATGCTGTCGCCGTAGCGGCCGTCGCGCGTGATGCGAAGCAGATAGCGGGCAAGCTTCAAATGCGCGTAGCTCCCGCAGGGTGTCTCGAAACCGCGGTGCGTGGTCGTAAGCGTGGTGTAGAGGTCGTCACTCTCCGGCTTGCGGAAATACTCCTCCGGGCCCCAGCCGCCGGTCGCGAAGCTCTGGGCGGCAATCATCGCGAACCCGTTGCGCGCCGCATCCAGATGCATGCGGCTGCCGGTGGATATGTAGGCCTGCGCCGCGGAATTGAGCGCGTTGGCGTAGCTGTAGGCGTGATGGTCCGGCAACACGTTCACGCCCGCCGCGAGCGGCGCAAAATAGGTGTCATCGAGAAGGAAACGCTGCGCGAGCGGCAGGTAACGCTGCCCCGCCTGACGCTGCCAGGCCAAGAAGAGGTTCTCGCCCAGCGTGTAGCTCTCGTCCATCAGATACCAGCCGGAGGTGCTTTCACCGATCGACTGCCGCCAGCGCTTCTGCGGGTCGCCGCGGTCGAGCGCTCGCGGCGGCAGATGCGGCTCGGCGACGTCGGTCGTGCGATCGAGGAGTGGGTACGCGGACTCAAGTCCGCAATAGGCGTGCGCGTCGATCAGCCCACACACGATCTTGTCGTAGTTGTAGGCCGGAAATGGGAAGTTCGCGTAAAAGCGCCCCGAGATGGCGGGCTCGTAGGCCGCGAGGACTTTCTCGACCTTGATCCTGGCATCAGGATGCCCGGACGCCGCGTAACCCCGCGCGAGTGCCGAGATCCACTGGCCGAACGCGTGTCCGGGCGCGAAGCCGTGTCCGCCGTAGGGATCCTTGTTTTGCGCGCGCTCGGCATCGGAGACGAGGTCGTACCAGCCGCCCATCCCGGGCCCCGGCGCCACGAGGCCGGCGCGCAGGCGATAGGGCTTGAGCAGGGAGTCGATGTTCATCCGCAGCATTACGCCCTGAGTGTGCTCGAACTGGCTGCGCGGCAGGCCCGGCGCCAATCGCACCTCGCCATAGCCGAACTCCTCGAGCAGGTCGGTCGGCGCCGATGCGCGCGGTCTCGCGGGCGCGCGCGCCAGCGCGGTCACCGGCAGCGCGCAGCCGGAAACCGCGAGCAGCGAGGCGCGCTTGAGGAATTCGCGGCGCGAATTGAAAGGAGAGGATGCGTCGTCGGCCATGCAAAACGGCTCAGGTTAACGTCCGATTGGTTTCAAAGCATTCTATACCCGCTGACGAGGGCGCCAAATTGGGTGCGAGGCGGACTCGAGCGCGGGCAGCCACCGGCCGCTAAAATGGCTCATGCCCGAGCTGCCCGATCTCACGCTCTATCGCGAGGCACTGGAGCGGCGCATCGTGGGCCAACAGCTCGAGAACGTCCTGATCGCATCACCGTTTCTGCTGCGGACCGTGGAGCCTCCGATCGGCAGCGCGCTCGGCCGGCGCGCGACCGAGGTGCGCCTGATCGGTAAGCGCCTGGCGATCGGGCTCGAGGACGAGCTCTGGCTGGTGTTTCATCTGATGATTGCGGGACGCCTGCACTGGTTCGATGCCGGCGCACCGCTTGCCAAGCGCGCGGCGCTTGCCCGCCTGCAATGGAGCAACGGGACGCTGACACTCACCGAGGCCGGCACCAAGCGGCGCGCGTCGCTGCACCTCGTCCAGGGCGAAGCAGCGTTGCGGCGGCAGGACCCGGGAGGCATGGACGTTCTCGCTTCGACGGCCGGCGAGTTCGCCGAGCGACTGCGGAGCGAGAATCACACGCTGAAACGCGCGCTCACCGATCCGAAGCTCTTCAGCGGAATCGGTAACGCCTACTCGGACGAGATTCTCCACGCCGCCAGACTTTCTCCCGTCATGCTGACCCGTCGCATCACCGATGCCGAGGTGTTGCGGCTTCACGCCGCGGCGCAGGAGCAGCTCAGGATCTGGATCGAGCGCTTGCGCCGTGAGGCGAGCGGTCGATTTCCGGAGAAAGTCACCGCCTTTCGCAAGGATATGGCCGTGCACGGCCGCTTTCGTCTTCCATGCCCGGTCTGCGGCACCCCGGTACAGCGGATCCGCTACGTGGACAACGAGACGAACTACTGCGCGAAGTGCCAGAGGGGCGGCCGATTGCTCGCTGACCGCGCACTCTCACGATTGCTCAAGAAGGACTGGCCGAGGAGTGTCGACGGATTCGATCGCGACGATTGACGAGGAAAGCGAACGGGCCAGCCTTGAGACAGGATGGCCAGCCCGTAGCCAGTAGAGAGCATGGGCGTCCGTTAGGGGCTTTGCGTGGCTGTCCATACCTGGGCGGCGTAGAGCGCGATGGTTGCCACAGACAGATACCCGCCGGCGCCCCAACCGGCCAAACTTAAGTGTGGGAAACCGAATAGTCCGGGATAAACGAAGGAGATGATACAGAACACAACGTGGGAGACATAGCAGACCTGGAGCGCCATGACGGAATGCAAAGGGTGCGAATTGCGGATCCTCAAGTTTCTGGTCAGTAAGACCGCGCCCGTGACGAGACACGTCATGGCGCAGAGCACGGCGAAAGCAACACGTCGGTCACCCTCTTCCATGAAAGTTATGAGGTTCCAGATGATCAAGAACGCGGTTGCGGCGGATAGAGCGTAGAGTATCCCTGCAGCCGCACGAGAGAATCGACCCCGTATCTTCCAGATGAGATAGGCAGCGCAAATGGGAACTGACAGGAATGCCGGAAGAGCGAGTCGCCATGTTCCGGGCACCTGCAGCATCGCGTTGAGGGGCGAAGACTTAGGGTCGAAAAACCCGAGAAATGGCACCAAAAGACCCGTGACTCCAGCAACCGCTATGACGCCCGTCGACAGGAAAAACGAGCGCGTTTGGAATGGCCCTGCCTGAGCTTGCAGCACAATAGTTGGGATTCTCCGGTGCAGGGGAATGACCGGTCTGTAAGCACTTTCCGAAGCCCCATCTTCAACTAACGGCGGAACTGCAATACGCAGTTTGCGACGTCGTGCACCATAGTTCGCCTGAGATCGTCTCCGAGAGGTAAAGATCCGGCACGTCCTTTCGCGATCGGCTGAACCGTAACGAGTCTGGTGCATGTTCGACTTCGCCTGGATCCATTCGGAAACTCCGAATATCGCCTCGGCTCGTGTCGGTGGAGATTCTCACTGAACTATCAAAGCAGGTACCCCGATTTCTGCCGGGGCGGAGATACGCATATGGCCCCTCGTTCGTTACGCCTCGCTGCGTTCGCTATCCTTGCCCTGATCGCGCAGCCGCTCTGGGCCGATGGCTTCTACGCACCTAACCCCTTCTGGGCCGAGCTGGGTCTGGGTTACGCGAGGGTCGAGCGTCATGAGAATCTGCAGTCGGTGGGCGATGATAGCGTTGCGCTCGACTTCTCCGGCGGTCTGCGCGTCGCGTTACCATTGTGGGTCGGGCTCGATCTCGGTGGCTACACGATTCAGGTTCCCTGTCTCTCCGGGGTAGACCCCTACTGCCCGGGAAATCAGGCCAACCGCGGCCGCTCGATCGAGCATCTGTTGGTGGGTCTCGATTTCCGACCTCGGGGCGAGGACGGATGGCTGTTGCACGGCGGCGCGGGCCTCAATGCGTTCTGGGCAGAGCAAGCCGGCACTTCCGCACATTGCTGCGGCTGGGAGGGCGAGCTCGGCACGGGCTACACGTGGCGACTCGGTGACTCATCGGCTCACGCCGGCATTCGCGCAGACTACGTGTACGGGCGGTTCGAAGCGGGCTCGAATGCCGGCATCCCAGCGTCCGACTACTCGGCTCTAAAGGTAATGTTCACGATTGCCTATTACTGATCGATCCGCGTACAGGCATCGCGCCGCATGTACCCGTTGTATCGAAGCAGTTCGCTCTTGGCTCTGGTGGCTCTTTTGGCCAGCGGCTGCGCGGTCACGCATCGCATTCGCCCCGACATCCTGCCGAGGGAGTCGACACAAGCCATGGTTCCTCAGTGGCCCGTAATGGTCGGTCTGTATGTTGCGCCATCAGTCAAGACGATGGTGCTTAAGCGGCAATGGTGGCGAGTGCGCGCGGGCGATACGATCGCCTCAAGCTTCCGGTGGGCCACTAGGCAGATATTTGCGGGAGTCGCGGATGTCGACAGCCTGTTGACGGCAGGCGACACCAGCCCTCGGTTGGCGGGAACTATCGCGCTAATCCGCGTGGTGGCGGAAGGCGGACCGCAGTCTTTCGGCAACCTTCGCTATGAGATGGCGCTCTATTCCCGCGATGGAAAGGAAATTGACCGTTGGACGCTTGTCACGCCAGTGCCGCTCTGGGATGCTCCTGCGTCCTCGCCTGTCGCAATGCGGTCCGTTGCGTCCGACATTGGATATGCCATCCGGAATGAAACGGCGCAGTACATGGCGGACTTCACATCCCGCACTGCGGTTCGCCTGTGGCTTTCGGCCCAAGGCGTCAACGACCCCACCGTACGTCCGACACTGAGAACGGATCGGGCGGCCTCCGCGTCGGAGGCGATCGTGGTCGTGCCGGATATGAACGCTTGGTTGTATACGGACTCGGCGGTGGCCGAATCGTGTATTGGTCACCGTCTCGCCGAGTCCTCACCTCCGCTTGAAGTGATCCCGATCGACCGAATCCGACTGGAATTCTTCCCGTGGTTGGAGCCCGCCGTTGCGCCGAAGTCGCGAGAGGCGATGCGTCAGTGGCTGCAGGGGGAGGGGGTTCAGACTCAGTTGCGCGCTTTGGGCATCCGGTACTTCCTGGAATTCCGGGGTGGGACGAAGATGGATACCCAAGGCGGTATGCTCTGCTCCTACGGGTGTCTTGGCTTCATTTGGGGCCATCGTCAATCGTCATTCAGCGCCTACCTGCTCGACGTGCGCAGAAACGAGACCTGGACCGAAGAGACGGCCGTGCGACGTGGTCGAGTCATCGTTCCGGCGTTCCTGCTGCCGGTTCCGCTCATCGCGGCGACGAAGACGGCCGCATGTGAGGAACTTGCAGATAAGATCCGCGCCGCCGTCTCCAGTACCTCCCGTTAGCTCGCCATTGCCCGGTGCGCCGATCACGTCGAACTACATATCAACGATTACCTGGCGCGCGGCCAGAGCGGATTCGGATCGCGAGCAGCGGCACAGCAGTCAGCCACGCGAGATAGATGAACTGATTGACCGTCAGCGGCCCGGCGACGAGCACATCGTCGGCACGTAGGAATTGCAACAGGAAGGCGAGCGCGGCATAGCTCCCGAAAGCGACAAGGGCCTCGGTACCTTGCCGCAGCCGGTCGATCGGCAGCCATAGCACCAGCACGCATAACAAGAGCGCTCCCGCCGACTCGTAGACCTGTACCGGATACACCGGGAGCGAAGCGGCCGCGTCGGGCCCGATCAATCCCAGAGCCACGTGCTGGCGGTAGGGAAAGCTCCCCGGTGGAAATCGTACCGCCCATGGAAAGCCGGTGTTGACGTGCGTCTCGACGATATGGCCAAAGCAGCATCCGGCGAGGAAGCACCCAATCCGCAAAATTGCAATTGCCAGAAGCATGCTGGGCGCGATGACGTCAGCGAATCGGCGGAAGCATAAGCGCGCCACGCGGCAATAGAGGAATAGAACCAGAAGGACCGAGGTCGCGATGACCGGTAGCCTGAATCGATGTTCGGCCACTAAAGCCGCGCCGGCTACGATCGACTCCCCCGGAATGAGGGTCCCGAGCAGCCGCGCCGCGCCCGCGCCAATGAGCAGCGCCAAGGGCAGCGCAAGATCAACGTGCGAAGCATCCAAGGTTCTGGCGACCGCCCGGCGCCGTGCGAACCACCAACTGGCAACGCAGGCTAGCGCCAGCATCAGCCCGTAGGGCGTGGGCCAGTGAAAGTTCGGAAAATGCTGCAGCACAACGAGGCCCGCTCGACGGCCGTCCGGGCGGCAAACTCATCAGGGGTCAAATCCGATGTGCTTGAGGATCGATTTAACGTCGTCATACCCTGCGTGGGGAACAGAATACAGCACCGTCGTGCCCGAGTAGAAGTTTGCATCGGCGGCGTGACGCGCGATGATCCCCTCGGCTTTCCTGCGGGAGGTAGCCTGATCCAGATGCTCGGTGCTCTCCTTCACCTGGGACAGCAACAGGCGCGCTCCTTGCAACTGGACCCGATAGAAGACCCAGAACTCGGGCCTGAATTCGCTCTTACGCGAAGGGATAGCCTTCGGCTCCTGGACTAGGAAGGTGCGGCCGCCGAGGTCCGCGAGCCAAGTCTTGCTCAGAGTTACCGATGCGGCCCCCGGTGGATGCTCCCTAAGACTCTCGAGGATATGCAGCACATCGCTGCCCACGGAGGATGGAACCGCTGACGGTTCCGTGTTGCCGGAAGCATGTCCGAACTCGATCGCGGTGATCAGCCAAGTTCGCGCGTCATACGGCTCGAAAATCCAGATTATGGCCGCGCTCTCGGACGGGCGCGGATTGCCGGAGAGCCAGATACCCGTGAGGCGAGGATCTATCGAGGCTCGCTCGGGATTACCTACCGGGGTCTTGAGACAGGCCAGGATGCCGAGCAGTGTGGCGAGGATTACCAGCCCTAAAGCGATACCGGCGAGGCTGCGATATCGGCGCGTCTTCCAAATCCCCGAGAGCCACCTGTTCATGGTCATGTCACTCGTGCCCAGTCAGTGATTGCGCTCGCCGGATCCGATAATCAACAGTCCTGCCGGGGAACCTGGCGATCCCCCGACAGGACTATGCGTCACCGCTCCACGCTGGCGCCGCGTCGCCTCTTGGGCGAGGCACAACAGACGAGATCCCTCACATCACTTTGTCGGCCTCAGGGGTTCGGGCACAAGCGCCGAAGGTCCCCAGACTTCCATCTTGATGTTAGTTGCCAGATTGCGTAAGTCGTGCTCCAAGGCCTTCCAGCCACCCTCCGCAAAAGCAACCCACTCCGCTCCAGAACTCCAGACCGATGTAGTCCGTACTTCCGGAGTTCCGAGTATGTTGCGATTTGCTCGGAATTCGATCAAACCAGGCTGTTTGAGCGTTGCCGCAATCGCCTTCTTGGCCCATCCTTGGTAGGCATCCTGGCTGATGTTCGGCAAGAGATCATACGTTATGCAGATTTCGATCATGTGAATGCCCTCCTCGGAGGTCATACTGAAGCGCATGAGTACACTCTTATAAAGCGCCCACTGGCGGGGCGAACTCAATAAGCAGTTTTCCGAATGAAGCTCGGCATCTCGAGCCTGATCCATCGGGTTCGCGCTATCACCACAACCTCGCGACCAATCGGCGCCAAATCCATGCGCGTCACACGCGCTTAAACTCGGGAATGAGCTCTCCCGTAGAAGCGGCCCGGGTGCGGCGGCTCCTGCAGGCGAATGAATACACCCCTGATCTGACGGACGGCCAGAGTCGGCTTGTCATTGATGAGCGGTCGATATTCGTGCTGGCGTTCGCCATGACAGGAGCAATCTCCGTCATGTGGCGCCGTGATCATGCCGCAACACGTACTACATACAGGCAGTCCGCGGGCAATTGTCCCGGTGCCGAGCGCCCGATCAATCCTGGCAAGTACGTAGCGAAACTGAAAAGCTGGTTAGGTATCGTTTCTATGGAATAGCAAGGAGAAGAAGACATGTCGTGGTCAGGCAGATCCATCACCGCGATAACGCTAATCGTTAACCTCGCTCTGTTATCCGGATGTGCGACACTCGGTCCGGCTTATAAGCCGGAATCAGGGTCTCCAGCCGGTAAGGCAACCATATACGTGTACCGCGACTTCAACGTATTCGGAGGGGGCATGACCTACATGGTCTGGGGCAACGGCGTTCCGATCGCCTCGCTGCCGGCAGGCGGCTACTTCGTCTATCATGCACCTCCGGGCAAGGTGCAACTGTCGGCGAAGTCGGAGGCGAGCACATCCGTTGCAGTGGAGGTCAAAGCCGGCGAGGTATATTACGTGAAAGGCACTATCGGGCTCGGTATCCTCGTGGGTCGGCCCCATCTGGCGTTAGTCTCAAGGGAGGTCGGAGAGAAGGAGATTGCTGGCTGTAAGCTCGTACCGGAATCGATGACGGCTCGTGCGCAGGCTAGCGCGGAGTTTGCCGAGGTGACGGTTCCTGCCGATGAGGGCGCCGTCAGCACCTTCGGTCATGTGATCTGGTATTCGGTCGCGGACGCCTGGGCACTGCTGCGGGAGACCCCCCAGCAGTAGGCAGCAGTAGCCTGCCGCCATGACACCCGAGGAGACCGCCGCCCTGGAGTGGTACGGCAACCTCGTCCTCACCGAGGTGCTGCCCT
>DATFCZ010000116.1:0-7185 GCA_035252605.1 Steroidobacteraceae bacterium
ATATCGGGCGACTTCAGCACGACGAACGCAGCCTGCTGCACCTCGGCCTTGCGCACCGGAACGGAGCGATCGAGTGAGGAGAGGACCTGCCGCGCGGCCGTCATGCTCTCACCGATGGTGGCGGACTGGGAAAGATTGAGGAGGACGGAGGCGAGGGTGCTCGATTTGTCCTCGAGCTGCACGCCGCCCTTGAGGTCGGCGTCGTTCTCCCGCTCGGCGAGCCAGCGCGCCGCCTCGCTCGATGCGCCGCGAACCGAGAGGATGTACACCGAGGCGCCGGCGATCTGCCGGTCCGTCACGCAGTCGGCGTGAACGGACACGAAAAGATCGGCCTTGGCGCGGCGCGCGATCAGCATGCGCTCGCGAAGGGGAATGAAGATGTCGCTGTTACGCGTGAGAACGGCGCGCATGCCGCGCTCCTCATCGATGCGCTGCGCCAGAAGGCGGGCGATCGCGAGTGTCACGTTCTTTTCCTGGGTGCCGCGAAGGCCGATCGCGCCGGGATCCTGCCCTCCATGTCCCGGATCGACCGCCACGATGATGTCGCGTCCGGAATCGACCGGCGCGTGTCGCGCGCGGATGGGTGCCGGAGCGGCATCGGAGGCGGCAGCCGTGGCGCTCGACATGCGTGTGCTGCCGAGTGTCAGAATGAGTCGCGGACCGCGTGCTCGGGAATAGGCCCAGTCGGCATGCACCCGCGCGCTCGAGCGCATCGCGAGTACCAGCCGCAAAACGCCATGGGGACGGGAACCGATGCGAATGCCGGTAACGGGTCCGCTTGCGAGCGGCAGCTTGAGGCCCGCCTCGGCACGGGTTCCGGGCAGATCGATGACGGCGCGAAAGGGGTGATCGAGGGTGAAGAATTTCTCCCCGGTAACGCGCGACAGCTCGAGGATCACCCGCGCCCCATCTGCCGAGGTGTCGAGGTGGATGGCGCTCAGGCGCGCGCCACCGGCCGGCGCGGCTGCGGCCGGAAGCCGTCCCGCCGCGAGAGCGAGTAAAACGATCACCCCTAGCTGAAAGACCTTTTTTATCATGTACTTTGCAGCGCTACTTGACTCGTAATCTACGAGCCGCGCGGCAAAGTTTCAACTACTTCGAAATCGGGGCTACCGCTGCGCTCGCACGAGCCACTCGGTTCCGGCGGCCGTTTCCGCGGAAATGTCCGCCTGATGCGCATCCGGCCCCGCGCTCAGCCGGACCGTCAAATCGGGCGCGGGCAGCAGCCCCGCCGCCCGTTCCGGCCACTCGATGAGCCAGAGGCTCCCCGGCCGCGCCCACTCCCGCGAGCCCAGATGCTCGAGCTCTCCCGGATCACGCAGTCGGTAGAGATCGAGATGCACGATCGTCAGCGCCCCCGCCTCGTACAGACTCACGAGCGTATAGGTGGGGCTTCGCACCGGAGCCGCGACGCCGCAGGCGCGTACGAACCCCCTCACCAGGGTGGTCTTGCCGGCGCCGAGCTCGCCTGTGAGATAAAGAATGGCCGGCTGCCGCTCGAGCGTGAGCGGCCGCGCCAGCGCGAGCCGCGCGCCGAGCGCTTCGGTCTCTTCCGGCGTCTTCAGGGCGAACACGGATGTGATCGACCCTTGCGGCTGGGCGTAATCAAGAGAGGTTGACGCAGTTGCGCAGCTCCCGAGCAACGTCACTCGCGATGAGGCCCCGCTCGCCCGTACGCGCTGCTGCATCACCTGCCATCGCGTGCACCAGCACCCCGACTCTCGCCGCGAGCCATGCATCGCGGCACTGCGCGAGGATGCCCGCAATGGTGCCGGTCAGCACATCGCCCATGCCGGCGGTCGCCATACCGGGATTTCCCCGCTCGCAGAGCGCCGGCGTGCGAGCCGGTGCGCCGACCAGCGTGCCCGCGCCTTTGAGCACGACAATCCCCTGGTAGCGCCCAACCAGACGATCGAGCGTGGCGAGCCGGTCGTGTTGGATCTCGCGGGTTTCGATGCCGAGCAGGCGCGCCGCCTCCCCGGGGTGAGGTGTCAGGATCCAGTTTCCGCGCGAGGGCGCTGCGGATTCGGCGATGATGTTGAGCGCATCCGCATCGACCACCAGCGGCTTGCCGCTGCGCAGTACCGTATCGAGCGCACTGCGCGCCCATGGCGTGCGGCCGAGTCCGGGACCGATGGCGATCACATCGGCGCGCTCGGCGGGCTCGCCGAGCGCCTCGGCGCCGGCGAGCGGCAGACAGATGAGCTCCGGTCTTCCGGCCGAGATCGCCGGCACGTTCTCCGGCGCGACGGCCACGGTCACGAGACCCGCGCCGACGCGCAGACAGGCTTCGCCGGCCAGGCGAACCGCCCCCGGCATGCCGATGCCGCCTCCGACGATCAACACGCGGCCGAAATCGCCCTTGTTCGAGGAGCGCCGGCGGCGCGGCAGGCACTGTTGGATCGCCGACTCGAGGATGCGCTCGATCCGCGGCGCAGGCGCGCCCGATGCGGCAGGCGTGATCTCGAGGTCATCGAAGAACACGGTACCGGCGAATTCCGGCCCATCGCCGATGAAGAGGCCCGTCTTCAACCCGACGAAGGTCACCGTACAGTCCGCGCGCACGGCCTCACCGAGCGGCATGCCGGTATCGCTGTCGAGACCGGAGGGCACGTCGAGCGCGAGCACCGGGAGCCCGCAACTGTTGATGTCGCGGATGACACGGGCGATCGCCTCGCGCGCCGCGCCGCGCAGCCCCGTGCCGAGGAGCGCATCGACGATCACTTCGCCCTCGCTCAGCCGCTCGGGCGAATAGGTCGCGACCTGAGCGCCGCTTGCGCGCAGATCCTCGTAGGCCTGCCGCGCATCCCCCTGCAGCTCATCGGGTGAGATCGCCGCGAGCGTGCTCACCGTGAGACCCGCCGCCTGCGCAAAGCGGGCGAACACGTAGCCATCGCCGCCGTTGTTGCCGCCGCCACAGGCGACGACGATCCGATGTGCAACCGGAAATCGCGTGCGCAGATATCGCAGCGCCGCCTCGCCGGCGCGCTTCATCAGAGTGTAGCCGGGGATTCCAAGCGTCTCGATGGCGTAGCGATCGAGCGCCCGCACCTGGGCCGTGGAGTAGAGGCAGACCGGCAGCGCCATCCGCCGATTATACTGGCAAGAGGCGCTGGATCCGGGCCCTCGCCCGGCCCGACGCGTCGCGACCATAGAAGGTGGTTTTTGCTCGCTATGACCCAACCGCCGTGCCTGGACCTTGCCGCGGCCAAGCGCCAGCTCGAGGCCCGCGCCCGGGCGCTCGGGTTCGATCGCATCGGCGTTGCCCGCATCGACATCCCGGAGGACGAGCAACACCTCGTACGCTGGCTCGATGCCGGCTTTCACGGTGAGATGGACTACATGGCTCGGCACGGCCTCATGCGCAGCCGCCCCCAGGAGCTCTCGCCGGGGACCGTCCGCATCGTCAGCGTGAGGATGAACTACTGGCCCGCGGATGCCCTCGATGCGGGCTCGGCGCTCGCTGATCCGCAGACCGCCTACATCTCCCGCTACGCCCTCGGGCGCGACTACCACAAGGTGCTGCGTGGCGCGCTCGCGCGGCTCGCGAAGGACCTCGCGGAGGACATTGGCTCATTCGGCTACCGTGTCTGCGTCGACAGCGCACCGGTGCTCGAGAAGGCGCTCGCCCGCAACGCCGGGCTCGGTTGGATCGGCAAGCATACCAACCTCATCTCGCGCGAAGCGGGCTCGTGGTTTTTCCTCGGCGAGATCCTGACGGACCTGCCGCTGCCGGAGGATGAGCCTGCGAGCGCGCATTGCGGCACCTGCACGGCCTGCCTGTCGGCATGCCCGACCGAGGCGATCGTGGCGCCCTATCGGCTCGATGCGCGCCGCTGCATCGCGTACCTCACGATCGAGCATCACAGCGCCATACCGGAGGAGCTTCGGCCGGCGATCGGCAATCGCATCTACGGCTGCGACGACTGTCAGCTCGTTTGTCCGTGGAACAAGTTCGCGCGCGCGGCCTCTCATCCTGACTTCAAGGTGCGTCATGGCCTCGATGCGGCACGGCTCACCGAGCTTTTCGCGTGGACGGCGGCGCAGTTCGATGAGCGCATGCGCGGCTCGGCGATCTACCGCATCGGCTATGAGAAATGGTCGCGCAACATCGCCGTGGCGCTTGGCAATGCGCCGACCTCCGCCGAGGTGATTCAGGCGCTCGAGCGCCGACGCGAGGGCGCCTCAGCGCTGGTGCGCGAGCACATCGAGTGGGCGCTGGCGCGGCATCGCGCTCACGGCTCAGGTACTGACCTGGAGGTTGTCGATGAGCCGCGCGCGCCCTAGGCGCGCCGCAGTCAGCACCACGAAGTGCCGGGTGTCGGCATCGGGGCTGCCGAGATCATCGGCGCGGCGCACGGCGAAGTAATCGGGCGTGAAGCCCGCGCCTTCCAGCCTCTCGCTACCGGCGCGCTCGATGGCGGTGAAGTCCCTATCGCCGCCGCGCAGGCGCGCGACGGCCGCGAGCAGCGTTTGATGGATGAGAGGCGCCCTGCCGCGCTCCTCGTCGGTGAGGTACTGATTGCGCGAGCTCATGGCGAGCCCGTCGGGCTCGCGTACGGTTGGCGCCCCGACGATGGTGACGGGCAGGCATAGATCGGCCACCATGCGCCGGATGACGGTGAGCTGCTGGAAATCCTTCTCTCCAAACACCGCAACGTCGGGCTCGACGATGTGAAAGAGCTTCGCCACCACGGTCGCAACGCCTTCGAAATGTCCGGGCCGGAATTCGCCGCAGAGGATGCTCGAAAGCCCCGGCACCTCGATGCGCGTCGCACGCTCCGAGCCGTTGGGATACATCTCGCCGACATCGGGCATGAACATGAGGTCGCAGCCGGCCTCGGCCAGCATGCGCGCATCCTGTGTGGGCGTACGCGGATAGTGCGCGAAATCCTCGTTGGGTCCGAACTGCATCGGATTGACGAAGATGCTGGCGACGAAGCGATCGCCGTGCCGGCGGGCGGTCTCGATGAGGCTCACGTGTCCGGCGTGCAGATTCCCCATCGTCGGCACGAAGGCGACGCGTAGCCCCTCGCGGCGCCAGCGGCGTACGTGCTCCCGCACGGCCGCAATGCTCGTGACGGTGTCCATGAGGCTAGAAGCAATGCTCCGGCGCGGGATAGGTCCCGCCGCGGACCGCGGCCACGTAACGCTTCAGCGCCTCGCGATTGTCACCCGCGCCCTGCATGAAATTCTGCACGAAGCGGGGCTTGCGGCCGGTCGTGATGTCGAGAATGTCGTAGACGACGAGAATCTGTCCGTCGGTACCGGGGCCGGCGCCGATGCCGATGACCGGCACGTGCAGCTCCGCCGTGATCGCCTTGCCGAGCTCCGCCGGGATGCATTCGAGGAGCACGATATCGGCGCCCGCGGACTCCAGCCGCCGCGCGTTCTCGAGCATCTGTGCGGCCGCATCCTGTTCCCGCCCCTGGACGCGAAAGCCGCCGGTCTTGTGCACGGACTGCGGCCTGAGACCCAGGTGCGCGCACACCGCGATGTCATGACCCGCGAGAAACTCGACGATCTCGGCCTGAGCGCCGCCGCTTTCGAGCTTGACCATCTTGGCGCCGCCCTCCTGCATGAGGCGCACGGCATTCTCGAGCGCCCGCTCCCTCGAGGGATAGCTCATGAAGGGCATGTCGGCGATGAGGAACGGCCGGTGCAGGCCCCGCGCCACGGCCCGGCAGTGATACACGATGTCATCCATCGTGACCGGCACGGTCGTGTCGTGTCCCTGAATGACCATGCCCATCGAGTCCCCGACCAGCACGACATCGACATCCGCCTCATCGAGCAACACGGCGAAACTCGCGTCATAGCAGGTGAGGCTCGCGATCTTCTCCCCGGCCGCCTTCATGCGCGAGAGCGTGGCGAGCGTCACGGGCTGGCGGTCGGAGTCGCGAAGCTGCAGATGGGTGTACATGGCGGCAGTCTACTAGCTATTGAATGGGCGCCCTGCTGCGCAGGGGATTGTAGTAGAGGCGACCCCGCTTCATGCGTCGGATGGCCGACAGCAACTCGTCGTAATCCGACGGGTTGTTGATGGGATCGATCGCCGCCGCGTTGACGATGAGGAGCGGCGCGGCCGCGAACTCGTGGAAGAAGCGCGCATAGGCCTCGTTCAGGCGCACCAGATAATCGCGCTCGATGTACTGCTCGTAGCCGAGGCCGCGACGCGCGATGCGCTCGAGCAGCACATCGACCGGGGCCTGCAGGTACACCACGAGGTCCGGCTTCGGCGACTGCACATCGAGCTTGGCGTAGATCTGCTCGTACAGGGCGTACTCCGCATCGTCCAGGGTCACCCGGGCAAAGAGACGATCCTTTTCCAACAGGTAATCCGCCACCCGCACCCGGGCGAAGAGGTCCTGCTGGTTGAGGGCTCCGAGCTGCTGGCATCGCTGAAAGAGGAAGTAGAGCTGCGCCGGGAGCGCGCCCGAGCGCGGGTTCTTGTAGAAGCGCTCGAGAAACGGGTTCTGCGCCGCATCCTCCAACACTGGCTGGGCCGAGAGGCTCTCGGCCAGGCGCCGGGCGAGGCTCGTCTTGCCGACGCCGATCGGCCCTTCCACCACGATGAACTGGTGCTCAGCGCCCGTCATGTCTCTGGCAGTATTCACGGATTTGAGCTCTCGCCCAGCCGCTCGATGCCGTCGGCAGCAAGACGCCCCCGGAGCTCGGCCACCCGGCCGAGCCCGGGTACATCGAGGTCCGGGGCGAGGTCGGCAAGAGGATACAGAACGAAGTTCCGCTCCACTATCCCAGGGTGGGGGATGGTCATGCCCGGCTCTTGCCGCCGCTCCCGCCCGTAGATCAGGAGGTCCAGATCGATGATGCGCGGCCCCCAGCGCTCGCGCTCTTTCGGCCGGCCGAACGCCCGCTCGATGGCCAGCAGCTCCTCGAGCAGAGCTCGCGAGTCGAGTCGCGTCAGCACGGCTGCCACGGCATTGACGAAATCCGGTTGCGACACGGGGCCGAAAGGCTTCGAGCCATAGAGCGGCGAGAGGCGCACCACGCGTGTGCAGGCGAGGGCTTTCAAGCGCTCGCAGGCGCGCAGCACCTGGGATTGGGGATCCTGGAGATTGCTGCCGATTCCGATGTAGGCCGGCTGCCAGCTCTCCATCGTCCGCCCGGTCACGAGGCGCGGGGACCGCGCCGGGGCCGGCGCCGCCGGCGACCGGATCGAGG
>DATFCZ010000117.1:0-30950 GCA_035252605.1 Steroidobacteraceae bacterium
TCCCGCGCCGGCGCCGGGTCACGAGCCTCCGGGTGCCGCGGCCGCGGCGCCCGCCAATTCCCGCACGGATGCAGCGGCGAAGCCGGAAGCCTCGGTGAGCGGCCTCGGCGACTCGGGCTCGATCCGCGTAAGCGTCGAGAAGATCGACGAGCTGATGAACACCGTGGGCGAGCTCGTGATCACCCAGGCGATGCTGAGCCAGCTCGGCGCGCACTTCGATGGGCCGGACGCGGAGAAGCTGCGCGGCGGCCTGGCGCAGCTCGAGCGCAACATGCGCGAGCTGCAGGAGAGCGTCATGCGCGTGCGCATGCTGCCGATCAGCTTCGTCTTCAGCCGCTTTCCACGCATGGTGCGCGACCTGGCGCAGCGCCTGGGCAAGCAGATCGAGCTGAAGCTCACCGGCGAGCAGACCGAGCTCGACAAGACGGTGCTCGAGAAGATCGGCGATCCTCTGGTGCACCTCGTGCGCAACTGCATCGATCACGGCATCGAGTCGCCGGACACGCGCGTCGCCGCGGGCAAGCCCCCCGCCGGCACCGTGCATCTGGACGCGTGCCACCGCGGCGGCAACATCGCCGTGGAGGTGAGCGATGACGGCGGCGGACTCGACAGGGAGCGCATCCTCTCCAAGGCCCGTGCGCGCGGTCTCATCGGCCCGAGCGACTCGCTCAGCGAGGCGGAGATCCATGAACTGATCTTCGTTCCTGGATTCTCGACGGTGGAGAAGACCACTGACCTCTCGGGACGAGGCGTCGGCATGGACGTCGTGCGGCGCAACGTGAAGGAGCTCGGCGGCAAGATCGAGGTCCGCAGCGATGCCGGACGCGGCTCGCGTTTCACCATCACGCTTCCCTTGACGCTCGCCATCGTCGATGGCCAGTCAGTCGCGGTCGGCACCGAGACCTACATCGTGCCGCTCATCTCGATCGTGGAATCGATGCAGCTCAAGGCGAGCGGGATCACCCGGCTCTCCGGGCACACGGAGGTGCTCTCCTTCCGCGGCGATTACCTGCCCATCATCCGGCTGCACGAGCTCTTCGGGGTCGAGCCGCGCTCCCGCGCGCTGCACGAGGGTCTGGTGGTGATCGCCGAGGGCGACGGGCGACGGATAGGCCTTTTCGTCGACGACCTGCTCGGCCAGCAGCAGGTGGTCATCAAGTCTCTGGAAACCAACTACGGGCACATCGAGGGCGTCTCGGGCGCGACGATCCTCGGCGACGGCTCGGTGGCCCTCATTCTCGATGTACCGGGGCTCATTCGCGCAGCTTCCATGCGGGCGGCCGCGTGAAGCTCACGGCAGCTAAGGCGAGGCATCACCATCATGACCAGTAAGGCGGTCGAGCAGCAGGGTCCCGGCGGCGGCTCTCACCAGGTTCTGACCTTCGTGCTCGGCAACGAAACCTATGGGGTCGACATCCTGCGGGTGCAGGAGATCCGCGGGTGGTCCGCGGTGACCAAGATCCCGCACGCCCCGACGCACGTCCTCGGGGTGCTCAATCTGCGCGGCTCGATCGTTCCGATAGTCGATCTACGCATGCGCTTCGCGCTCGAGCGCGCCGAGTACACCGCGATCACGGTGATCATCGTGATGTCCGTCAACACCGCGGCGGGCCGACGCGACTTCGGTGTCGTCGTGGACGGCGTCTCGGACGTGGTCGACGTCAACTCAGCGGAGGTGAAGGCGGCACCCGAGCTCGGCGCGCGCGGCGCGACCGATTACATCCGCGGGCTCGTGTCGGTCGCCGAGCGCATGGTGGTGCTGCTCGACATCGACCGCCTCATCGGCAGAGACCTCACGTCCCTGTCATCCGGCGCCGAGGGCGAAGAGCCGGCGGCCGCCAGCGCGGCCTGACGGGGGACGAAAATGAGCATCCAGAAGAGCATCATCGAGCAAACGCGCGAGGTGATCGACGCCGCCTCGGCAGGCGATCTCACCCGCCGGCTCGATACCAACATGGAAAGCGCCGAGCTGCGCGCCATGGCCGAGGGGATCAATTCGCTGCTCGATGGCATGGCCGGCATCGTGCGCCGCATCGCATCGACCGCCGCCGAGGTGAGCCGATCGGCGGAGGAAATCTCCTCCGGCAACAACAATCTTTCCCGGCGAACCGAGGATCAGTCCGCGTCTCTCGAGGAGACCGCCTCGTCGATGGAGCAGATGACCACCACCGTCAAGCAGAATGCCGACAACGCCGCTCAGGCGAGCCAACTCGCCCTGGCTGCGCGTGATCAGGCGGAGCGCGGCGGCGTGGTCGTCAATCAGGCGGTCGCGGCCATGTCGGACATCAATCAGGCCTCGAAGAAGATCGCCGACATCATCGGCGTGATCGACGAGATCGCCTTCCAGACGAACCTGCTCGCACTCAATGCCGCCGTCGAAGCCGCTCGCGCCGGCGAGCAGGGCCGCGGCTTCGCAGTAGTGGCGAGCGAGGTCCGCAATCTCGCCGGCCGCTCCGCCACGGCCGCCAAGGAGATCAAGGGGCTCATCCGCGATTCGGTGCGCAAGGTGGAGGACGGCTCGCAGCGAGTCACGCAGTCCGGCCATACGCTGCAGGAAATCGTGGCCTCGGTGAAGAAGGTTTCCGACATCGTCGCCGAGATCGCCGCCGCCTCACGCGAGCAGTCGGCCGGCATCGAGCAGGTCAATCGCGCCGTCATGCAGATGGACGCGCTCACCCAACAGAATGCCGCGCTGGTGGAGGAAGCGACCGCCGCGGCACAGAACATGGCCGGACAGGCCCGCGAGCTCAGCGCCAACATGAGCCATTACCGGATCTCGTCGCAGGCGCCGCGCACCGACCGGGGCGCGTCCACCGCAAGCCTGCGCGCGGCGCGCGGTGCCTGAGGAAGCAACATGAATAGCATGGCACTCAACCGCCTCAAACTCTGGCAGAAGCTGGGAGCTCTCGTCCTGGCGATGTTCGTGCCGACCGCCCTGGTCGGGTTCTTTTATTTCACCGCGATGGGAAGCGAGGTGAGTGAGACCCGCGCCGAGCTGCAGGGGGTCCGCTTCCTGCAGGCCATCGGCCCGCTGGAATCGAAACTGCTGACCCACGGCGCGCGCGCGTTCGTGTTCGCCAGCGGAGATGCGGCGCGCCGTGCCGCCGTGCTCGCCAAGGAGCAGGAAGTCGATGTGGCAATGCAGCGAGTGGCAGAGCTCAGCGACCGCCTGGGCGAGCTCTACGGCGTCAGGGAGGATGTCGCCACCCTGAGCTCGCAGTGGCGCGCCGAGGCGGCCGCGACTCTCGGCCAGCCCGCCGCCCAGATTGCCACGGTCAATGCGGCGCTGGTCGATCGTCTGAATGCCATCACGGCCGCCGTGGCGGCCGGCTCGAGAATCGCCTCCGACTCCGATCAGACGACCCGCACCCTGCTCGAGATCGGCTCCGAATATGCGCCGGCCGCGCTGGCTCAGGCCGACGCCATGCGCCGTTACGCGGTCGACGCCGCCGCCAAGAGCTATCTCGGCGGCGACGATCGCATGGGCATCACCATCTACCGCAGCCGCGTGCTGTCGAGATTCCAGCAGATCAAAGCGGGTCTCGCCAAGCTTCCGCCGCAAGTGCGCGCGCCGCTGCAGACGGATTTCGAGAGGCTGGCGCAGCGCTTCGGCGAATTCGGCGGCGTGATCGATTCACAGATCCTCAACGCCGCGAGTCTGAAGACGAGCGGCGGGGCGGTTTACGATGCCGGAATCCCGGCGAGTCACGCCTTGCAGAAACTCTCCGCCGACACCCTCGATGCCGCGGCAGCCACGCTCGCCGCGCGCGAATCGGCGGTGGCGGCGCACCGCGACCTCACCGCCTTCCTCGCGCTGCTCGCCCTAGCGGGCGCGCTGGCGCTGGCGCGGCTCGTGAGGGTGTCGCTCCAGCGCCCGCTCGCGCACGCGATCGGCGTCTTCGAGCACATCGCGCAGGGCGGCTACGACAATGAGATCGACACCGGCCGCGACGACGAGGCCGGCCAGGTGCTGCAGGCCCTTGCCACCATGCAGGAGAACCTGCGCGGCCAGATCGAGAACGAGCGCGCGGTCGCCGCGGAGAATTCACGCGTCCGTCACGCGCTCGACAAAGCCTCGACGTGCGTGATTCTGGCCGATTCCCAGCACCAGGTCATCTATCTCAACGATGCCGCCCAGGCGACCTTCGAGCGCCACGCCGCGGAGATTCGCAGCACGCTGCCGGCGTTCGACGCCGCGCGCCTGCGGGGCTCGAGCCTCGAGACGCTGTCCGCCGATCCCTCCGCCGAGCGGCGCATCCTCGATGCGCTCACCGGCGAGCGGGTGGAGGAGCGCCGGCTCGGCGGCCTCTGCTTCCGTACCGTCACCAACCGGGTGACCGGCGAGCGCGGCGAGCGGCTCGGCACGGTGATGGAGTGGACCCAGCGCACTCAGGAGGTGCGCGTCGAGCAGGAGCTGCAGGGCGTCCTGGATGCGGTCAACGGCGGCGATCTCAGCCGACGCATCGATCTGGCGCAGAAGTCGGGCTTCTTCGCGGCTCTCGGGGCGGGCGTGAATCGCCTGGCCGAGAGCCTGGTCGAGATCGTCGCGCGCGTGAAGGAGGCCGGTCGCGAGATCGCCCTCGGCGCCGAGGAGATCACCGCGGGGAACGCCAACCTCTCCATGCGTACCGAAGAGCAGGCCTCCTCGCTCGAGGAGACCGCCTCTTCCATGGAGGAGATGACGACGACCGTCAAGCAGAACGCGGACAATGCGGCCCAGGCGAACCAGCTCGCCCTCGCCGCGCGCGACCAGGCCGAGCAGGGAGGCGCAGTGGTCGGCAAGGCCGTCGACGCAATGTCCGGCATCAACGAGTCGGCCAAGAAGATCGCCGACATCATCAGCGTCATCGACGAGATCGCCTTTCAGACCAACTTGCTCGCGCTCAATGCCGCCGTCGAGGCCGCGCGCGCCGGCGAGCAGGGCCGCGGATTTGCGGTGGTGGCGAGCGAGGTGCGCAACCTCGCGGGCCGCTCCGCGACCGCCGCCAAGGAAATCAAGGCGCTCATCGAGGACAGTGTCAGGAAGGTGGAGGACGGCTCGAGTCTCGTGACCCAATCCGGCCGTACGCTGAGCGAGATCGTCGCTTCGGTCAAGAAAGTTTCCAACATCGTCGCCGAGATCGCCGCCGCCTCGCGCGAGCAATCCTCGGGCATCGAGCAGGTCAACCGCGCGGTCGTGCAGATGGACGAGCTCACGCAGCAGAACGCGGCGCTGGTCGAAGAGGCGACCGCGGCTTCTCAGGCCATGGGCGGGCAGGTGCGGGAGCTGAACGAGATGCTCGCCCGATACGAGCTGGGCGAGAACCGCAGGCGCGAGGCCGAGACGCGCCAGCAAGCGTTGCCAGGGACGGTCGGTAGCACGGCTACGCCTTCCCTTCGACGCTCCGCCGGGGTCGGCGCCAGCGGTGAATGGATCGAGGTTCAGAGGTAAGTTCATGCGACTTCTCAACCGATTGAAGCTCTGGCAGAAACTGACGCTGCTGGTCGCCGCGATGGCGGTGCCGACCGCGCTGCTCGGTGTCTTTTACCTGAGCGCCACCAACAGCGAAGTCACGCAGGCCCGCAACGAGCTCGCGGGCGCCGACTACGCCCACCGGGTGGGTGCCGTGCTCGCGGAGGTCACCGATCACCGCAGCCTCGTCTTTGCCGTGCTCACCGGCGACACCGCCCGGCGCTACGCGCTCACCACATCGGAGTTGGTGATCGACAAGCTCATCTCCAACATCGACGAGACCGACTCGTCCGTAGGGGCCCGGCTCGGCGTCGCGGACGAGTGGAGTGGGATCAAGTCCGACTGGCAGCAGTTGAAAACCCAGGAACTGAAGCTGTCCGCCGATGATGCGGTGGCCCGCCACGACGCCCTCATCGCGCGCATCGTCGAGCTCGAGGAGCTGGTGGTGGCGCGTTCGGCGCTCAATACCGATCCCTCCCCGCAGACCGCCGCGCTCATTCAGCTCGCCACCCGCGACATCCCGGGCGCGCTCATCGCCTCGGGCAACGTGCAGTGGTATGCCACGCGCGCCAGCATCAAAGGCTATCTCGGCGGCGATGATCAGATGGCGCTGCAGCTCTACCACGATGAAGTGGCGGCCGACTTCGGCGCCGCTGCGCGCGATCTGAACGGCACCTCGTCGCAGGCACGAGCGAAGATCGCGCCGGCTCTGAAGGGGGCGCGTGCCGCATTCGACGGCTCCTACTCCATCATCGAGTCGCGGATCATCAATGCCCAGAAGATGACCATCACGACCTCGGAGCTCTTCTCCGACTCGCGGGCGATCAGCACGAGCCTGCTGAGCCTCTCCGATACCGGCTACTCCGCCATGGGCGGCGCGGTAAGGGAGCGCCTCGCGCAAGTGACCACCTGGCGCAACGTCACCGCCGGGATCACGATCCTCGCCCTCGCCGTGGCACTCGCGCTGTCGTGGCTCATCACCCGCTCGCTTGCCATACCGCTCGCGCAAGCCATAGAGGTCTTCCGCCGCATCGCCGCCGGAAAGTACGACAACATGGTCGATCTGTCCGGATCGGATGAGGCCGCTCAGGTGCTGCGTGCTCTCGATGAGATGCAGGGCAAGCTGCGCCAGCAGATCGAGAACGAGCGACTGGTCGCGGCCGAGAACGCCCGCGTCCGTCAGGCGCTCGACAAGGTATCCACCGCCGTCGTGCTCGCCGACGCCCAGCATCGCATCATTTACCTCAACGACACTGCGAACGCGACCTTCGTCCGCAACCAGCACGAGATCCGCAAGACCCTGCCCGGGTTCGAGGTCGAGCGGCTGCGCGGGTCCGGCCTCGGAGCGCTGTCCGCCGGCTCCGACGCCGACGATCGGGAGCTCGAGAGGCTCACCGGCTCGCGCGCGGCCGAGCGGGAGCTCGGCGCCTGCACCTTCCGCACGGTCACCAGTGCGGTGCTCGATGAGATCGGCGGGCGGATCGGCACGGTCATGGAATGGACCGACCGCACCCAGGAAGTCGCCGTCGAGAGGGAGATGGAAAGCATGCTGGCGGCGGTGGTCGCGGGTGACCTCGGCCGCCGCATCGATGTCGCGGGCAAGACGGGCTTCTTCGAAGCCATGAGCGCGGGCGTCAATCGGCTCGCGGACAACATGGCGGAGGTCGTCTCGCGGGTGAAGCGGGTCGCGGCGGAGGTCCACCGCGGGGCCGACGAGATCTCCGCCGGCAACGCCAACCTGTCGCAGCGCACCGAGGAGCAGTCCGCCTCGCTCGAGGAAACCGCCTCCTCCATGGAGGAGATGACCACCACCGTCAAGCAGAACGCCGACAACGCGGCCCAGGCCAATCAGCTCGCGCTCGCGGCGCGCGACCAGGCCGAGAAGGGCGGCACGGTCGTCAATCAGGCGGTCGCCGCCATGACCGGCATCAACGAGGCCTCGAAGAAGATCGCGGACATCATCGGAGTCATCGACGACATCGCCTTCCAGACCAACCTGCTGGCGCTCAATGCGGCCGTCGAGGCGGCGCGCGCCGGCGAGCAGGGCCGGGGTTTTGCGGTCGTCGCGAGCGAGGTTCGCAGCCTCGCCGGCCGCTCCGCCACGGCGGCGAAGGAGATCAAGGAGCTCATCCAGGACTCGGTTCGCAGGGTTGAGGACGGCTCGGTGCTCGTCACCCAGTCCGGTCAGACGCTGGAGAAGATCGTGGCCGCAGTCAAGAAGGTCTCGGACATCGTGGCCGAGATCGCCGCCGCCTCGCGCGAGCAGTCCTCGGGCATCGAGCAGGTCAACCGCGCCGTCATGCAGATGGACGAGCTCACGCAGCAGAACGCCGCCCTGGTCGAAGAGGCGACCGCCTCCTCGCAGGCCATGGTCGAACAGGTGCGCGGCCTCAACGAAATGCTGGCGCGCTTCCAGGTCGGCATGGCGGAGATCGCCGCGGCGGCACCGGCCCGCCCCGCCCAGAGCGGCAAACCCTCCGGCGCCGACACCAAGCCGGCGCCGCGCGCCGAGCGACGCGGAGCGAATCGGCCCTGGGCCGCGCGTCACAGGAGCAAGCCCGCCGCGGCCAAGGCGAGCGCGGCTGCGGCAATCGCGCCGGCCGAGCCCGGTCGCTCACCGACACCCGGCGCCGATGCGCCGGGCGGCTCGCCCGCGGCCCTCTCCCGCGGCAACGGCACACTCGGGTCGGCTGAGGCCGGCGACTCCGAGTGGCAGGAGTTCTAACCTCATGTCAACACTCGAAGCAACGAGCGGAGTGCGCTGATGGCCCGGATACTTGCAGTGGATGACTCGGCGGCGATGCGCCAGATGGTCGGCATTACGCTCACGAGTGCCGGCCATCACGTGCAGCAGGCGGCCGACGGGGCCGAGGCGCTCGAGATCGCGGAGCGACACAAATTCGACCTCGTGATCACCGACGTCAACATGCCGAAGATGGACGGCATCACCTTGGTGCGGGAGCTGCGCAGCCGCGCGAGCTACCGCTACGTACCGCTGCTCGTGCTGACCACCGAGGCGACGCTCGAGCGCAAGCAGCAGGGCAAGGCCGCCGGCGCGACCGGTTGGCTGGTGAAGCCCTTCAATCCCGAGCGGCTGCTCGCGACCATCGCGAAAGTGCTCGGCTGATCCATACCGATTTCTTATGTCGACAATGAGGAAGCACCCATGAAGTCCCCGAAGCGAATCCTGCCCCTGGCCGTTCTGTCGGCCGCCTGCATCGTGAGCCTGCAGGCCCACGCGGACACCTGCAGGCTGCCGCCGGCTCCGAGCAAGATTCCCGACGGTAGCACGGCCACGCAGCAGGAGATGATCACCGCCATGGAGACCATCAAGCAGTACAACAGCGACGTGCAAACGTACCTGAAGTGCCTGGACTTCGAGGCGCGGCAGAACCAGCTGAGCGCCACCGACCAGATGAACCTGCACAACGCTGCGGTCGATCGGCTCACCCGCGTTGCCGATGAGTTCAACACTCAGGTGAAGACCTTCAAGTCGAAGCACGGGTAAGGAGCGCGTGTCGCTGTCGGCACGGGGCCCGCAGGCCGCGGATCCCGTCAAATCCGAGTGCGACCTGGCGTGCGCGGCGGCTACCGGCGCGGCATTGATCGAGCTCGCACTGAGCGAGTCGCAGCGGCCGGTGACGGCGCTCGGCGAGGCCCTGTCACGCGTCAGCGCGGCGGTGTCCGCGGGTGGTCCGCCGGCTGTGAGCGACCTCGATGCCTGCATCGAATGCCTGCAGTTTCACGACCGGATGACACAGCAGCTCTCGCAGGTGCGCGACCTCCTTGCGGCGGTGGCCGCGGCAGGGTCGGCCGCCACGGCCGCCGGCAGACGGCAGAGCTGGCCGGTGTTGATCGAGAATCTGCGCGCGCGCTTCACCTCGGACTCGCACCGGATCCTCTTCAACCTGCTGATGCCGGATGCGGACGGCACCTGCCACGCGCCCTCATTGCATGCGAGCGAGGGCAGCGTGGAGCTCTTCTGAGGACTCCCGTGCACATTGCTCGAGACTCGACCACGATGCGCCTGCGGGAGTTCGCCTTCGGTGAGGAGGACTTCCAGGCATTGCGCGCGCTCGTCAAGTCACTCACGGGCATCCACCTCTCGGAACAGAAGCGGGAGCTGGTATACGGGAGACTGACGCGACGCCTGCGGGCGCTGCAGCTGCGCAGCTTCGGGGAGTATCGCGAGCGGCTGAAGAGCGACCTGCAGGAGATCGCCGAGCTCTGTAACGCGATCACCACCAACCTCACCTCGTTCTTCCGCGAGCCGCATCATTTCCAGTACCTGCGCGAGCATCTGCTGGCGCCGCTCGCGGCCGATCCGCCACGCGCGCGGCGCCTGCGGCTCTGGTCGGCGGGATGCTCGACGGGCGAGGAGCCCTACTCCATCGCGATGACGGTGCTCGAGACCCTGCCGGATCCCGGCAGTTGGGACATTCGCATTCTGGCCACCGATCTCGACTCGGAAGTTCTCTCACGGGCGCGCCGCGGCATCTATCCCCTGGAGCGTACCGACAACCTTTCGCCCGAGCGGCTGCAGCGGTTTTTCACCGAGCGTCAGCACTCGGGTGGCGCCTGCCGGCAGATTGCGCCGCAAGTGGCCGCGCTGGTCACTTTCAAGCAGCTCAATCTCATTCATACCCTGCCGATGAGAGGGCCACTGGATGCGGTTTTCTGCCGCAACGTCGTCATCTACTTCGACAAGGATACTCAGCGGGAGCTCTTCGCCCGCATTGCCCGGCTGCAGCGGCCCGGCGACCTGCTCTTCCTCGGGCATTCCGAGAGTCTCTTCAAAGTCTGCGACAGCTATGCGCTCATCGGCAAAACCATCCACAGGCGAATCTGACAGGAACCTGCCAGCGCCGCTACCCGGCTTTCAGCAGTTCCAGCGCTTCTGGGACCGCGAGAACCGCTGCTGGATGGTCAAGATCCTCCCGGGCGAGTACTACGTGAGCCGCGCCGACGAGGCGATCTCCACGGTGCTCGGCTCCTGCGTGTCGGCCTGCGTGCGCGATCCGCAGTGCGGGCTCGGCGGCATGAACCACTTCATGCTGCCCGCCGACACCACCGTGGGTCCGAACGAATGGCTCGATCCGGCGGTCGGACTCGCCACGCGCTACGGCTCTTACGCCATGGAGAGTCTGATCAATGATCTGCTGAAGCTCGGCGCCGCGCGCGAGCGGCTCGAGATCAAGCTCTTCGGCGGCGGCCGCATCCTCGCCTCCATGAGCGATGTCGGTGGACGCAACGTCGATTTCATCCGCAGCTATCTCACGCTCGAGGGCTACCGGATCGCGGCCGAGGATCTCGGGGGGACCCAGCCGCGCAAGCTCATCTACTTCCCGGCGACCGGCCGGGCCCGGCTGCGCAAGCTGCGCCCGGTGGAGAACCGCATCATCAGCCATCACGAGCAACTCTATCTCGCCAGCATCAGCGGGCAGGCCGCCGGCGGCGAGGTCGAGCTGTTCAAATCCGACACGCGGCCATGACTCAGAGACGCTCGATCCGCGTGCTCATCGTGGACGACTCCGCCCTCGTACGGAGTCTGCTCACCGACATCCTCAGTGCCGCGCCGGACATCGAGGTCGTGGGAGTGGCGGCCGATGCGCATGCTGCCCGCGAGAAGATCAAGAGACTGAACCCGGACGTGCTCACTCTCGATGTCGAGATGCCGAAGATGGATGGCATCACCTTTCTGCGCAATCTGATGCGCTTGCGGCCGATGCCGGTGGTCATGGTGTCCTCGCTCACCGAGCGCGGCGCGGACGTCACCCTCGATGCGCTCGCGCTCGGAGCGGTCGATTATCTTTCCAAACCGAAGATCGACCTCGCCGCGACGCTGAAGAACTATGCCGAGGAGCTCATCGAGAAGATCCGGATCGCCGCTCGCGCCAGGGTGCGGCCGCTCGACCCGAGGCAGGCGCGCGCATCCGGCCCCATCGGCCCGGCCCACAGCGCCGATGCCGTGCTTCCCAAATCGCCCGCGCCGCATCGGCCGATGCGTACGACCGACCGCATCATCGCGATCGGCGCCTCCACCGGTGGCACCGAGGCGATCAAGGAAGTGCTCATGCGCCTGCCGCCGGACTGTCCCGGCGTCGTCATCGCGCAGCACATCCCCAAGGCCTTCAGCGCACCCTTCGCTCGCCGCATGAACGATTGCTGTCCGATGTCGGTGTGCGAGGCCCAGGATGGGCAGCACGTACTCGCCGGTCACGCCTACATCGCCCCGGGCGACCGTCACCTGATGCTCGTGCGCGATGGCACGCGCTACGTCTGCCGTCTCGATGACGGGGTGCCGGTCAACCGGCACAAGCCCTCGGTCGACGTGTTGTTCCGGTCCATGGCGCAGAACGCGGGCCGCAATGCCATCGGGGTCCTCCTCACGGGCATGGGCAAGGACGGCTCGCGGGGATTGAAGGAGATGCGCGATAGCGGCAGCCGCACGCTCGCCCAGGACGAGGCGTCGAGCGTCGTCTGGGGAATGCCCGGTGAGGCGGTGGCGCTCGGGGCCGCCGAGCACGTTCTGCCGCTCGAGAGCATCGCCGCCAAGGTCCTCTCGCTCGCGGAAGCGATGGACATCACCCGGGAAACGAAGAGTCTCGCCGACACGGATTTTCCGTAATGACGATTCGTGAACCAAGTTGACGACCCCGCTCTCAATTGCGGGCAGGATTGGCCGCTACCGAGGATAAGAGCGCACCAGTGATGAAGAGCTCCGTTGCAGAAAATCCGCAGGCGGTCGGTGATCCTGAGGCCTTCGCCTTCGTGCAGGATCTGGCGGCCGAGCTGTCCAAGGGCAAGGTGGATCTGCCGAGCTTCCCGGATATCGCGCTGCGCGTGCGCCAGGTGCTGGCCGACGAGGAGGTCTCGCAGGACAAGGTGGTGCGGGTCGTCGGCTCGGAGCCGGCGCTCGCGGCCCGACTCATGCAGATCGCCAACTCCGCGGCCATCAATTTCACCGGCAAGCCGATCGTGGAGCTGCGCACCGCCATCGCCCGCATGGGATTCAACATGGTCCGCAGCGCCGCCATCGCCTTCGCCATGTCGCAGTTGAAAAAGGTGGACTCGCTGAAGGGGCTCGAGCAGCCGCTCGATGAGCTCTGGCACCGCAGCGCCGCCGTGGCGGCCATGTCGCACGCGGTGGCGCGCCGCTTCAGCCGCGTCAACCCGGATACCGCGATGCTCGCCGGCCTCCTGCACGGGATCGGCAAGCTCTACATCCTCACGCGCTCGAGCCGGCATCCGGCTCTTTTTGCCAACCAGGCAGCCTACAACTCCATCGTGCGCGACTGGCATGCGCCGGTCGCCAAGGCCCTGCTCGAGAACTGGGAGATGGCCGAGGAGATCATCGGGGCCGTGAGCGAGTACGAGGACTTCGCGCGCGAGCACGAGGGTCCGCCCGACCTCACGGATGCGCTCACCGTCGGGCATCTGCTCGCCGCCTTCAAGGAGCATCCCGACACCCTGGAGCTCAACATGCACGATGTCGCCGCGTGCAAGCGCATGAAGATCGACCGCGCGAGCTACGAGAAGCTGATCGATGAGTCCGAGCACGAGATCGAGGCCCTGCGTCAGGCCCTTGGCGTCTGATCCCGCTACGAAAGCCGCGAACCGCCCCATGCGCGCCCAAACCTCCCCCGCCTCTTCCGCCGATCACGCCGCTTCAGACGGCGCGGAGCGCGATGTCGCATTCACCTTCGTGCAGGCGCTTGCGGCCGAGCTCTCCGGCGGCAAGGTGGAGCTACCCGGGTTCCCGCACATCGTCATGCGGGTGCAGCGGGTACTGAGCGATGACAAGACCGACGCGGCGCGGATCGTGCGCGTCATCGGCAGCGAGCCGGTGCTCGCCACTCAACTCATCCGGATGGCCAACTCCGCGGCCCTGAATCCGACCGGCGTGCCCGTCGCGGACCTGCGTGCGGCAGTGACGCGCGTCGGAGTCGATACGGTGCGCACGGCCACGATCGCCTTCGCCATGCGCCAGTTGCGCGAGGCGCCGACGCTCCGCGGCCTCGAGATGCAGCTCGGCATTCTCTGGCGCCGCAGCGTACAGATGGCGAGCCTCTGCACCGTGATTGCCCGCCGTCTCACCAGCGTCAATGCCGACAGCGCGCTGCTTGCGGGCTTGCTGCAGGGAATCGGCCGCCTCTACATCCTCACGCGCGCCAGCCGGCATCGGTCGCTCTTTTCCGACACGGCTGCCTACCAGGCGATCGAGCACGACTGGCATCTCAGCATCGCCGCCGCGCTGCTCGAGAACTGGGGCATTGCCGAGGAGATCGTGCAGGCGGTGCACGAGTCGGAGAACCTCGAGCGCGAGTCGCGTGGCGCACCCACGCTCACCGACATTGTCGTCGTCGGCACCCTGCTCGCGGAGCTCAACGGCGATACGGGCGCGCTCGCCGCGCAGGTGCAGTGCGCGAAGCCCCTGCAGCGGTTGCGCCTCGATCAGCCGGCCTGTGAGCGCTTTCTCGCCGAATCCGCCCAGGAGATCAGTGCGCTGCGGGATGCTCTGGGTTAAGCGCCCGGCGGGCTGGCGGATTGCGGCGGCCCCGTCTTGCCGTCCGGCGCCAGCCGATCGCCCGCCAGGCGCAAAGGAACACTCGCATCGAGGGTGGTTCCTTCACCGGCGACACCAAACACGCGCAGCGTGCCGCCGATCTCATTGAGCCTTTCGGAAGCGGCGAGCAGGCCGAACGCCCCCTCCTTGCCGCGATCCGCCTCGCCCATGCCGATGCCATCGTCCTTGATGCGCAGCCGCAGCAGGTCCTCGCTCGCCGACACCGTAACCTCCACCCGTTTGGCGCGGGCATGGCGAATCACGTTGGTCAGCCCCTCCTGACACACCCGATAGAGGGCGATCGCTTCCCGCCGACCGGTGTCGGGGAGCGAGGGCGGTACCGACAGGCTGATCTCCAAACCGCTCTGCGCCGTGCATTCCTCGACATAGCGGGTCACGGCGCCGATGAGGCCGAGATCATCGATGCCCGGAGGATTGAGCTCGAAAGCGATGTACCGCAGGCGCTCCAGGCAGCGGTCGGAAAGCTCGGCGAGCCGTGCAATGCCTGCGACGGGCACCTCTCGACCTGCGGCTCGCAATGCGGCAAGCTCGACCGCTAGAGTCGTGAGGTCCTGTCGAAGCGAGCCGTGGAGTCTGTGCGCAAGCTGATCGCGCTCCTCTTCCCGAAGATGTTGCAGCCGGCGGGCGAGAAGGCGGATTCGCCCGTGCGTTTGAGTGACCGCCTCGGCCTGGCGGAGCTGCTCGGTAATGTCGCTTTCCACGCAGAGATAGCCGCTGCTGCGCCCGTCCCCGAGAGTGCCCGCCCGCGAGCGCACCCAGCGAACGGCGCCGATTCGCGTGCGATAGCGGAACTCGAGCTCGACATCCTCGCCGCGCGGGAGCCGGCCCCATCGCTCGCCTACCCGCTCGCGGTCTTCGGGATGGATGGCCTCGCGCCAGCCTTCGTGGCGGGCCTCGCTGATCGAGAGGCCCGTGATCTCGAGCCAGCAGGGATTGGCGTAAGCGCAGCTCCCGTCACCATCCAGCATCAGTATGCCGACCGGGGCGGAATCGGCGAGCTCACGGAATCGCTCGCTCGCCATGAGCCGCGCTTCGGTGTGGCGCAGCTCGCCTTCCACGCGCAGGCGCTCGCGCAGATCCGTCACGATCGCGATGCGGCTTTCCACCTCTCCCCCGCTGTTGCGCACCGAGACCAGGCTGAGCTCGACCGGAATGAGGGTGCCGTCCCGATGGATCTGACAGGTGTGCAGCGTCGCGGCGCCGCGCTCATCCGCCGTCTGCGCCGCCGCTGTCAGCCGTGCATGCTCGGTCGCCGGGTAGAGATTCCAGATCGACTCCCCCGTGAGCTCCACCACCGAGCGACCCATCAGGGCCGCGTAGGCCGGATTGACGCCACGCAGTGTTTGGGTGGCAGGATCGCCGATGGCGATTCCGCGGGAATTGTGCAGGAACGCATCGGCCCACAACCGCGCGTGCTCCTCGAGAACGCGGTATCGCGACTCGTCGGCACGGCGCCGCGTGGTCACATCCAGAAGCAGGCCGAGCGCGCGCGCCGGCGCGCCCGTCCGCGGATCGAGATGCGTTTGCCAGGCGCCGTGCAGCCAGCGGGTCTCGCCGTTGGGCAGAATGATGCGGAACTCGTGATCGAGCTTGCGGCCCTGCGGATGGGCGATGGCGGCGGCGGTAGCCAGCCGCTGCCGATCTTCCGGATGAACGACCGCGAGGAATGCCTCGAGTGAAGGCGGCACTTGCTCGGCAATCCCCAGCAGCTCCCGGCAATGCTCCGACCAGGCGAGCTCGTTGGTGCGCAGGTTCCAGTGCCAGACCCCGAGTCCGCCGCTTCGAGCGGCGAGCTCGAAGTCGAGTGTCCGCTCCCGTAGCCACACGAGTAGCTGGTTGATGTGCCGCCTGTCACCCTTTTGCGACATATGCGCTACGCCGCCCCTTCCACCGCGCAGCCTATCCAACCCCCGCTTGACGCTCTTGATTTTGCTCAAGGAGTGCGAGACGGCGCGTACCCTGCCGGACTGTCTGAGTATTGTCAATCCAAGGGGGGGTACCTGAATGGAACACGGTCGTTTGCCCCAAGAGCACGGTGGCACGGGTCAGGGTGAGACGAGCGCGCCTCTGAGCGATCTCACCCGCTGGCTCGCGATTCTCGCCGCCCCCCACGGCTACGTGGCGAGCGCTCATCTGTTAGGGGGAATTCGCGGTAACCGCTTGCTGCTGCATGCGGTGCGAAAGGCCGCGGCGGGCGATGAACACGTGCAGGAAATCGGACTGGAGTCCCTGGAGACACTCGGCGCGGCGGCAGTGGCCAGCGCCTTCGATCGCTCGGCGCGAGCTGCCTTTGCCGCCGCCGAGCGCCTACAGCCACCTCTGAGCCACCCTGCGAAGGGCTGACGGAGTCGGCAAACGCTCTCAAGTTCTCACGATCCCGGTCGATATGGGGAAAGCATGGCCCGCCGACCGCATCCGCCGCCCAGCGGCTCGCCTTTGTGGCGCCGAGTGATCCAAGGGACCTCTGCTCTGGCCATCTTTCTCGCCACTGCGAGTGCCGCCGGATCGGCCGCGACCGAAGCGGTGTTGGCGGTGAGCGCGCGGGTGCTGCCGCGAGCGACCCTGCAGGTGCGCTCCGCGCCGCTTGATCTCGTCGTCTCGTTGCAAGATGTGCGGCAGGCCTACGTCGATGCTCCCGAGCCCACCCGGCTGGAAGTGTCCAACAACAGCCCGCAGGGATACGTGCTGCTGGTGAGTCCGACGATGCCCGGTATCACCGCTCTGCGGGTGCGGGGAGGCGGCGTCCAGGTGACTCTCGCAGGAGACGGCGGCGCCATCCCCGAACGAGGACACGTGGGCCTGCGCATGCCACTCTCGCTTCGCTATCGCTTCATGCTCGACCGGCGCGTGGCTCCGGGACGCTATGCGTGGCCCGTGCAGCTCACCGTGAGGCCGCTGGCGCCGTAGGCATGGCGCGCCGGCTCGGCTCGCGGCATCTCAATAGTTGATGGTAACGACGATCGAATCCGTGTAAGTGCCGGGTGCGGCGTCCTGGCTGGCGGGCATGCTGCCGTATAAAGTCTCCCGCCATCTCTGGCGGCTGTTGAGAAGGGTCAGGGCCAGCGTTGCGCTCGCCGTGGATGATCCACCGGTTCCATCACCGGCGATCTGCGTATCGGCGGCATCCAGGTAGAGATTGTAGATGAGTGAGTTGCCGCCCAGCCTCATGGTGCGATTGAGGTAATCGCCGCTCGAGCCGGCGGTGAGACTCGACGTGACGGTCACCTGCGTGGCGAGACGACCCCGAAGCCGGCAGGTGGTCACGACGGTACCGGTCGACAGCGTCGCTGACATGCTGAGCGGATCGTAGATCCCGAACCGCACCGGCGTTGTGCGCACCCTGCAGATGACCGCGGCATGTACCGCGGGACTTACCGCGCAGAGCAGGCCGGTCAGCAAGCCGAGCGCGTGCCGCATCATCAGTAGTTGACCGTGACCATGATGGAATCGATGTAAGTGCCGGCTGCAGCATCCTGGCTCGCGGGCATACTGCCGTAGATGGTCTCGGTCCAGGTCTGAGTACGGTTGAGAATGCTCAGGTTCAGCGTGGCGCTGCCGGTGGACGATCCGCCGGTTCCGTCGCCGGCAATCTGCGAGTGGGCAGGATCCAGGTAGAGGTTGTAGAGCAATGCATTCGCGCCGAGGATCATGGTGCGAGTAGCGTACTTGCCGCTCGAGCCCGCAGTGAAGCTCGAGGTGAGCATCGTTGCCGTCGCCAAGGCGCCCATCAGTCGGCAGGTGGTCACGACGGTTCCGCTCGAAAGCGCCGGCGACGGGTTGAGCGGATCGTAGGTACCGAACTGCACGGGTGTGGCGGTCACCGTGCAGGTCACTTTGGCGTCCAACGCGGGACTCACCACGCAGAGGAGGCTCGCCAGCAAGGTCGGTGCGCGCCGCGGCATCATTCGCCCTTCCCGACAGGTCCGGCCCGGCCACCGCAGACGATCGAGCCGAGATCCGGCAGCGGATCATCGAGCGGCCGCGAGGGCAAGCGGAACGCGCACCGATGCCCCGCCCAGTGCGCCTCTCCCGACCAGCCACCCTCGAAGTTGGTGATGTACACCGTCCCATCGAGCGCAACGGCGAACCTCGCGCCCTTGTAGCGGACGCTTGCGCCGGGAGGCAGCGCCTCCCCCGCCGGGGTCACGAGGCGGAAAATAGCGCCCCTTACCCGCTCGAGCGGAAAACGCGCTACTACACCGCTGCGCCAGGGCGGACGGACCACGATTCGATCCGAGTCCATACTGACATCGAGCGGTAGATCGGCCGCACTGATGCTGATGCGATTCGACTCGTAGGGACGCATGTTATAGAGAATGGCACGGCCGCTCGAATCGGTGCGGGCGATCAGCTGATTATCGACGTACACCGGCACATCGGGCACGTCAGCCACATCGACCAGCGCGAAGCTGCCATTGACATTGCGCGCGAGCCAGAAGTCATCATCGAGCCAGGTGAGGGCGCCCGAGACCTGCGCCCGCTCGCCCGTCGAGCCCTGCATTCGCGCAGCCTCCGCCTCGAGATCCAGGGCGTCGGTCTGCCACCGCCCCTCCGCATCGTAGCTTCCGGAGCTGCCGGCACCGAGACGCCAGCCGAAGCCCGGCCCCACCGGCGGCGACTCATCGACGCTCGCGAAGCTCTCATTCCCCGCAGCTTCCGCGCCGCGATTGACGATCTGGCTCGCGGTGAAGGTGCGCCGCCCGCCGAGTGGGAGCGTGAAGCTCGCATAGATCGAGGTGGAGGAAGGTTGGCTCACCGAGCGGCTGGCCGACAGCCCGAACCAGCCGGCGCCGATCGCGACGTCGTAGGAGAGGCTGAGAATTCGTTGCGCCGGCGATGACTCGAACGTCTCGCTCGCCCAAGCGAGAGACAAAGAGCCGCCGCGCCCGAAGCTGTCGCCGACCTGGGCCAACATCCGCTGCCGAAGCGGCGACATCGCCAAGGAAGTATCGCCCACCTGGCGAAATCCCCGACTCGCTTGCTGGAAATCAGCGAGAAAGCTCAGACCCCGACCCTGGTGCTGGAAGCCGATGCCCGAGAGCCATCCGGAACCGCCGGCATCGCCACCGCTTGCCAGAGTGAGGGTCGCGATGCCCCAGCGGCCGGCGGCCGCCGCCAGATCGAGGCCGGCGGCGTGTTGGGCGCGCTCGAGCCACTCCGCGTGGCCTTCGACGGTGAGCGCATCCGTCAGTCCTCGCCGGTAGCTCGCGCTCGCGAGCGCCGCTCCGTAGCGGAAGCTCTCCAGCCCGTAATTCTCGCGGATGGACCCCAAGTCCACTGCATATTGGGTGAGCCCCGGGGCGAGCAGATCGGCCCCGGAATAAAATGGCTGGGTGATGATCTGCTCGTTGCCGAGCGCATCCTGCACCACGAGCCGCACGTCACCCGCGCCGGTGACGACCGGAACGCGATCGATCACGAACGGGCCCGGGGGAACGGAGGAGCTCGAGACACGCTGATTGTTCACGAACAGGCTCACCGTGGAGGGCAACACGGCGTTGCCGCCGACGGCGAGCAGCGGAGTCGTGAGCAGATCGGGCCGCAGGGCGAAATTGCGCCCCCACTGCACGCCGGCGAATCGCACCGAATTGCCCCACATGCCAGGGCTCGACGCCGTATCGCCCAGAATGAGTGTCTGCAGCGAGTCCGGAAAGTCGTGGGTGAAGGTGGTATCGAGACGCACACCCTGCTCGGTCCCCGCCGCCGCGCGTCCGAGCCACGTGTTGGTGAGGACCCCGGGAGTGCCGAAGAGGCCGAGCTCGGTCAGGGCGCCGCCCGTCGTCTCACTCCCGGTCCGCTGGCCGGAGAGCTGGTAGTTGAGGAAGGCGCCGGGGGAGGCTCGCGTGAGAACCGGGGCCCCGGCAGCCGCCGCACCGAGCGCCGTGGGCTCGAAGGCCGCCGCAGGGACACGTACGCTCGCCAGATCGCGCGCGTCGTCGATCGATATGAGGGCACCGGGGATGTCGTTCAGCTGAAAGTACCAGCGGCCGCCATGCTCGAGCGGCGGCGATTCCGGCCGCTTCAGACGCAGGCGGCCGAGATCCTCCGTCTGCACCCAAAGCCCATTGTCTTTGTCGCGAAGCACCACGATCGTTTGACCCGACTGCCCGTTCACCACAAGCTCGATCACCGCTTCCCGCAGCGGCTCGGCAGCTCGTGCCGGGACGCTAAGCCCGAAGGCGAGGAGCGCGAGCAGAATAAGTTGAGCCGCGCCCGAGTTCCTCGCCAAGCGCAACGGGAGCTGCATGGCGGCATCCTGCGGGATCAGTAGGCCGCATGATTCGCGTCCGCGAACACTTCTCCCCGGTCCGTGGATCCACGAATGTGCAGGGCGGTATTCGCTGGGACACCTTTTGGCAGCGTCACCTGCCAGCGCACCGTGCTGCCGGGCAACACGTAGCGGGCCGTCGCGACGTGAACGGGCGGAGCATGCGCTCCTGCCTCGAGATCGAAGCCGGTGACCTCGATGTGCTCGGCGCCGCTGTTGGTCGCGAGGATCTCGAGCTCGTGCGGGCCCGCCGCACGCGCCCGCCAGGCGAGGGAGCTCCCGGCAGCGGAGCGCGGCACGACGAAGAGCGGCACGCCGATCCGAAGGTAGATCCTGAGACCGGTGAAGGAGGCGCTGTGCGGCTGCGGCACTTCCTGGAAAAAAAGACGGTAGTCGCCCTCGCGGGCCGTGTCCCCGTAATCGCGCAGCGCCACCCGCACGATCTGTCGCGCGTGCGGTGCAACCGAGAACACCGGCGGGGTCGCGATCAGATCGTCGGTCGCCTGATAATGATCGTCGCCTGCCGGCTGCGTCCACGCGCTCGGGCTGACCTGGACGGTCACCGCCTCATCGCCGTCATTGCGCAGCGTGATGACACCGATCCGATGAGCGGTCGAGAGATAAATGCGAATGGGAGAGAGACTGAAGCTGCTCGCCGCGGCCGGCAACGCCGCCGCGGCGAGCAATCCTGCGGCCATCCATGCCGGCACCCTTGCGGGCCATCGAGCGCTGCGCCGCATCTGTCAACCGCTTCAGTAGGTCACGGTAACCGTGATGGTATCGGTGTAGGTACCGGGAACGGCGGTCTGGTTCGCGACGCTATCGGGCAATTGGCCGTACACCGTCACCGGGCTCGCAACGAGGAGCCCCGCGCCCGTGCCAGGTACGGTGGCGGACGAGAGCGTGCCATCGCCGAATACGGTGGCATAGGTGTTCGAGGTGTAGAGGTTGTACTGCAGCGTGTTGGTTCCGTTCGCCAACAGACGCTGCGCAACCGTGCCGCCGGTGGTCGTGCCGCCGTTCAAGGAGACCGTAAATGGCGTACTCTTCGTGCAATTGACGTTGATGGTCGAGTTGACGTCGAGCGCGCCGCCTCCGGCCGCGTATGTGCCGAAATTGAGCGCTCCCGCGGTCACCGTGCACGCTTTGAGAATCGTGGCCGATACCTGGAAAGTGCTGGTCGTCGTGGCGGCGTTCGCGCCGGCTCCCGCGACCAGGGCCGCGGCGGCCGCGGCAGCTGTCAAGAACTTACGCATGGGAACTCCGGATGGCTTGTTGTTACGGCTGCAGCACCGCTTCAGGCGCCGCTCGGGAGCGAATCTGCCCCGAGGGGGGCGCGCCGGATGTGACATGTCGCTCATTACCCACTGATCGCGCTCAAGTTTTTGGACGGCCTGCCGAGTCGATCACGCGCCTCCCGGCTGCAACTTGCGGTAGTTCACATGCGCATGGGGTGAGCGGATCGGGGTCCGCCGATCTCGAGCATCGCGCCCCATGGCAGGGGTTGGCTCGAGTGGGGCGGCTGAGAAATCGAGGAGTGGCCCGGCGGCCGATCGGCCGAGGCGGTGGAACGGTCAGTCAGCGACAGGCGCGCGCGAGGGCTTAGGCCGCGCCGAGCACGCGTCCGGGACGGGTGTTGGAGCTGCTATGGCCCCGGGGTCCGTAGGTGTCGGATGCGGTCGGACGGCCAGTGAGGGCATCCAACATACCGCCGACCCTCTTCAGCCGCGCCGCGACTGCGATGCCGTTACGGTCGTTGAGGTCGCGGCAGCGCACGGCGCGCTCGGCGCACTCGCGCAGGCGCGGCAGGAGCTTCCCTTCACCGTCGCACCAGCTCATCAGTCCCTCGAGCCCCGCGCGATCGGCAGAGAAGCCGTGCAGCGCGCAAAGCGAGCGGCGCTGCTCCTCGATCCGGGCGAGCGCCCCCATCCTCTCCTGGCGTGCACGCGTCGTGGTTTCGAGCGCCTGGATGTCGGAGGTCTCGAGAACCCGCGACTCGCGCGCGAGCAACCCCTCGAGCTCGGCGAGGAGCTCGGATTCCTCGCGCAGCAGGCCGGTCAGGTGCTCGCGGCAGACGCCCGGGTCCACGGATCAGCCTTGCCGCAGCTGCCCGAGCGCCTGCTCGAGCTGCAGGAGCTGATCGGCAACGTGCTGCGGCTGCACCGTGTAGCCGCCCTGCTCGATGGCCGCTTGAAGCTGCGCCACCCGCACCGGGTCGACAGCCGGCAGGCTGCGCAGGGTCTGCTCGAGAGAGGCGAGCTGGCTCGCGGAGTCGGTGATGTGGACATCGCCCTTGGGAGAGTCGCGCAGCGGCGAGCTCTCCGGTACGACGCCCGCGCCGGATGCGCCAGCACCAGGTGTGGCGACCGGCAGAGACTCCTGCAACCCAGGATTGTTCAAACCGCTGATTTTATTTGTCATCTCGGATCTCCTCGAGGTCCGTCGGACGAGGTATCGGCCGGTGGGCGGAATTCTTTAGGGTGTGACCTCGACCACACGATCGCTCTCGATGACCCCCTGCACCACCTTGGCGGAGGAGGCGTTCTGCACCCGGATCAGGGCGCCATAGCGCCCGCTCTCGAGGGCAAGTCCCGCGGCCCGCACGCGAATGCCATCTACGGAGGCGACCAGCGTCACCTGCTCGCCCTGGCGCACCATGAAATCGGGAAGCAGATCCGCGGAAGTCAGCACCGCCCCCGCCGGCAACGGATGTCGCAGCGTGCTGCGCGCGAGCTGGGAGATATCGGTCATGTATCCAACCGCAAGCCCGCTCACCAGCCGGGTTTCCGCCACCACATCGGCAGCGCTCAAACGAGCACCCTGGACCTGCGGTGCGCGCAGCGCCCAAACCGCTATGCGGGACTGCACCGTGACGGGCACATAGACCGTCCATTCAGCTCCCCGGCGGCAACCCACGGCAACCGACATCTGCGCCTGCAGACGTGCTCCGGAGAGGAGCGAGGCCTCGAGCGCCCCGGCGCAGCTCGCAAGCCGAAGACGGGAATCGAGGCTGCCGGCGGTGATCACCACGCCCGACTCGCCCGGGGGCATCTCGGAGCGTACGAACGCCTCCGCGGCGCTTCTTACGGACTCGAGCGGTTGGATGGCAGCGGCGGCGGCCAGCGTGCCGAGCCAGAGCAGCGCGCCGAGCAGCGTTCGCGCGCAGCAGCGATGCCCGGGGCGACGGTTTTTCGACGCACACTCATTCATGGGAAGAGGAGCTTGCAAGCGCCGCGCCAGCGGCCGCCGGCGGATGAGCCTCAAGTTATGATCCCGCGCGCCGATCCCCTGCGCGCCAGCCTCTGCCTTCCGCCCCGGCCATTCCTTGCCGCTCGGCCGTGACCCGACTCACACTCCGGCGGCGCACGCCCGACCGTACGGGCTTCCAACACCCCTAACAGCACTCTGGCATGCGTCTTGCTCGTGATCCGGCAGGCCCACTGACCGCCGGAATTCCGACATGCCGCTCGAACTCAACGCATACCTCGGCATCGAGCCCGATGCGCTCACGGTATATGCGCAGCGCGCGGAAGTGCTCGCGGCCAACCTCGCCAATGCCGATACCCCGGGGTATCTGGCGCGTGACATCGATTTTCGCGCAGCGCTCGCCGCTGCCGGCAGCTCGCCAACCGGCGCACTGCAGCCTACGACGCCGGGCCCCGCGGATCCGAGCGGGGCATCTACGGACGGGACTCAGGTCTCCACCGAGCAGTTTCTCAAGTACCGCGTGCCGCTCGCTCCCTCGCTCGACGGCAACACGGTCGACTCCCAGATGGAGGAGAGCCAGTTCGCGCAGAACACCGTGCGCTTCCAGGCCGCGCTCACTTTCCTCGAGAACCGATTCAGCGAGCTCACCACCGCCATTGTCGGTCAATAGATCGGTCAATAGGCAGGCAGCAGGCGCACCATGGCACTCTTCAACATCTTCAACATCGCAGGTTCGGGCATGTCGGCCGAGTCGGTTCGACTCAATACGGTCGCGAGCAATCTTGCGAACGCCGACAGCGTGAGCAGCAACCCCACCACCGCCTACAAGGCCCGCTACCCGGTCTTTCAGGCGATCCAGGCGTCGCTCATGTCCCCGGGCGGCGCCGATCCGGCCCAGGCGGCCGATGCGGCCGTCAAGGTGCGCGGCATCGTCGAGAGCACCGCCGCCGGCACCGCTCGCTACGAGCCCGGCAATCCGCTCGCCGATGCCAACGGCTATGTCTACTCCTCGAACGTCAACGTGGTCGAGCAGATGGCGGACATGATCTCCGCATCCCGCTCCTACCAGAACGATGCGCAGGTCCTCGAGACCTCCAAGTCCCTGATGCTCGACACCCTGAAGCTCGCACAGGGCTGACCTTCACCCTCTTTCGCAACCCAGGACCGAACTCATGTCAGTGGATTCCATCGGCGCCTACGCCGCGCAGACCGCGGCGGCCGCGGCCGCCTCGGGCCCGGGCGGTGCGTCGGGCTCCTCGGCCGGAATGCCGCAAATCAGCCAGAGCGACTTCCTCTCGCTCGTCATCGCGCAGCTCAAGAACCAGGACCCCACCCAGCCCGCCGACCCCAACCAGTTCGTCAACGAGCTCGCCTCGCTGAGCGAGGTGAGCGGCATCAACGGCATGGAAAGCTCGATGAGCAATCTCTCGAGCACCATGCAGTCATCGCAGCTCCTGAGCGGCACGAACCTCATCGGCCGCCAGGTGCTCGCGCCCGGAACGCGCGCGACGCTCAGCGCCGGGGGCACGGTGAGTGGTGCGCTGCAGGTGCCCTCCGGCGCAACGAGCGTCACGGTGCAGGTGACGGATGCCAGCGGTCAGCTGGTCCGCGCCTTCGAGGTCACTCCGCAAGCGGGGCTCACCGGCTTTACCTGGGACGGCCGCACCAACTCCGGCGCCGCCGCGCCTCCAGGGACTTACACCTTCTCCGCAGCGGCGGCGAGCGGCAGCGCCCAGGTCTCTCTCAGCCCTTATCTGCAGAGCACCGTCAACAGCGTGACCATCGATCCGGCCACCCAGACCCTGTCCCTCAATACCAGCTCCGGCCCGCTCTCCCTGAACGATGTCGTCCAGGTGAACTGAGGAAAACGCCATGTCATTCGATCTCGCTCTATCCGGCATCAATGCCGCCAACACCGACCTCAACGTCACCTCGAACAACCTCGCCAACGTCAATACGACGGGCTTCAAGGAATCGCGCGCGGAGTTCGCCGATCTTTTCGCCCAGACCCAGGAGGGCGTCTCGCAGACCGCCGTGGGAAATGGCGTGCAGGTGGCCGCCGTGGCGCAGCAGTTCGGCCAGGGCAACATCACCTCCACCGGCAACAACCTCGATCTCGCGCTCAGCGGCTCCGGGTTTTTCATCGTGAGCAACAACGGCGCGCTCTCCTATAGCCGAAACGGCGCCTTCCAGGTCGACCAGAACGGCTACCTGGTCACCTCCTCCGGCGAGCAGGTCCAGGGTTACGCGCCGCTCGCGAACGGCGGCTTCAACACCGGAGGGCTGGCGTCCCTGCAGCTCACCACCGCCGAAAGCGCGCCCCAGGCGACCGCGACGGCCGACATCGCGCTCAACCTGCCCTCGAGCGCCGCCGCGCCGACCAATGCGCCGCTCAACCCGGCCGACCCGACGACCTACACGGATACGACCTCGCTCACCGTCTATGACTCCCTGGGCGCCGCCCACACCGCGCAGCTCTATTTCATGAAGGGAGCCGCGCCCGGCACCTGGACGTCGCAGCTTTACGTCGATGGCACCGCGGTCGGCGCCGCACAGGCGCTCACCTACTCGAGCAGCGGCACGCTCACCTCGCCGGCCAACGGTCAGGTCAACTTCGGCGCGTATACCCCGGCAACCGGCGCCGCCGCCATGAATGTGACCTTCAATTTCGGCACCTCGACCCAGTTTGGCGACTCCTTCGGAGTCAATTCCATCTCGCAGGACGGCTACACGACCGGCAGCCTCACGGGCATCAACATCAGCTCGAGCGGCATCGTGCAGGCGAATTTCACCAATGGGCAGTCGAAGACGCTGGGACAGATCGCGCTCGCGAACTTTGCCAATCCGCAGGGTCTGCAGCAGGAAGGCAACACCGAATGGCAGCAGAGCTTCGCTTCCGGTGATGCGGTGCACGGCGTCGCCGGCGGCTCGGGCTTCGGCACCATCCAGTCGGGGTCGCTCGAGAGCTCGAACGTCGATATCACCGCCCAGCTCGTCAACATGATCACCGCGGAGCGGGACTTCCAGGCGAACGCGCAGATGATCTCGGCCACCGACCAGGTCACCCAGTCGATCATCAACATCCCGAACGGCTGATATGGACAAGTCCCTCTATGTCGCGATGACCGGCGCCAAGGACATCCTCGATGCGCAGGCCGTCAACAATTTCAACCTCGCCAACGCGAGCACGACCGGATTCAAGGCCGATCTCGCCGCGTTCCAGAGTCAGCCCGTCGCCGGCAGCGGCTATGCCTCGCGCGTGTACGCGTCCGAGTCGACGGCCGGCTGGGATCAGTCCCAGGGAGCGCTCACCGCCACCGGCCGACCGCTCGATGTGGCCGTGCAGGGGCGGGGATTCATCGCCGTGCAGGGACCGGACGGGCAGGAGGCGTATACCCGTGACGGCGATCTGCACCTCACGCCGGAGGGCCTGCTCGTCACCAGCACCGGCCAGATGGTGCTCGGGGACAACGGGCCGATCAGCCTGCCGCCGAGCTCCTCGATCAAGATCGCCGACGACGGCACCGTCTCCGTCCTTCCCCTCGGTCAGCCGGCGGAGTCGCTCGCTGCCATCGGACGCATCAAGCTGGTGAATCCGGCCCAGGACTCGCTGGTGCGCGAGACCGGCGGCCTTTTCCGGCTTGCCGGCGGCGGCACGGCTGCCGCCGATGCGTCCGTCAAGCTCACCTCCGGCGTGCTCGAGTCGAGCAACGTCGATCTCGCGAGCGCAATGGTGAACATGATCGATCTGGCGAGAAACTTTCAACTGCAGGTCAAAGCGATGAAGAGCGCGGATGACAACGCCTCGACCTCGGCTCAGCTCCTGCAATCCACCTGAACGAGAGATCACCCCCATGAACGCAGCCCTGTGGGCCGCCAAGACCGGCCTCGATGCCCAGCAGACGGAAATGGCGGTCGTCTCGAACAATCTCGCGAACGTCAACACGACGGGCTTCAAGCAGGATCGCGCGGTGTTCGAAGACCTGCTCTATCAGAACCAGACCCAGGCGGGCGCCGACACGTCGCAGACGACCCAGTCGCCTTCGGGCATGTCGATCGGCACCGGCGTGCAGGTGGTCGCCACCGAGAAAGACTACAGCCAGGGCAGTCTCACCCAGACCGGCAATCCGCTCGACGTCGCGATCCAGGGTCAGGGATTCTTCCAGGTGCAGATGCCGGACGGCACTCTCGCCTACACCCGCGACGGCACGTTCCAGACCAATGCCCAGGGACAGCTGGTCAATTCGAGCGGCTATCTGGTGCAGCCCGGCATCACCATCCCGCAGGGCGCGCAGAGCGTAACCATCGGCAGCGATGGCACGGTGAGCGTGACTCTGGCCGGCCAATCCGCGCCTACGCAGATCGGCCAGCTGCAGCTCGCCAACTTCATCAACCCGCCGGGTCTGCAGCCGATCGGACAGAACCTGCTGGTGCAGTCGGCCGCGAGCGGCTCGCCGCAGACCGGCTCCCCGGGCACCAACGGATTCGGCACCCTCTCGCAGGGAGAGCTCGAGGGCTCCAACGTCAACGTAGTCGAGGAGCTCGTCAACATGATCCAGACGCAGCGCGCCTACGAGATGAACTCCAAGGCGATCTCGACCGTCGATCAGATGCTTCAGTATGCGACCGAGAACACTTAAGTCCCTGCCGCTGCACGCCGCGCCCGGCGCGCTCGTGTGTCTGCTGCTTGCAGCCTGCGCCGCTCATGGCGCGCGCGACCTGCAGCAGCCGGTCGAGTTACCGCAGTTTGCGCAGGCGCCGGCGGACGGCGCCATCTTTCATGTCGGCTACGGCGCGGGACTGTTCGAGAATCCGACCGCGCGCAACGTGGGCGACACCGTCACCATCATCCTTCAGGAGGCGACCGCGGCGACGAAGAGCTCCCAGACCGACACCGCGAAGACCACCAAGGACTCGCTCGCCGCTCCCACCGTGCTCGGCAACAGCGTGACCATCCACGGCACGCCGATCCTCAGCGGCAGCCTCGACAACGCCAACACCTTCAGCGGCTCCGGCGACAGCAAGCAGAGCGACAGTCTGGTGGGCGACATCACCGTGACCGTCATCAAGCGCCTGCAGAACGGGAATCTGCTGGTACGGGGACAGAAATACGTCGACATCAACCAGGGGAGCGAGTTCGTGCGCCTCGAGGGCATCGTCCGACCGATCGACATCTCGGCCGACAACACCATTCCTTCTTCCGAGGTGGCCGATGCGCGCATAGCGTACGGGGAGAAGGGCGCGCTGGCCGACGCCAACCGTCCGGGGCTGCTGTCGCGCTTCTTCAATAGCCCGTGGCTGCCCTTCTGAGCGCAATCGTGGGCTTGCTCACCGCCAACGCATCCCGGCGCCGCTTGCGCGCCAGCTGCCTCGCTCTGGCGCTCGCGCTCGTGACTTTCCTCCTGGCGAGCGGACCCGCCCGCGCCGAACGGGTCGAGGACCTTGCGACCGTGGCCGGCGTGCGCACCAACCAATTGGTCGGCTACGGCCTGGTGGTGGGCCTCGACGGCACGGGAGACCAGACCAGCCAGACGCCCTTCACCATCCAGAGCATCGAGAACATGCTGGCGAAGTTCGGCGTGACCGTTCCCGCCAACACCAATCCGATGCTGAAGAACGTTGCGGCGGTGACGGTGCACGCGAGCCTGCCGCCCTTCGCCAAACCCGGGCAGACCATCGATATCACGGTCTCCTCGATCGGCAACGCCACGAGCCTCAGGGGCGGAAGCCTCATCATGACCCCGCTGAGCGGCGCCGATGGCCAGGTGTATGCCATGGCGCAGGGCAGTGTTCTCGTGAGCGGCTTCGGGGTCGAGGGCAAGGACGGCTCGAGCATCACGGTCAACATCCCGAGCAGCGGCCGCATCCCGAACGGCGCCACGGTCGAGCGGGCCGTACCGACGAGCTTCGATGCGAGCCCCTACGTGACCCTGAATCTCAACACGCCGGACTTCACGACCGCGGCGCGTCTGACCGCCGCGATCAACAAGCTTCTAGGTCCCGAGACGGCCGAGGCGCTCGATGCGGTTTCCGTGCGCGTGCGCGCGCCCATCGAGCCGAGTCAGCGCATTGCCTACGTCTCGACCCTCGAGCGGCTCGACATCGATCCCGCGGCGCCACCGGCACGGGTCATCATCAACTCGCGCACCGGCACCGTCGTGATCAGCTCCGAGGTACGAGTCATGGCCGCCGCTGTCGCCAGCGGCTCGCTCACCGTCACCATTACCGAGCGCAACGACGTCAGCCAACCGAACGCCTTCAGCAACGGCAGCACGACCGTCACGCCCCGCAGCACGGTCGATGTGAAGCAGGAGAAGGCGCACATGTTCGAATTTCCGGCCGGGGTCAATCTCAACGAGATCGTACAGGCGGTGAATTCCGTGGGCGCGGCGCCCGGCGATCTGGTCGCGATTCTCGAGGCACTGAAGGAGGCGGGAGCGCTGCGCGCGCAGCTGATCGTGATATGACGCTGCCCACCCTGCCGCTCGTCGATCCGAACCAGCTCGCCGATGCCGGTCAGCTCTCTGCGCTCAAGCAGGCGGCCGCGAAGCAGAGCCCGCAGGCGCTGCGGGAGGCGGCCAGGCAGTTCGAGAGCCTGTTCGTCAGCATGGTCCTGAAGAGCATGCAGCAGGCCAACTTCAAGGACCCGCTCTTCGGCTCCGACCAGGGAGACCTGTATCAGGACATGTACGACGACCAGATGGCCGCCGTCATGAGCCGTGGCAAGGGCCTCGGGCTCGCCGACATGCTGGTGCAGCAGCTGCGGCGCGAGGGCGCGGGAGCCACGGACGCCGCGGAGGCATCGAGGCCCGCAGGCGCGACGGTCCCAAGCGGGGCCGACACCGCCGCCCATGCCGCAGCCGGCATCATCCGAGCGACGACCTCCACCAAGGACACCGCCGCCTCTGGCGCGGCGGCCGAGATTCCATGCCCGTCGGGCGCTCAGCAGACCGCGTTCACTCAGGCCCTTTGGCCCGATGCCCAGCGGGCGGCGCGGCAGCTCGGTGTCAGTCCGATCACACTCCTCGCGCAGGCGGCTCTCGAGACCAACTGGGGACGGAGCGTGCCCGAGGATGCGAGTGGCGGCACGAGCAACAACCTGTTCGGCATCAAGGCGGCGTCCGCTTGGAGCGGCGCGGCAGTCGCGAGCACGACTCAGGAATATAGCGGCGGCATCGCGACCACCGTGAAGGCGCGGTTCCGTTCCTATGACTCCACCCGCCAGTGCTTCCAGGATTATGTCGAGCTGCTGAAGGGCAGTCCGCGCTATGCGGCGGCGCTCGGCGCCGGCAACGACGTACAGGCGTTCGGATCCGCCCTGCAGCAGGGTGGCTATGCGACCGACCCGGCGTACGCGAGCAAGCTCACGGCGGTGGCCGGCACCCTCACGCGCACCCTGACGCGAGCCGCCGCGGCCGCGGCCGCTGCGGGCGCCG
>DATFCZ010000118.1:0-24884 GCA_035252605.1 Steroidobacteraceae bacterium
CCCGTGGTCGGCCGTCCGGTCGCGCGCGAGCGAACGGTGGCCTCCGCGAGGTAGTCCTCGCCGGAGCCCGCGGCGCGACGCTCGCTGACGGATGTTTCGACGTGGGGATCGGTGGCGCCGGCGCGCCGCGCCGCCGCCAGCGCGAGCTCGCGCGAGAGGCCCTTCGCCCTCTCGATCGCCTCTTCGGCGCTCTCGAAGTCGCAAATGCCCGCCGGGTCGTGCACCCGGAAGATCTTGTATCCCGGCTGGTTCACCAGGATATCGACCGTTTCCGACACCACTCCGACCACCGCACCCACCGCATTGCACACCGCGGCATGCTCCGGAACGATGAGGCGAGCGCCGACGCGGCGAGCGATCTCGGGATAGAAGGCCGCGGCCGGGGCGCCGATCGCAACGAGCGGATTGCGCAGGCGCAGCTGCGCATCGATCAGGCTCGAGAACGACCGGCCGGCCACCACCCGCTCGATCAGGAGCCCGAGCGGCCCCCAGCGCCCGTGGTGCGGCTCGATCCCGGGATCCTGCGCCAGCGCACTTTCCAACACCACGCGCGCCGCCTGCCGCATCACCCGTTCGATGACGCGCTCGGCAAGCCCCTCGGGAGTGTCCTTGCTCCTGCGCGCCGTCGCGTTGCGCTCTTCGGTGGCGAGGACGGCGGCGCCGAGACGCGCCGCCTCGTGATTCCAGCCGCTCTGGCGGCCGAGCACGTGCAGCGCATCGCTCGGCGTGAACCCCGCGACCGTTGCCAGTCCCCGATCCACCAGCCGATGCATTGCCGCAACGCCCTGCGCGGTGCGTGCCACCGCATCGAGCCGCCGCGGCGCCGTGCCGAGCGCCTCCCACACCCGTAGCTCCAGCCGATCGAGATCGGGGGGCGCCTGGCGTCCGGGATTTCGGTGGCCGAACTGGCCCGCAAAGGGCGGCAGGCGCTCGGCGGCGGCGAGCGGTGCGAGCTGCGCCGACACATCGGGAAACTGGTGGGCGAGGAGACTGAGGGGCATCACTCGGCGCGGGCCGACCTCAAGATGCGCTTCGCGATCGAAATGCACCTCGCCATCCCCGCCGAGCCCACAGGTGTGGACGTCGATGGCCTCGACCATGGTGCGCCACCCGCCGATGACGGCGCCTTCGGCGCGCACCACCGGACGCCCATTGACGACGAGCGCGATGTCGGTGGTCGTCCCGCCCATGTCGGCGACCGTGAAATCCTCGAGTCCGGTCAGGAACGCCGCTCCCACGACGCTCGCCGCCGGTCCGGAGACGACTGTCTCGATCGGATACTCGAGGGCGACCTGGGCGCGCATCAGCGTCCCATCGCCCTTGACGACCATCAACGGAGCGCGCACGCCCTCGCGCTCGAGGGTCCGGCCGACCGCATCGAGCAGATGCCGGATGTGTGGCACCAGACGTGCGTTGAGCGCGGCCGTCAGCGCCCGCTTGGGCGCATTCAACTGCGCGCTCAACTCGTGGCTCAAGGTGACCGGCTTGTCGGTGAGGGCCCGGATGCGCTCGCACACCCGCAGCTCGTGCTCGGGGTTACGCACCGAGAACTGCGCCGCCACGGCGAACGCCTCGACTTGCGGCGCGAGCCGGCGCACCGCCGCATCGACCGCCGCTTCATCGAGCGCCTGCTCCTCGAGGCCCGTAGGGTCGTGTCCGCCGCGCACGCGCACGACCACTCCTCCGAGCTGGCTCGCGATGTGCGTCTCCTCGGCCATGCGATCGTTGAAGCCGACGAGGATCGCGCAAATGGGACTGAAGCGGTTCTCGACCACCGCGTTGGTCGCGAGCGTCGTCGAAACCGAAACGAGTGAGATGCGCCCCGTCGCGCCTTCGGGCAATGCATTCAACACGGCGCGCAGCGCCGCTCCGACCCCGACCGACAGATCCCAGTGCGTGGTCAGCGCCTTGGCGCTCGCCGTGACGCGGCGACCGCCCTCGAGCGCGATCGCATCCGTGTACGTGCCGCCCGTGTCGAGCCCGATCCAGAGCTCAGGAGAGTCGATGAGAGTCTCCTAGACGTTGGAATCCGGGAAGGAGGCCTTGCGGCGCTGCAGGTAATCGAGCAGGGCCTCGTCGACGGCAGGATCGAGCGGCGGCGCCTCGTACTCCGCCAGCTGCCTTTTCCACAGCGCGTTGGCGCGCTGCGCCATGTCCGTTCCCCCCTCGGACTGCCATTGCTCGAAGCTGTTGTTGTCGGCGAGCGGCGAGCGGTAGAAGGCGGTCTCGAAGTTGGCCTGGGTGTGGGCGCAGCCGAGGAAATGCTTGCCCGGGCCGACCTCGCGGATGGCATCCATCGCCTGGCCGTTGTCGCTCAGATCGACGCCTTGGAGGAGCGTATGCATCATGCCTGCCTGATCGGCATCCATGACGAACTTCTCGTAGCCCATGGCGAGACCGCCCTCGAGCCAGCCGGCCGTGTGCAGCACGAAATTGACTCCGGCGAGGCAGGTCGGGACCATGGTGTTGGCCGACTCGAAGGCCGCCTGGGCATCGGGGATCTTCGAGGCGCACAAGGCGCCGCCGGAGCGAAACGGCACGCCGAGGCGACGCGCGAGCGCTGCCATCACATACAGCACGAGGGCCGGCTCCGGAGTGCCGAACGTAGGCGCTCCGGACTGCATCGAGAGTGAGGAGGCGAAGCTGCCGAGCACCACCGGTGCGCCGGGATTGATGAGCTGGGCGACCGTCATGCCGGCGAGCGCCTCGGCCAGCGTTTGCGCGACGGTGCCGGCGACCGTCACGGGCGACATCGCGCCCGCGAGGATGAACGGAGTGACGATGGTCGCCTGGTTCGCGCGCGCGTAGGTTTTCAATGCCCCGAGCATGGTGGCATCCCAGGTCATCGGCGAGTTGGCGTTGATCAGGCTCATGACGCAGGTCTTGGGTCTACCGGTCTCCGGATCCAGATACTGATCTCCGAAGAGGATGCGCGTCATCTCGACGGTGTCGGCCGCCCGCTCGGCATGCGTCACCGAGCCCATGTACGGCTTGTCGCTGTACTTCATGTGGCTGTAGACCATGTCGAGATGCCGTTTGTTGACCGGCAGGTCGACCGGCTCGCAGATCGTGCCGCCGGAGTGATGGAGCGAGTTCGCCATGTAGGCGAGCTTGACGAAGTTGCGGAAGTCCTCGATGCGGGCATAACGGCGGCCCTCATCGAGGCTGCGGATGAAGGGGGAGCCGTAGGCAGGGGCAAACACGGTGCGCCCGCCGCCGATCACGACGCTGCGCGCCGGATTGCGCGCGTGCTGCACGAACTCCCGGGGGGCCGAACGGCTCACGATGGTGCGGCACATGCCGCGGGGAAAACGAGCGCGCTCCCCTTGTACGTCGGCGCCGCCCTCGCGCAGGATCTTCAGCGTCTCGGGGTCGTCGCGAAAATCGATACCGACCTCTTCCAGGATGGTATCGGCATTGTGCTCGAGGAGCTCGAGCCCCTCGGCGCCGAGCACCTCGTAGTACGGGATGTTGCGCGTAATGTAGGGGACGGAAGAGTGGCTGCGCGCCGTGCGCGCGGCTCGCTTGGCCTCCCGACCGCTCGGACGGCGAGACCGGGATAGCTGGGCTGGCTGCACGTCCATGGGAACTCCGCGTCGTAGGGTTTGCCGTGGCGGCGTCGCTGAAGTATGACGGCCGCTGACCTGGGCGGCTAATCGAATTGCGCCATCCACTTGCCGAGATGCGTCCGCCCGCGGCCGTGTCGCCTTCGGACAGGCGAGGGTCGCAAATCCGCCCCCCGCTGGGCGCGCGCGCTAGTACCATGGTCCCGCTAGCGCTGCCACCGCTGAACACCGAGCACACCATGCCTGCGATTCTGGACGAAGCGAGCGCCTCCCCCGCGCGTATGGCGCAAGGGCAGGCGGCACAGCCCCCCGCCCCGGTACAACGGAGCGCGGTTGCTCCGCGCCTCCACATCCTCACCACCCGCTGTCCGGACACGACCGGCATCGTGGCCGCCATCGCCGGATTCCTCGCCGCGCACAATGCGACCATCACCGAGGCTCAGCACTACGACGATCCGTACACCCGCACCTCATTCATGCGCACGGTCTTTCACGACAACGGCGAGGGCATGCCTCCCGTGGAGGATCTCGAGCGCCAGTTCGCGGAAGCTGTCGGCCGGCGGTTTCGGATGGAGTGGCAGTTCAACGAGGTGCGCCGCTGCCGCGCGCTGATCGCCGTCTCACGCCAGGGGCATTGCCTCAACAGCATCCTGCATCGCTGGAGCACCAGCACCCTGCCCATCGAGGTGGTCGCCGTCGTCTCCAACCACCAGGACATGCGCAGCCTCGCCGAGTGGCACGGAGTGCCTTATCACTACCTGCCGATCATCGACGGACGCAAACAGGAGCAGGAGCGGCGGCTGATCGAGTTGTTCGAGCGCGTGGAGGCCGAGCTTCTCGTGCTCGCCCGCTACATGCAAGTGCTCACTCTCGAGGCGTGCCGATATTTCGGCGGCCGCGCCATCAACATTCATCACTCCTTCCTCCCCGGATTCAAGGGAGCCAAGGCATACCACCAGGCGCACGCGCGGGGAGTGAAGCTGATCGGAGCCACGGCGCACTACGTGACGACCGATCTCGACGAAGGACCGATCATCGAACAGGAGGTCTCGCGGGTCGATCACACCCAGTCATCGGAGGATCTGGCGGTGATCGGCAGCGAGCTCGAGACCGTGGTGTTGAATCGCGCCATCAAGTGGCATGCCGAGCGGCGCGTGTTTCAGAATGGCGGCCGCACCGTCGTCTTGAAATAACGACCGCCGCCGGCGCATCGAGCCCGCTCGCCGCCTGTGCGACGGCCCGCCCCGCGCGCGGGGCGCGTGATACGATCCGGCCATGACCGTGGATCCTTCGATCGCTCTGGCGAGCCGCGTGCTTGGCGCGCTGGTGTTCGCCGCAGCCGTTGGCGGCAAGCTCAGGCATCGCCGCGAGCTGGCGGGTGTGGTGGCCAACTACCGTCTGCTGCCGCAGTGGCTGGCCGCTCCCACGGCCTGGATGCTCGTTGGACTCGAGTTTCTGGTCGCGCTGTCGCTCGTGAGCGGCGCATGGCTGCGCACGGGAGCGGCGCTCGCCATCGTGCTCCTCGGCGGCTTCGCGCTCGCGATGGCCATCAATCTGGCGCGGGGTCGGCGGGAAATCGACTGCGGCTGCTTTCAGTCGGGATTGCGGCAGCGGCTGGGCGCAATGCTGGTGGCGCGCAATCTGGTGCTCGCGGCCGTCCTGACTCCGCTGCTGGCCGCCGGCGCAGCCGGCGCCAGCGCGCTACAGTGGGTTGACGGTCTGGGAGCGGGTCTCGCCGCATACGTGCTCTACCGGATCCTGGGTGAGCTGGTTTCTCTTCGCCAGTCATCGGCGGAGCTCCGCCGGAGGTTCGCCTGATGCTGCTCGTCTCACAGGTTGTGTTGTGGGTCGTCGTCATCGGCCTGGCGGTCACGGTGTTGGCGCTCGCGCGCCAGGTCGGCGTGCTGCACGAGCGCATCGCTCCGGTCGGCGCGCTCGCGCTCGGACGCGGCCCGCAGACGGGCGAATCCGCGCCGCAGCTTACGGCGCACACCCTCGCCGGCGGCACGGTCGAGATCGGCGGACCGCAGCCGGCCGGCGCGCTGCGGCTGCTTTTTTTCGTCTCGCCCACCTGTCCGATCTGCAAATCCCTGCTGCCGACGGTCAAAGCCTTCACCCAGAGCGAGCGTCTGGAGATGCTCCTGATCGGGGACGGCGATGTGGATCAACAGCGGCAGATGGCCGAGCGCCACGGCATCGAGCTCGAGCGCTGCGCGAATGCGCCCGAAGTCGGGCGCGCGTTCCAGGTGGCGAAGCTTCCCTACGCGGTGCTCATCGACACTACCGGAGTCATCGTGGCGCAGGGTCTGGTCAACAGCCGCGAGCACCTGGAGAGTCTGGTCACGGCGCACGAGCTCGGCCTGCGCTCGGTGCAGGAATACCTCGCCGAGCGCGCCTCTCGCTCCGCCGGAGCCGCCCCCGGTTGATCGACGCCGCCCGGTTGGTTGACGCCGCCCCCAGGGCTGGCCTATGCTCCTTCGACGACTCGATTCATTGATATCGATAATCAATAGTTCGAGGTGATCTCCCTTGACGATGCCATCGGCGACGGGCTCGCTCTGGTCGGCGACCTGTGCGCCGATGGAGCCGCTGCCGAGACTTGGCGCCGACGTGCGAGCCGAAGTGGCGGTGATCGGCGCCGGCTACACCGGGCTCTCAGCGGCGCTGCACGCCGCGGCGGCGGGGCGCGAGGTGGTGGTACTCGAAGCCCGGGGATTGGGCGAAGGCGGCTCGGGCTTGAACGGCGGCCAGGTGATCGCAGGCCTCAAGCACGACCCCGATCTGCTCATCGCCCGCTATGGCGAGCGCATCGGCGAGCAACTCATCGCCCGCTCGGCGGAGGCGCCGGACCTGGTTTTCGATCTCATCAGGCGCCACTCGATCGAATGCAGCGCCGTGCGCAGCGGCTGGATGCAGCTGGCCGTAGCCGAATCTCATCTGCCGCTGCTGCAGCGGCGCGCGCGGCAATGGCGCGAGCGCGGCGCCGAGGTGGCGGTGCTGTCGGATCGCGAGGCGGCGCAGCTTACCGGCAGTACCCGCTACTGCGGCGGTTGGCTGGATCGACGCGGAGGTCTGGTGCAGCCCCTCGCCTACCTGCGCGGCCTGGCGCGCGCCGCGATCGGCAGCGGCGCCCGCATTTTCGTCCGCAGCTCCGCGGGCAAGCTGTCGCGGGACGGTGGCGGCTGGCGCATCGAGAGCGAAGCGGGCTCCGTCAGCACGAGCACGGTGATTCTGGCGACCGACGCCTACACGGATCGGGCTTTCGATACGCTGCGGCGCACTCTCGTTACGGTGCCGTCCATCCAGGTCGCCACCGCGGTCCTGCCGGCGCGATTGCGCGCAGCCATGCTGCCCGGCGGACAGTCCGTATCCGACACCCAGCGTCTCCTCTGTTATTTCAGGATGGATGCCTCGGGACGGCTGGTGCTCGGTACGCGCGGCTCGTATGCCGACGTTCCGGTCCCCGCGAGCACGACGGCGCATGAGCGCGCTTTGCGCGAGATCTATCCCGAGCTCGCCGGCACGCCGCTCGAGTATCGCTGGGGAGGCTTTGTTGCACTCACTCGCGATGGACTGCCTCACCTGCACGAGCCTGCGCCGGGATTGCTGGCGGGCCTCGGTTACAACGGCCGGGGTGTCGCCATGGCAACGGCAATCGGCCGCCTGCTCGCGCGGCGGGCGCTCGGCGAGCCGGCCGAGAGCCTGCAATTTCCGCTGACGCCCATCCGGCCCATCCGGCTGCACCGGCTCAGCCATCTCGCCGCGCGCACCACCATTCGATATCTGCAGCTCCGTGATGCGCTCGAGGCCGGCGCGCGCATGCCGCTGCGCCGGGGCGTCACATGAGTCCCGCCAAGATCGTCCTTTTCACCGCGCTCGTGGCCTTCAGCGCGATATTCGCCGTGCAATGGCTGCGGCTGGCGCGCGACCGGCAGCGGCGCGAGCGCCCCACCCTCTCCGACTTGGGGATCGGCCTGCTCACCAATTTTCTCGATGCGCTCGGCATCGGCTCCTATGCGCCGACCACCGCGCTCTACAAATTCCGCGGCCGGCCGAGCGATGAGCTCATTCCCGGCACTCTCAACGTCGGCAGCGTCGCCGTGGGTCTCGCGGAGACGATCATATTCGTGACCGTGATCGCGGTGGAGCCGAAGCTGCTCGTCGCCATGGTGGCGAGCGCCACGGCCGGCGCCTGGCTCGGGGCGGGCGTGGTCAGCCGCATGGAGCGGCGCGCGATCCAACTCTTCATGGGAATCGCGCTGCTGATCGCCGCGGTCACTTTCATCATCGGAAACCTCGGCGCTTTCCCCGTAGGCGGCGTGGCGCGGGGGCTCGCCGGGTGGCCGTTCCTGGTCGCGGTCGCCGCCAATTTCATCTTCGGCGCTCTCAACACCGTCGGCATCGGCTGGTACGCTCCGAGCATGGTGGTGTTGGCGTTGCTCGGTCTCAATCCCGTCGCGGCATTCCCGATCATGATGGCTTCGGGCGGCATCATGCTGCCCGTGGCCGGCTTGAGATTCTTACGCACCGGCCGGTTTGCCTGGGGCGCGGCTCTGGGGCTGTCCCTGGGCGGCGTGATCGGCGTCTTCATCGCGGTCTTCATCGTCAAGAGCCTGCCGCTGCACGCGCTGCGCTGGCTGGTGGCAGCCGTGGTCGCCTATGCTGCCGTGGTCATGCTGCGCTCGGCGCTCAGGGCGACACCGGCAGAACCCGAGCCTGGAAACTTAGCTATCTCACGACATCAAGAGCGGTAGGGTATGAACCGACTGACACGCAGCCTTTTGGCCTCCGGATACGCCGCAGTCTTGTCATTGGCGCTCGAGTCGCTCGCGGCTCCGGCGGTACACGCCGCCCCGCCGGTACTGCAAAGCGAGACGGCGGGTGTCACTCCGTTTGCGGGCTTGACGCCGCACGAGCTCGCCTACAGCGCCATGGATGCCATCGCTCCCCCCGGCATTCGCATCATCGACGGCGACACGGCGAAGATCGTCGGCACCGTTTATTCCTCGGAATACGCGAACTTCAATTGGGCGCCGGATCATCGAACCCTGTACGTCTCCGAGACCTACTGGACGATGGGCAACCGCGGTAAACGCGAGGACGTGTTGTCGATCTATGGCGGTCCTACGCTCGGCAACGAAGGGGAGATCACGCTGCCCGGACGTCTCCTCTCGGACCCGAGGACGCACACCTTCGGCCTGAGTCCGGATGGGCATTACGGCTACGACTACAGTTTCCAGCCCGCTCCATCGGTCAGCGTAATCGATCTTAAGCAACGCAAGCTCCTCACCTCCGTGGAGATTCCCGGCTGCGGACTGGTGTTCCCGTTCGGCGAGCGCGGCTTCGCCTCGCTGTGCGCCGACGGCTCGCTGGCAGTGGCCGACATCGATCCGCAAGGGCACTACGTCGTACACCGTGCCGAGCGCTTCTTCGACGTCATGAATGACCCGGTGATGGATGAGAGCGTCGCCGATGCGCCCAGCGGTCTGGCCTTTTTCATCACCTACAACGGCTGGGTCCACCCGGTTCACCTGGCAGATCAGCCGCGCTTCGACCAGCCCTGGTCGATCGAGCAGGCCGCAGGGCTCTCGCCCGCGAGCTCCCAGGTCGGTCAGATCACCTGGCGCCCCGGCGGCCAGGAGTTCGCGGCGTACCAACGCTCGACGGGCCGTCTCTTCGTCCTGATGCACGAGGGGCATGCCTGGAGCAACGATCAGGCCGGCACTCAGATCTGGGTGCTCGACACCCGCCAACACCGGCTGCTGCACCGCTGGGACGTTCCGGAGTCGGCGCTGCTGGTCGCCGTCACCCAGGATGCGCATCCGCTCCTTTTCGCACTGTCGGAGAGCTGGCTCTGGGTCATGAATCCGGACTCGGGGGCGGTGCTCAGGGCGACGCAGATCGTGGCGCCGGGCCTGGTGAAGGTGAGAGGTAACTAACATGAAGCGACTCGGCGTCGACAACTGGGGCGAGCGGCTGACACGACGACTGGCGGGTCAGCTCTCCAGACGAAGCGCACTGGCGAGGCTCGGAGCGATCCTGGTGGCGGCTCCGGCCTTTCCGTTGCTACCCGTGCAGCGTGCGCGCGCCGCGGATGCGAGCAACGCCACCGACTTCAGCCGTCAGGCACAGACGAACGACGATACCGCGTGCAACTACTGGCGCTATTGCGGCATCGATGGGAACCTGTGCGCCTGCTGCGGCGGCAGCACGCATTCCTGTCCGCCGGGGTCGCAGCCCTCGCCGACCTCGTGGATCGGCAGCTGCATCAACCCGGCCGACCAACGCTCGTACCTGATCGCCTATCGGGACTGCTGCGGGGCGAGCATCTGCAACAAGTGCAGCTGCCTCAACACCGATCACGCGATGCCCATCTATCGCCCGCAGGCCAACAATCACATCATCTGGTGCATCGGCACCAACACCTTCGAGTATCACTGCTCCATGGCGGCCTTGGTGGGATTGGCCGAATGATGTTTCACGAGTGAGCCCCATGAGCCGCCGCTTGGCCATCTCGATCGCTCGCGCTGTAGGGCTGATGACGCTGATTGCGGCTGCAGCGGCCGGTGCGACGCCTCCGGCGAGTCGAACGCCGCCCGCCACCCGCCCAATCACCCCCCTGCCGGCGGCGCAGGTCGCCTATCTGACCTCCTGTGGCGGGTGTCACGGCATCGAGGGGGTCTCGGCGCCGGGGGCGGTGCCGACGCTGCAGGGCTTGACGGGCAGCTTCCTCTGCACGCGTGAGGGCAGGGATTTCCTCATCCGGCTGCCGGATGTCGCGCTGACTCCGCTCTCCGACCGGATGCTGACCGAGGTGATGAACTTCGTGGTCTTCGACATCGGCGCCCCGGTGGCGGGCGGTCGACCGGCGCGGCCCTACACGGTCGCCGAGGTGGCGCGGCTGCGGCGGGGGCCGCTCACCGATACCGGCCTGACCGCCTATCGCAACCGGGTGGTGGCGGGACTTGCCGCCCGCTGCACGGTGCCGCCGGCGCTGCACGTCTATGCCGCCCGAGTCACAATAGCCCGGTGATCCCGTGCCTGGAGGGCTGACATGCGAACTGAGCTGCGCGTCAACGGCGTATCGGTGAAGGTGGAGGCGACGCCGGACACTCCACTCCTATGGGTGTTGCGGGACGAGTTGGGGCTCACCGGCACGAAGTTCGGCTGTGGCATGGGTCTTTGCGGCGCCTGCGTGGTTCACGTAGCAGGCCAGCCGGTGCGCAGCTGCGTGACACCCATGCGCGCAGTGCTCGGCAAGAGCATCACCACCATCGAGGGCGTGGCAGGCGAGCGGGTGGGTCATGCCGTGCAGCAGGCGTGGCTGACGCTCGGGGTGCCGCAGTGCGGCTACTGTCAGGCGGGACAGATCATGAGCGCCGTCGCGTTGCTGCGTGAGTCGCCGCGGCCCACGGACGAGGACGTCAATTCCGCCATGGCGGGGAATATCTGCCGGTGCGGGACTTACCTGCGTATCCGCGCCGCCATCCAGCACGCGGCCGAGCAGCTGCGGAGCACGCCATGAGCCGGCACGAGGGGAGCGGTGCGAACGCCCTCACCCGCCGCGCTGTATTGAAGGGGGCCGCGACCCTCGGCGGCTTGGCGCTTTGCCTGCGGGAATCGGGACGTCTCGCGTGGGCAGGTCAGGCGCCGCTTTATGGCGTGGCTGCGGATCCCGGTGGCGCGGTCGACAACCCGCTGGTGTTCGTCGCCATCCATCCGGACGATACCGTGACGATCACGGTGCATCGGCCGGAGATGGGCCAGGGCATTCGGACCAGCCTGGCGCTCGTCGTGGCCGACGAGCTCGAGGCCGACTGGCTGCGGATCCGCATCATGCAGGCGCCCGCGGATGAGTCGCGCTACGGCAGCCAGGACACGGACGGCTCGCGCAGCATGCGCCATTTCCTCGAGCCTATGCGGCGTGTCGGCGCCGCGGCCCGCATGATGCTCGAGGGTGCCGCCGCGGCGCGCTGGGGCGTGCCGGTGAGCGAGGTCGTCGCCGAGCGTCAGCAGGTGCTGCATCGAGGCAGCGAGCGGCGGCTCTCCTACGGCGAGCTCGCGGAGCAGGCGATGCGCCAGCCCATTCCCGAGCCGCAACAGGTCCGGCTGAAGGATCCGGCGCAATTTCGCTATATCGGCAAGCCGAGCACCCGGTCCGTCGACGGCGCCGATATCGTGACGGGCCGCGCGGTTTACGGCATCGATACGCGGCTGGACGGCATGTTGTACGCCGTCGTGGCGCGGCCCGAGGTGTTGGGCGGGAAGCTCGTCCACTTTGATGCGCAGGCGGCGCTCGCAGTTCCGGGCGTGGTCCGGGTCATCGAAATCCGCCCGCATCCCCTGCCTGCCCAGTACTACCCGCTGGGAGGCGTGGCGGTGCTCGCCCGCAATACCTGGGCGGCCATGCAAGGGCGGCAAGCGCTGAAGCTGCGCTGGGACGATGGTCCCAACCGAAGCTACGACTCGCGGCAGTTCGAGGCCGTGCTGCAACGCGCCGTGCGCGAGCCGGCGAAAGTGGTCCGCAACCAGGGCGATGCTTTGACGGCCCTGCGCCAGGGCGGCAGGCGGATCGAGGCCGAGTACTACCTGCCGTTCCTCGCCCACGCTTCCATGGAGCCGCCGGCGGCAACCGCGCGCATCGTCGACGGACGTTGCGAGGTGTGGGCACCGGTGCAGGCGCCGCAGGCCACGCGCGATCTCGTGACGAGCCTTCTCGGGCTCAAGGAGTCGGACGTCACCGTGCATGTGACGCTGCTCGGAGGCGCTTTCGGGCGCAAATCGCTGCCGGATTTCGCCGGCGAGGCGGCGCTCCTCTCGCATGCGATGCAGGGGGCGCCGGTGCGGGTGATGTGGACCCGTGAGGATGACATCCGCCACGATTACTATCAGGCCGTGTCGCTCGAGCGCCTGGAAGCGGTGCTGGGCGCAACGGGCATGCCGCTCGCCTGGCTGCACCGTTCCGCGGCGCCGACCGAGAATGCCACCTTCGAGGCCGGGGCCGAGGGCGAAGATCAGACCGAGTACGGCATGGGGATGAACAACATTCCGTTTCGCATTCCCAACATCCGGCTCGAGATCCCGCAGGTGGCGGCCTATACGCGCATCGGCTGGTTCCGCTCGGTATACAACATCGCGCACGGTTTCGCGGTTCAGAGCTTCATCGATGAGCTGGCCCGCGCGGCCGGACGCGATGCGCGGGATTATCAGCTCGAGCTCCTCGGGCCACCGCGCCGCATCGACCCGCACTCACTGGGGGATGACTGGAACTATGGCGAATCGCCCAGGCTCTATCCGCTCGATACGGGTCGCCTGCGCGCCGTCATCGAGCGCGCCACGCTCGAGGCGCGCTGGGGACGGCCGATGCCGAGGGGACACGGCCTCGGGCTTGCCGCCACCTACAGCTTCATGAGCTACGCCGCTGCGGTGATCGAAGTGCAGGTCGGCACTCGCGGCGAGATCGTCATTCCGCGCGTCGACGTCGCCTTCGATTGCGGTCCGCAGGTCAACCCCGATCGCATTCGCGCGCAACTCGAGGGCGCGTGCATCATGGGACTCACCCTGGCGATGTACGGCGAGATCACGTTCAACGAGGGACGGGTACAGCAGTCGAATTTCAACGACTTCCGGGTATTGCGCATGCCGGAGGCACCGCGAGAAATCAGACTCCATCTGCAGCCCTCGAGCTTCGAAGTACCGCCGGGCGGAGTCGGCGAGCCCGGTCTGCCGCCGATCGCGCCGGCCCTCTGCAACGCCATCTTCGCCGCCACCGGGCGGCGGCTGCGCCGGCTCCCGATCGGCAATCCGCTCTCGGCCCGCGAGGCTTAGCCATCACTTACAGGGAGCGATGCGCATGACCGACAAGCCCGGCGAGCCGACCGGCGGCTCGGACCCCGACCTCGGCCAAGAGCTGGGCCAAAAGCTGGGAATGGATCGTGAGATCTCCCGGCGCGATTTCCTCAATGGTGTCGCCTGGGTCGCCGGCTCCGTCGCCGGCTCTTTGGCCGTTCCCGAGGGCGCCATGGGCGCCGGCTACGCCGATGCCAACGTCGCTCCGGGCGAGGATTATCCGTACCCGCCGATGAGAACCGGCATCCGCGGATCGCAGCCCGGCTCATTCATCGCGGCCCACGCCCTGCGCGACCGCCGCTCGGTCGATCTGTCGGGCGCGGAGCACACCGGGGAAACCTACGATCTGGTGGTGGTGGGCGGGGGCCTGAGCGGACTTGCGGCCGCTCATTTTTTTCATAAGAGCGTAGGCGCGGGCGCGCGGGTGCTCATTCTCGACAATCACGATGATGTTGGCGGGCACGCGCGGCGGAACGAATTCCACTACCGCGGCCGCACGCTGGTGCTGAATGGCGGCACCCTCGATATCGAATCGCCGGAGCGCTACAACCAGTGGGCGCGAGAGGTATTGGATGATATCGGAGCGGACCTGCCGCGGTACGTAGCGGCGAACGAGGCCAACGAGAGGCTCTACCGCTCGCTCGGCTTGCGCACGGGCTACTTCTTCGACCGTGAGACATTCGGCGCCGACCGGCTGTTGGTACCTTCCATGCATGCCGCGGGGCAATCCCGCCCCCCGCTCACGCCGGAGTACGTGAGCCGCATGCCGCTCTCGGAGCGAGCGAAACGGGATCTCCTGCGCCTGCAGGACGCCGCGCAACCCGACTACCTCGCAGGACTCACCCAGAGGCAGAAGAAGGAGCGCCTCGCCCGAATCTCCTACAGGGACTACCTCCTTCAGGTCGCCAAAGTCGATCCGCAGGCCTACTGGTTCTACATGGCGCTCGGGCGCGACGTGTTCGGTGTCGGCGCGGATGCCACCCCGGCGCTCTTCGCTTGGGTGATGGGCGGCGCCGGCTTTGCAGGCCTGAAGCTCGATCCGCTGCCTGAAGGGCTGTTGGCGGACTTGCCGGGCGGCCAGCATGGCCGCCAACGACCCGGGCGCAGCGACGTGCATTTTCCCGATGGCAACGCGACTCTCGTGCGCCTGTTGGTCCGCCGGCTGATTCCCGAGGCGGTGCCCGGCACGACCATGGAGGAGGTCGGAACGGCGCGAGTCGACTACGCGCGCTTCGATCACCCTGCGAATTCGACGCGCATTCGCCTTAACAGCACGGTGCTCAATGTGCGGCACGACGGCGATGCCGCGAGCGCCAAGGAAGTCATCGTCTCATACAGCCCCTCGAATTCCGGCTCGGGCAAGCTCCATGACGTGCGCGCGCGGGCATGCGTGATGGCGTCCTGGAACATGATGATCCCATACATCGTTCCCGAGCTGCCCGCGGAGCAGAAGGCTGCGCTGGCCGACAATGTCAAGGCGCCCATCGTCTACACCAGTGTGTTCGTGAGGAACTGGAAGTCGTTCGAGAAGCTCGGGATCAGCTCCGTCTTATGTCCCACGATGTATCACGACACGGTCTCGTTGCCGGAGCCCGTGGATCTCGGAGCGCTGCGTCACTCGGCCTCTCCCGAGGAGCCCATCGCGCTCTTCCTGACGCGCTATCCCAACGTGCCGGGGCTTCCCCGCAAGCAACAGCACCGGGCGGGACGGGCGGAGCTGCTCGGTACGAGCTTCGAGACGTTCGAGCGCAATATCCGCGATCAACTGGCGCGAATCCTCTCGCCCGGCGGCTTCGATGCGCGCCGGGACATCCTCGGCATCATGGTCAACCGCTGGTGCCACGGTTACTCGTACACCTACAACAGCCTGTACGATCCGCTCGATTGGGTGTTCACCGAGACCGACCGCCGTCCGTGCGTGAGGGCGAGACAGCCCTACGGTCTCATTACCATCGCCAATGCGGATGCGGCCGCGAGCCCGCATACCGATGCGGCCTTTCTCACCGCGCACTGGGCGATCGAGCAGGTGCTGTCGAAGCGCGCGTATCCGTTCGTCGCGCAGAACGTCGGCACTTAAGGGTGTTTGTCGGTCACGACGGCGGCGCGCAGCTGATGCACCTGCGCAGGCGAGAGAGCCTTGTCCGCACGCACCCGCGCGATGTCCGCGGGCGTGAACAGCGGCCCTTTCCAATGAAGCTTGCCTGAATCATCCAGGCTGACGATGTAATCGAGCGCCGCGGCGAGATCCTGATCCGACAGGGAGGCGAAGGGCGGCATGAAGCCGCCGACGATCGGCGTGCCGTCGACGGTGATGCTGCCGATCATCCCGGAGAGGACCACGCGCTCGAGGTAGTTCCTTCCGGCCGCCGTGGCGGCGATCGGCCCGGCGCGGCCGGCGAGGCGGGGAAACTGCCCGGGCACACCCATGGCCCCGAGTTGGTGGCACATGGAGCAGTTGGCGTCGAAGACGGCACCGCGATCGGCCGTCTGCGCGGCGGCCGGGCTCCAGAGCGCCGAGCTCGCAAGCAGCGGCAGGCTCGGCAACAGCGCTCTGCGGACCACGCGCCAAAATGGTGCGTCAAATGGATGTCTTGACATGGAGGTCGTACCTGAACTGAAGGAACCTACGCGTGCGCATGAGGGATCGATCCGCCGGAGACGGCTCGCGCGGTCTCCATCACGAGCGGTGCCAGCTTCGCGCGCATCTCCTCGAGCGTCCAACGGCTGGTCGGGGCGGAGATGTTGACGGCGCCCACCGGATGGCCGCCCTCGCCGATCACCGGAGCGGCGACGGTCACATCGCCCCGGTAGCACTCCTGATCGGAGCAGGCGTAGCCGTCGTGGTGGGCCTTCTCGATGAGCTCCATGATCCGCCGGCTGTCCGTAATGGTCATGGGCGTCAATGGCAGGAGCGAGGAGTGCCGCAGCAGGCGCTGCGCCTCGGCGGCCGGCAGGGCGGACAGATACGCCCGCCCCGAGGCGGTGCAATACATCGGCAGCCGGCGGCCGATCGGCATGTGGATGAGGAAGCGCTTGTGACTCGGAAATCGCGCCACGAACACCATCTCCGTTCCGTCAGGCTCCGAGAGGCTGACGGACTCGCCGGTGGCACGATTGAGATCGACCAGATGCTGCGTCGCCTGCTCGACCAGAGGGTAGCCGGAAAGATAGGCATGGGCGATGACGAGCGCCCGGGGCGTCAGCACCCATCCGGTGCTGCGCCTGTCGCGCCGAAGATATCCCAACACCTCGAGGGTGTGGATGCAGCGCTGCGCGGAAGCCTTGGTGATGCCCGCCAATTCCGCGGCTTCAGCCAGCTTCAAAACGCGCCGCCCCCGCCCGAAGGCCTCGAGCACGGCGAGCGCCTTTTGCGCCGAATCGTTGAACAGCGGATTGTGGGTCGACGCCGGCGCACCGCTCGCGGTTCCCGATGCTGCCCTGCGCGGCCGTGCCCGCGCGCGTCTTGCGGCCGGATTTTTCGCGTCAACCATGCTGGCGAGAATACCATCGTATCGGTAACCGATAGTAGTCCCTTGCCGCTCATTGACCGGCTCGCGGCCGTCGGCTAGAGTGACCGATGTACAAGTATTGTTAATCGATACAAAAGGGAGTCGTCGGCCGTGACGCGGGTGGGCGCGGTATCGAGCGCTGGTCCGGGGGTTTCCTGAAGATCGCGGGAGGTCAGGTCATGCACGCACTTCGACACGGTACCGGGGCACTTCACCCGCCGGCGCGCCACGCTTCGTGCCGCCGGCTGATCCAGCAGGCGATCCTCGGCGCATGCTTGCTCATACTGGTCATTGCCTCCGCCCAGGCCGCCGATACGGGCGGCAAGCCGTCCGACGCCGGACCGCAGCTGCAGGAGATCGTCGTCACCGCCACCCGCCGCGCGGAGGAGGCCAGCAAGGTTCCGCTCAGCATCACGGCGATGAGTCAGGCGAGCATGGATATGCGGGGCATCAAGGACATCCAGGAAGTCGCGCGATTCACCCCCGGCATCTATGTCGACAACTCCGGTACCGCCAACATCGCGATCCGCGGCATCGCCTCGAGTGGCGGCGCGGGCACGACCGGGATCTACATCGACGACACGCCGATCCAGATGCGCGCCCTCGCGTTCAATCCCGACGAGGCCCTGCCGCAGGCATTCGACCTTGAGCGCGTCGAGGTGCTGCGCGGCCCCCAGGGCACGTTATTCGGCGCCGGCTCCGAAGGCGGCACGGTGCGCTATATCACGACGCCGCCCAGCCTCACCCACAGCAGCTTTTACAGCCGGGACGAGCTGTCCGATACGCAAGGCGGCGCGCCGAGCTACGAGGCCGGCGTCGCCGCGGGCACGCCGCTCGTCGACGGCAAGCTCGGCGTCCGAGCCGCCCTCTGGTACCGCCGCGACGGCGGCTACATCGACCTCATCGATCCGGTGACCCTGAGCACGGTGCAGCACAACGCCAACTACGCCAACTCCTACCTCGTGCGCCTCGATGCGATCTGGGCGGTGAGCGAGCGCTGGCAGGTGCGGCCCGCCTTCTATTATCAGAGCCGGGTCTCGAACAACACCGACGACTATTGGCCACTCTATTCCGATCCGAGCCGGAGCAGTTTCGTGAGCGCGGATCCCGACCGGCGCGAACGCCCCGACAAGTTCTACCTGCCGTCGCTGAAGGTCACGGGCGAGTTCGGCGCGTTCGAGCTGATCTCCGACACCTCGTACTACCATCGCAAGGACACCTCGGCGTACGAGGGCACGATCTACAATCTCGGCTTCTATCAGTCCCCCGCGGTATTCGCCTCCCTCGCATACGGGCTGCCGCTGCTGCTCGATGGCAGCGGCGTGCATTTACCACCCGGGGCGACCAATTACCGCGCCCCGGCCACGGTCGATAACGGCCAGCAGAACATCGTCGAGGAGGTACGGCTGCAATCGACCAGTCCCGACTCGGCGCTCACGTGGACGACGGGGCTCTTCTTCAGCAGCGACCGTCAGACCTATCTCGAGCAGATCCACGATCCGCTGCTCAACGAGCTGACGACGGTTTACTACGGGACGACCTACGACCAGGTGTTCTGCAACTTTGACGCCACTGCCAACGCCTGCACCACGCCCTACACGCCGGTGCTGTACGACCCGAGGTTCCCCAACGACTCCTATTTTCTGCAGACCGCCGCCAAGGACACGCAATACGCCTGGTACGGCGAGGCGACCTATGCCTTCACCCAGCAGTGGAAGCTCACGCTCGGGGCGCGCGAGTCGCACATGCGCTATACGTTCAATACCCTGACCGGAGGGCCGCAGCTCTTCCTGACACCCCCGCAGACGGGCAGCGGCGCGAAATCGGAGAACGCGTTCACGCCGAAGGTGAGCCTCGCCTATCAGTACGACAACAACGACCTGTATTACGCCACCTACGCCAAGGGCTTCCGTCCCGGTGGCGCCAACAATCCCGTGCCCTATGCCGCCTGCGCTCCGGATTTCCAGGCCTTCGGCATCACCGCCTCGCCGCAGACCTTCAATTCCGATTCGGTCAACAGCTACGAGATCGGCGCGAAGAACAACATCCGGGGCCGCCTGACGCTCGCGAGCAGCATCTACTACATCCGCTGGAACAACATTCAGCAGACCGTGGTGCCGCCGGTCTGCCAGATCTCCTTCATCGCCAATCTCGGCAGCGCGGTGGCGAAGGGCGCCGACCTGCAGGCCGACATCGCGCTCACCGACCAGTTCACGGCCGATATCACCGCCGGTTACACCGATGCGCGCTACACCCGGGATGCCCGTTTCTCGCCCAGCGAGATCACACCGATCGTGGCCAACGGCGATGCGATCACCGGTGAGAGCGGGCAGCCGGGCCCGCCGGTCACCGCTTCGATCGGACTGCAGTACGATTTCCCGCTGTTCGGCCACGACTCCTTCGTCCGCTTTGACGACGAGTACCAGGGACGCCCGAAGTGGGCATCGCCGCAGCAGGACCCGAACACTCAGCAGTACGACCCCGCCAACTATGCTCTGAGCTCGACGAACTTCATGTCGATGCGTGGCGGCATGCGCTTCGGCGAGTGGCGATTCGAGGCGTTCGTCGACAACCTGGCGAACAGCCACACCGTCACCAATTACGCCTGGTCCATCGATCCCGGCCTGTGCACCACACCGACACCGGCGTGCGAGTCGGCGACGCGGCTGCAGACCCAGTGGACGTTCCGCCCGCGCACCTTCGGAGTAACGGGTATCTACCGCTTCTGATCGGCCTCGTACGCCTTCCACTCGAGGTGGATGAGGTAGGCGTGCAGGGCGAGCGCATCGGCGACCGACATCCTGGTCTTGACGAGCGGAAAGCCCGCGCCGTCCGCAAAGCCCGGCATGCCATTCTGCCGATGCGTGCCGCCGAGCACGATCGCGAGGAACTGCTCATGGACCTCGGCCGGCATGTAGCGCAGATCCGGTATCGTGCCGTTCAGCCGCCACTGCCCGCTGCCGTCCGCTTCGGGTGAGTGGCAGTCGTCGCACATGAATTTCTCGAAGAGTCTCTGACCGCGCTCGACGGTGGCCGCATCCGCCATCTGCTCCGGTGGTTTTGGAACCGCCGGGGCGATCACGATCGGGGATGGGAACCGCATCGTGCCTCGCAGGCTGAACGCGAGCAGCCGCGAAGGACCGAGCTTCGACTCCGGGGTGGCCATGGTGCTCACGGGACCGAAGAGGCGTGAGGCCGATCCGAGCCCGACGGGCATGAGGACGTACTGATCGTTCCCGACCGTATAGGTCACGGGTACCGAGTCGATCGCAGAGCCCGTCTCGATGGACCAGAGCTTCTTACCGGAGTCCGCGGAATAGGCGTCGAACTCTCCCGTGCCCTGTCCCTGAAAGACCAGGTTTCCCGCGGTGGAGAGCACTCCGCTGTTGGTCGAGAGTGGCTGCGGGACCGTCCAACGGGCCGTCTCGGCTATCGGGTCCCAGGCAACGAGGCGTCCCGTCGCCTGATTCTGATATCCCGTCGGCCGCGCCACGTCGTCGTAGGTCGGAATGTACAGCAGGCGTGTGACGGGATCGTAGCTCATCGGCCACCAGTTATGCCCGCTGCGGGGTCGGTGCGCCGCATCTCGAGACGCGGCGTGGGCAGCGGCCAGATCCTTCTTCGCGATGAGCCTGCCGCTCGTCGCATCGAGCAGGAAGAAGGTGCCATTGCGCGGCACCGTCATGACCACGTGTCGCTTCCTGCCGCCGACCGTGAGATCCGTCACCAGCACGTGGAAATTCTCGGTGTCGATGCTGGTCTGGTAGTGCCAGGCGTATTTGCCGGTGTCCGCCCGCACGGCGACGATGCAGCCGGCAAAGAGTCTCGGCCCGCTCACTTTCATGGCGGCCCGATCGCCGAAGAGTGCGTTCGGAGTGGCTCCCGCGGTACCGTAGATCACGGTGCGGGTGGCGGGGTCATAAGTGATCGAGTCCCAGACATCACCGCCGCCGGTCTGCCACCAGTGATCGCCGTGCCAGGTCTTTGCCGCTTCGCGCAGCGCCTCGCTCTCGAATCCGTTCGAGGGATTACCCGGCACGTTCCAGAATCGCCACACGAGCTTGCCCGTGTCGGCGTCGAATGCGACCAGCGAGCCGCGCACCCCGGTGTCCGAACCGTTGTAGCCGATGTAGACCTTGCCATCCCCGATCGCCGGCGCGCCGGTGATTCCGGTCTGGGTGGTATCGAGGCACACCGGTGAGCTCCAGAGCTCCCGTCCGGTCGCCGCATCGAGCGCGATCAGCCGGCAGTCCCCGGTCCCCAGGTACACCTTGCCCCGGTACACGGCCACTCCGCGGTTCGTGCGCGCCGCCCATGAATTGCGCATGACGTTGAGGCGCACGTGCGGGTCGAATCGCCACAGCAGTCGGCCGGAGGCCGCATCGACGGCATAGACGCGATCGAGCGAGGCGGTCGCGTACAGGGTGCCGTCGACCACGATCGGCTCGGTGGCGAGCCCCATGGGGCTCGCGATGTCGAGCGCCCAGGCGAGGCCCAGCCGACTCACATTGCCGGCGTTGATCTGACTGAGGGGGCTATAGTGCTGCGAGCCGAAGTCACCCCCGAGCACGAGCCAGTTGCGCCCGCGGGGCGCGGCGGCAATGACACGTGCGTCCGTGACGTTACCGGCCGACGGGCGCGCAGCGTCGGCGGCCGATACCCTCACCGCGCTCATCGCGAGCAGCGCGGCGAGCGGGCAGACCGCGAGAGCTGCGGTGTTGCACTTCTTCACGCGCTTACGATTGCAGAATGACGGCGGCGTCCGGCCGCCAGCTCATGTAGACCTCATCGCTCCAGTCGATCGACCACTCGGAGGTGCGCCGCTCGTTCTGCGCCACCACCGTCACGAGCTTGCCGCTCGCCATCTTGATCTGATAGATCGAGCGGTGGCCGAGATACCCGAGCTCCCAAACCTCGCCCCGCAGCAGGTTCATACGCTCGCCCTCCGGCGGATGTTTGCTCAGGCGGATCTTCTCCGGCCGCAGCGCCACCCAGACGCGCTGGCCGGGAGAGAATCGTCCGACATCGTCCACTTTCAGGTCGCAGGCGGTCTCGGGGCACTGCACCGTGACTCCTCCGGGCTCGGTTGCCGCCACCGTACCCTCGAAGAGATTGGTGGTGCCGACGAAGTCGGCGACGAAGCGGCTTTGCGGAAACTCGTAAATCTCCGACGGCGTGCCCACCTGCATCACCTTCCCACGGTCGATCACCGCGATGCGGGTGGCGAGCGCCATCGCCTCGTCCTGATCGTGCGTGACCACGATGAAAGTGATGCCCACGTGATACTGCAGGTCCATGAGCTCGAACTGGGTCTTCTCGCGCAGCTTCTTGTCGAGCGCGGACAGCGGCTCATCGAGGAGCAGCACCTTCGGTCTTCGGATGAGCGCGCGGGCGAGCGCCACCCGCTGGCGCTGGCCCCCCGACAGCTGGTGCGGCTTGCGCTTGGCCAAATGCCTGAGCTGCACCATCTCGAGCGCCTGCTCGATGCGCTGCTCGCGCTCGCTCCGGCTGATGGGCAACCGGCGGATTCCATAGCCGACATTGCTCTCCACCGTCATGTGAGGAAAGAGCGCATAGGATTGGAACATCATGTTGACCGGGCGCTCGTGCGGCGGCACATCGGTCATCTCGACGCCATCGATCAGGATGCGTCCGCTGCTCTGGCGCTCGAACCCCGCGAGCATGCGCAGCAGCGTCGTCTTGCCGCAGCCCGAGGCGCCGACCAGCGCGAACATCTCGCCCTGGAAGATATTGAGACTGATGTTGTCGACTGCCGTGGAGCTGCCGAAGGTCTTGGTGACGCCTTCGATGACGATCTGCGGCTTAGCCTGAGGATCCAGCCACGGCCGCTCGCTCGAGCTCTTGAGTGCAGTGCCGATCACGGGTGGCCGCGCTCCTCAGTAATCCGCGGGCGGGGTGGCGCGCCGGCGCGCGGGCGCGAAGAACGGCCGCTCCACCACCCGCGCGCGCACCATGCGCCGCTCCCAGGTGAGCTCCCGGTTGAGGTAGATGTCCGCCCACACCTGCCGGCCGGTCTCGAAGTGCGGCGCATCCAGCATCGCGAGTGCGATGTTGCGCTTGCAGGTGGGCGACCATGCGGCCGAGGTGACGTTGCCGATCTCGCGGCGTCCGGCGCGGTCGGCGTAGAGGAGCGCATTGTGCGCGGGCTTCATGCCTTCGATGTCGAGCCCCGCGAGGCGCCGCGCCGGGGCGCGGCCGTGCTCCTTGAGGAGCGAGCGCCGCCCGTTGAAGTGTCCTTTGCCGAAGTCGACGCACCAGCCGAGGCCCAACTCGAAAGGCGAGCGGGCCGTGCCGTTGCGCAGCGCATGCGCACTCGAGACGAAATCGAAGTTAGGTAGAAGAAAGCCCGCCTCGAGCCGCGCAATGTTGAGTGCGCGCGAGCCGACGGGCCTGATGGCTCGCACGCTCCCTGCCTCCATCAGCGCATCCCACAGACGCTCGGCCTCCGCCGGGTCCACCCACAGCTCATAGCCCAGGTCGCCGGTGAATCCCGTGCGTGAGACCATGACCGGCGTTGCCACACCGCCGGTTGCGGTCGCGAGTGTGAATTTGCGGTGCTCGAACGGCGCCAGCGTCTCGATACCGGCGAGGCCGAGACGCTTCAGAACCCAACAGGAGCAGGGACCCTGCAGCGAGAGCGCCGCGATCTCGCCGGTGATCTCGCCGATCTCGACATCGAAGCCGATGCTCGAGTCGAGGAGCCAATCGAGCTGCCGCTCACCCGTGCAGAGCCGGTATTCCGCCTCGCCGAAACAGAACACGGTGCCATCGTCCATGAGGCGCCCGGCATCATCGCACCAGATCGCGTAGGCGACTCTGCCCGGGCGGAGCTTCGAGATCTGCCGCGTCACCAGACGATCGAGAAAGCGCGTGGCGTCCGCTCCCGCGATCCGGTACTTCACCATCGGCGTCAGGTCATAGAGCGAGGCGCCGTTACGAATCGCGAAGTATTCCTGCTCGACGCTGGTGAACACATCGACCGTGCTGTAGCCCGCCCAGGGGATGAAGCTGTCGAGCTGGCTGAAGGCGCGCATGCGCTCATGGAAGGGCGTCTTGAGCAGCGGCTCGCGATAGTGAGGCTGGCTCTCGGTAAGCATCTCAGGCCGCCCGCGCCAGAATCTGGCGCGCCGCGTTGCGGCCCGCGATGCCCATCACGCCGCCGCCCGGGTGGCAGCCCGCGCCGCAGATGAAGAGGCCGCGCAGCGGTGCCTGGTACTGGGCGGCGCCTGCGACCGGACGGACCATGAAGAACTGATCGAGCGCGAGCTCCGCGTGGTGCCAGTGTCCGCCGCTGATGCGAAACTGTGCCTCGATGTCGGGCGGAGTGAGCAGTTCCGCCGCGAGTACCGAGTCGCGCAGGCCCGGTGCGTGTGACTCGAGCGTCTGCAGGATGAGATCGAGGAAGCGCTCCCGCTGCCCTTCCCAGCCGCCGGCCAGCTTGTAAGGCGCGTATTGCACTACCGCGGAAAGCACATGCCGGCCCGATGGCGCCAGGGTCGAATCAACCGCCGTCGGTACGATGACCTCAAGCAGCGGGGCCGCCGAGAACTGTCCGTATTTCGCATCGTTGAATGCCCGCTCCACGGCCTCTGCAGAAGGAGCCAACACCAACCGGCCCGCGGGCGCGGTGTCCGCCAGGGCCGTGAACCGTGGCATGCGCTCGAGAGCGAGGTGCAGTTTCGCAGTCATGCCGAGCGTTCGCAAGTGCGCGACACGGCGCACGAAACCGGTGTCGAGGTGCTCGGCTCCGAGGAGTCGGAGGAAGGTGGTCCTCGGGTCGGCGCTCGAGACCACACAGCCCGCCTCGAGCCTCTCGCCCGATTCGAGCAGCACACCCGCCGCACTGTCCTTCCGGACGATCACCCGCGCGACCGGCGTTCCGAGACGGATCTGCGCGCCCGCGGCGCTCGCCGCCGCGGCGATGGCGTCCGTCAGGGCG
>DATFCZ010000119.1:0-54553 GCA_035252605.1 Steroidobacteraceae bacterium
GGGCGCTTTACCGCAACGCATCGGTCCTGATCATGGACGAGGCCACGAGCGAGCTCGATGAGGCGGCCGAGCAGGGCATCGTCGAGGCTCTGGAGGCTCTACGCGACGGACGGACCGTCATCCTGACAGGCCACCGGCTCAGTTCCCTCAAGCCTTGCGATGTCATATTCGAGCTGGAGGGCGGAAGACTTGCCCGAAGCTGGACCTACGAGGCGCTGCGGGGATCACCCGAACTCAGGCAGCGGCGGGGAAGGGACGCCCGTGGCGCATCCTGAAGTGTTGATACAGGCCGCTCGTGTGATGCAGCTGATCCGCCTCGGCGAGCGGCTGCTCCCCGGCGATGCGCGTCACGAAGAAGGTGTGCGAGCCGATGGTCTCGAAGTGCAGCACCTCGAGCTCCCGCACGCGCAGCGCGCCGCGCGGGAAGGGCAGGGAGAATTCCCGCGAGCGCTCGATCGCGCAGGGAAGCGCGTGCCAGTCGGAAAGCGGCTCGCGGTGATGGGCGCCGAGTCGGTAGGCGAGGCCGCAGTCCGCGGCGGCGACATCCGACAGCACCACGCGGCGAGCGCTCTTCATGGCCGGCACCGACCGACTGGTGTTACGCAGTGCGAGCGAGAAGCGCTCCGGGGCCACCGGGCCGATCAGGTCCATCGGAAAGAGATTGCGGTGCTCACCGTCCTCCACGGAAACCAGCACGACCTGCCGGGGACAGATGTAGAAGATCATGAGCTGCTGTACGGCCTCGGGAGGCATCCAGAAGTTGTCCGCAGGCCGGTGCATGCGGATCGCCCGATTCTGCAGATAGTGGTTCCACGGCCGGTAGGGCCACTGCAGGCAGCGTTGGTCGGCAGCCCGCACCTCGAAGAGCGCGATCCGGGCGGCTCGCGTCGAGCAGTCGCGCACCCTGAGGAGCTCCAGCTTTCCGACCGTCCGCCCGGACTCGAGATCGATGAAGCGCAGCAGCGGCGTAGAGCAGTCACCGAGTGCGAGGCCCGCGCCATCGAGGCCTACGCCCAGGGTGAGGGGACTGAGCGCCGCAACGACCGCCGCGCCCGTGATGTCGATTTCCCCGTGGGTTCCCTGCATCCGCACCTGCACGACCTGCTGGGGCTGGCGCAGGCCGACCGCGGACCATTGGGGCAGGGCCCGGATGCGGCGCTTCAGCGCCTGCGGCAGCAAAGCTGTCATGAGCGCACCCTCCACTGCGGCGTATCGCGCCGCATCTCCGCCGTGAGTGCGGCGCAGTGGGCGGAAGGTTCATGCGCCTCATGAGACCGAGCGGCGCGGCGGCGGCAAGCGAGCGGTATCCGGCGCTGACGGGGATTCGCGCATTCGGCGCCATCGCAGTCTTCTTCGATCATTTTCCCCCGTGGGCCGAGTGGCACCTCATCATCAATGTCATGGCCTTCTTCTATGTGTTGAGTGGCTTCCTCATCTTCCGCCTCTACCACGAGCAGGCGCGGCTCACGGGGGAGTGGCTGTCGAAATACTTCGTCAACCGCTTTGCGCGCATTTACCCGGTCTACTTCCTGCTGCTCACCCTCGCGGTATGCCTGCAGCGAGAGTTCAGCCCCGCGGTGCTCGCGAGCAACTACACGCTGACCCATGCGCTTTTCTATCACGCCAGGCTCATCATCCAGCCGAGCTGGTCGCTCACGGTCGAGGAGTGCTTCTACGCTCTGGCACCGCTTTTCATGCTCATCACCCGGCGGCGAGGCTTCGCCGCCGCATTCGCCGCGGCGGCGGCTCTTCTCGGGGCCGCGCTCGAGATCTCGCGACTCGATATTCGCTTCCTGCATACGGCGGCCTTCGTGCTGTCGACGACCTTCTTCGGGCACTTCGCCGAATTCTTCGCCGGGATATACCTCGCCATTTACGTCACGCGCCTCGAGAAGTCCCGCGCGCTGATGGTTGCGGGCAGGTGGCGGACGGCAGCGGGGCTCGCCGGCGTCTCGGCGCTCACGCTGGCGATGCTTGCGATCTACCAGCGGCGGCCGCTCGATTACGCGGCGATCGTTCTCATCAACAACTTCCTCATGCCGGCGCCGATCGCGCTGCTTTACTGCGGCCTCATCCGCGAGCGCACGGCATTGTCGCGCTCGCTGTCCGGAAATCTCGCTCGCCTGCTCGGCAGAAGCTCCTACTCCTTCTACCTGCTGCACATGCTCGTCGTCGGCTACGTGGCTCTACCCCTCCTGTCCCTCATGCCTCATCACCGGGTGGCCGTGGCGCTCGCTGCTTTCATCGCCGCCTGGTTGCTGGCGATCGCGCTTTTCACCTGGTACGAGGAGCCGGTGAATCTCGCGATCCGCCGCCGGCTCAAGTCGCCGGGCGCCGCGCTCGCGGTTGCGGCGACCTCGTGCGAGAGAGCGGGAATATGACTCGGCACCGCGCGAGGTCATGCCGCACGGTAGCGGCCTTCGGCGCGCAGCCACGCGGGCTTCCAGGCCCGCAGGCCGGTGCGCAGCTCCTGCCAGAAGACAAGATAGGTGCTGAGGAAATATTCCCGCAATGCTCCCCCTGCGCTGTGATGCCCATTGAAGGGGTTCTCCTCCAGACCGAGAGGTATCGTCAGCGGATCCTTATCCGGCGCGCAGGCCGCGTAGGTTCCGAACAGGCGGTCCCAGATGACCAGGTCGAAGGTGAAGTTCTTGTTTTGGTAGCTCGGCGACTTGGCATGATGAAGCCGATGCATTCTCGGCGACACCAGCAGCCAGCGGCCGATCCAGCCGTAATCCGTGGTCAGATTGGAGTGAACGAGGTAGCCGTTGATGCCCATGAAGGTGTTGTACACGAAATAAATGACGGCGACGATGAAGGCCGGACTGTCGATGGACGGCACCGGAGCGGTGGCATTCGTCAACAGAGCCGCCGGTGCGAACACCAGAGCCGCCTCGATGCCCCGGGTGAGCTGCGTGGTGCGCGCGGAAGTCAGGACCGAAAGGCTCTCCGCGGAGTGATGAAACTTGTGCAGCGCCCAGAGCGCCGGAATCACGTGCTCGAGCCGGTGCATCCAATACCGCAGGAACGACTGAAACGCGATGACGCAGAAGATCTGCAGGCCCCAGGCGGGCAACAGCCGCGTTGCCGAGAGGTGATCCAGGTGCCGGGTGCCGATGTCGATCGCATAGAGCAAGCCGAAGGACAGGACATATCCGAGGTAGCGCTGCGGCAGCAGCAACTGCATGACGATAGTGACCACGTCCATTCTGACGGATGCCGAGGGCTTGCGGAGCATCTTGAGCGAGGAGCGCGGCCAGCCGACGAAAAGCAGTTCGGCGAGATAGGCGCCCGCCAGGGCGAGGAATCTTCCGGGAACGAGCAGTGCGGCGGCCAGGAGCGAATAGAGCACGATAGGCCGGTGGACGCCGAGGCGGTGCAGCTGATCGTGCCAGACCGCGAGCACGACGAGGGTCGATGCCAGCAGGAAGCCGAGAACCCAGCAGCAAGCCTTGAGGACTCTCATGGCGGGCAGAGATCGCCGAGATGAGATGCAGGCACATCGGACCGAGCGACGATATCGCGACCGATCCTTTTCAGGAGCGGGCCGACGGGTTGCTGCGGATTCAGCGTCAGATCCTCGGCGCCACCTTTGAGTTCGCAAGCGAGAGCGCGGAGCTGATGCGGCTCGTCCGCTGGGCCTATGACGGCTTGCCGCGGCATCGCCTGTCGGCTAGGCCCGCGCACATGACGGTTCGGCTGGTGCTGGGGCGACCGACCCAGCGCGAACACCGGCGGCGCGGCGCTCGGGGCGGGGAAGCGCCCGCCCCCTTCGCGATGCTGTCCGCTCCGGGACTCCTTTGCGGTGCCAGCGAGTGTTCGACGGTCGCCGTCATGTCCGCCGAGCAGCGTGCGGCGCTGATCGTCGTTGCGCCCGAGCTGCTCCGGTCGCCCTATCACGTGCGCTACGAGCTCATCGAGCTCGCGGTCTTCACGCTCGCGGCCCGCGTGCAGGGATTGATGCCGCTGCATGCCGCCTGCATCGGGCGAGCAGGCCGCGGGCTCCTTCTGCTCGGGCAGAGCGGAGCCGGCAAATCCACCGCGGTGTTGCATTGTGCGCTCCAGGGCTTGGATCTTGTCTCGGAGGACAGCCTGTTCATCGCACCGCGATCGCTGCTCGCGACCGGTGTAGCCAACTTCCTGCACGTGCGGCGGGAATCCCTGCGCTTCCTCTCGGCGGCGGACGCGAGCCTCATTCGTCGGGCGCCGAGCATCCGCCGCCGCAGCGGCGTGCGCAAGCTCGAGGTAGATCTGCGGCAGCGGCGATTTCGCCTCGCGCCGCGGCCGCTCGAGATCGCCGCACTGGTGGTGCTCTCCGCCGGCCCTGCCCGTGGTCGGTCCCTGCTGGCCCCGCTCGCGCGCGCCGAGGCCTTGGAGCGGCTGCGGGCGAGCCAACCCTATGCGGCGAGTCAGCCGGGGTGGCAGAAGTTTCTGCAGCGGATGCGCTCGATACCGGCATTCGAGCTGCGCCGCGGGGGGCACCCGCGCGCGTCCGTGTTGGCGCTGGAGGGGCTGCTGCGTGGCGATGTCGCCGCGCAGCGCTGAGGAGCTCGCGCGATGAAGCTCGCGCTGGTGGTGCCGGGGGGTGTCGATCGCGGCGGCGAGCGGCGGGTCATCCCGGCAGTCCTCGCCCTCATCGAGCGGTTGGCGGCTATTCACGAGCTGCATGTCTTCGCGCTACGGCAAGAGCAACGGCCCGGTAGCTGGGAGCTGCGCGGAGCTCGAGTGCACAACATCGGCAGCGGCTGGACCCGCATGCGCGCCGTGCGGGCGATTCTAGCCGAGCACCGCGAGTCGCATTTCGACATCGTGCAATCGGTCTTCTCCGGCGCCTGCGGGTTGGTGGCGGTCTCGGCCGCGCGCGTGCTTGGGATCCCGAGCGTCGTGCACGTCGCGGGGGGCGAGCCGGTCAGCATGCCCGATATCCGCTTCGGCGGGCGAGTGACCCGCCGCGGGCGATGTCAGGAATCGGTGGTGATGAAGGGAGCGACCGCCATCACCGCGGCGAGCCAGCCGGAGCTCGGGCTCCTCTCGAGCCTCGGCGTCGCCGCCCGGCGTGTGCCGCTCGGCGTGGATCGCGTACGCGACTGGCCCGAGCGCGAGCCGGTGGCGCGCCGCTTCGGCGAGCCCGCACGGCTGATTCACGTTGCCACCCTCAATCGGGTGAAAGACCAGTCCACGCTGCTGCGCGCGCTCGCGCGGCTTGCACCCCGCCATCCCGAGCTGCACGTGGACATGGTCGGCGAGGACACGTTGGGCGGCGAGATGCAGCGCCTCGCGCTGAGGCTCGATCTCGCCGGCCGAGTCCGCTTCCACGGCTTTCTCACGCAGCGTCAGCTTCATCCGCTGATGTGCCAGGCGCACGTGTCGGTCATCTCTTCCCGTCACGAGGCAGGCCCGATTGCGCTGCTGGAAGCGGCGGTGCTCGGCATTCCGACCGTGGGCACCGCCGTCGGGCATATCGCCGAATGGGCCCCCGAAGCTGCGATGGCCGTGCCGGTCGGGGACTTCGAGGCGCTGGCGGCGGCGCTGCATCGAGTGATGGGCGATGAGTCCCTGCGGCTTCGCCTCGCAGGCGCCGCGCGGCTTCGGGCGCTGCGCGAGGACGCCGATTACACCGCGGCGTGCTTCGAAGACCTCTACGCCGAGCTGCTGCGCCCGCGTGGATAGCATCAGGCCGGCTCCCTGCGAAATTTGAGGAACATGAAGCGGCAGCGGGTCAGGTGCAGCCAGGCGGTGCGGGACTTGAGCGCGAAGTCGATACCCTCAGCCTCCACGGCATCCCGCGGCGGCAGTCCGCGAAACACGCGCTCCAGGCTGAACCACGGTGCACACTCGGCTGCGAATACCCGCAGACGCCGCCTGATGATGTTGCCGCGCGCGCCGGGCACGATGAGCTTGCCGGTACGCCACTGCGCGATCATGCCGCGCCAGCGCCAGCCGAGCGTCAGGTCGCCGATGAAATACGGGCTGAGCACGCTCGCGAGCAGTCCTCCGCCCGGGGCGGTGAGCGCGTGCAGCTTGGCGAAAAGCACGGGCAGATCCTCGATGAGATCCAGCGGCGCGAAATTCGCGATCACCAGATGCGCTCGCGGCGTGCCTGGATCCGGCGTCCGGGCGAGAAACTCCGGGTACTCGCCCGTCTCGGGCACGATGCGCCCGGAATCGATGAGCTCGCGGCAGCTTTCGGCGAGGTAGCGGCGCATCCGCAAGTCGTTGTCATAAACGCGCACGCGTAGCCCCCGCTCGGCGAGAAATTTCGCATCGATGCCCGCGCCGGCGCCGAAGTCGAACACCCGGCCACCCTCGCCACCCTGCGGCAGGAGACGCAGCGCGAGCGACTGGAACGCCTCGCGCGCCTGACGATCGGGGTCGTGTTGGTGCATCGCGCGCACGTACTCCGCGCCGGCGTGTGCTTCGCTCATGATCGCTCGCCGACGGCGAGGGTAAAGGTCTGGATGAAGTGGAAGTCGGGCCGCTGCAGGGCGAATTCAGGGTGATCGGGCGTGACGAGGCGCTGCAGCGCTTCGTAATCCGCAGGCGGCAGGTAAGGCCGCAGGCGCTCGCCCCAGGTGCTTCTGAAGATCCCCTCGAGCAGGTACTCCCGATCGGCCGGGCCGAGCGGTGCCGTCCGCTCGATGACGAACGTGCGCGCGGCGATATTGCGCAAGGCCGCCGCCTGCATCCAGCCGAGGAGGTTTCTCGCGCCATTGAGGTCGTGCTCGCCGAGCCCGTAGCGGTCCTCGTAGTACCGGCGGACCGCATCGCGCGTCAGGCGCTCGAGTCGCGAGTTCCAGGCGAAGTAGAGCTCCGGCAGGAGCGCGCTCTGGCCCACGGCGATGCGCCCTCGGGCGCGCAGCAGGGCCGCCAGTCGCGCGAGGCCCGCGACGGGGTCGCGAAGGTGATTGATCGTGTTCGCCGACCAGATGAGATCGAAGCTCGCCCGCGGCAGCGCCGCCGTCATCAGATCGCCCTGCAGCACCGCCGCGGAGCCCGCTACCGTCTCGCGTGCGACCCGCACGTGCGCGGCAGAGAGATCGATGCCGACGACCTCGGCTTGCGGCCCGGCGGCGTCGCGCAACTGCTGCAACACTTCCCCGGTGCCGCACCCGGCATCGAGGAGGCGCATGCCGTCGCGCAACTTAAGACCGAGGATCGCCTGCCTCAGCTCCGGAGCGGCGCAGGCGTTGAAGAGCCTGAGCTTGCGTGCATAGTCGCGCTCGGGGGTATCGCCGAGAAGTCCCGGCGATGGGCCCGGTTCCCGCGCGAGATCCCGGCTCACCGCTTGGCCATCACGATGAGGAAGTGATCGCCGAGGCTTCGCAGCAGCGGCCAGCCGCCCGCGCTTCGGTCCCAACGCCACAATCGCTCGAACCAGGCGCCATGACGCTCCTGGATCCGCGTGAGGTAGGGCGGCGGAGCAAAGAGGCAGAGAGAGCGGTGATGGACCAGCGTGAACTCGCGCGCAAACGATCGATAGAGCTCCGCGGGAGTCCAATAGCGGGTCCATACCGTGTGTCCATTCATCCTGACCGGCATCGGTCGGCGCGCGAAACGCACACGGACACGGGCAAAGTCAGCGCGCAAGGCATAGTGGGCGATCTCCCACGGACACCAGCGGCCGATCACGGTGAATACGAGCCGGCCGCCAGTTTTGAGGAGCCGCGAGCACTCGCGGGAGACCGGCGTCAGGTCCGGCACGCAGTTGAGGGCGCCCAGGTTGGAGTAGACCCCGTCGAAAGCCGCGCGCTCGCCAATCCGCTCGAGCTCGTGCGCCCCGATCACGGCGGTACTGACCTTGTCGTCGACTTGCGCGGCCGCGGCGCGCGCACGGGTTCTCTCGACCATCCGCGGCGACCAGTCGGTTGCGAGGAGCCGATGGCCCCGTTCCGCCATCCGCACGGCATCGAGCCCGGTGCCGCAACCGAGATCCAGCAGACGGCTGTCGCTCGGAAAGATGGCATCGAGCCAGCGCCACATCTCGCGGCGCATGTCCTGGATCAGGGCATTGTTGCCCCTTGGACCGTCGTAATCGGCGGCGACACTGTCGAACGCCGCGCGCGTATCGTCGAGGGAGCTCGAGCAACATGGCCTCATGCTGATCTACCCGGCGGCATCGAGGGTCACCAGGCGCGCGAGAGCGCGGCGCGAACCGGCTGCAGAGCCTCAGTCCGGGTTGGACGCGAGCAGAGCCACTGCAGTATGCGCCGAGGCTGCGATTGCCGGTGCCACTGCGGCTCGGCGGACCAGGGCGCGGTTCTCGATACGACTTCCATCTGCGCGCGCTGCTCCGGGCCCGGAAAGACTCGCGAGATGAGATAGCGCAGCGCCTGCGCCGGGGAGCGTGTCCAGATGAGACCGGGCATGGGGTCTATATAAAGGTGCGAGTAGGAGCAGTCAGCCAGCTTCCTCCGGCGCGCGACTCGTCGCAGCACCCAGGGACAACCGCGCTCGAGTCGGGCGATCACCTCCTGCGGGATCGCCTCGGGAAAGTAGCGTGCAGCGAGCAGCAGAGGCGGTGCGGCCCACCAGAGGCGCCGATCGCTGCCGTGCAAACGGACGAGGTCGCTCCAGTCCGCATCGCTCATGCGGCGCCCGAGACGGGCGATGTCGCAGAGTTGAATCAACCTCAGGCCACGGTGCGTCAGGGTTCCCGCCGCATGCGCCAGCAGGTGGGCCATCAATGCAGCCGCGCGGGGATAGCCATTGAGCCCGGGTTGGGCATGCGGCGGGAAAATGAGGTCTGTGAGATCCGTCGGCGTGAGCGGCAGGCGCTCGCAGATTCTGTGATGCAGATCGACCTTGATGGGATTGTCCGCGTGCTCGCCGAGAATGGCGCGGCGCCCGGCGTCCGGCGGATCGAACCCCTGGTGCTTCCAGGTCGTGCCGGCGTCGTGATAGCTCAGGCTTAGAAGGACGGCCACCGCCGATTGGGTATCGGCGGGTTGTACGAGCAGGTCGAGGTCCGCCATCGGCCGCTCGCCCGCGGCATAGACGCCCGCGCGATGCAGCGCAGCGCCTTTCAGTGCGAGCATGGCGATGCCCGCGCTGCGGGAGCGCTCGTCGATCGTCGCCAGAAGCTCTTCGATGCGCTGCTGCCGCAGCAGGGTGTGTTGGCGCTGCTCGGCGAGAAAGCGCATCCAGTGCGCTGGCCCTTGCCAGCGAAGCTCCCCTGCCAGAAGCGAGGAGACGCCGTGCATGGAGGCCACGGCGGGCGCGAGCCGCCATTCGAGCTCGCTCCACGACGGAGTCTCGCAAACACCACGCCCTAGAGCGGTGGCGAGCGTGTCGGTAATCCGGGACAACGCCGTCTGCACGACGGCAAGGGGCGGCATGCGCTCGTAAGGTTGGGTCATCGCGGCTCTCAAGGAAGGACGGCCACAGGCGAGACTGCGGGCGTGAGGCTTCCGGGTCTTGCGCTGAGGAAGCTCGCCTGGCGTGCGAGCAGTCGGTCCCAGCGCTGCTCGAGCGAGCGGCGCGCCCGGGGCGCGATGAGGCTTTGCTGCGCCTCCAGTAGGCCCGAGATCCGCACTTCCTCATGCAGCAGATCGCGGACCTTGCGATAGAAGGGCGAGGTGTAAGTGCCCTTGAACATCATGGCGAGCTCGCCGCTTGCCTGCCAGCGCGTCTTGTCCCCGAGCTGCGCACTCACCAGATCGTGGAACCTCGTTCCCGGCAACGGGTAGGAGACGCTGACACCGACATCGTCGGGGCGCGCGGTCTCGATCAGCTCGCGCGTCGCGAGAATGTCCGGCAGCTCCTCGCCGAGGTAGCCCAGCTGGATGAAGAATCCAACCCGGATGCCGGCGGCGCCGAGCCGCGCGCGTGCGCTGTGAATCTCCGCCACGCGAATGCCCTTGTTCATGGCATCGAGCACCTGCTGACTGCCGCTTTCCGCACCGAGCCAGGCCTCGTAACATCCGGCCTCGCGCAGCGCGGCGGCCATGCGCTCGCTGATGAGATCGGCGCGTGTCTGGATGGTGAACGGGATGAACCCGCCGGAGGCGGCAAGCGCGCGCGCAAACTCGCGCACCCAATCCACGCGGAAGCCGAAGATGTCGTCGGCAAACCAGATGTGATCGGGCGCGAGCTCGCGCTTGATGCGGGTCATCTCCGCGGCGACCTCGGCCGCGGGGCGCTGCAGATAGCGGTTGCCCCAGATGGGCTTCGCGCACCAGGCGCAGCGGAAGGAGCACCCACGGGAGGCTGCCATGTTGAGGCTGAAATAGCCGTGTGCGCGCCGCCAGCAGGCGCGGTAACGCTCGACATCGATCAGGTCCCAGGCGGGAGGTGGCAGCTCGCCGCGCGCCGGCGGTATCGGGGGGCGTGCGCCGTCCGGGGATATGCCGCCGCCATCTCGCGTAATCACGCCGCCGAGTCCATCGGCGAGCGTCGCGCCGCTGATGCCAGGGTCATGGTCGAGACGTGCGAGCAGCACTTCGAGGGCATCCATGCCTTCGCCGGCGAGAACCGTGTCGGCTCCGGCTGCGAGATAGGCGCTGGGCACGTCAGTCGCATCGGATCCCGCCACGATGACGCGCGCTCCCGCCCGTTGCGCCGCGCGGACCATGCGGCAGGCCGCTGCGCGCATTCGCGCCAGGCACATCTTGGTCAGGAAGTTGTAGTTGTCCTCATAGAGTAGAACCAGCCGCGGCCCGAGGCGGCGCAGCTTGCGCTCGAATTCCTCGACGCCGTCCGCAAGCATGGCATCGAAGAGCTCCACCTCGTGCCCGAGGGCGCGCAGCCGCGCAGCGACCTGCAGGGTCGCGAGCGGGGGGTAGGGCTTTGCACGCTGCCATTGCTTGCGGTCGAGGCGCAGAAAATACGAATGGCCCAGGAGTATCGACAGCATGGTCCGCGTGTGTGCTCCGCGACCGCGCTTCCGGTTCACTTTGAACCAAGGCCTCCGGCGGCGGTTACGAACGCGAAACGACGGAGGAAAACTGATGACTGCTGGTCGCAAGTACGCCGCCTGTCTGCTCGCGCTCGCTCTGCCTGCGGCACCCTACGCCTTCGCCGAGCCCTATCTCGCCGTGCGCATGGGCCTGAAGTGCGAGACGTGCCACGTCAATCCGACCGGAGGCGGCCTGCGCAGCGATTTCGGCGACGTGTTCGCGCAGACCGTTCTGCCGGCGCATCCCATCCGCGGGAATTGGAGCCTCTGGACCGGCGAGGTCGCGAAGGTGCTGCGTGTGGGCGGGGATCTTCGCTACGACGGTAATTTCACCCAGACGCCGCACGCGGCCTCCACCGATCACCTCGAGGTCCAACAGGGACGGGTGTATGCCGAGGCGGAGGTCGTTCCAAACCGACTCATCTTCTATGCCGATGAGCAGGTGACGCCCGGCACCGCGGTGAACCACGAGGCCTATGCCATTTACTGGTCGGGGGCTCACGACTGGTACGTCAAGGCGGGACGCATGTATCTGCCCTTCGGTTTTCGCTTCGAGGATCAGACCGCATTCGTATACGACGTCAGCAGCATCACCATGTACTCCCCCGACAACGGGCTGGAGCTCGGCTGGCTGCGCAATCACTGGGACGCGCAGCTCACGGTGAGCAACGGCACCGCGGCGGGCGCCTTGCCCTCGACCGGCGGCAAGGAATACGGCCTGCAGGTAAGTTACGTCGAATCGAGGTGGCGGTTCGGCGTCGCTGCCCATGACGATGATTCGCCGTTTGCGAGGCGAAAGATCGTGGGCGCCTTCGGCGGTGCGCGCACCGGTCCGGTGGTCTGGCTGGGAGAGGTGGACAGCGTCGAGAACGAATTCGCCCAATTCGCCGGCGAGCGGCAGGCGGCCGCGCTGCTCGAGGCCGACTGGGGCATCGCCGCCGGCAACAATCTCAAGCTCACCCTGGAGCGTCTCGACCCCAACCGGAGCGTGCACGACAACGGCCGCTCGCGGCTGAGTGTCGTGTACGAGCTGACGCCGGTGCAGTTCGTGCAGCTACGGGTTGGTGTGCGCGACTACGACGGACCGCGCGGGATCGATTCCGAGAACTCGCGGCTCTTCTTCATCCAGTTGCACGGGTTCTTCTGATCGGGGCCGGCTTCTGCGCCTCCGCGCCGGTCGTCTCGCCGATGCCCTGGCAGTCGGCGCGCTCCAGGGCATCGGCGACTGCCGCGCAGGCGTTGACGGAGGTGAGGACGCCCGCGGGCGTGGCGACCTGACGGGAGCTGCGGGTGAGGATCCGTTCCACCGTCGGCGCCGGCAGACGCCTTCCGTCGGCGAGCAGAAGCGCGACGATGCCGGTCACTTCCGCGGTCGCGAGGGAGCTGCCGGATGCGAAGTCATAGTGTCCTCCGGGGACCAGCGTGAGGATTCCACGGCCGGGAGCGAGCAGATGCCGGGAACCGGCGCCCGCATCCTCCGCCGACTGCACCCCGAGCACCCCGGGTATGTCGACCGGAAAGGCGTGGGTCGATGCGCCGCTTGCCGGCGGCACCGCGCCCACGTAGATGATGCCTTGCTGCATGCCGTAACGGACGAGGCGCGCGAGCAGCGGGTCGGGCGGTCCGGCGAGGCTGAGGTTGACGATGTCGGCATGAGCGGTGATCGCGGCCTGCAGAGCCTGGGCCAGCGTGAAGCTGTTACAAGCCGCCTCCGCCGCATTCTCGCGCACGGGCCAGCAGGCTTTGAGCGCGATGAGGCGCGACTCGGGAGCGACTCCCAACACCCCGCGTCCACCGTCGGCGGTGGCGGCGATCACGCCGGCGACTTGGGTGCCGTGCCGGTCGCCCGAGAAATCACCGTTGCCCGGGTCGACGAAGTCTCGCCGCGCGATGATGCGGCCACGGAGGTCCGGATGGCCGTAGTCGAGCCCCGTATCGATGACGGCGATCCGAACGGCGGCGCCTTCCGAGACCTGGTGGGCCTGGAATACGCCGAGCTCCGTCAGATTGAGCTGCAGCGGCAGGTACGTGCGCCGGGGGGCTGATCGAGGCTGCGAGCCGGAGCTGCCGCCGCCAGCAGCAGCTTCCGTCGCGAACTCGTTGAGCGGCTGCACGGACTCGACGCGCGAGTCGCGCGAGAGCCGGGCGATGAGCGTGGAGCGCGAAGCCAGTTTGGGCAGACGCGCGAGGATGCAGTTCACCCGCAGGCTCTCGATCGGCCACGCTGATACTTCCCGCAGCCGGTAATCGCGTTCCAGCGAATGAGTGACCGCGCGGGCGCTCGCACTGACCCCATACACGCCGGCGGCGGCATAGCCGCGCGGCGTCGAGCCGGGCGTCGCGATCGCCGGCTCGGGCTCGTTCCGCACTGTTATGACGAGGAAGCGCGCCGGATCCGCTCTGGCCTGCTGAGGCAGGTCGGGAGCTCGCAGCGCAGCCTGCCGCAGCGCGCAACCGGACGTCAGAGCGAGCGCGGCGAGAAGCAGCAGTCGCAGCGGCAGTTTGGCCACGTCAGCGAACGCCGTCCTGAACCGGCTCCGCAAAGAGCACCGCCGGATCGGCGCGGAGCGAGGCGAGGCGCTTGCCGAGCGCGGCAGCGGAGTTGGGCGAGCGCGCGAACCCCAGGGTATAGACGCCGCCGTCTGCGGGACCATCGACGATGTGCGCGCCGGCGCCTTGGAGCAATGTCTGCAGCGTTCCCATGGACAGGTCGGGCTTGAACACGATGCGTACCCGCGGGCCCGATTCGTAAGCAGGCGATGCGGACGTGAGGGTCGAGTAAGGAGCGCGATCGGCGCCACCGGAGGAGTGCCACGCCCAGGCGCCGACGCCGAGCGCGAACGCCTGCAGAATGACGGCTGCCGCCAGCCAGCGCACGACGGGCGGAGCCTCGCGAAACGGGCGTGCCGCGCGCCGGGGTTGGAACGGCACGATCGGCGCGCGCGACTCCCGCTCGGGTCGAGGCTCCCACTCGGGTCGCGCCTCCCGCTCGGGTTCCGTGCTCTGCATGCGCGCGAGGAGCTTCTGATAGGAGGATTCCGCCGCGAAGACGAGCGGACCCTCGGCGCACATCGCTTCGCGCACCCGAAGTTGCTCCTCGTAGTCTGCCTGGCATTGCGCGCAGCCAGCGATGTGCCGCCGCACCTCCGATTCCTCATCGGGAGGGAGCGATCCATTGACGAGCCAGGGAATGATGAGCTCGGCACGCGCGTGCAGTGCGGAGCCTTTGGAACGCAGTTTCACTAGGGATCTCCGGTTCAGTCGGGGCCCGCCAGGTTGGTAAGAAGCCCCTTCAGTTTGCGGCGCGCGTGGAACATGCGGGTCTTCACGGTGTTGACCGGACACTCCATGATGGATGCGATCTCCTCGCACGAGTGGCCGACGTGATAGGCAAGCTCGATCACCATCCGCTGCTCGAGCGGCAGCCGTTGCAGGGCGACATCCAGCCACTCGCTCAGCTCTTCCTGCTTCGCGGGCTCTTCGCTCCCGCCCTCCGCCTCGACGTCGAAATCCGCGGGTGGGGGACCCGCATAACGCAGAGTCTTCAGGCCCCGCCGGTAGGCGATGCCGAGAATCCACGTGGAGACTCGCGAAGCGCCGCGAAAGTCGCCCGCATGTTGCCAGACCACCCAGAAAGTGTCGTTGATGATCTCCTCGGCGAGCTCGTACCTCGTGGTGAGGCGCATGAGGAAGCGGGCCAGGCGCCGTTGATAAAGGAGGTAAAGCTCCTTCATCGCGGCGCTATCGCGCTCGGCGATGCGCGCAAGCAGGGCGCGCTCGCGCTCATCGGTCGAGCAACGGCTGGCGGGTTTCGAGCTCGTCTCTGGCGACATCATCGCATTCTCTGGCTGGTGCGCTCCCGCCGTAGGGTAATTGGCGAGCATGCGCGTGTGTACCCGCCCCGCGGCTCGCGGTTCAGGCGCGGGCGCCTAAAACCGCCAGAGCACGGTCGCCGATACCCTGCCGCCGGCCGATTCGGGCCCGAAGAGGCGAACGGCGCGCTCCGCCGTGCGGAAGTAGGTGACATCGAGCTCGAAAGCGCCCGCCTGGTGGGTCAGTCCCAGGCTCCAGAAGCCGTATCCGGTGCCGAAGGGGTCGACCATCCGATCGTAACCCCCCGCCGCGGTAAGAGATACCCAGGAGGCGAGCGGCTGGCGCCATTCCGCCCCGTAGGCGAAGGCGCTGCGGTCCTGCTCGGTCCGCCGCGAGCCCTCGTAGCGCTCATAGCGCAGGGCGTCCGGAGTCCAAGCAAGGGTGAGATAAAGGCGGTCCGCGAAGCTCCAGCTCGTTTGGAGCTGATCGTAGTCATACCGGTGGCCGGATAGATGGGGATTGCCGTAGCCACCCCCGGGGAAGGCATAGCGGGTGTAGGTCAGGGTGGTGCTCAGATTTGCGCTCAGCGCGAGTGCGTACCCGGCATAGGCGTCGAGCTCCCGGCCGGCGCCACACGGGCTCGAGCCCAGTCCGGCCGAGCCCCATACCCCCGCAAACACCGCCCAATAGGAGGCACCCCGCTCGCGCAGGTGCAGGTCCGACTGCGCGGCCGGGTGGCCGCAGGTCTGTGAGACGCCCCGGTAGACATCGTCCGCGGTGAGCGCCAGGGAGCCGCCGGCATCGACCGCGGCCGGGCACATTGCCGGCGATAACAAACACGAGGCGGCCAGCACCGCGGACCCGAGAGCGCGCATGGGGGCGCATCATGCACCGTTTCGCGCGGGCGGGAAATCGGAGGGCGCGCATTCGTTCGCTGCGCGCCGGCCGCAGCGCGGCTTCGGCGGCGTCAGCGGTCCGGGAGCCGGTACACCGACAGATTGTTGGTCACATCATCCACGACGGCATAATTCGGCTGGCCGTCGCCATCGAGCCTCGCATCGAGCCCGAAGGCGCCGCCCTGACTGGCATCGACATCGTACTCGCGGACGAAACGGCCACGAGGCGTGAACTCCACGATCTCGCTCGGGTGCAAAGGATCGGAGTTCACGGCATCGCCGTTGGCGGTCAAGAGGTCACCGTTGGGCGCGAATCTGAGCGCCAATGGACCGCGCAGATGGGAATCCGCGAACACCCGGCGTCCCCGCGTGACCGGGCTCGTCGCATGCGTCGCGTTGAAAATCGCGTAGATGGCGTTATCGGCCGTCGAGGCGACGTAAAGCGTGTCTCTCGAGCTGTCGAACGCGAGACCGGTCGGCCCCAGAATGACCGCTGCCGAGTTCGGTTGCACCCCGTAGCCCGTGGCCAGCGTCGTCTTCCTGCTCACGCCGAGGCCCCGAGAGCCGACCGTGACATCGAGCCTCGTTACCGTGCCGGTCGCAACGTTAGAAACGAAGATGTGCGCCGAGCTCCCGTGATCATCGATCGCGAGATCCCAGGGGCTGTTGAGGAAGACGGGATCCGACAGCGTCTGAACCCAGTCACCCCAGCGGTCGATCACCTGCAGCGCGCCCTGGAGCACGGGGAATGCCCCGTTCGTCGTGGGCACGTTTCCCACCACCACCAGCCCACCCCGTAGGGCTCCAAGAGCAGTGGTGAGGCCGGGTAGCTGGCTGGTGAAGAAAGTGGTCGCGGATCCAGGCGGGGCCAGGGGGCCTTGCCGGGAAAAGGACACTATGGTCGTGCCATTACCCTGTGTGTTCGAGCTGTCGTTGAAATTGCTGACCAGGATGTCGCCCGGCTGCACATGTCCGCCGGCCGGAAAGCCCTTCGGCACGAACGCCACGCCATAAGGGTTCAGGTCTCCATTCGCCGGTATGGTCGAGGTATTGGAGAGCCGTGGGATGAAACCATCGGTAGCGCCCGCGTTGGCGCCAAAGGCGAGCGCGCTGGCGACGATAATGGCGGTTGCGGCCATCGTGTGGGCCCGGTGAGTGTGGTTCGCGTGCATGGGGTTCTCCCGCCTCGGCTGGTGGGTGGAAGCCACGGAGGACGTTCGGCCGTAGGTACCGTCGGAGCCGGCAAAGGTTTCCGCGGATCCGATGCCGGCATCCAAGAGGATTCCGGCGATGCGCCGTCAGCCGCCGCGCATCTGCATCAGCGCCTTTACCGGGATCATGTTCGAGTTCATGTGGTACATGACCCAGATCGAGCCGAAAAAGACCAGCGAGACGATAAGCACGCCGAAGGCGAGGGCGAGCGCGTTGTTGGTATTGTCGGGAGAGGTGGTCAGGTGCAGGAAGAAGACGAGGTGTACGCCCACCTGAGCGATGCCGAACACGATGAGCGCCATCACGATGCCCGGCCCGTAGATGACGTGCTCGTCGAGCGACCAGAATGAGGCCACCGTGAGCAGAGCGGCGAGCGCGAGCCCGATGAGATAGCCGCGCAGCTCCGATCCCAGCGTGGGGTGCTCGCCCTCGGAGGGCGGCTGGCCGGCAATCTGATCCTCACCGACATGCGAGCCTAAGCCGAATTCTTCGGGGTCGGAGCTCATGGCGTGATCGTCCCAATCAGATAAACGACGGTGAAAATCCCGATCCAGATGATGTCGAGGGCGTGCCAGAAAAGGGAGAAGCAAAGGTAGCGGTGGCGGATGCTCTCCTTGAAGCCCTTGGCCCGAAACTGCGCCATCATGGTGCCGAGCCAGAGGAGCCCGGCGGTGACGTGGGCGCCATGGCAGCCGACCAGCGCGAAGAAGGAGGAGAGGAAGGCGCTGTGGGTCGGACCGGCGCCGCGGGCGATGAGGCCGATGAACTCGTGGACCTCGAGCCCGATGAAGGTGAGGCCGAAGAGGCCGGTGATGGCGAGGAAGACCTCCGACCAGAGAAGGTTGTGGCGCGCCACCGCGAGGCTCGTCAGCCCGCAGGCGAAGCTCGAGAGGAGCAGACACGCGGTCTCCGCCATCGTGGTATGCAGGTCGAAGATCTCGCGCGGGCCGGGACCGCCGGCGCGGGCGTCGATCAGCACCGTGTAGGTGGCAAAGAAACAGGAGAAGAGAATGACGTCCGAGAGGATGAAGATCCAGAAGCCGTAGCCCACCACGATGCGCTTGGGCGCCGGGCCGCCGGCGCCGTGTCCGGTGTACTCCGGCACGCCCGCGGAGGGCGCGTGCCCCAGGTGATAGGGGTCGCGGCCGGCGCGCAGTGCACTGCTCGGCGCGCTCATGGCGCCGACTGCCGCTCGGCCATGCGCTCCTGCAGGCGCGCGGTGCGCGCCGCGCGATTGGCGCGATCCAGGCGCGCGACTTCCTCGGCGGGAATCAGGATCTCGTCATGGTCGCGCCAGGCAAACACGACGAAGGTGGCGTAGGCGCCGGCGAGCCCGAGCAGCACCAGCCACCAGATGTGCCAGATGAGCGCGAAGCCGGTGACGGTCGCGAAGAACGCGGTGACGAATCCGGTCGGGCTGTTGCGCGGCATCTCGATGGGCTCGTACTGCGGCTCCGGCCTCACGAGCTCACCGATCTCGCGGGCGCGGATCTTCATGTCCCAGTAGGGCTCCTGGTCGGTGACGTTGGGCAATACCGCGAAGTTGAAGGCCGGCGGCGGCGAGGAGGTGATCCACTCGAGATTGCGTCCGTCCCAGGGATCGCCGGTGAGATCGCGGCGCTGCTCGCGGGTGCGGATGGAGACGATGAGCTGCGCGATCTGCGCGATGATGCCGAGGAGGATGATGACGACGCCCCCCTCGGCGACGACAAGCCACGGATGCCACTCGGCCACGTCGTAATGCTGCAGCCGGCGGGTCATGCCCTCGAGCCCGACCACGTAGCCCGGTCCCCAGGCGACCCAGAAGCCGACGAGCCAGAGCCAGAACGCCCATTTGCCGAGCCGCTCATCGAGCACGAAGCCAAACGCCTTGGGGAACCAGTACATGTAACCGGCGAACACGCCGAACACCACCGCCCCGATGATGACGTTGTGGAAATGCGCCACCAGGAACAGGCTGTTGTGGAGTTGGAAGTCCGCCGGCGGCACGGCGAGCAGCACTCCCGTCAGGCCGCCGATCGCGAAGGTCACGATGAAGCCGATCGACCAGAGCATCGGCGTGGTGAAGCGCACGCTGCCGCCATACATGGTGAAGAGCCAGTTGAAGATCTTCACCCCCGTGGGCACGGCGATGATCATGGAGGCGATGCCGAAAACGGCATTGACGTCCGCGCCCGCGCCCATGGTGAAGAAATGATGCAGCCACACCATGAAGGAGATGATGCAGATGGCCATGGTCGCCCAGATCATCGAGCGGTAGCCGAAGAGCGGCTTGGAGGAGAAAGTCGAGACCACCTCCGAGTAGATGCCGAAAGCGGGCAGAACGAGGATGTAGACCTCGGGATGGCCCCAGGCCCAGATGAGGTTCATGAACATCATCGAGTTGCCGCCGCCGGTGTCGGTGAAGAAATGAAATCCGACGTAGCGGTCGAGAAGGAGCATCGCGAGGGTCGCGGTGAGCACCGGAAAGGCGGCGACGATGAGGAGGTTCGAGGCGAGCGCCGTCCAGCAGAACATCGGCATCCGGGTGTAGTGCATGCCCGGAGCGCGCAGCTTCAGGATGGTCGTGACGAAATTGATGCCCGTCATGAGCGTGCCGATGCCCGATATCTGGATCGCCCAGCAGTAGTAGTCCACCCCGACGCCCGGCGAGTAGGTGAGCTCCGAGAGCGGCGGATAGGGAAGCCAGCCCATGCGGTCGAATTCGCCGACGATGAGCGACAGGTTGACGAGGAGCGCGCCGGCGGCGGTGAGCCAGAAGCTCACCGAATTCAGAGTCGGGAAGGCCACATCGCGCACGCCGAGCTGCAGCGGCACGACCAGATTCATCAGGCCGATCACGAGCGGCATGGCGACGAAAAAGATCATGATCGTGCCGTGCGCCGAGAACACCTGATCGAAGTGCGACGGCGGCAGGAAGCCCGGCGCGTTGTAGGCCATGACCTGCTGGGTGCGCATCATGATCGCATCGATGAAGCCGCGTATCAGCATGACGAGGCCGAGGATGCAGTACATAACGCCGATGCGCTTGTGATCGACGCTCGTGACCCACTCGCGCCAGAGGTAGGGCACGTAGCCCCTGACGATCACCCACGCGAGGACGGCGATGATGATGAGGAGGACCGCCGCGCCCGAGAAAAGCGGCAGCGGCTCCTGGAATGGAATCGCCTGCCAGGTCAGCTTGCCGAGGAGCGTCATCTCAGTCTCACCGGATGGACGCTGGAGCCGCCGATCGGACGGATGCCGGGCTCCCCGCCGCGCGGACCTTCGCCCGGCGGCAGTCTCAACATCACGATGTCCGCGAACAGGCCCGGTTGCACCGACCGATAGGTGTAGGGCTGCGGCGGTACGCTCTGGCGCAGGAGCTCGCGGTAGGCCCTATCGTCGAGCACCGGACCCGTGCTGCGTGTGCGCGCGACCCAGGCATCGAATAGGTCCTGGGGCACCGCGTCGGTATCGAAATGCATGTCGGCGAAACCGTCGCCGCTGATCATGGCGGATTCGCCGCGGTAGACACCGGGGTGGCTGGCCTCGAGATAGAGCGTGTCGGCCATGCCGCTCATGCAGTAGAGCATGCTGCCGAGCTGCGGGACCCAGAACACGTTCCACACGGACGCCGAGGTGAGCGACAGATGCAAAGGCACGCCCGCCGGAACCACCAGCCTGTTGACGCTCGCGATGCCGAGCTTGGGATAGATGAAGAGCCACTTCCAATCGAGCGACACCACCTGGATGTCGAGCGGCGCGGCTTTCGACGGCAGGGGCACTGCCGGATCGAGGTCATGTGACCCGATCCAGGCGATGCCGCCGAGAAAGATGATGACCAGGACTGGAATGCCCCAGATGATGATCTCGAGGCGCCCGGAGTAGACGAAATCCGGCTGCCGGCGCGCGCGCCGGTTCGAGGCGCGATACCACCAGGCGACGGCGAGCGTGGCGACGATCGTGGGAACTACGATCGCGAGCATGATCACCACGGAGTCAAGCAGTATCGTGCGTTCGGCATCGCTGATGGGCCCGGCGGGCTGCAGCTGCGCGCGGCCGCAGCCGGCGAGCTCGCCGAGCACGAGAGCCGCCGCGAGCGCAAGGCCGACACGGACTGCTAGAATCGAGTTTCTTTCTTTTTGATGTTCGATCGCACGTTCTCCGGCACGCCCAGTGTGCCGTGCTCGGTGGGCCGGGGTCAACGCTGCCCTGACGACAAAGTTCCGTTGGCAAAGGGCCGGCTGCGAGCTTGAGCGCTGCGCGAATTGACCGCGCGCGAGTCGCGCTGCTATCGTCACCCAACACCATGAGCATGCGAGGCGTGGCAATCGCAGCGGCCGCGGGCGTGGCGCTGTGCTCGCCGCTGGCGTCAGCCCGCGGCGCATCGCCGCCTGCGCCGCGGCCCCTGACGGCCATGAGCGGCAATCCTTGTCCGCGGTCTGAGGCGGGCGATGCCGTCGGCTCGGCGTTTCTGCGGATGCTGCTCACGCCCGGGGAGCGATTCGTGCGGCCCGGACAGAGCCCGTCGGAGAAGCGGGGCGCCGAGCGCGCGGCGGCGCAGCAGCGCGCGCGGGACTGGGCGGACCTCTGTCGCTATCGCGCCGCGAACGCAGCCCTGACACGCCCACCGCGCGTGGTGCTCATGGGGGATTCCATCACGGACTTCTGGCGTCAGGGCGACCCGGCGCTCTTCGCGAGCGGCACCGTCGCGGATCGCGGTATCAGCGGCCAGACGAGCCCGCAGATGCTCGTGCGCTTCTGGCCGGATGTGATTGCCTTGCGGCCGCGCGTGGTGCAGATCCTCGCCGGAACCAACGATATTGCGGGCAACACCGGCTCCACCACGGAGCAGGCGTTCGAGCGCAACATCATGGCGATGGTCGAGCTTGCGCAGACACATCACATCCGCGTGCTCCTCGGCTCGATCCCGCCCGCCGTCTCCTTCTGGTGGGCCTCGAGCCGGTACCGGCCGGCAGAGGAGATCCGGCGCCTGAACGACTGGCTGCGCCACTATGCGCGCGCCAATCGGTTGGGGTTCATCGACTACTACGCGCATCTCTCGACGCCCTCCGGCGCCTTTCGGCCCGACCTCTCCAACGACGGTGTGCACCCCAACGCGGCCGGCTACCGGGTCATGACGGGGTTGCTGAAGACGGAGATTGGCGCAGAATAGGCCGAGCTGAGCAGGTCCTCGTCGTCAGGCGAGGGGGGTCCATGCCACTCCGAGCATCCGGCCGGTCACAGCCGCGGGCAAAGACGCGCGGCGGTTTCATGCGCCTCGGCGTTCCGGAGGCTCTCGACTGGATGCTGGTCGCCTACGCCGTGCTCGCCGTCGCGGCGGGCAGCGCGTTTGCCGCCCTCAGAATCCATGCGGACTACCTCCAGACCCTGCAGCAACAGCGAGAGAGTCTGCGCGGCGTGACCTCCGCCCTCCAAAGCGGGGCACTCGCGATTCTGGACGATGGAGTGGGCTCGGCGTTGGCGGCGGCGAAAGCCGTGACCGCCACAGGGCCATTCGATCGGTTGCCGGCTGCGGCGCTCACCGAGACCTTGCAGCGCGAGCTCACGGGCGGCGCGTACGTGCGCGCGGTGTTTCTCGCCGACCGTGCGCGCTTTGTCATGGCGAGCCGCACGAGGGTGCTCGATTCAGCGGCGGCTCCCTCCTGGCTGATCCCCGCTGCCGCGGCCACGGGCAGCACTTGGGTCGGCGCGCCCATTCCCGATCCGGAGCATCCCGGCCGAACGGTGATTCCGGTGGCGCGCCGCACCAGCTTCGGCCGGGATGCAGGTTGGGTGGGGGCTCTTTTCAGCCTCACGGAATTCGAACAGAGCTTCCGCCAGCTTGCAGGCAGGTGGAGCGGCGTTGGGTTGGTTGCCGCCGACGGGACGGTGCTGGCGACGGTGTGGGGCCACTCCAGGAACATGTTCGTCGGGCGCAGCGTGGCGCGGAATCCGCTCTTCCTCCAGTCGGTCCAATCGGGCCGCGGCGGCATCATCGAAGGCTATGGGGCGTTCACACGCACGCAGATGATCTACGCCTACGATCCCGTCGGTGGATTTCCGATCTACGCCCTCGCCGGGGAGGATCGAGATTCCGTCCTGGCCGGCTGGCGTGGAAGGCGCAGGGCCGACATCGCCGCGGCAGCCGCATTCGGCGCGCTCGTCCTCGTCATGACCGCGTTCCTCGGCCACTACGTCCGGGCCCTGCGCTCGCGCGAGCGCGACTACCGCACGCTCTTCAACAATGCGCAGTTCAGCGTCTTTCTCCTCGAGGGTGACCGGTTCATCGATGCCAACGGCACCGTGGCCTCGATGTTCGGGCTGGCGAGCGAGCAGGACGCGATCGGCCTTACGCCGTGGCAACTCTCGCCGCCCTGGCAGCCGGGCGGCCGCTCCTCGAGAGACCTCGCCCTCGAGCGCATCGCGACCGCGCTGCGCGAGGGGGGCAGTACCTTCGAGTGGCTCCACAAGCGGATCGATACCGGCGAGACCTTCGCGGCCGAGGTGGATTTGTCGAGTCTCAGCACCGGCGGCACGACCCTCGCTCTGGCCGTGGTGCACGATGTCACCCTGCGCAAGCGCGCCGAGGAGGACTTGCACCACCTCTCCGCGGAGCTGATGCGGTTACAGGATGAGGAGCGCCGGCGCATCGGCCGCGATCTGCACGATTCGACCGGGCAGACGCTCGCGGCACTCGAGCTCGGCTTGGCGGAGCTGCAAAGGCAGGCAGCTCATCTTCCCGCCGCGACCGGAGAGCAGCTCGAAGATTGCATCCGCCTCGCCGCCCAGTGCTCGGCCGAGATCAGAACCGCTTCCTACCTCCTGCATCCGCCGCTCCTCGATGAGCTCGGCCTCACAAGCGCGCTGCGCTGGCTGGCCGACGGGCTGCGGGCGCGCAGCGGAATCGAGGTGCGGCTGAAGCTGCCCGAGGATCTGCAGCGCCTTCCGCCGGAGGAGGAGCTGGCGTTCTTTCGCGTGGCGCAGGAGGCCTTGACCAACGTGCATCGGCACTCATCGAGCCCGTGGGCGGCGGTTCGCCTGCGGGCTTGGGGCGGAGAGCTCGTGCTCGAGATCGAGGATGGAGGGCGGGGAATTCCCCAACCCAGTGCCGTGAATCGTGACGGCGCGGGTGTTGGAGTCGGCGTGATGGGCATGCGCGAGCGCATTCGCGAGCTCGGAGGCGCCTTTGCCATCGAGTCGACTGCGAGCGGAACGCTCATTCGCGCCTCGCTCCCTCTCAGGCGCCCGCCGCAGTTGATTCCCGGTCCCGATGCCGCGACCGTGGTCCCGTCGTGAAGCCCGTCCGGATACTCATCGCGGACGATCATGAGCTCGTCAGGCGGGGCCTTGCGGCGCAGCTCTCGCACAACCCCGACTGGACGGTGGTGGCGGAAGCGAGCAACGGGCGCGAGGCCGTCGAGCAGGCGTTGCGCCTGAAGCCCGATCTGATCGTGCTCGACCTCACCATGCCCGAGCTCAACGGCCTTTCGGCGGCGCGCCGGATTCTCGCCGCGGATCCCGCGGCGCGTATCCTCATTCTCACCATGCACGAGTCCCAACAACTCGTGCGTGAGGTTCTCGCCGCCGGCGCACAGGGCTATGTTCTCAAATCCGATGCGGGGCGTACGCTGGTCGCCGCGCTGGAGGCGCTGCTCGAGGGAAGACCTTTCTTCACCTCCAAGGTGGCACGCCTCGTGGTGGAGGGCTATCTGCGCGCTCCGGCTGCCGAAGCGGCCGGCCAGCAGTTGCTTTCCGCGCGTGAGCTCGAGATCGCGCAGCTTCTGGCCGAGGGCAAGAGCAACAAGGAAGTCGCCAAGGCGCTCGGCATCAGTGTCAAGACGGCCGAGACTCACCGCGGCAACATCATGCGCAAGACCGGCTCCGAGTCCCTGGCCGATCTCGTACGCTACGCGATCAGGAACGGTATCATCGAGGCCTAGACCACGGGTCGTCCTAGCGCGGCTTTCTCAGGGAATTACCCGCCTCGAGTACCGGATTCACCGGATACCGACCGACTCGGCCGGCCGATAAAGTGGCGCGCTGAACCGCCTTCGCCACTTAGCTGCGCAATGTCCATCCCCATGGCCTATCCGTCGTTGGCAACGCTCGCCGCGGTGTTTCTCACCGCGGGTGGCGGATTTGCGATCGGCCGCTGGATCGGCGCCTGCAGGCTTCGGGAGTACGCGCGACGCAGCCGTCACGATCTCGTCGAGGCGCAGGCGCGCCTGCATCACATCGCCACGCACGATCCGCTCACCGGGCTGCCGAACCGCAACCTCCTCAAGGAGCGCCTGGAGCATGCGCTCGCCATGAAGCATCATGGCGGGCGCACCATCGCGCTCGCGGCCATCGACCTCGACCGCTTCAGCGCCATCAATCATTCTTTCGGGCACGGAGTCGGCGATGGCGTGCTGGCTGAAATCGCGCACCGGCTGGAGTCGACTCTCTGGCGCACGCACACGCACACGCTTGCCCGCGTGGGCGGGGACTCCTTTGCGCTCCTCATCGAGAGTGTGGCCGCGCGCATGGAGGCGCATGCCGTGACTTCCGCGATGCTGGCCGCGCTCGAGCGGCCGCTCACCGTGAGCGGCGAGGAGATCCGGGCGCGGCTCAGCGTCGGGGTGAGTATCGCGCCGGACGATGCGAAGCGTGGCGATGACCTGCTCGCGCATGCCGAGGCCGCCATGGTGGCGGCGAAGCGCAGCGGCGGCGGTCAGGTGTTGTTCTTCGAGCCCAGCATGTCCGATTCGATGCAGGAGCGTCTCGCGCTCGAGAACGAGCTGCGGCGCGCTCTGGCCGCGCAGGAGTTCGAGATCCATTATCAACCGCAGCTCTCGCTGCGTAGCGGCAAAGTCATAGCGGTCGAGGCGCTGCTGCGCTGGCGGCATCCGGTCAAGGGGCTCATCACCCCGGGCTCGTTCGTGCCGCTCGCGGAACAGACCGGCCTCATCATCCCGCTCGGAGAGTGGGTGCTGCACGAGGTGTGCCGGCAAGCGCGGTGCTGGCTGCCCGAAGCAGGGCCGGGGGTGCGGATTGGGGTCAATATCTCCGCGCTGCAGTTTCGCCACCAGAGCATCGTCGATTCGATTCTCTCGGCTTTGGACGGCACGGGGTTCGATGCCAGCATCCTCGAGCTCGAGCTGACCGAGAGTACCCTGATGCTGCATCCGGAGAGGTCGGCGGCGGCGCTGAAGGAGCTGCGCGCGCTCGGGGTGAGCATCGCGATCGATGACTTCGGTACCGGGTATTCGAGCCTGAGCTATCTGCGGCGTCTGCCGATCGACAAGCTGAAGATCGACCGCAGCTTCGTTCGGGATCTCACCGGCAGCGACACCGACGAGTCGATCATTCGGGCGATCATCTCGCTTGCGCACAGCGTGGGACTGCAGGTGGTGGCGGAGGGCGTCGAGACGCGCGAGCAGCTCGAGCGTATCCGCGCGCTCGACTGCGACCAGTGGCAGGGGTACTACTGCTGTCAGGCGCAACCGCTCGAGCGCCTGCGGGAGCTGCTGGAAGCGCGCGGCGCGACCTCGCGCACCGGCATCGTGGCGGCTCTGACGCGGGCGTCGCGGCTGCGCTCTTCCTAAGCCGGCTGCGGCCCCTCAGCCGCGCCATTCGGGACGCTCACCCTCGCGGCTGTCACGGCGTGGCGACGCGCCGCTCGAGCGGGGCTGCATGCAACGCCTCATCCCACAGCAAGCGCGGATCGAAAGTGAACGACGCCGCCATGAGCAGCACGCCCATTGCGATGAAAGCGGTCGCTCCCCAGCTCACGGTCTCCGAGCCGAGGGCGCCGAAATTGAGCAGCGGAACGAAATAGGCGACCGAGAATGGGCCCGTCATCGACCAGCGCCCGGATTCGGCCACGAAGCGAAACGCTCCCGTCTTCCACACCAGGCGGCGGCTCGAGCGCCGCCACACCGAGAAGACGCACCAGCCGAGCGCGCCCATCATGATGGGCGGTGTCAGGATACTGGTCCAGAAGGTGAGCGCGGCGAGCAGCCAGTACCCGAGACTCCAGAGCTGCGCGACGTAGCCGAAGTTGGTGTACTCGAGGTGGATCCGTAACAGGTCCGAGTCGTTCATCGGCAGGATGTTGGCCGGGAAGAGGAGTATGAGCGCGGCGGTGAGCAGCGCCACGGTCCATGCCACCGAGCCCGGTTTGCGCGCCAGCACCGGCGCGGCGCAGCGCGCGCAGGGCGCGCCCTGCCGCCAAAGCGGCTGAACGAGGCCGCAGGTTCGACAGCCGATGGTGGCGCCATTCCCCCGCGCTTCGGTTTCTCCGCCAATGGCGCGCCAGACGCTACGTCGGTCCAACGCGGCCCGCGACAGCATCGACATGAACCCGGCCGCCGCAAGACACTGCCCTCCGGGCTCGATCGTCATCTGCAGGTGCTCGATGGTAGTGAGGTAGTAGTAACCGACCGCCACCGCGACCATGAACACATCCATCATCGCCCAGCGCTCGAGCCACATCGCCCAGCGAAAAGCGGCACCCAACCACGCCGGATGGCGCTGCAGTCGAAGCGCGCCGAGCACCACCGACAGCAGACCGAAGCGTACGAAGGGCAGCACCACCACGAAAAGAGTCGCGAGCACCGAGAGCAGCACCCAGCCCTCGGCCGCGAGCTGCGTGAACCCGGTTACGATCACGAGCTCGGAGCGCACGCGCCACAGATCCACCTCGAGCAGCGGCAGGCGGTTGACGGGTATCAACAGGAGCAGCGTCGCGAGCGAGCAGGCGAGCGCGGCATTGATGCTGCGTCCGCTCCTGATCTCGAGGCTGGCTCGACAGCGCACGCAGAATGCCGTGCTGCGCCGCTGCAGCGGCGGGATTCCGAGCAAGGTACCGCAATCCGGGCAGGCAATGGGCACGTGGCAGATTCCGCCGGAATCGAGTCCGGCTCAGCGATCCAACGCCGTGCTCGCGGGGAGGTTCCGGGAGCCCGGACGCCGCCGCTAGGATTGGCGCCCGGCGAGCAGGCTCGGCAAGGCGCCGGCGCACAGGGCGTTGATCCAGTCCTCGCAAAGCGCCACCGCCTCGGCCGGCCTGAAGGCGCCCGGATTCAGGCTCGCCTCGATCCACAAGCCATCGAGGAGCGATGCGAGCGCGATGCCGGCGGGCCGGAGCCGGAAGGCGGGTACGCCCTCGCTCCCGCGCACCTGCCCGAGGAGTGACTCGAGCGCTCTTCGATAGGCGCCGTAGGTGCGCTCCTGCACCGCCCGGACTCCTGCATCGTGCGCGATCATGCTCCAGAAGACGAGCCAGGCATTGAAGAGGCCGGGCTCGAGCAGGGCGGGAGCGAAGGAGGCCTCGAAGAAGCGCCGCAGGCGTTCGCGCGGCGTCGCATCCGTCGCGCGCGCGTGTTGCTGGATCGAGCGCAGGAGCGACATCGCGAGCGACTCGTAGCAGGCCGCGACCAGGGCGGAGACGCTCGGGAAATGATGATTGATGAGGCCGGGCGAAACCCCCGCTTCGGCGGCGATCCGCCTGGCGGAAGCCCCTTCATGGCCATACTTGCGCAGCGAGACGAGGGTCGCCTCGATGAGTGCCTCGCGTCGGACCGTGGGCGGTGCGCGGCGGAACTTCGGTATCTGACGCGGCCTGGCCATGTGCCGCGATCATAACCTCTTGACCGCTTTCGTGCACGCTGCTATACAGTTGTACAATAGCAATGGCGGGCTTCGGCATGAGTGCGCGCGCGATCGACGTCGTTCCGGCGGTGAATGAGGAGGCGGTGAGCCTCCCGGCCTGGATTTACCGCGACCCCGAGTTCTTCGAGCTCGAGAAGGAGCTCATCTTCCGTCCGAGCTGGCAGATCGTCTGCCATCTCAACGATGTGCCGCGGGCGGGCGATTATCACTCGTTCGAATTCCTCGGTCAGAGCATCATCGTGCTGCGGGGGGAGGACGGACAGGTACGCAGCTTTCACAACGCCTGCCGCCATCGCGCCGCCCGGCTGCTCGATGACACGAAGGGCCACTGCGGGCGTCGAATCACCTGCCCGTACCACGCCTGGACGTATGGACTCGACGGCCGGCTCCTCACGCTGCCGCAGCGCAATGACTTCAACGGCATCGATCGCGAGCGGCATGGACTCGTGCCGCTCGAGCAGGAAGTCTTCATGGGCTTCATCTTCGTGCGTCTGGCAGCCGCGCCGCCGGCGGGCGAGAGGATACCGGGCAGCGAGGCATGGATTCCGAGCCGCGTGCCAAGGATGCCGAGCGTGCGCGAGATGGCCGCGCCCTACGCCGATGAGCTCGCGGCCTACCGGCTCGAGGAACTCGTCCCCCAGGGTCGAGTGACGCTGCGATCGCGCAGCGTCAACTGGAAGAACGTCGCCGACAACTATTCCGACGGACTGCACATTCAGGTCGCTCATCCGGGACTCACGCGCCTCTTCGGCGCGAGCTACGGCATCGAGGCGCAACCCTGGATCGACAAGATGTGGGGAAGTCTGCGCGACATCCCGTCGGCCAACTGGTCCGAGCGCCTCTACCAGGCGCTGCTGCCGCCGGTGCCGCACCTGCCACGCGAGCGACAGCGGCTATGGAGCTATTTCAAGCTCTGGCCGAACGTGGCGTTCGATGTCTATCCCGACCAGATCGATTTCATGCAGTTCCTGCCGATCTCCCCCACCGAGACCCTGATTCGGGAGATCGCTTACGTTCACCCTGACTCGCGTCGGGAGATGCGCGCCGCGCGTTATCTCAACTGGCGCATCAACCGTCGGGTGAGCATCGAGGACCGAAAACTCATCGAGCGCGTGCAGGCCGGCATGGCATCGGATGCCTACACGGTGGGCCCGCTCGGTGAGAGCGAGGTCTGTCTCAAGAGCTTTGCGCGGCGCATGCGGGGGCTGATTCCTGCGAGCCGCGCGCCGCGCGCGCCCGGCCGAGGTTGGAGTCTGAAGCATCATGAGCGCTGAAGGGCGGGACGTACTCGTCATCGGGGGCGGGCACAATGGCCTCGTGTGCGCCGCCTATCTCGCCGGCGCGGGATTGAAGGTGACGGTGCTCGAGCGCCGCGGCGTCGTGGGCGGAGCCGCAGTGACCGAGGAGTTTCATCCGGGGTTTCGCAATTCGGTGGCCTCCTATACGGTCTCGCTGCTGAATCCCAAGGTGATCCGCGAGCTCGAGCTTGCCAAGCACGGGCTGCGCGTCGTCGAGCGACGCCTCGCCAACTTCCTGCCGACCGAGGACGGCCGCTACCTCGCGACCGGAGGCGGCCGCACGCACGCGGAGGTCGCGAAGTTCTCGACGGCGGATGCCGAGCATCTGGATCGCTACGGCGAGCGGCTCGAGGCGATCGCCGATGTCCTGCGCACCCTGGTGCTCGAGACACCCCCCAATGTGGTGGCGGGGAGCTGGTCGCAGGCGCTCCCGGAGCTGCTGCGCGCGGGGCGCCTCGGATCGCGGCTCGGCAAGCTCGACATGAGTCTGCGGCGCGAGCTGCTCAAGCTCTTCGCGGCCTCGGCGGGCGATTATCTCGAGGAGTGGTTCGAGAGCGATCCGATCAAGGCGCTCTACGGCTTCGATGGCATCGTCGGCCACTATGCCAGCCCCTTCAGCCCCGGCACGGCTTACGTGCTGCTCCATCATTGCTTCGGCGAGGTGAATGGGAAGAAGGGGACGTGGGGTCACGCCATCGGCGGCATGGGCGCGATCACGCAGGCGATGGCGCGATCGGCCGCCGCTCGCGGAGCCGATATTCGCGTGGACTCCCCGGTGCGCGAGGTGATCGTGGAGCGGGGGCGCGCCGTCGGGGTGGTGACGGAGGCGGGTGAGACGCTACGCGCGTCGGCGGTGGTCTCCAATCTCAATCCCAAACTGCTCTACCTGAGGCTCATCGACCCCGGGGCGCTGCCGCAGGAGTTTCGTGAGCGCATGGCGCAGTGGCGCTGCGGCTCGGGGACCTTCCGCATGAACGTGGCGCTCGCGGAGCTGCCGGACTTCAGCTGTCTGCCGGGTAGGACCGTGGCCGATCATCACACCGCGGGCATCATCCTCGCCCCGACGTTGGGCTACATGGAGCGGGCGTACTTCGATGCGCGCGCTCACGGCTGGTCGCGTCAGCCGATCGTGGAAATGGTGATCCCCTCGACGCTCGATGACAGCCTGGCGCCGCCCGGCAAGCACGTGGCGAGCCTCTTCTGCCAGCACGTCGCGCCGCAGCTTCCGAATGGCGAGTCCTGGGACGCGCATCGCGACAGCGTCGCCGATCTCATGATCGATACCGTCGACCGCTTTGCGCCCAACTTCAAGGGATCCGTGCTCGGGCGTCAGATCATGAGCCCGCTCGATCTGGAGCGAACCTTCGGCCTGGTGGGCGGCGATATCTTTCACGGCAAGCTCCAGCTCGATCAGATGTTGTCCGCGCGGCCGATGCTGGGCTACGGCAACTACCGCGGGCCGCTGCCGGGGCTTTACATGTGCGGCTCGGGGACGCACCCCGGCGGCGGAGTCACGGGCGCGCCGGGTCACAACGCGGCGCGGGAGATCCTCGCGGACTTTCGCCGCCGCCGACTGCATCGGGCGGCCTGAGGCCGGCTCCACGTTGCGGACGAGCCACAGCCCCTCGGCGCGGCGTTTTTAGGGCTCCACCTTTAAAAAGGGCCTCGGTTCGGGCACATTAGGCGAATCTTGAGCACCCCCGCAGAGCCCCTCGGGACACTCGACGTTGCATTGACGCACGCCTCCCGCCTGCTAGCCGTCAAACCGGCGGCGGCGGCCGAGCAGGCCGATGAAATACTGAAGATCGTTCCGCGCCAGCCCCAGGCGATGCTGATCCTGGGATTGGCACGCGCCGCGCTCGGGGACGTCGAGGGGTCGATAGACGCGCTCACCCGCGCCGTGTCGCTGCGGCCTGACCTCCCCGATGCGTGGCTCACGCTGGCGGACCAACTGCGCGCCCGGGGCGATGCGGAGAGCGCCGACCGGGCGTACGCCCGCTACATCAAGGCGGCGACGCGCGATCCGCGGCTCCTCGGCGCCGCGGCGGCGCTGTGCGATAACCGCATTCCGGAGGCGGAAGCCCTGCTGCGGGCCCATCTCGCCCAGTACCCTACCGACGTGGCGGCATTGCGCATGCTGGCAGAGGTCGCGGCGCGGCTGCTGCGCTACTCGGATGCGCAGCGCCTTCTCGAGCGTTGTCTCGAGCTCGCGCCCTCCTTCGATGCCGCCCGGCACAACTATGCCACCGTGCTCAACCGGCAGGGCAAGAGCGCCGAGGCTCTCGAGCAGTGCGCGCGACTGCTGGCGAAAGAGCCGCACAATCCCAGTTACCGAAGCCTGCAGGCGGCCACCTCGGCCAATCTCGGCAACTACGCGGCCTCGACCGCGGCGTACGAGTCGGTATTGAAGCAGTACCCGCAGCAGCCCAAGCTCTGGACGAGCTACGGCCACACGTTGCGCACCACCGGCAACGTGCCGGAGAGCATCGCCGCCTATCGGCGCGCACTCTCCCTGGAGCCGACTCTGGGGGAAGCGTGGTGGAGTCTCGCGAATCTCAAGACCTTCCGCTTCAGCGAAGCCGATGTGCTCGCCATGCGCGAGGCGCTCGCGCGCGCCGACCTTGCCGAGGAGGATCGGATGCACTTCGAGTTCGCGCTCGGCAAGGCGCTCGAGGATGCCGCCTCCTACGAGGACTCGTTCACTCACTACGCGGCGGGTAACGCCCTGCGCCGCAAGCACCACCGTCACGATCGAGAGGAGATGTCGCGCTTCGTGCGCCGCTCGAAGCGGCTCTTCACGCGGGAATTCTTCGCCGAGCGCGCGGGCGCGGGCATCGAGGCACGCGATCCGATCTTCATCGTCGGCCTGCCGCGTGCCGGCTCGACGCTCATCGAGCAGATCCTCGGCAGCCATCCCCTCGTCGAGGGAACGATGGAGCTGCCGCAGCTGCCGAACATCGCGCGCAGCATCGCGGGCCCCAAGCAGGAGCAGGAGGGCATGTTTCTCAAGCGGCTCGCGGCGCTCAGCCGCGATGAGCTGCGAGCCCACGGCGAGCGCTACCTCGCCGAGACCCGCATCATGCGCAAGACCGGCGCGCCCTTCTTCATCGACAAGATGCCGAACAACTTCATGTATGTCGGCCTCATCCATCTCATCCTGCCGAATGCCACGATCATCGATGCGCGCCGCCACCCGCTCGGCTGCTGCTTCTCCTGCTTCAAGCAGCACTTCGCGCGCGGCCAGTGGTTCAGTTACGGGCTCGAGGACCTGGGGCGCTACTATCGCGACTACGTCGAGCTCATGGCGCATTTCGACGAGGTGCTGCCGGGCCGGATCACGCGTGTGTTCTACGAGAATGTCGTCGAGGACACCGAGACCCAGGTGCAGCGGCTCCTCGCGGCCTGCCGGTTGCCGTTCGACCCCAAGTGCCTCAGGTTCCATGAGAACGAGCGGGCCGTGCGGACCGCCAGCTCCGAGCAGGTGCGCCGGCCGATTTTCAGGGAGGGGGTCGATCAGTGGCGCCACTATGAGCCCTGGCTCGAGCCTCTCGAGCAGGCTTTGGGCGATGTTCTGACCGAATATCCGAGTGTTCCGGCCTTCGAGCCGGCCGGAACCGAGTTATCTTAGCCAATCAATAGTCCGGGGTACGGGGAGTCCATCATGACGCGTAGTCGACGTAGAAAGCTGTCACGCGAGCGGGCGAAAACGCTCGGCACCCTAGTCCGCAGCGGCGTGCCTCTGGCCTCCGCGATCCTCGCCGCCATCCCCGCTGCGCGGGCGCAGCAGGCATCGGCAGGCGCCGACACCTTGCAGACCATCGTGGTCACCGCGCAGAAGGTCCAGGAGAATCTCCAGAGCGTGCCCATCAGCGTCGAGGTGTTCGACAACAAGAAGATGCGCCAGCTCAACATCGTGAATCTCGACGACTACGTCGAGTTCGCGCCGGCCATCTCCTACGTGCGCAGCCAGGGCGAGGGCGGCAACGGCGAGCCGGGCGAATCGCTCATCTATATCCGCGGCGTGGTGAGCGGCGGCGACGGCAACCACTCGGGCTCCGAGCCCTCCGTCGGCGTCTACCTCGATGAGCAGCCGGTGACCACCATCACCGGCGCCCTGCCGCTTCACATGTACGACATCAACCGGATCGAGGTGCTCGAGGGTCCCCAGGGCACGCTCTTCGGCGCGAGCTCCGAGGCCGGCACGGTGCGCATGATCACCAACAAGCCGGATCCCACGAAGTTCGCCGCCGGCTACAACGTTCAGGCCAACAAGGTGCAGAACGGCGGGCCGGGCGATACCGTCGAGGGCTTCGTCAACGTTCCGATCACGGACAAGGCGGCCATCCGCCTCGTGGCCTGGCAGGAGCACGACGGCGGCTACATCAGCAACGTCGCCGGCACGGACCCGAACGGCTGCATCTTCAACGGTGTGCGGTCATTTCCCAGCTGGGCGCTGTCCGCGAGCGGCGTCGGGCCGGGGGGCGGCGTCAATCAGTGCGCCACCGGAGCGCCGATCGGCGCCGGCTCGATCACCAACGCGCCCTGGCGCGCGAGCAACTACAACACCGTCGACACCTATGGCGGGCGCGCCGAGCTCAGGTTCGACCTGGGAGATAACTGGACGATCACGCCGACTTTCCAGGGGCAGTCGGAAAAAAGCGGCGGCCCGTTCGGCTACGATCCGGTGGTGGGCGATTTGCAGACCGTGCAATTCGCGCCGGACACGACCCGCGACGACTGGACGCAGAGCACCCTCACCATCGAGGGCAAGGTGAGCGACTTCGACATCGTCTACACCGGCGGCTTCGTGAAGCGCGCCCAGCACGCGCTCTCCGACTACGCCGATTACGGCGAGTTCTACGACAAGACCACCAGTTACGGCACCTACTACTATCTCGGTAACAACGGCAAGCCGATCATGCCGCAGCAGCTGGTGATCGGCGGCGGCGATTTCGAGATGTGGAGCCAGGAGTTTCGTGTCACGACGCCGGTCGACCGGCCCGTGCATGGGACGGCCGGAGTGTTCCTGCAGCGCCAGATGCACAACATCTGGCAGCTTTACGTCATGCCCGGCTATGGCTGGACCAACCCCAACGGCCGCAATCCCAACGGCCTCGCCACCGCCGTCTCGATCCCCGGATTTCCCAATGCCATCTGGCTCACCGACGAGTCGCGCGTCGATCGCGACAGAGCGGCGTTCGCCCAGGCCACCTGGGATATCACTCACCAGCTCTCGCTCACCGGCGGGCTGCGCGTCTACAAGTACGACAACTCGCTGATCGGCTTCTACGGCTTCAACTATCCGGCCTACTCGCACACCGGCGTGCCGTCGTGTTTTCTACCCGCGATCGTCAAGGATTCGCCCTGCACCGACTTGAATGCCGAGACCAGCGACACCGGAAACGTTCCCCGGCTGAATGTGACTTACAACATCACGCCGAACAAGATGGTCTATGCGACCTATTCGAAGGGATTCCGGCCGGGCGGCGTCAATCGCGTCGGCGGCAATATTCCCTACCAGGCCGATTTCCTCAAGAACTACGAGGTCGGCTGGAAGACCCAGTGGTTCGAGAACACGCTGCGCTTTAACGGTGCGCTCTTCTGGGAGGACTGGGACAACTTCCAGTTCTCCTTCCTCGGCGCCAACAGCGTCACGATCATCAGGAACGGCGGTCACGCGCGCATCAAGGGCATCGAGTCGAGCCTCGACTGGCTGCCGGTGAGCGGCCTGCTCCTCAGCGCCAATTTCACCCTGATGGATCCGATTCTGACCCAGAACTACTATGGCTGCATCCCGGGGACTCCTCAGTGCACGCCGTTGCCGCCGGTGGAGGCTCCGGCTGGGACCAACCTCCCGGTCACGCCGAAGTTCAAGAGCAATCTCGTCGCCCGCTATTCCTTTGCCGTTGGCGGCGACTGGAAGCCTTACGCGCAGATTTCCGCGATGTACCAGACGCAGACCTCGCCCGTGCTGCTTACGGCGCAGGATTCGGTGTACGGCAACATGCCGGCGTATGCGCTCATCAACCTCAAGCTCGGCGCCGACAGCGCGAACGGCATGCACGCGGATCTTTTCATCAGCAACCTGATGAACCGCCGGGCGCAGTTCTCGCGCTACACGGAGAGCAACCCGAGCACCGACAGTCAGGTATACATCGTGCCGGCGCAGCCGCGGACCTTCGGCATCGAGTTCGGGCAGGATTTCTAGCTCATTGGCTCGAAGGCGCCTGTGGCGGTTGCTCGGCGCGTCGTGCGCCGAGCCCTGGCGGGCCGGCTGCGGCCGTCCAAAATCGCTCCAGGCGATTTTGTCGAGCGGCCGGCTGAGTGATTCCGTCGACCTCGCGCCCCAGGGAGCGGCCCTGGGGCGCTTACTCACTTGCTTTCGGGCTTTCCTGTCATGTCGAGCGTTATGTACTGCATTCGTCATGTCTTCGTTGGCGTGATGGCTCTGGCCCTCGCCGGTGTGCCGGCGGCGCCCGCCGAGCCGATGCATTTCTTCGCGCGGCCCGCGAACGGACTCGCGCTCACTCCGCCCATGGGCTGGAACAGCTGGAATCATTTCGGTTGCAACGTGAGCGCCGCGCTCATCGAGGGCGAGGCGGATGCGATGGTCGCCTCGGGCATGAAGGCCGCGGGCTACCGCTACGTGATCATCGATGATTGCTGGCAGGTCTCGCGCGATGGCAACGGCAACATCGTGGCGGACCCGCAGCGCTTTCCGCAGGGGATCAAGGCGGTGGCGGATTACGTGCACGCCAAGGGCCTGAAGTTCGGCATTTATTCCGATGTCGGCGATCATACCTGCCAGATGCGGCCGGGAAGCCGCGGGCACGAGTACCAGGACGCGCTGCAATACGCCCGTTGGGGAGTCGACTACCTCAAATACGACTGGTGCAATACGGGCGGCCTCGATGCGCGCTCCGCCTACGCGACCATGAGCGATGCGCTGCGCGCGACCGGGCGGCCGATCGTCTTCAGCCTTTGCAACTGGGGACGTTACGAGCCCTGGCTCTGGGGCGCGCAGGCGGGCGGCAATCTCTGGCGCACCACGGGAGACATTTCCGATGTCTGGTCGGGTAAGCCGGGCGGCGACAACGGAATGCTGCAGATTCTCGATCTTCAGGTGGGACTTGCTCCGTATGCCGGACCCGGTCATTGGAACGATCCCGACATGCTCGAGATCGGCAATGGGGGCATGACGGAAGCGCAGTACCGCGCGCAGTTCAGTCTGTGGGCGATCCTGGCTGCGCCGCTCATCGCCGGCAATGACCTTCGCCAGATGACCGCGGCGATCCGCGCCATCCTCACCAACCGTGAAGTCATCGCGGTCGATCAGGATGCGCTCGGCATGGAAGGTGAGAGAGTCTGGAAGCAGGGCGATGCGGAGATCTGGACGAGGCCGTTGCAAGGCGGGAGCAAGGCCATCGTGCTTCTCAACCGCGGCGAGCAACCGCTGCCCATCAGGCTCGGCTGGTCGGCGCTGCAGCTGCCGGTGTATCTGCCACTGCGCTTCCGCGATCTGTGGCGGCACAAGACGCTGCCGGTTGCCAGAGGGAGCCTCACACTTACGGTTCCACCGACCTCGGTCATCATGCTACGGGAAACGCCCGTGCGGCCCCGACGCTGAGGGGTGGGGGTGGCGAGTCGCGGGCGCAGGCGCGGTGCTCCGGATAAGAGCCGCGGCCGATCGCCTGCGCACGAGGCGGATCTCACGCTCGAGTCATACGCAGCCAAGCGCGAATTTGCGCGCACCCCGGAGCCCGCTCCGGCGGTCAGCGCCGAACGCTTGGGGCCGCTCCTCTTCGTGGTGCAGAAGCACGCGGCGAGCCGGCTGCACTACGATTTCCGGCTCGAGTTGGATGGGGTGCTCAAGTCCTGGGCGGTGCCCAAGGGCCCTTCGGCCAATCCCCTCGACAAGCGCATGGCCGTCGCGGTGGAGGATCATCCCTTCGACTATGCCTCCTTCGAAGGGGTGATACCGCCCAAGGCATACGGCGCCGGCCGTGTGATCGTGTGGGATTGCGGCATCTATTCGCCGGATGAGGATCGGCAATACGCCTTCGCCGACCGCCTGGAGGCGCAGCGGCGGGTGCGCGCCGGACTCGAGCAGGGCAAGCTCAGCTTCTTCCTGCGCGGCGAGAAACTCAAAGGCTCGTTCGCGCTCGTGCGGACCTCGACGGCGGCGCAGTGGCTGCTGATCAAGCACAAGGACCGGTTCGCGGGCGCAACCGACATCCTCCTCGAGGACCGCTCGGTGCTCTCGGGAGTGTCGCTCGAGGATCTCTCGATGCGAGCGTCGCCGCCGCGGCGCGATGCCGCGCGGCTCGTGCCGAGCGGCGAGGCGGAGGCGATGCCGGAGTCGCTCGCCCCCATGCTCGCCGTGACGGGCGAGGCCGCGCGCTCGGATCCCGCTTGGTCATTCGAGCCCAAGCTCGATGGCTATCGCGTGATCGCCTTCGTCGCCGGTAAGGCGGTGCGGCTGCGCTCCCGGCGGGGCATCGACCTGACCGCCCAATTTCCCGAGATCGTCTCGGAGCTCGCCGCCTTCGGGGCGGACCAGATGATCCTCGACGGCGAGATCGTCGTCCTGGGTCCGGACGGGCGTCCGTCCTTCAACGCTCTGCAGAACCGGGCGCAACGCCGCGGCACGGCGGAGATCGCGCAGGCGCAGCGCGAGACGCCGGCGGTGCTGGTGTGCTTCGATCTCCTGCATTTCGCGGGGATCAATACGCGCTCGGCGCCGTATGAGGACCGACGCCGCTATCTCTCGCAGTGTCTGCTCACCTCCGCTCACATCCAACTCATTCACGCGAGCGCCGATGCCGAGACGCTTTACGCGGCGGCGATGGCGAGCGGTTACGAAGGCGTGGTCGGCAAACGTCGCGACAGTCCCTATCAGCCGGGACAGCGGGTGAGGGCATGGGTCAAGGTGAAACCGGTGCAAACCGCGGAGTTCGTCATCGGAGGATGGACCCGCGGCAAGGGCTCGCGCGAGGCTTTGGGCGCTCTCCTGCTGGGATACTGGCAGGGTGGGGCGCTGGAGTATGCGGGTCACGTCGGCTCCGGCCTCGATGAGGCGGCCGTCGGGGAGCTGACGCGACGCACTCGGGAGCTCACGCGCAAGCGCCCGCCGTTCGCGCACAAGCCGCAGCTGCATCGGCCGACGACCTGGCTCGAGCCGCGGCTCGTCGCCGAGGTTTCCTTTCTCGATTGGACGCCGGCGGGAATGTTGCGCGCGCCGGTGTTCGTGCGCTTGCGGGATGATGTCCCCGCGCAGTCGGTGGGCAAGCCGGAGTTGGCTACGGCGCGCGCCGCTGCGAGCGAACCTGCGGTCATCGACGAGACCGACGCCGTGTTGCAACAGCTCACCGGCGCCGGATCACGCCTGGATCTTACCGTGGGCGGTGAGCGCGTTCGGCTCACGAACCTCGACCGGGTGTATTGGCCGGAAGTTTCCGGCGGACAGCCGGCGATCACCAAGCGCGACTTCATCCGTTATCTTGCGGCCGTCTCACGCTTCATGTTGCCGCACTTGAAGGACCGGCCGCTCACCATGATCCGCATGCCCGAGGGGATTCATGGCGAGCGCTTCTATCAGAAGCACTGGGAGCAGGAGCTGCCCGAGTTCGTCGAGACGGTCGCCATCTTCTCCGGTCACCGCGGCGAGAGCGATCGCTACATTCTCGTCAACAACCTGCCGACCCTTCTCTGGCTGGGTCAGAACGGCACCCTCGAGCTGCATGTATGGCACTCGCGCGTGCAGGGTGATGCGCGCGATCCCGCGCTCGCTTCCGTCCACGCCGGCAGTGATTATGCGAGCTCGCAGGAAGCCCTCGAGCACTCGGCGTTGAATTATCCCGACTTTCTCGCCTTCGACATCGATCCCTACATCTACTCGGGCAAGGAGGAGAAGGGGGCGGAGCCTGAGCTCAACGAGAAGGGCTTCGCGACCGGCCGGAAGGTCGCATTCTGGCTGCGGGCGCTGCTTCTGGAGATGGGTCTCAAGGCGATCGTGAAGACCTCCGGCAAGACGGGGCTCCATGTCTTCGTGCCCATCGAGCGGAACGTCACGTTCGATACGGCGCGCCAGATCTGCGAAACGGTCGGCCGCCACGTCCTCAAGGAGCATCCGAAGGAGGTGACCGTGGAGTGGTCCATACCCAAGCGCACCGGCAAGATCTTCATCGACTACAACATGAACGTGCGCGGCAAGACCCTGGCTGCCGCCTACTCCCCGCGTGGCAGCCCCGGGGCGCCCGTTTCCATGCCGCTCACCTGGGATGAGCTCGAACGGGCGAAACCCGAGGACTTTACCCTGGGAAGCGTGATCACCCGCTTGGAAAGGACCGGTGACCGGTGGCATGATTGGCTTTCGACCAAGCAGAATCTGGCACTTATCTTGGGGCATGCCACCCGATAGGCGGGGGCGTCTCACCCCGGAGGCAATCATGGCCGCACGGTCGATCGGATCGGTCACCATCTCGTTCGGTCTCGTCGCGATACCGGTCAAGCTCTATAGCGCGACCCAGTCGGCGAACGCCATCTCCTTCAACCTGCTGCACAAGGGCTGCGGGTCGCGCCTCAGGCAACAGTACGTGTGTCTGAAGGACGGCTCCATCGTCGAGCGGGACGACATGGTGAAAGGCTACGAGTTTGCGAAGGACCAGTACGTCACCTTCGAGCCGGAGGAGATCAAGGCCCTGGAGGAAGCCGGCACTCACGCGATCGAGATCGCCGAGTTCGTCCCGATCGAGTCGGTCGATCCGGTTTACTTCGACCGAACCTACTACCTGGCGCCCGACAAGGGCGGCGCGAAGCCATACGCGCTCCTCACCGAGGCGCTGAAGCAGACCAAGCGCTGTGCGGTGGGCCGCTGGGCGGCGCGCGGCAAAGCGTACCTCGTCATGCTGCGCCCGGTCGGCGACATGTTGACCTTGCAGCAGCTGCACTTCGCCGCCGACGTGCGCCCGGCCAATGAGATCGAGATTCCGAAACAGGACGTGAAAGCCGCCGAGCTCACTCTCGCGCAACAGCTCATCAACCAGCAGGCCTCGGAGAAGTTCGATGCCGCCGCTTACACCGATGAGTTGCGGGCGCGGATTCAGGCGGCGATCGACAAGAAGGTGGAAGGTCATCAGATCTCCGTGTCCGACTTCCCGGCCGAGCGCGGCGGCAAGGTGATCGACCTTATGGAGGCGCTGCGCGCGAGTCTCGAGAAGGCGGATGCCGCGCGCGCCTCGACCGCCAAGCTCGGGCCCCGGATGGCGCCGAAGCGCGCCGAGCAGCCGCAGCCGGCCAAGCCCTCGCGCAAGGCGGGCAAGCGTTAGCGGTTTCCCGGAGCATCGAACGTTTGCAGGAGCGGGTCTCAGAGGGTTCCCCCATGAATCCCTACAGCATGCGGGACGTCGAGCGGGTCCTGCAGCTGCCGCGCAGCACCCTGCAGGGGCTCGTGAGGCTCGGCTTCGTGCATCCCGCTCGCGGACCGCGCCGCGAGTATCTCTTCTCGTTCCAGGACCTCATCATCCTGCGCGCCGCCCGCACGCTCATGCAGGCCAACATATCGCGCGGCCGGATCCGACGCTCCCTGGGTCAGCTTCGACAGCGCCTGCCGGAGAGGGTGCCGCTGTCCGGACTCGCCATCTGCGCGGTGGGCGATCGCGTGGTGGTGCGCGAAGGCACCCACCACTGGCAGGCCGATGACGGCCAGTATCTGCTCGGGCTCGATGTGCGCGTGCAGAACGGGGCGATCAAGGTGATCGAGCACCGGCCGGCGAGAGCGGCCGCGCCGGCGGCTACCGAAGCTGCTGCGAGCGACTCCGCCGGGGCGGAGGAATGGTTTTCTGCGGCTCTGCGCCTCGAGAGCACCGACCCGGTGGCGGCCGTCGACGCTTATGCCCGCGCCGCCGAGGCCGATCCCGGCAACGCGGCGGCGTGGCTCAACTGGGGAAGACTGCTGCACGAAAGGGGCGATACCCGCGCCGCGGAGAAGGTCTATCGGCGCGCGCTCGAGCACTGCGCGGCCGATCCGCTGCTGTTGTTCAATCTCGGCGTGGCGCTCGAGGATCTGGGAAGGAAGGAGGCGGCCCTGGATGCCTACCAGGCCGCCGTCTCGGAGGATCCGAACTTCGCCGATTGCCATTACAACCTGGCGCGCCTTTACGAGTCGGCCGGAAAGACCCAGCATGCCATCCGCCATCTCGGTCAGTACCGGCGGCTCGTGACCCGCGCCGACCATTAAAGCTGCGCGAGGCAGCCGCCCTTGGCGATCTGGGTCGGAACGTCCGGATACAACTACCCCGAGTGGCGGGGAAGCTTCTACCCGGAGAAGCTCGCGACGACCAAGATGTTGCCGTACTACGCCGAGAGGCTCGCGACGGTGGAGATCAACTACACCTTCTATCGCTCGCCCAATCCCTCGATCCTCGCGGGCTGGAGCCGGCAGACGCCGGCGCACTTCAGATTCACCCTCAAGGCGCCGAGACGGATCACGCACGATGCCCGGCTGCGCGACTGCGCGGACTCGCTGCGGTATTTTCTCGACACCGCCGGCACCCTCGGCCCCAAGCTCGGCATGCTCCTCTTCCAGCTGCCACCCTTCTTCAAGAAGGACCTCGCCGTGCTCGATGCCTTTGTTGCGATCCTGCCGCCCGATAGCCGCGCCGCCTTCGAGTTCCGGCATTCCTCCTGGCTCGACGATGAGGTGTTCGAGCGCTTGCGAGCGCGGAATTTGACGCTCTGCATCGCCGACAGCGAGAAAATGTCCACGCCCGTCGAGATCACAGGCGACTACGGCTATTTCCGGCTGCGCGATGAGGGCTATACGCCGCGCGACCTCGAGCAGTGGGCGCGGACGATCCGGGAGAAAACCGCGCGCTGCCGGGACGTGTTCGTCTACTTCAAGCACGAGGAGGCGGGTACGGGTCCGCAGTTCGCGCGAGTGCTGTTGGATTCGCTCGGCTGCGCCGGGAGTTCGAGGTGACGATCGTGAGCAAAAGGCTGCCGACCTTCTATCTGACCCACGGCGGTGGGCCGTGGCCCTACATGAGCGGCGAGGCGCGCCGCGCCCACGGCAGGCTGGAAGAGTCGCTGCGGGAGCTGCCGCGGCAGCTCCCCGCGAAGCCGCAGGCGATCCTCGTCGTCTCGGGCCACTGGGAGGAGCGGGAGTTTGCCGTCATGGGGGCGGCATCCCCGGGCATGATCTACGACTTTGGCGGCTTCCCGGAGGAGTTGTATCGCATCCGCTACTCCGCGCCCGGCTCCCCGCGCATGGCCCAGCGCGCGCTTTCCCTCATCCATGAGGCGAAGCTACCGGCACACCTCGATACCGAGCGCGGCTTCGATCACGGCACTTATTCGATCCTCGCCGTCTGCTATCCGCAGGCGGACGTGCCGGTTTTTCAGGTGTCGCTGCGGGCCGATTACGACAGCCAAGCGCACTTGCAGCTCGGCCGGGCATTGGCTCCCCTCAGGGACGAGGGGGTTCTCATCATCGGCAGCGGCAGCAGCTACCACAATCTCCGTCGCTTCTTCGAGCGGGGCGGCCGCCGGGAGGACGCGGTCCAATTCGACGCGTGGCTGCGGGAGACGCTCGTCGACTCGACGCCCGAGCGACGCTCCAAGCGACTGCTCGAGTGGGCCCGCGCTCCGGCGGCGCGCGAGGCGCATCCGCGGGAGGATCATCTCATGCCCCTTCACGTGGCGGTGGGAGCGGCGGAAGATGAGCCCGGACGGATGATCTTTGACCAGGAGGACTTCCTGGGCACGATCGCTCTTTCAAGCTACCGCTTCGGCTATTGATAGCCCCGGAGCCGCGCCGCGCTCATCGGGCGGCGGCCGGCAGGATGAATGTACGCCGGGCAGCCTCGCTTGCGAGCCGCTCCGAGGAATACCAACGCGCCAGCGCGGACTTCTCGAGCAGGTCGGCGTTATGGCGCGCAAAGGCATCGAAATCCGCGCAGGGGCCGCAGTCGATACGCTCCGCGATGAGCGCGAGGAACGCGACCGTCACGGTCTGGTGAAAGGCCTGCGGCTTGCCGGCGCTTGCCGCCATGCGCTGCAGGCTGCGCGAATAACGAAACACCGCTTCCGCGAAGTCATACCGGCGCAGCATCTCGAAGCCCATGCGCACATGCTCGCGATGGGAGAATGCGCTGGCCGCCACCTCGCCGCGCAGGAACCGCTCGAGATCAGGGCAACTCTCAATCATTGCCCTCCACCTCGCGCAGCTGGTGGGAATCTGCGGCGGTCAGATCCAACCCGTAAACGCTCCTCAGTGCCTTGATTTTCTTGCGGGTCGCGGCCGAGAAAGGCGTCTTGCCTTCGAAGGCGTGCAGCACGATCCCTTCGAGCAGATCCCCGAGCGAGAGATCCAGCTCGCTCGCCAGCGCCTTCAGCACCTTCACCAGCCGGCTCTCCAGGCGCACCCCGGTCTGCACGCGCGTGATCTCCTTCATGCCGTCATTGTACCTTGGTACCAAGGTACCTCACAAGCCTGCATCCCGGGTGGCTGCGAGCATCCGCGGCCGGCGAAATCCCCTCAGCTCGCGGCGATTTTGGCCGCGATTCGCGTGACGTGCTCGCCCTGGAATCGGCACATCTCGAGCTCGAGCGCGGTCGGCATGCGCAGCTCCGCGCCGGCTCCGGTGATGCAGCTCGCGCCGTAGGGCGTGCCGCCGGTCACTTCCCGCAGCGTCGTCAGGTCCTTGAACGTGTAGGGGAGGCCCACGATGATCATGCCGTGGTGCAGCAGCGTCAGATGAAACGACGTGATCGTCGTTTCCTGACCTCCGTGTTGGCTCGCAGTGCTGCAGAAAACGCTGCCGACCTTGCCGACCAGAGCGCCCCGCGTCCACAGCGAGCCGGTCTGGTCGAGGAAGTTGCGCATCTGCGCCGCCATGTTGCCGAAGCGCGTCGGCGTGCCGAAGAGGATCGCGTCGTAGCGCTCGAGCTCGGCCGGCTCGGCGAGAGGAGCGGCCTGATCCAGGCGAAAGCCCGAGGCTCTGCAGACCTCGAGCGGCACGATCTCGGGCACGCGCTTGACCTCGACGGTGGCGCCGGAGATCTTGCGCGCGCCTTCGGCCTGGGCGTTGGCCATGACTTCGAGATGCCCATAGCTGCTGTAGTAGAGGACGAGGACTTTCGGCATGGCTGTGTCTCCTAGGCGCGGGAGCCGGCGTGACGCTCGAGGAACGTCCGCAGCACGGCGTTGTACGATGGGGGATTGTCGAGATTGGGCAGGTGCCGGGCGGCGGGAATGCGCGCGCGGCGCGCGCGCGGCAGTGCCTCGGCCAATGCATCCGCGGCGCGCACCCGCGCCGGGAGGTCGTGCTCACCCGTGATGATGAGGGCCGGCGTTGTCAGCGATGAGTCGACGCCTCGCTCCGCAAGTTCCGCGGCGAGCGGCGGCTGCGGCAGCAGATCCTTGCCGCTGTAGCGAGCCGCCATGCGCTCGAGCAGGGCGTGTGTCTCGGCGGAGCGCGTCTGCAGCTGCATGAGGGGATGGCTCGCCCAGCGGCGGCGGAAGGTGTCGATGTCACCGCGGGCGATGAGGTCTCGATACTCGGCGAGCGGAACGTCCTCGGCGGGCTCGGCGGGCTCGGGCGCAAGCAGGCGCGGCGGCCCATCGAGAATGACGCAGCAGATCCGATCGGGAGCCATGCGGCACAGTTGCAGCGCGACCCGGGCGCCTTGCGACATTCCGAGGCAGGCGAGCCGCTCGAGTCGGAGGCGGTCGCAGAGGCGAAGCGCATCCTGCACGTCGGCGTTCAAAGAGGCGTCCCCGCTCGAGAGACCGAAGCCGCGCCGGTCGAAGCGCACGCAGCGGAACGAGTCGGCGAGTCCGGCGACTTGCGGCTCCCACATCTCGAGATCGAGCGTCCAGCCGTGGATGAGCAACACGGCTGCGCCGCGGCCCTGGTCGCGGTAGCGCAGCAGCGCGCCTGCGACAGGCAGGTAGAGGTCCGGGGTGGCCGACGTCGCCGGCATTCGCGCATTCGAATAGCGAAAAGGTTTTCGCTATGAGGTTAGAGGCGGGGCGGTGCACCGTCAAGCGACGCTCGTCGAGCTCCGCTCAGACCTGCGCGCTGAGTGAAAGTCCGGGGATTGCCCGCAGGTCGGCGGAAATCCGCCGGCTGAGCTGGCGCAGCATGCCGAGACGGTCGCGCACGAGCCCCGCCCGGGTCGTCTTTCCCGAGTGGCTCGAGGTGTTGAGTGCGGCGACCACTCTGCCGGACTGATCGAGGACCGGCACGGCGAGGGCAACGACGCCGTAAGCGAGCTCATCGGCGACTGCCGCGTAGCCGCAGCGGCGGCACTCCTCGATGAGCGCTCGCAGCTCTTCCCGGTCGCAGACCGTCCGATCCGTCAGCGCTTCGAGGCGGGCGCTCTCGAAGTAATGCTGCAGGCGCTCGGGGCTGAGCCCCGCGAGCAGCACGCGGCCCATCGAGGTCGCGTGCGCCGGGAAGCGGCTGCCGACGTGCGCCTCGAGCCGAAGGAGGGTCCGCACCGAAGCGCGCGCGACGTAAACGATGTCGTTGCCATCGAGGACGGACATCGCCGCCGAGTCTCCGGTCTTACGCGCAAGCTCCTCCAGGTGATTCTTCGTCAGGTGCTCGATGTCCATGGAGTCGAGATAAGCGGCGCCGAGCTCGAGCACTTTCGGCCGCAGCAGGAAGCTGCGGCCATGGCGCGTGACGTACCCGAGATCCTCGAGCGTGAGCAGGCAGCGCCGCGCAGTCGCAGCGGGAATGGCGGCGCTGCGCGCGATGTCGCTCAGGGTGGGCGCGGGGTGCTCGCGTGTGAAGGCGCGGATGACCGCGATGCCCTTGGCGAGACCGCCCATCGCTTCGCGACGACCGCGGGGGAGTTTGCGTGCAGCCATGAGCGGGGAGTGTATTTCGGTATGCGAAAGGGCGGAAGGGCCGTGTGCCGGCCTGCGCCGGCCGGTGCGCGCCCGCGGCCCCCGGGGCTTGACGGTTGCCCGGCGGCAGTTCACGATCATTCGTATAACGAAGTAGTTTTCGATATACGAAATGAAGATCGGCCCTCGATCCGACCACGCCACCGCCATCTGCGGCTCCACCGACGAGACCATCTGGGTGCGGGGCTACGATCTCGCCTCGGAGCTCATGGGTAAGGTCGGCTTCAGCGACTACTTCTGGCTGCTCGTGACGGGCGCCAGCCCGACACCGGCGCAAAGCCGAATTCTCGATGCGACGCTGGTCGCCATCGCCGAGCACGGACTCGTGCCGAGCGTACAGGCGAGCCGGATGACGCTCGCGGCCGCGCCGGAGGCGCTGCAGGGTGCCGTGGCGGCCGGGCTTCTCGGCTGCGGCTCGGTGGTGCTCGGCTCCGCCGAAGCCGCCGGGCACTTCCTCGCGCAGATCGTGCGCCGGATCGGTGACGGGGAGGCAACGGAGACGGCGACCTCCGCCGTGGTGCGCGAATATCGCGCGCAGCGGCGGGCGATCCCGGGCTTCGGACATCCTCTGCACAAGCGCTCCGATCCCAGAGCCGAGCGGCTGCTTGCCATCGCGCAGGAGGCCGGCAGCGCGGGCCGGCACGTCGAGGTGGCGCGCGCGGTCGAGCGCTTGCTTCCCGAACTCATCGGCAAGCCGCTCACGCTCAATGTTTCCGGCGCCATACCGGCGGTGCTCCTCGATGCCGGCTATCCGCTGCTCGCGTTGAAGGGTGTGCCGCTCCTCGCACGTACCGCCGGCCTCATCGGCCATCTGCTCGAGGAGCAGATCCGGCCGATCGGATTCGCGATGTCCGATGCCGCCGCCGAGGCGATCCGCTATGACGGCGATGCGCCGCCCGGATCGACGCCGAAGCCATGACCCTCACCCCCCAACAGCGAGGCGGTTTCAGCGGGGTACTCGATGGCGTTCGAGTCATCGAGCAGGGCACGTTCATCACCGGTCCCTGCGCGGGCATGATGCTCGCGGATCTCGGCGCCGATGTCATCAAGGTCGAGAGTCCGGAGGGGGATCCTTACAGAAGCTATCAAGGCGGCAGGTACTCGCCGCATTTCCAGGCCTACAACCGCAACAAGCGCGGCATCGCGCTCGATCTGAAGCGCGATGCGGACCGGGAGCTGTTCGAAGGCCTGATCGGCGAAGCGGACGTATTCATCCAGAATTTCCGGCCGGGCACGGCCGAGCGGCTGGGATCCGGACCCGGACGCCTGCGGGAGCTCAATCCACGGCTCATCTACTGCTCGATCAGCGGCTTCGGTAGCGACGGACCGTATGCCGAACGGCCGAGCTACGACTCGGTCGCGCAGGCGCTCAGCGGCTTCCTGAGCGTGGTGGTCGATCCGCGCGACCCGCGGTTTTTGGGACCCGCGCTCGCCGATGCCATCACAGGCATCTATGCCGCCTACGGAGTGCTCGGGGCACTGGTGCAACGCGCGCGCACCGGCGGCGGCACGCTGGTCGAGGTTTCCATGCTCGAGGCAATGACCCATTTCGCGGTGGAGCCCTTTGCGGCCTATTTCGCCCTCGGAACGGTGCCGCGCTCGGCCGACCGGCCGCGCCTGGCGCAGGCGTACATTCTGAAGACCGCCGACGAGCGCCTCATCGTCCTTCATCTGTCCTCGCTCGAGAAGTTCTGGACCGGCCTCGTCGCGGCGCTCGATGACCCGCAGCTCGCGAGCGATCCGCGCTTTCACACCCGACTGGCGCGGATCGAGCACTACGAAGCGCTGCGCGCGGAACTGATGCGCCGCTTCGCCGCCAAGGACCTCGCCCACTGGGCCGAGAGGCTGCGCCGCCACGATGTGCCGCATGCCCCGATCAACGGTGTCGATGAGGTCGTTGCCGACCCGCAGGTGGCGCATCTCGGGCTCATCGTCCCGGTCGAGACGGCCCATGGGGGCGAGCGCGCCGTCCGTCCGCCCGTGAGATTCGCGGGCGAGCGGGCGAGGAGCGTGTCCTCGGCGCCGCTCCTCGATGAGCACGGAGGGCAGATCCGGGAAGCGCTCGGACGCGGCCTCAAGTGGCCGGTCCGGGGGTGAGGACCACCGTGATCCAACATCGAATCCGCAACAGGGGGATATCAACGTGCGCACATCTCATGCAGGATGGTTGGCGGCGCTGACCACGGCGCTGTCGCCACTGATCACCGTTCCGGCCGCGGCGCAGACCGTCACCAGCCTTCAGGAGGTCATCGTGACGGCCCGCAAGCGGCCCGAGCTCTTTCGCAATCTGCCGATGACGGAGAGCGTGTTCACGCCGCAGACCATCAAGTCGGCCAACATCACGAGCCCGCGCGATTTCATCGCGATGGTGCCGAACATGACCCTGGTGCAGACGCAGAACGTCGGCAACGCCTTCGTCACCATCCGCGGCATCTCCCAGGCCCGCAACAGCGAGCCTTCGGTTGCGGTGATCGTGGACGGCGTCGAGGAGACCGATCCGGAAGAGTTCGCGCAGGAGCTCTACGGAATCCAGCAGATCGAGGTGTTGAAGGGACCGCAGGGAGCTCTCTACGGCCGCGACGCCATCGGCGGGGCGATCATCATCACGACGACTCCTCCGTCCGACCACCCTCAAGGGGAAGTGACCCTCGGAGTGGGCAATGGGACGGCCGAGCACGCGCGCGGCAACCTGAGCGGGCCGCTCGACTCCTCCGGTACCCTCAAGTACGACGCCGCGCTCAATTTCTACAACACGGATGGTTACCTCGAGAATACCTATCTTCACCGCAAAGCCGATCCCTACCGCGACTACTCGGGAAGGCTGAGATATCTCTGGAACCCGAATGACGCCTTCAGCGCGGACCTGCGGCTTTTCTACGATCGGGTGCAGACTACGGCCTATTACTACGTCATACCGCGCAACAACGAGGCCAACCCGTTCGCGAGCTTCACCACACCGCCTGATGCGAACGACATCACCAGCCCGATTCAGGTCAATAACGAAGGCACCGACAACCGCGACATCATCGACATCCCGTTGAAGCTCGATTATCGCCAGGGATTCGGGACGTTCACCTCGATCACCGACTACGACCAGACCAAGGAGATCGATACCGGCGATGCGTACGACTTTCGGCCGATCCCCAACTCGATCGACTACAATTTCCTGTACCAATTCACGGGGACCGCTCCGGGGTTCGGCGGACCGTTCGATGAGAGCCAGAGCCAGTTCATCCGCGTGAGAACCTGGAGCGAGGACCTGCGCTTCACCTCGCCGTCGAAGGAGCAGTTCACCTGGATCGCGGGAGTCTATTTCCTGCACAAGGAGCGCTTCATCTCCACCGACAACATCGTCGATCGGGGACTCGGCGTCCCTGCGGTCTACGAGACCCCGCTCGTCGATCCGAGCAACCCCTGGGCGACCAATACCAACGTCACCTTCCTCGCCGATGGCCAGAAGAGCAATGCCTGGGCGGGCTACGGCGATGCCACCTACAAGCTGAGCAAACAGTGGGAGATCGATGCGGCGCTGCGCTACGATCAGGACAAGGTGAGCGACACCACGCGAACCCCGCCTGCATTCCTCAAGCTCGTTCTGGACCCCACCGCCTTCACGGGCGAGGTACGCACCGAGACCTGGGGCGCCTGGCAGCCCAAGCTCACGCTACGGTACCAGCCGAGCGATGACTGGACGCTCTACACCGACTGGAGCCGCGGCTTTCGCAGCGGCGGATTCAACCAGACGGGGGTGGGCGCGGTGGCGGCCGCGGCCGGCATCAAGGGGGTGAACGATACCTTCAATGCGGAGATCGCCGACACGTACGAGCTCGGCGTCAAGGGAGACATGCTCGATCACCGGCTGAGCCTCGATGCCGATGTCTTCCACACCCATTCGGACAACGGCTATTTCTTCGATTACCTCTCCCAGAACTCCACCCAGAACCTCGGCAACCTCAATGCGACCTACAAGGGAGCGGAGATCCAGCTCACCGCCTATCCGAGCGAGCATCTGCAGATCTATGCCGGCTATGGCTACACGGACAGCCGGATCACCAAGATGGCCGACCCCAGCGTGCTCGGCAATCAGGCGCCGCTCGTCTCGCGCGACACCGTCAACGCGGGCGCCATGTACGTGCATCCGCTCGCCGATGGACTTACCGGCACGGCGCGTGTCGATTTTCAGAACATCGGCCGCACCTGGTGGGATCCGTACGACCTCACCTCGCGCGACCCCATCTCGCTCGTCAACCTCGACCTGAGCCTCCAGGGCGGGCGCTGGACGGTCACGGCCTGGTCCAAGAACCTCACCAATAAGATCTACAATGCGGAATTCTCCCCCGGAGGGTTCCTCTGGCGGGCCCTGCCGCGGCGCTACGGCGTCGATTTCGAGTATCGCTTCTGAGTGGAGGTACCATGGCTACGCTCGCAAAGCTGCCTTCCCGCCTGCATCACACCGCCTACGTGACGCGCGATCTGGAGGCCACGCGCAAATTCTACGAGGAGGTGATCGGCTTGCCGCTGCTCGCCACCTGGTGCGAGGTCGACCAGCTCTTCGGCGCCGAGCGGGTCTACTGTCATCTTTTCTTCGGCATCGGCGACGGCGGCGCGCTCGCTTTCTTCAAGTTCGCGAAGCCCGAGGATGAGAGGCAGTTCGGCCCGGAGATGCCCTTCACGCCCTTTCACCACATCGCCCTGAACGTCGATGCCGACACTCAGGCCGATATCGAGAGGCGGCTGGAGGAGAACGGCTACACTCCACCGAAGTCGTTCGTGCTCGAGCACGGCTACTGCCGCTCGGTGTACGTCACCGACCCCAACGGGCTCATTCTCGAGTTCACGCGCGACGATCCGAGGGTGGAGGAGATCGCGCGGACTCGGCGCGCCAACGCTCATGCCGACCTCAAGCGCTGGCTGGCTGGCGATCATACGTCCAACAATACCTACCGGCCCGAAGGCACCTGATGCGGCGGAGCACCGATCGCATCCTGACGACTCACGTCGGCAGCCTGCCGCGCAGCCAGGCCGTGACCAACGTGCTGTTTGCGCGGGCCGCCGGACACCAGGATGAGCCGGGGGCGGCGGCCGTCATCGCGAGCGCGGTAAGGGAGGTCGTGCAGCGCCAGGTCGATGTCGGCCTCGACATCGTCAGCGATGGGGAGATGGGCAAGATCAGCTATGCGACCTACGTGTCGGAGCGGCTCTCCGGTTTCGACGGCGACACGCCGCGCGAGCCCGGGCAGGATCTGGTCGAATTTCCGGGTCTGCTCAAGAAGCTCGCCGAGCGGGGCGCGACGGCGAAATACCGCCGGCCGCGCTGCATCGGGCCGGTGAGCGTCAAGGACACGCGGCCGCTCGCGGTCGATCTCGAGAACCTGAAGGCGGCGGCGGCCGCCGCCTCGCCGCTCGAGGCGTTCATGAACGCCGCCTCGCCGGGCGTGGTCGCGTTGTTTCAGCCCAATGACTTCTATCCCAGCCAGGATCAGTACCTCGAGGCGCTGGCCGAGGCCCTGCGCAGCGAGTACGAGGCGATCGTGGCCGCCGGTTTCCTCCTGCAGATCGATGCGCCCGATCTCGGCATGGGCCGGCACACCATGTATCGCGACCGCACCGAGGAGGAGTTCACCGCGCTCGCCGCGCGGCACATCGAGGTGCTCAATCACGCCCTGAGGAACGTGCCGGCGGACCGGGTGCGCATGCATGTCTGCTGGGGCAATTACGAGGGGCCGCATCATCACGACATTTCCCTCGCCCGCCTGCTTCCGGTGGTGCTGCGGGCGAAGCCGCAGGCGCTGCTCTTCGAGGCCGCCAATCCCCGGCACGCTCACGAGTGGGCGGTGTTCAAGGAGGTGAAGCCTCCCGAGGAGAAGATCCTGATTCCCGGCGTCATCAGCTCGACCACCAACTACGTGGAGCATCCGCTGCTCGTGGCGGAGCGGCTCGAGCGGCTTGCTTCGCTCGTCGGCCGGGAGCGCGTCATCGGCGGCAGCGACTGCGGCTACGGGACCTTCGCCGGCTTCGGGCCCGTGGAGCCGGACATTGCCTACATGAAGCTCGCCGCCCTGGTCGAGGGCGCGCGCATCGCGAGCGCGAGACTCTGGCGCCGTTGAGCGGCGGACCGCGGCGTGTGCGAGCTCAGCGCAGCGCGGCCTCCAGAATCACGGTCGGCGAGCGAGTCGGGACGATCCGGCTGAGGCGCATCCCGGCCGACTCGAGCAAGCGCTCGTAATCTGCGCGCGAGCGCTCACGTCCGCCGCTCGTCATCACCAGCATCTCGACATCGAGAGACTTCGCCGGGTGCGGACCCGGCGCATCGGGCAGCAACATTTCAAGCAACAGCACCTTGGCGTGCGACGGCGCAGCCCGTCTCACCGCGCTCAGGATCGCGGTCGCCTCCGGGTCGCCCCAATCGTGAATGACGCTCATCAGAAGGTAGCCGTCGCAGGCCGGCAGGGGATCGGTGAAGAAGCTCCCGGAGCTCAGCGTCAGCCGATCGGAGGATGGCGAGGACGCGAGCGCTTCGATGACGTGCGGAAGGTCGAACAGCACGCCGGTGACGGCTGGATTCTCGGCGAGGATCGCCCGCAGCAGATGCCCGCGTCCACCGCCGATATCGGCGATGCGCCTGAAGCTCGAGAAATCATAGACGGCGAGCACGCTCTTGATCTGCTCGTGGGATTTCGCCGTCATGGCGTCGTCGAACAGCCGTGCCTCCTCCGGGTGACTCGCAAAGTACTGAAAGGTGCCTCCGGGTGCGATGCAGGTCATGGCCGACTCGCCGGTGCGGACCGAATGCTCGAGCTTGCCGTACGCTTCCCAATGTACCGCCATCCCCATCATCCCGACGAAAGCCCGCACCGATTGCGGATGGTCGGTGCGCAGCAGCCGAGATGCCGCGGTATGGCGAAACCCTCCTGCCGCCTCCTCGAACACACCATGGGCGGCCAGCGCGCGCAGCACGCGGGCAAGAGCTCCGGGGTGTGCGCCGACCGCCTTTGCCAGCGCCTCGGGACTCTCGACCCCATCGCCGATATGATCGGCCACACCGAGCGCGGCGATCACGTGCAGGCAACGCGACTCCCAGTAGCCGGTGGCGAGTTGCAGCGTGGTGTAGCGCGGGTCGGTCGAGCTCATGTTGCGGTCCTGGCGAGAAGAGTGGCGATGAGATATTTTCGGCCAAAGGAGACCAGCATGAAACTGTTTTATGCGACCGGGTCCTGCTCGCTGTCGCCGCACATCGTGGCGCGCGAGGCCGGTATCGAGCTGCGAGCGCAGAAGGTGAACCTGAAGACCAAGACCGTACATTCCGAAGGCGACTTCCTCGCCATCAATCCCAAGGGCTACGTGCCGGCGCTACAGCTCGATGACGGCGAGGTGCTCACCGAAGGACCCACGATCGTCCAGTATCTGGCCGACCTCAAGCCTGAGACGGGTCTGGCGCCCCCTGCGGGCACGCTCGCGCGTTATCGACTGCAAGAGTGGCTCGGCTTCATCAACTCGGAGCTGCACAAGACCTATTCGCTGCTCTTCCGGCCTGACACGGCGGCACCGACGCGCGAGGAGCGCCAGGCGTATCTGCGCAAGCGCTATGCGATCGTCGAAAAGCAGCTCGAGAGTCGGCCCTATCTTCTGGGGGATACCTTCACGGTGGCGGACGCCTATCTTTTCACCATCACGAGCTTTGCTGACACCGTGAAGTTCGACCTCTCTCCTTTCCCCAACGTGCGGGCCTTCCAGGAGCGCGTCTTCGCGCGTCCGGCAGTGAAGGCCGCGATGCGGGCGGAAGGGCTCATCAACTAGCAACCCGGCCGGAGTGTTGCCATCGATGCCTCGCTAGTCAGGCACAACCGCTTCGGTGCGAGCGCGCTCTTGATCCTGAGCGCGA
>DATFCZ010000120.1:0-3545 GCA_035252605.1 Steroidobacteraceae bacterium
TCACACACGCGCCTGCGCAGGCGGTCTCGTGCCAGCGCGGGCGGGGCCGCGCCGCGCGCCCCTTCTCGCCGGCGAGCCGGCGAAGCCGGCAAGCGATCGGGCAGGGCGAGCCGACCCACCGTGCTCGCGCTCATCGAGCAAGGCGCGCGCCGGTTACGCCGCGCCGGCGTGTGCTTCGGGCACGGTACCGACAACGCCTGGGACGAGGCGGCAGCGCTGGTGCTGCACGCGCTACATCTGCCGCACGGTGATGGCGCGATCTACCGACGGCGTGTCGGCAGCGGCGATGGCAAGCGCGCGGAGGCGCTCATCCGCAGGCGCATCGAGGAGCGGATGCCCGCGGTATATCTCACCGGCGAGACGTGGTTTGCGGGACTTCCGTTTAAGGTCGACCCGCGCGTGCTGATCCCGCGCTCACCGATCGCGGAGCTCATCGAAAGACGGTTTGCTCCGTGGATCGATGCGCGGCGGATCGGTCGGATTCTCGATCTCGGCACGGGCTCGGGCTGCATCGCGACCGCCTGCGCCAAGGCGCTGCCGCGCTCGCGTGTCGATGCGGTGGATATCTCGCCCGCAGCGCTCGAGGTCGCCGCCCTCAACGTGCGCCGTCATCGCCTCGCGCGGCGCGTACGCCTCCTTCGCTCCGATCATTTCAGCGCTCTTTCGCGCGAGCGCTACGATATCATCGTCGCCAATCCGCCCTACGTAGGGCGGCGGGAGATGTCAGGGCTGCCGCCCGAGTATCGGCACGAGCCGGCGCTCGCGCTCGCCGCGGGGCGCGATGGCCTCGATTCCGTGCGGGTGATCCTGCGGGAGGCGGCCGGCCATTTGCGCCCGGGGGGGTTGCTCATCGTCGAAGTCGGCAATACCGAGGCGGCCGTACGTCGGGCTTTCAAACGGCTGCCCTTCCTCTGGCTGCAATTCGAGCGCGGTGGCGGTGGCGTGTTCCTTTTGACCGCGGAGCAGCTGCGCAGGTAAGCCACGATGTCAGGCAACACCATCGGCAAGCTCTTCACGGTGACGACCTTCGGCGAGAGCCACGGCCCCGCCCTCGGCTGTGTCGTCGACGGCTGCCCGCCGGGGCTTGCGCTGTCGGAGGCCGACATTCAAGAGGACGTCGATCGCCGCCGCACCGGCACGTCCAAATTCGTCAGTCAGCGCCGCGAGGGCGATCGGGTGCGCATTCTCTCGGGCGTGTTCGAGGGGCACACCACCGGCACGCCGATCGGGCTTCTCATCGAGAATACCGATGCGCGCTCGCGCGACTACGAGAAGATCAAGGATCGCTTCCGGCCCGGTCACGCCGATTACACCTATCAACAGAAATATGGCGTCCGCGACTACCGCGGCGGCGGGCGCTCCTCGGCGCGCGAGACGGTCATGCGGGTTGCGGCGGGGGCGATCGCGCGCAAGTACCTCGCCTCGCGTCTGAGTGTCAGGATTTACGGTTATCTCAGTCAGGTCGGCGCGCTCGTCCTCGAAGCGCGCGATCCGGCGTTCGCCTACCAGAACCCGTTCTTCTGCCCCGATCCGACCCGGGTGGAGGAGCTCGAGGCCCTCATCTGGAAATTGCGCTCGGAGGGGGATTCGATCGGCGCTCGCGTGACCGTGATCGCGACCGGAGTGCCGCCGGGCCTCGGCGAGCCGGTCTTCGGTCGGCTGGACGCCGACATCGCGGGTGCGCTCATGGGCATCAATGCCGTCAAGGCGGTGGAGATCGGTGCCGGCACGGCATCGGTCGCGCAGCGCGGCAGCGAGCATCGCGATGAGCTCACGCCACAGGGCTTTGCGAGCAATCACGCCGGCGGGGTTCTCGGCGGCATCTCCTCCGGTCAGGACATCGTGGCGCATCTCACCCTGAAACCGACCTCGAGCATTCAGGTGCCGGGCCGGACGGTGGACACCTCCGGCCAGCCGGCGGAGATCGTCACCACCGGCCGCCACGACCCGTGCGTGGGGCTGCGGGCCACTCCCATCGCCGAGGCCATGCTCGCGATCGTCCTCCTGGATCACTACCTGCGCCACCGCGGCCAAAACGCCGATGTGCGCTCCACGACCCCGGAAATTACCCGACGGTGATCGCCGACACAGTTTATGTCCTGCAGATACGGGAATATCGGCGCCACCGAATGGGGACTTAACTTATGGGTCGTGAGTGCCTTTTTTGTCATTCGTTGCTGCGGTCGCTTTGGCTTTCCGCCCAATTAAGTTATATTGCCGCCCCAATCGGATGAGCTTGCCCAAATGCAGCCATCCCATTGTTTTTATAATGTATTTCACTCACTGATGCCTTCCGGGGTGTCGTAATGGTCGCCAAACGCGTAAGTCGGGCGGTGGCGTTGCTGCTGGTCGCTCCCTCAGCGGCGTTCGCCCTCGGCCTCGGGGACATCCGTCTCCTCTCACCCCTCGATCAGCCGCTCAAGGCGCAGATCGAGCTGCTCGATGCTACGCCCGATGCGCTGCAGAACCTTCAGGTGCAGATCGCATCCCGCGATACGTTCGCGCGCTACGGTCTCAGTTGGCCGGGGTTTCTCGCCGACGTGCACTTGAAAACCGTCCGCGCCGCGGACGGACGCGAGGTGGTGGAGATTTCCTCGGACCAGCCGATCACCGATCCGGTGCTCACTTTGCTGGTCGAAGCAAACTGGGACCGCGGCCATCTGATCCGCGAGTACACCGTGCTCCTCGATCCTCCGGTGTATGTGCCCAATCAATCGCAGGTGGCGAGCGAGGCCGTGGCTCCCGCGGCCACCGGCACGGCCAAGCTCGCAGGCTCCATCCAGCGCTCGCAGAGCGCCCCGAGCGAGAGCCCGGCGCCGCCAGCCGCCGAGGCATCGGCTGGCGCCGAATCCTCCACCACGAGCTCTTCTTCCACGCCGGAGAGCGAAGGCGCCCCGCCGCACTCGCTGGTCGTACGCCGCGGCCAGACTCTCTCGGGTATCGCCAATCGCCTGAGCGGTGCCGGCCTCGAAGCCGGCGCGACCCGCTCCTGGATGGTGGCCCTGTATCGGACGAACCCCGAAGCGTTCGATCACAACATGAACCTGCTGCGCTCGGGCGCCGTGCTGCGCATTCCCGACCGTGCCGCGATCGCCGCCATATCACCTGCGGCGGCAGCGGCCGAAATCCACCGGCAGTACGCCGCTTGGCACGGCAGCTCCGAGGAGACGGCCCACGCGGCGAGCGGCCCGGGGAGACTGCGACTGGTCGCCCCGCAGGGCGGCGTTGCGGCTTCCGGCTCCGCCGCGGCCTCGGGTTCCTCGGCAGGAGAGGTGAAGTCGCTCCAGTCGCAGGTTCAAACACTACAGACGCAGCTCGCGGAAGAGCACCGCCTGCTGCAACTGAAGGACGCGCAGCTCGCGAGCATGCAGGCCCAACTCGCGGGTAAGCAGGCGCCGCAGGCGACACCTGCCGCGACTGCGCCACCCAACACGCCCGCGACGGCGGCCAATCCCACTCAGCCGGCGGCGAGCTCGGCGCCGAGCGCCGCCCCGACACCGGCACCTGCGCCGCCGAGCGAGGCCGCAGCTCCGCCGCCCGTGGTC
>DATFCZ010000121.1:0-7215 GCA_035252605.1 Steroidobacteraceae bacterium
TCCACCGGCCCTTCCGCGTTCCGGCGGCTTGGCTCCTCTGCCCGCTCGGGGCGCTCGTTTGCGCGGGCATGACCTACTTTCTGTCCGATGCCACCTGGATCCGGCTCGTGCTCTGGACCGTGCTCGGCGGGGCGATCTACGCCTTCTACGGATTCAGGCATAGCAAGCTGCGCGCATGAGCGCCGCCGAAGTGCGGCCCGGAACGCCTGCCGCGGACGGCTTCTGGATGCCGGCGGAATACGAGTCGCACGAGTCCACCTGGCTCCTCTGGCCGGCGCGCCATGACAACTGGCGCGAGCGCGCGCGCCCGGCTCAGGCGGCCTTTGCGCAGGTCGCAGCGGCGATCCGGCGCTTCGAGAGCGTACATGTCGGCGTGATGCCGCACCTTCTGGCGGAGGCGCGGGCGATGCTGCCTGAGGACATCGACGTCCATGGCATCGAATACGACGACTGTTGGATGCGCGATGTCGGCCCGACTTTCGTGGTGAGCGAGCGGCCGGGAACCCTTCGCGCGGTGCACTGGCGCTTCAACGCCTGGGGCGGCCTGTATCAGCCCTTCGACCGGGACGAGCGCGTCCCCTTGGAAGTGCTGGCGCACTCAGCGGGGCTGCCGATGCGCGATCGCTATCGCGCCCCGATCACCCTCGAGGGTGGCGCCTTGCACGTCGACGGCGAGGGCACGGCCCTCCTTACCGAAGAATGCGGGCTCGATCCCAACCGCAATCCCGGCGAGACTCGCGCGCAAGTCGAGGCCGTGTTGCGCGATTACCTCGGCGTCGGCCATTTCATCTGGCTGGGCAAGGGAGTCTTCAACGATGAGACCCACGGCCACATCGACAATCTCGCCTGCTTCGCCGGACCCGGCAAGGTGTGCCTCGCGTGGACCGATGACAGGAGCGATCCCCAGCACGCGATCTCGCTCGATGCCTGGGAGCGCCTGAGCGAAGCGCGCGATGCGCGGGGCCGGCGCCTGCAGGTCTTCAAGCTGCCGACCCCGGGACCGCTTTACATGACGGAGGAGGAGGCGCGGGGTCTCGTGCCGGGCGGGTCCATGAAGCCCCGCCGCGCGGGCGACCGTCTGGCCGCGAGCTACGTCAATTTCTATTTCGCCAACGGCGCGATCATCATGCCGCTGCTCGATCCGCGGACCGATGACGAGGCGGCCGCCGTGCTGAGGCGCGCCTGCCCCGGTCGGCTCATCGTCGGCGTTCCAGCGCGCGAGATCCTCTTGGGCGGCGGCGGCATCCACTGCATCACGCAGCAGGTTCCGAGCTGGAATACCCCGCGGGTCCGCCCTGCAATCGACAGTCCGGTGAGCAGAGCAGGTTTCAACAGCAAGTGAGCGAGCCGAAAGGCCGCCTGCCCTTCAGCCCGCGATTCTCTCGGCCACATCGAGCCAGGCGCGCTGCGCGCGCCGGTAATGTCCGGGGGCGATGCGCGCCTGATCGAGAAGCTCCCGGGCGACTCTTCGAGCCTCGTCCCGTTGTCCCTGGATGTCGAGGAGCTGCGCATAGCGGACGGCCGCTTCCGCGCCCGGAAAGGAGTTGGCGAGCAGCCGATACTGCTCCAGCGCCTTGGCGATGCTGCCCTCGCTCTCGAGCGCGCGGGCGTAGAGAAGGTGCCCTTCGGGGGAGCGGAAATCGGGATTCTGCCGGAAGAGCTCCTCCAGCGTCGCGCGCGCCGCAGCCGCGGCGCCGCTGCCGAATTGAGCACGCGCAAGGCCCAGCATCAGGTTGGGATCGTGCACGTAAAGCCCCGCGAGCGCCTGCCGGTACTGGGCGATCGCTTCCTCGTAGCGGCCGTGGCGCGCGAGCTCATCGGCATAGCGCTGCCGGGCGTCGACATTGCCGGCGAGGCGCGCCTCGTTCTCGTAGCGGCGCAGATCGGCGAAAGGGTCGACGGCGCGCTTCAGTCCCCGGGCGGTGCGCTGTGCGGTGCGGCTGCGAAAGAGATCGGGGATGATCTCGATCGCAATGTAGGCGAGAGCGGCAATCGCACCGATCCCCGGCCAGATGAGCACCCAGATCCAGAGTGTATTCCGGCCGGCTTTGATGCAATGAACGATCGCTACCGCCTGAATGAGATAGGGCAGCAGAAGATAGATGATATTTCCCATACCGCAATCGTAACGCATCCTGCCGCGACAGCCGCGGCGGCCGGGCCCCGCCGCCGCCCGATGCGATATGCTCGCCGCCATGGGGTGGTCACGATCGGTCTGGCGCCGCCGCGCAGTGCGGGCTTCGCATGTGCGGCTCTCTTGGGCTCTCCTCTGGCTTGGCCTTCCAGTGCTGGCGGCTGCACAGCAGCCCACGGTGCCGCAACCCGTAACGGCTGCAACCGCGCAGCCGGTGCAGGCCCCGCACCGGCTGCGGATCGGACTCGTGCTCTCGGGCGGCGGCGCGCGCGGCATCGCGCACGTCGGCGTGCTCGAGGTGCTCCGGAAGCTGCACGTGCCGATTGATGTCATTGCCGGCACCAGCATGGGCGCCGTGATCGGCGGCCTTTACGCGAGCGGTCTCTCACCGGATCAGATCGAGGCGACGGTCCAATCCATGAACTGGCAGGAGGCGTTTCGCGACCGTCCCGCGCGCGAGGACCTGACGCTGCGCCGCAAGCAGGAGGATGAAAACTTCCTCGTCAAGTTTCCGATCGGCATCAAGGGCGGCCGGCCCGTGCTGCCCATGGGGCTCATCGAGGGACAGAGCCTGACGGAGATGCTGCGCCGGCTGACGCTGCCCATCGCGCGCGTGACGGATTTCAATGACCTGCCGACGCCGTTTCGCGCCGTAGCGACCGACCTCGAGACCGGGCAGGAAGTCGTCATGGCTTCCGGCGATCTCACCAGCGCGATGCGCGCGAGTCTCTCGGCGCCCGGCGTGTTCGCACCCGTGGAGCGCGGTGGGCGGCTGCTGGTCGACGGCGGAATATCCGACAACGTACCGGTGGATGTGGCGCGCGCCATGGGCGTCGACGTGGTAATCGTCGTCGACGTGGGCTTCCCGCTGCTGTCGCGCAATAAGCTCACCAGTGTCACGGCGATCTCCAACCAGATGCTCGCGATTCTGATACGGCGCAAATCGCAGCAGGAGCTCGCGCTGCTCGGACCACGCGACATCCTCATCCGGCCGGACCTCGGGGATACCTCCTCATTCGATTTCGGCAATGTCCATCATCTCCTCGGGGTCGGTGCCGCCGCCGCCTGGCAGATGCGAAGCCGCCTCGCCGCGCTCGCGACGAGTCGCGAGAGCTACGAACGATATGAGCAGCGGCGGGCGGCGCTGCGCCAGGAGCCGCCGCGCATCGACTTCGTCAAGGTGCAGACTGGCTCTGAGGCCTATTCGCAGCCTATCGAGAAGCTCTTCAAGGACATGGTCGGCAAACGCCTCGATCCGGATGCCGTCGGACGGCGGATCACCACGCTTTACGGCGAGGGCGGCCTCGACACTCTGGATTATCGCGTCGTGCGCCAGGATGACCGTTACGGTCTTCTCCTCGATGCCCGTGGCAACTCCATCGGGCCCAACTATGTGCGCTTCGGGCTGAGTCTCCAGGACGACTTCGAGGGCGACTCCACCTACGATGCGGCGATCCGGTACGTGATGTCGGAGATCACGCGCACTGGCGGGGAGTGGGTGAGCGATGCGCAGATCGGCCAGACCTCGTTGCTATCGACCGAGGTGTTTCTGCCGCTGTCGCAGTTTTCCGGCTGGTTCGTCATGCCGCATACCGCGGTGGAGGCCCGCAACCTGCCGTTTCTCATCGGTCAGACCGAGCGTGCGCAGTATCGCATCGACACGTTCGATTACGGGCTCGATTTTGGCAAGCAGTTCAGCAACTGGGGCGAGGTCCGTACGGGGGTGTACCGCGAGGAAGGCCATTCGCGTCTGACCATCGGTGATCCCAACGACCTGCAGCTTCCTTTCCCGGCTTTTCAGATCTTCGGCTCACACACGTATTTCGCGCGCTTGACCTACGACACCCTGGACGACATCAACTTTCCGCACTTCGGCGAGCAGGCGATGCTGCAATGGAGCGGCGAGCGCAACGTGGTCGGCGGCGAGCCGAACTCGAATCAGGTTACGTTAAGTTTCCTCACCGCCTATACCTGGCGCGACCGCGATACCCTCTCGCTTTCGCTATCGGGCGGCAGTAACCTCGATCGCGTGACGGACCTGCGTCTGGAGTTCCCGCTCGGCGGCTTTCTCAACCTCTCGGGATTGAAGCAGTACTCGCTGTACGGACCGCACTACAGCATCGGGCGGCTGCTCTTCTATCGGAAAATCGGGCGAGGCGGCCCGGGTTACTTCGACGTCCCGTTGTACCTCGGCTTCTCGCTCGAGGCGGGAAACGTGTGGCAGAACATGAGCGATGCCAAGCTCACCAACCTGCACAAGGATGCGAGCGTATTTCTAGGGCTCGATACCTTCCTCGGGCCGGTATACCTCGGGAGCGGCTTCGACGACCACGGGGATCAGGCGTTTTACCTGTTCCTCGGCCGCACGTTCTAGCGCATCAGCCCGGAGGGGCTCAAAGCCCGCGGCTTTCGGCCAGGTTTTCGACTTTCTGGAAGACCAGAGACGGCCGGTCGCCGGCGCGGGAGTACTGGTGCCGGCGGCTCATTTCCGCGAGCGCGGCGTCCCGCTCATCGGGACTGGGGTACCAGTGGATGCGGTGCCACTCGGGGCCGAGGATCTTGCGAAACGGATCGCCGGGCGGAAGGCTGACGCGGATGCCGAACGGGCGCTGTCGCTCGACCGGCGGCGCTGTGAGGTTCTGCGGCTGGCTGATACCCATGGGGCGGAAAGCTTAAGGAGGGCGCGAGCCGCGATCAAGCGGCGGTTCGCTTGAGTTGCGGCTCCGCGGCCCCCACACTGCGCACATCCAATTGCAGGAGATCTCAGCCATGGCCCTCCTTCGCAAGAAGACCACCATGCCCGCAGCCACGGACGCGCTTCCTGGCCGCAGCGCGCCGCTCGAGGTGCCAGAGACCCATTACGTCAACGGTCATCGCACCGTTCCGCCCTATCCGGCCGGATTGCGCGAGGCGATGTTCGGGCTCGGCTGCTTCTGGGGCGCTGAGCGGCTCTTCTGGCAACTTCCCGGCGTCTATTCCACCGCAGTCGGCTACGCCGGCGGCTTCACGCCAAATCCAACTTACGAGGAGGTGTGCACCGGTCTCACCGGCCACGCGGAGGTGGTGCGGGTCATCTACGATCCCGGGAAGGTCGGATACGAGGAACTGCTCGAGGCGTTCTGGGAGTCGCACGATCCAACTCAAGGCATGCGGCAGGGGAATGACGTCGGCACGCAGTACCGCTCCGTCATCTACGCCACCGATGCCGAACAGCACCAGGCGGCGGACCTCTCCCGGCGCGCCTACCAGGCCCGACTCACCGCGGCAGGCCACGGCGAGATCACGACGGAGATCCGCGCCGCGCCGCAGTTCTACTATGCCGAGGACTACCACCAGCAGTACCTGGCGAAGAATCCGGACGGGTATTGCGGGATTGGAGGGTGTGGAGTGCTCTACAAATCCGCGGAGTCACAGGTGGGGGAGAAGGCGTAACGGGACGTACGGCGAGGGTTCCCGCAGGAAGTCAGGCGATTAGATGCGTTCCTGATCGACACCCTGCGGGGTTCTGCGGAAGCCTACAGGCTGGCTGCGACGCTGACGTCTACCGAAAGTCTACCGCCGACTGTGGCTTAGGATAGTCCGCGGCGAAGGAAGTGAGCCGCACTTGTAGTAGCTACAGTTTGTAGCTACAATACTTCATCTACACGTGGGATGAAGCGAAGCGACTGGCGAACCTGCGTAAGCACGGGATTGATTTTCGCGATGCGGCGAAGATCTTCGAGGGATTAACGCTCACGGCTGAGGACGACCGGGAATCCTACGGGGAGCGTCGTTTCTTGACGCTGGGCCTGCTCGAAGATCAAGTCGTATCGGTCGCCCACACGGAGAGTGGGGAGCGTATTCGGGTCATATCCATTCGCAAGGCTACGAAACATGAAGCGCGTTTCTACTTCTCGCAAATCACAAACTGACTTACCTCGCGTAAGGCGTACGACTGATGCGAATATGGTCAGAGACGGGGACGCGCCGGAGTGGACGCCAGAAATGTTCGCTCGCGCTGTGGCCCGAAAGGGTCTGAAACCGGTCCCGAAGAAGGCGCTCCTTTCGCTTCGGATCGATGCCGACGTCATTGAATGGTTCAAGTCGCAGGGAGGCGGTTATCAATCCAGAATGAATGCGCTGCTTCGAGCCTATATGGAGGCTCACAAATGAGGTTTCCGCGCGAGTTGCTATGTATTTCGACGTCTATCTGAACAACCAGAAACTGGGCACTTTCGGACATCCGGGGGCGGAGAACTTAACGATCTCCGTCTCCGGGTCGCCGGAGGGATCGTACGTGTTCGCAGGTGCCGTGTGTCGAGAAGGCGAGCGGACATTCCACTACGACTGGCTCCAGAAGGATCTCGCGGCTACAGACGAGGTGAAGATCGTCCGGGTGGATCAAGGACCCGTGCCGGAGCCGACGAAGAAATTCGAGATGGGACGAACCAAGCGAAAGACGTGGGAAGGCAACGTCTGCGAGTTCTGCCAGCGCAACGAGACTGAAGTGGAACATTTGATTCCGGGTGACGAGAACCGTCCTGGAATTTGCTGTGACTGCGTTGAGCTGTGCAATGAGATATTGCGCGGGGCCAAGTAGCACGGACACGGGCCATCGACGGTGTTGGGGCTGGTCTACCGACAGAACGACGTCGAGGTCGACTGAAAGTCGACCGATAGAGCCGAACTATGCTGATATCCGCGAGGATTTCGTGGCATTTCCGGCTCCCGGGCGCACTACCACCAGCAGTACCTGGCGAAGAATCCGGACGGGTATTGCGGGATTGGAGGGTGTGGAGTGCTCTACAAATCCGCGGAGTCATACGCAGGGGAGAAGGCGTAGCGTCTGGCATTGCCCGCGCGATCACCGTGGCCGAAGAACCGGCGCGGCAGGGGACTTGCGGCTGCATTGCTCCCCAGCTTGGCGCGCCGGGCGCGGCGCTGCAGCGGCTCTCGCGAAACGACTAGTGGACTGTAACGGCTGATGTGGCAGTGATGCGGCGCGTTGGATCGGAGTACTTCCACTTCACGGTTCGAGGCTCTTTGTTGTACTGACGGATGTAGCGCATGAGCTTTCTCTTCAGGTCTGCCACCGAGGTGAA
>DATFCZ010000122.1:0-62387 GCA_035252605.1 Steroidobacteraceae bacterium
GATGAGGCGGGCGGCATGCAGCTCGTCATCCATTCACCGTCCGGCAGCCGCGTGAACCGCGCCTGGGGCCTCGCGCTGCGCAAGCGCTTCTGCCGCGCATTCAACTTCGAGCTGCAGGCGGCGGCCACCGAGGATGCCATCGTGCTCTCGCTCACGACCGCGCACAGCTTCGAGCTCGAGGAGGTCGCGCGTTATCTTCATTCCAACACCGTGCGGCCGCTGCTCGTGCAGGCGCTGTGCGCGGCGCCGATGTTCCCGGCTCGCTGGCGCTGGAGCGCGGCGATCGCGCTCGCGCTGCCGCGCTTTCGCGGCGGCCGCAAGGTCCCGGCGCCGCTCGCGCGCATGGCGGCGGAGGACCTCCTCGCCTCGGTGTTCCCCGACCAAGTGGCGTGCGCGGAGAACCTCTCGGGCGAGCTCGAGATCCCCGACCACCCGCTCGTGCGCCAGGCGATCCGCGATTGCCTCGAGGAAGCGATGGACATCGAGGGGCTGGAGGCGCTGTTGCGCAATCTGGAGAGCGGCGCCATCCATGTGGCCGCGCGCGATCTGACCGAGCCCTCGCCGCTCGCGCTCGAGGTGCTGTCGGCGAGACCTTACGCGTTCCTCGACGATGCCCCGCTCGAGGAGCGACGCACGCAGGCGGTGTTGAGCCGGCGCTGGCTGGATCCGGAGGCGGCGGGCGATCTCGGCGCCCTGGATCCCGCGGCGATCGCCCGGGTGCGCGCTGAAGCGTGGCCCGATGCGACCGATGCCGACGAGCTGCACGATGCGCTTGGCTGGCTCACCTTCATGACCGAGGAGGAGGTCGGCAGGCGAGCCGACTGGAGCGGATGGGCCGCCACCCTCGCTGGCGAGCGCAGGGCGGCGCGAGTTCGCCTCGGCGAGGTCTCACTCTGGGTCGCGGCCGAGCGCCTGCCGCTCTTGCAGGCGCTGCAAGCCAACGCGCGGCCGGAGCCGGCCATCGAGGCGCCGGCCGAGTACACCCGCGGTTACAGCGCCGATGAGGCGCTGATCGAGATCGCCCGCGGGCGCCTGCAGGGTCTGGGTCCGGTGTCGGCCGCGGCGCTGGCCGCGCCCCTCGGCCTCGCCTCGATCCGCATGACGAGCGCGCTCGCGGCACTACAGGCGGAAGGATCGGCGATGCACGGGCGCTTCACCGCCGCAGCGCCGGAGGATGGCGAGTGGTGCGAGCGCGGACTGCTGGCGCGCATCCATCGCTACACAGTCAAGCGGCTGCGCGCGGAGATCGAGCCGGTCGAGCCCCGCGATCTGCTGCGCTTCCTGCTCGAGTGGCAGCGGGCCGCCCCGCGCGCGCGCATGGAAGGCCCCGATGCCGTCGCGGCCGTCCTCTCGCAGCTCGAGGGTTTCGAGGCGCCGGCGGGCGCGTGGGAAACGGAGATCCTGCCCTCGCGCATCAACGAGTACGATCCGGCGTGGCTCGATGAGCAATGTCTCGCCGGCCGTTTCGTGTGGACGCGGCTCGCGCGGCGCCGAGCCGAGTCCGCCCCGGCCGCAGGGCCGGTCCGCGGCACGCCGATCGCGCTTCTCGGCAGGCGCCACCTGCGGCCGTGGGCCTCGCTCGCCGGCGCGGTGGACACCGCCACGCCGTCATCGAAAGCCCGCAAGGTGTTGGATCAGCTCGCGGCTCAGGGCGCCTCGTTCTTCGATGAGCTCGTGGAAGGCACGGGACTCCTGCCCTCTCAGGCCGAGGAGAGCCTGGCCGAGCTCGTGGCGCTCGGGCTCGTCAACTCCGACAGCTTCGGCGGCCTGCGTGCGCTGCTCGTGCCCTCCGAGCGGCGCAGAGCCTCCGGCGGTTTGCGCCGCCGCCGGCGGGCGCTCTTCGGCATGGACTCGGCCGGGCGCTGGGCACTCGTGCGGCGCGATCGAGCCGCCAGGCTCGAGCGCCCCGATGCCGATACCACCGAGCTCGTCGCTCGCGGGCTGTTGCGCCGCTGGGGCGTGGTCTTCTGGCGCCTCCTCGCCCGCGAGGCCGAGTGGCTGCCGCCCTGGCGGGACCTGCTCTTCTGCTACCGGCGCCTCGAAGCTCGAGGCGAGATCCGGGGCGGCCGCTTCGTCGCCGGCCTCTCGGGGGAGCAGTTCGCCGCGCCCGAGGCGGTCGGACTCCTGCGGGAGGTGCGGCGCCGGCCGCGCGAGGCGGAGTGGCTGTCGCTCTCCGCGGCCGATCCGCTCAACCTGCTCGGCATTCTGACCCCCGGGCCACGGTTGCCGGCGCTCGTGGGCAACCGAGTGCTCTATCGCGATGGTCTGCCGCTGGCCACCCTCGCGGGCGGCGAAGTGCGCTTTCTCGAGCCGCTCGATGCGGCGGTGCAGTGGGAAGCGCGCAATGCGCTCCTGCGGCGACACGTGCCGGCCGCCGTCGCCGATCTCGGCTGAGATCAGATTTTGTTCTCTTCGCGCCGGCCGCGCCCGAAACGGTAGAAGAGCGTGCGGCTCACCTCCTGCTGCTTCGCCTGCTCCCAGGCGCGCAGCAGGTCCCGCCAGCTCACATAGCCGACCAGCCTCGAGTCGGCGCGCGCCACCACCGGGACATGCGCCGCGTTGGTCTTCACCATGCGGGTGATCACGCCCTCGAGGTATTCGTCCGGATGCGCGAGCGCCACCGGGGTGCCGACGAGGAGCGCGCCGATGACCGATTCCGGCGGCTTGCCCGCGAGCAGCCAGGATCGCACCAGGGGCGGATCGACGACGCCCAACACCCGGCGCTCCTCATCGATCACCGGGAAGCTCGGATGAGCGGTCGCGGGATCGGCGAGGAAGGCGAGCGTCTGCTCCAGAGTCATGTTGGCGGCGAGCGTCTGCACCTCGCGTGTCATCACCTCGCTCACGGTGGCGAGCGCGAAGGGATCGACCCGGTACTCGCGCAGGAGATGATGCCCTCTTCTTGCGATCTTCTCGGTCAGGATCGAGCGCCTGAGCAACAACACGGTGACGAGGTGCGAGGTGATGCAGGCGGTCGCGAGCGGCAACAACACGTGAGTGTTACCCGTCACCTCGACCGCGAAGAAGGTCGCGGTGAGGGGCGAGCGCATGGTCCCGCCCAGGATGGCGGCCATTGCGAGCAGCGGCCAGAATCCTCCGCTCGCCGCCGGGAGCCACGGCGCGAGCGCCGCGCCGAGGCCGCCGCCCGTGATCAGAAGCGGCGCCAACACGCCGCCCGAGGTGCCGGAACCCAACGCCACGGCCCAGATCACGGCCTTGACCACGAGGAGCAGCAGCCCCGCCGCCGGCGCCACTCCTCCCTGCAGCATCTGCGTGATGTTGTGATAACCGAGGCCGAGGGCGTTGGGATCGATCAGGCCGCCGACGCCGACCACCGCGCCGCCGATCGCGGGCCACCACATCCAGTGGATCGGCAGCTTGAGAAAGAGGTCCTCGCAGGCATAGACGAGGCGCGTCAGCGCGCCCGAGAGCAAACCGGAGAGGATCCCGATCAACACCCAACAGAAGAGGCCCGCCACCGAGGGATCCATGCCGCCGTGGAAGGGAAAGAGCGGCTGTTGGAGACCCAGCCAGGGACGCTCCATGGCCGCGGTGATGGCCGCGGCCGCGACCGGAATGAAGCTGCGCGGCGTCCACTCGAAGAGCAGCAGCTCGACGGCGATCATCATGGCGGCGATCGGGGTGCCGAACACGGTGGTCATGCCGGCGGCGGCGCCGGCGACCAGCAGGGTTTTGCGCTCCCCGTCGGTGACCGGCAGCGCCTGCGCGATAAGTGAGCCGATCGCGCCGCCGGTCATGATGATCGGACCCTCGGCGCCGAACGGGCCGCCGGTGCCGATCGAGATGGCCGAAGACAAGGGCTTCAGGATCGCGACCTTGACATCCAGGCGGCTGCGACCGAGCAGGATCGCCTCGATCGCTTCCGGAATGCCGTGGCCGCGGATCTTGTCCGTGCCATAGCGAGCCATGAGCCCGATGACGAGCCCGCCGACGATCGGCACCGCGACCGCCGCCGCCCCGAGCGGCGAGTTGCCGGGAGAGAGGTGCGCGAGCGTGGCGCGCCCGAAATAGGCAACGTTGGTGAAGAAATGGATGAGGTCGAGCAGAAGAAGCCCGACGACTGCTCCGGCGGTGCCGACCAGGATGGCGATGCCCGAGATCAGGAGGACCCGCGGCCGGGTGGTGAAGTCCCCGAGGCGACGGACCTCATCGAGCGACAAGCCGAGCAGGCGGCCCTCGCCGCCTTTCGAGGCTCCCTCTTCGTCTTCTTTTCTGTTCCAGGCGCTCACATCACAGGTCGCGCACAGTTAATCCACAAGCGCTCCACAATCGGGGCGGGATATGCTCCGGCGCATGCCTTTCAGGCCCGCCAAACGCCTTGACCGGGGCGCCGATGCCACGGTCCTCGGCACATACCTCTTCTCCAGCCGCACCGTGCAGGTGCTGCGAACCAGCGACGAGCGCATCGAGTGGACCTGCGATTGCGAAAAATTCCGCCGGCAGGGGCAGCGAGACACGCCCCTGTGGTGCAAGCATATCGCTAAAGCCGCCGCCCGACGTTCCCTCGAGCGGCTGACCAGCCGCCGCGCGGGGCTCGAGGTCTCCCGCGAGACCCCACTCACGCCTCGATGAGGCCATGGCGGATGGCGATCAGGGTGAGCTCGGACTGGTTGGACACGCCCAGCTTCTGCTTGACGTTATAGAGATGCGTGCCCACGGTGGAGGCGGAGAGTTTCAAGTCCTCGGCGATGCGCTGGACGCTCGCGCCGCGGGCCAGGCGGATAAAAACGTCGAATTCCCGCTCCGACAGCCGCTCGATCGGCGATGACTCCGTGCCGCCGATATCCTCGAGGGCCAGTTGCTGCGCCACGCGCGGGTCGATGTAGCGCCTGCCGGCTGCCACGGTTGCGACCGCCTCGAGCAGCGCCTCGGGCGCGCTGCGCTTCGATAGAAACCCCAGCGCTCCCTCACGGAGCGCCCTGCGGGCGTGCATCGGATCATCGTGCGCCGAGAGCGCGAGTACTCGCGCCCGGGGCTCGCGGGCGCGGATGCGCCGCAGCGCCTCGACGCCGCCCATGCCGGGCATAGCGATATCCATGACCACCACGTGCGGAGACAGCTCGAAGTAGCGCTGGCAGGCGGCTTCGCCGGATTCGGCCTCGCCGACCACCGCCACTTCCGGGCTCGTTTGCAACAGCAGCCGGAACCCGGTCCGCACCACCGCGTGATCATCGACCAGCAGCACCCGGATCATGAGCTACCCCGCGGCACCGGCGTGAGCGGAATTTCTGCGGCGAGCAGGGCGCCGCGAGGCTCGCTGTTGCGCAGGGTGAGGGAGCCCCCGAGATGACCGAGCCGCTCGCCGAGGCCGCGTAGTCCGAAGTGCCCCGGCCCGGACCCGCTCGGCGCAAGGCCCGCGCCATCGTCGGCAACCGTGATCAGGAGCCTGCGGGGGTCGGCGCGCAGCTCGATGTCGACCCGGGACGCGTGCGCATGCCGCAAAGCGTTGCTGAGACCCTCCTGCACGACCCGGTAGGCTGCGAGCGAGATGCTCGGGTCGGGGTCGAACCCCAGCTCGTGCCGTAACGAGAGGGTGACGGAGGGATTGCGCCGCTGCAGGTCGCGCACCAGACCCTCCAGGGCCTCGGCAAGGCTGAGGCTATCGAGGGCGGTCGGCGCCAGGCGCGGTATGAGGCTATGCATGGCATCGTAGAGCCGGGCGGCCTCCTCCGAGATCAGGCGCGCGGCCTCCTGCATCGGCGGTTGGCTCGACTGGCCGACGATCGCCTGCGCGAGGCTGCGGATCGCCGTCACCGATTGGCCGAACTCGTCGTGCAGCTCGTGGGCGATCAGCCGCCGCTCCTCCTCCAGCCGCTGCTCGATCACCACCGGCGCCACCGCCCGCTCGACCAGCCACAAGGCGAGGCCGTTGACAATGACGAGCATGGCCACGGCTGTCGCCAGGAGCCGGCGGATGGCATCCCAGCCATCGAGAACGCCGCGCGAGGGCGCCGCCCGCACGATGAGCTCGAGGCCGGAGGGGAGCGGAAAGACATAGCGGGGAATGCTCGGCGACACCAGGCGCGCGAACCAGGCCGGCGCGTACTGGCCGGCTTTGTAGGTGGCGGGCGGCGAATGGTAGACCACCGGGCCGCCGGGGTAGGTCAGCACGATGTCGTTCGAGCGCACGTGCCCGAGCTGTGTCAGGAACTCGCTCACCGCCCGCGTCCCGCCGATGAGCTCGTAGACGTTGACCAGGCGGCCGAGGAGCTGGATCGCGACCTGATTGGCCGACAGGACGTCCTCGCGTATGCGCGAGCGCGTGAGCTGCACCTCGGAGGCGACGAGGACGATCACCCACACGAGGGTCAGTCCGGTGACCACCAGGTGCAGGCGCGTGCGCAGCTTGATCCGCATGGCTCAGGGGTCGGGCGTCCGGGCGCCATCGTAACAGCCCGGCCGGCGTTTGGACTCATGAAAATCATGAGGCCCGATTCATGATGATCCGCTTTCGCGCGCGGCCGGCGCTTGGCGAGGATGGCTCGCCGGGCCATCCGCCCGGCGTGTAATGCAACCGAAGGAGAGCTTGTCATGAAATGGGAAACCCCGCAGGCGATTGACTTGCGCTTCGGCATGGAAATCACGATGTACATCGCCCATCGCTGAGCGGGAAAGCGCGCGGCGCATGGGCCGCGGCTGCGGCTCGTGCGCCGCCCGCAGGCTCGGCGTCAGGAAACGCTCACGTGAAGATCCGGGTCCTCGGGTCCGCCGCGGGCGGTGGCTTTCCGCAGTGGAACTGCAACTGTCGCAACTGTGCCGGCGTGCGCCGCGGCACCCTGCGCGCGCGCGCGAGGACCCAGTCCTCCATCGCCGTGCGCGGCGGCACCGCCTCCTGGGCGCTGGTGAACGCCTCGCCCGACCTGCTCGCGCAGCTTCGCGCCAATCCGGATCTGCAACCGGCACGCTCGCCGCGCGACACCGCCATTGCCGCCATCGTGCTGGTCGATGGTCAGGTCGATCACACGACCGGTCTTTACATGTTGCGCGAGGCGACCCGCCCCTGGCCTCTCTGGTGCACCGATGCGGTGTACGCCGACCTGACACGCGGCAATCCGATCATCGAAGTGCTGTCGCACTACTGCCGAATCGAGCACCGGCGCATGGCGCTCGATGGTGCGGAGTTCGCCGTCGAAGGCGTGACAGGCGTGCGCTGGCGCGCCATCCCCGTCGTCGGCAAACCCGCGCCCTATTCGCCCCATCGCGACTCTCCGGTGGCCGGCGACAACGTGGCGCTCCTCATGGGCGATGAGCGTACCGGCAAGAGCGCCTTCTACGCTCCCGGGCTCGGCGCCATGGACGAGGCGAGCTGGCAGGCCATGCGATCGGCGGCCTGCGTGCTCGTGGACGGCACCTTCTGGAGCGACGATGAGATGCTCCGGCTCGGTTTCTCGCACAAGCGGGCGCGGGAGATCGGGCACCTCGCGCAAAGCGGCGCCGGCGGCATGCTCGAGTGGCTCGGGCGAGTGCCCGAGACGACGCGCAAGATCCTGATCCACGTCAACAATACCAACCCCATCCTCGATGAGGAATCGCCCGAGCGGGCCGAGCTCGGCCGCCGCGGGATCGAAGTTGCCTGGGACGGCATGGAGATCGAGCTTTGAGCGATGCCCCGTGGAGCCGAGCCGAGTTCGAGCGCCGCCTGCGGGCCAAGGACAGCGGCTATCACATTCATCATCCCTTCAACGTGATGTTGAACTCGGGCCGCGCCCGGCCGGAGCAGATCCGCGGCTGGGTGGCGAACCGCTTCTACTACCAGATCAACATTCCGATCAAGGACGCGGCCATCATCGCCAACTGCGACGATCGCAGCGTACGCCGCCACTGGGTCCAACGCATTCTCGATCACGACGGTTATGGCGATGATCCCGGAGGCATCGAGTCGTGGCTGCGGCTTGCCGAGGCGGTGGGTCTCGAGCGCTCCCGGGTCGAGGGTCTCACCGAGCTCCTGCCGGGCGTTCGCTTCGCAGTCGATGCCTATGTCAACTTCGCGCGCCGCGCGCCCTGGCACGAGGCGGCCTGCGCCGCGCTCACCGAGCTCTTCGCGCCGCAGATCCATCGGCAGCGTCTCGCCGGCTGGCCCGATCACTACCCGTGGATCGAGCGCTCCGGGCTGCAGTACTTCCAGAACCGCGTGAGCCTCGCCAACCGCGATGCCGACCTCGCGCTCGGCGCCACACTCGAGCACTTCCGCACGCGCGCCGAGCAGGAGCGGGCGCTCGAGATCCTGCAGTTCAAGCTCGATGTGCTCTGGCAGATGAACGACGCGATGGCCTTGAAATATGGCATCCATTGAGGTTGGAGGTGAGGGGATGAGCATCGTAGACACGGCGGCACGCCCGGCAGTGGGCGGCGGCTTTCGCTTGCAGTGGGAACCGGCGCAGGATGCGCACGTGCTGCTCTATCCGGAGGGGATGGTGAAGCTCAACCCGAGCGCCGCCGCGATCCTCACCCGCTGTAATGGCGTGCGTACGGTTGCCGACATCGTGGCGGAGCTCGAGCGGGCCTACGCCGCGGCCGGCCTGTACCCCGACGTCTGCGCGTTCATCGAGCTCGCGCTCGAGCGCAGATGGCTGGAGCTGCGCGCGTGAGCGAGCCGATGGTTGCGGAGCGAAGCCTGCCCGCCGAGCAGCGCGCAACCCAGGCCGAGCGTCCCGGCCCGCCGCTGTGGCTGCTCCTCGAGCTCACCTACCGCTGTCCGCTGCACTGCGTCTTCTGCTACAACCCGACCGACCTCGCGGGCCTCGGCCGCGAGCTCGAGACCGAGGAGTGGCTGCGCGTTCTCGAGGAAGCGCGGGCGCTCGGCTCGGTGCAGCTCGGGCTCTCGGGCGGCGAGCCGCTCGTGCGCGAGGATCTCGAGACCATCGTCGCCGCCGCTCACCGGCTCGGTTTTTACACCAACCTCATCACTTCCGGCGTCGGCCTCACGGAGGCTCGCCTGCAGGCTCTCAAGGACGCCGGACTCGATCACATCCAGCTCTCCTTCCAGGACAGCACGCGCCGGATGAACGACTTCCTGAGCAGCACGCGCACCTTCGAGCTGAAATCCAAGGTGGCGGCGCTGATCAGGAAATATCGCTATCCGATGGTGCTCAACGTGGTCCTGCACCGTCTCAACATCGATCACGTCGAGGAGATCCTCGGCATGGCGGAGCGCATGGGGGCCGAGTACGTCGAGCTCGCCAACACGCAGTACTACGGCTGGGCCTGGCGAAATCGCGATCAGCTCCTGCCGACCCGCGAGCAATTGCGCCGCGCGGAGGAAGTCACCGCCCGCGTTCGCGAGCGTGTCGGCTCGCGCATGCGGATCTTTTTCGTAGTGCCGGACTATTTCGAGACCCGGCCGAAGCCCTGCATGGGCGGCCTCGGGCGGGTGTTCCTCGGCATTGCACCCGATGGCCTCGCGCTACCCTGTCAGGCGGCGCGCATGTTGCCCGGACTCACCTTTCCGAGCGTGCGCGAGGCGAGCATCCGCTCGATCTGGTACGACTCCGCCGCTTTCAACCGCTACCGCGGCGAGGACTGGATGCGCGAGCCCTGCCGCAGCTGTCCGGAGCGCGGGCGCGATTTCGGCGGCTGCCGCTGTCAGGCCTACCTCCTCACCGGCGATCCGGCGAACACGGATCCGGTCTGCGAGCTCTCACCCCAGCATCATCTCGTCACCGAAGCGATCGAGCGGGCCCGGCGCGCGGCCGTCGAAGCCCCAGACGAGCGGCCACTCGTCTTTCGCGGCTACAGCCGTCGGGACCTGCGGGCATAGCGGTTGCTCGCGGGCTCTCGTGGGCTCTTCCACGCGGAAAGATTCCGAGGTTCAAGCCGAGCGTAATGAGCCCGGCCGTGGCCGTGCCGCCCGCGCGCCCTCCGAGATCCCGAAAGCCGGCTGGGGCGACATCCTGCGGCGGGTATGGCAGAAGCTCGGGGATGACAACGTCTCCCTGGTCGCAGCGGGAGTCGCGCTCAACACCCTGCTCGCGGTTTTCCCCGCCATGGCGGTTCTCGCCTCGGTGTACGGCATGTTCGCCTCCCCTGCCCAGGTAGCGAAGGAGATCGCGCCCTTCTACGGCATCCTGCCGCACGATGCCGCCGCGATCGTCCAGGCCCAGCTCGAGGCGCTGGCGCGGCCGCGGAACCAGACGCTCGGTATCGGGGCAATCGTGAGCTTCGTGGTCTCCATCTACTACTCGAGCCAGGGAGTCTCGGCGCTCATGTCTGCGACCAACATCGCCTACACCGAGCGCGAGCGGCGCGGTTTCTTCGTGCGGCTTCTGGTGGCGCTCGGGTTCGCGGTCGGAGCGGTCGGCGGTTTCGTCGTGATGCTGCTGATCACCGTTGCGGTGCCGCTCGGGCTCGAGCACGTGCCACTGCCTCGGTTCGTGGACCTGGCGGCGCTCGCCCTGCGGTGGGTGCTGCTCTGGGCTTTCGCGGTATTGGGACTCGCCGTGGTCTACCGCTACGCGCCGTCGCGGCAGAACGCGCAGTGGCGCTGGGTGACCTGGGGCTCGGTGATCGCGGCGAGCCTCTGGCTGATCATCAGCGTGCTCTTTTCCTTTTACGTGCAGGACTACGGCAGCTACGGCAAGACCTACGGCGCGCTCGGCGGGGTGATCGTGCTCATCATGTGGTTTTACCTGCAGGGCTACGCCATCGTCATCGGCGCCGAGTTCAACGCCGAGGCCGAGCATCAGACCGCGGTCGACACCACCGGTGGCCCACCGGCTCCCATGGGGGAACGGGGCGCGTACGTCGCCGATACCCTCGGCAAAAGCCGATCCTGAAGCGGCCCTCACCGCCGCTGCGATATAAGATGCCGCCATGGCCGTGCGACCCGTGCTCAAGATGGGCGAGCCGCTGCTCAGGCAGGTGGCGGCGCCCGTTCAGCGCTTCGATGCGGAGCTCACCGCCCTCATCGAGGACATGAACGACACCATGCGCTCGCTCAACGGCGCCGGCCTCGCCGCGCCGCAGATCGGTGTCAGCTTGCGGGTGGTGATCTTCGAAGTCACGGTCAATCCCCGCTATCCCGGAGTACCACCGATCCCCTACACCGTCCTCGTCAATCCCGAGCTCACCCCCATCGGGGAGAGGCAAGAGGAGGGTTGGGAGGGCTGCCTCTCGGTTCCGGGCCTGCGGGGGCTCGTGCCGCGATTCACGGAGCTGCGGTACCGGGGTTTCGACCTCCAGGGCGCCCCCATTGATCGCACGGTCGAGGGCTTTCACGCGCGGGTGGTGCAGCACGAGGTCGATCATCTCGACGGCATTCTCTATCCCGAGCGTATGCGCGACCTGCGGAACTTCGGGTTCGAGGAAGCGCTCATAGGCCAAGTGAGGTCCATGCCGGACTGAGGGCGCGAGTCCGGCGGAAGGTGGCGCAGGCGCGGCGCATTCGTTGACCTACGAACGTGAGTTCCCCGAATGCCGAGCTCCTCCAAGCTCTATCGCAACCTGCCGATCTGGGGTTTCGCGCTTGCGCTCGCCGTTCTCTTCGTGGGCGCGCTCGCGGGCTACCTCAACGCGCAGCGCCTGATCGCAAACGAGCGTCTGGCCGCGCACTCGGATGATGCGATCGTCGATCTGACGAGGCTGCTCTCGAGGCTGCGGGACACGGAGAGCAGCCAGCGGGGCTATCTCCTCGGCGCAAGTCCGGCGTACCCGAAGGCGTTTCGTGCGGCGACCGCACGGATTGAGAATGATCTCGGCAAATTGACCGGCGAAGTCGCCCCGGGTACCGGTCAGGAGGCGCGCATCGCGAGGCTGCGCCGGGAAATCGGCCTGAAGCTCGCGGAGCTCGGGCGCTCGGTGTCCCTCGAGCAGGCGGGCGATCGCGCCGCGGCGCTCGCGATCGCGCGCTCGAGCGCCAGCCAGGCGCTGACGGACGCGATTAGTGATCAGGTGGAGGCAATTCGCGCCGCGGAATACGCGATTCTGGATCGGCGCGCCGGCGAATCGGAGCACAACTCCCGGGCGACCATCGTCGCCATCGTCGCGCCTACCCTGATCGCCGCCGCGCTGCTCGCGCTGGTGTTCTTCCTCGGCAACCGAAGCCTTCAATGGCAGCGACGAGCCGCCGAGGAGATCGCGACCGAGCGCGAGCGGCTGCGCGTGACGCTCGGCAGTATCGGGGATGCGGTGCTCACCACCGACCGCGACTGCCACATCAATTTTGCTAACCCTGTTGCCGAGGCGCTCACCGGCTGGTCGAGCCGCCAGATGCTGGGCAAACCCCTCGCGGAAGTCTTCCGAATCGTCAACGAGCAGACACGCGCACCGGTCGAGAGCCCCGCCGAGCGCGCCGTGCGCCAGGGCTCGGTCGTGGGAAGCGCAGATGACGCCGTGCTCATTCGCAAGGACGGCACCGAGCGCCCGATCGACGATCGCGCCGCCCCGATCCTGGATGCCGAGGGCCGTGTGATCGGTTGCGTGCTGGTATTCCGGGACATCGCCCATCGCAGACGGATCGAGCAGCAGACCTACGAAATGATGACGGAGCTCAGGGAGGCCGATCGGCACAAGGACGAATTCCTCGCGCTGCTCGCGCACGAGCTGCGCGGACCGCTAGCGCCGCTGCGCAACGGACTCGAGATCATCAAGCGCAGCAGCGGGGCCGAGGAGCTGCGGCGGCGAGCCTGCGACTCCATGGAACGGCAGGTCGAGCAGCTGGTTCGACTGATCAACGACCTTCTCGATGCGAGTCGCATCGCCCGTGGCAAGATCGAGCTGCGGCCGGCCGCCACCGAGCTCGGGTCGCTGCTGCGGGAAGTGCTGGAGGGCAGGCGCCCGCAGGTGGAGACGGCGGGCCTCGCGCTCGAGGCCGCCCTGCCCGGCGAGCCGCTGTTCGTCGATGGCGATCCGGTGCGCCTGACACAGGTCTTTCGCAACCTGCTCGAGAATGCACGCAAGTACACCGAGCCCGGCGGCCGAATCGAGGTGAGCCTCGCGCCGGAGCGCGGTCAAGCCGTCGTGCGCGTGAAGGATACCGGACTCGGCATTCCCTCCGACAAGCTCGATGCGATCTTCGAGATGTTCGTGCAGATCAGCCGCAATCTGCCGCGCTCCCAGGGCGGCCTCGGCATTGGACTCGCGCTGGCGAAGCGCCTGCTCCTGCTGCACGGAGGCTCGATCGAGGCCTTCAGCGAAGGACCCGGCCGTGGGAGCGAGTTCGTGGTCCGCCTGCCGCTCGCCGCCGAAGCTCGCCAGCGAGACTCGGCCAAGCCGATCGAGATGCCCGGCACACCCTCGCCACGGCGCATCCTCATCGTCGATGACAACACCGATGCCGCCGCCTCCCTCGCCATGCTGCTCAAGCTCGCGAATCACGAGACCTACACCGCGCACGACGGCCTCGAGGCGCTGAGAGTCGCGCAGCGTCTGCGGCCCGAGGTGGTGCTGCTCGACCTGCAGTTGCCGGAGATCGACGGCTATGAGGTGTGTCGCCGGATACGGCAATGCGCCTGGGCCCGGAACGTCACCCTCGTCGCGGTGACAGGCCTCGGACAGGAAAGCGACCGGTTGCTCTCGAAACAGGCGGGGTTCGATGCGCATCTCACCAAGCCCCCCGACTATGCCGAGATCACGCGCTGGCTGACATGCCGCAGCGGCGCGGAGCTGCCCGAGAATCGCGCCCACGTCGCTTCAGCCGGCGGCGCCGGCGCAGCGGCAACCTGAGCCCCGGCAGCGCTCGAGTGGGTTGCGCGAGCGCCGCGGATTGCAAGCCGCCTGGCGAGCGCCGTGCGGCACAGCGCATCGATCAGCCGGGAGCGCCGGTATTGGCCCCCGGGTCGAAGCGCATCGGCTTGGTGACGCCCATGCGCGAGAGCTCCTTCAGCAGAGCTTCCGCGAGCTCCTGGTTCGCGGCGCGATCGAAAAGCGGCGCCGCCTCCCAGTCGTAGGCCCAGGGATGGGCGGTGCGCAGCTTCGCCGGCTCATCGGCATAGCGGGGAATGACGTGCGCATGCAGCGCCGGCTCGAGGTTGCCGAGGATCGCGTAGTTGATGCGCTCCGCTCCAGTCACCTTGAGCACCGCATCCCCCAGTCGCGCGAGCTCCTGCAGGAACAGCGTGCGCTCGTGCGCACCGAGCGCATTGAGACTCGGCACCACCGGGTCGGGAAGCAGCAGCGCATAACCGCGCAGGAACTGCCGCTCGCCGAACACCGCCCAACCGGAGAAGAGACGCGCGATGACGCGCGGCTCGCGGCCGGCTCTCGCGGCCGCAACCTGGCGGTGAATGGCCGTTTCCGGTGCGGGCTTGTTCTCGTTCTTCAGGTTCACCAGTGAACTCCCAGGGCGCGCAGCGATTCCACGGTCGTGTCGTAGCCACCGTGCACGATGCCGTGCCAACCCCGGCGGCGCGCCGCGGCAATGTTCTCCGCGCGATCGTCGATGAACACCGTTTCCGCGGGTGTGAGGGCGAAGCGGCGCTCGGCTTCGATGTAGATGCCCTCGTCCGGCTTCATCACGCCGGCCACGAACGAGGGCAGCGCGCCATGGCCGATGCGGTGCAGCTCATAGGCACGCGAGAGATGCGTCCAGTGCAGATCGCCGATGTTGGACAGAAGATAAACGCGGTAGCGCTCGCTCAGCCGTCGAGCGAGGTCGACCATCGATGGCTGCAGCTCGAACATGTCCACCCAGCTCGCCTGCGCGGCCTCGAGGCTCATGGGCCGCGGCGCCAGCGCGGCGCAGCGCTCGAGCAGTCCGCGGCCATCCACGCGTCCGCACTCGTGATCCTCGAGCGCGATGCGCGCGATCACCGTATCGAGATCCGGCGCCTCCGCTCCATGCGCGCAGAGGAAATCGAGGAAGGGCTGGTGATCCAGATGGACGAACACCCAGCCGATGTCGAAAACGACGTTACGAATCAAGCCGCCTCCCAGGTCGCCGGGCCATTGTACGGCGACGCTCGCACGGACGGTGTGCGGTGGCTGTCGCTTTGGGCGAGGCGCTCAGAGCGGGAACGGCATCACGGTAGCCGCATCACCGGGTGTGGCATTCACCGCCACCACGGTCGCTTTGGGGAAGAAGTTAAACTCCGAGGCGCTGGCCCAGGTGTAAGCGCCCATCGCCCTGCCGACGATGAGGTCGCCCGCTTCGAGCTGCGGCAGCATGAGATTTTCCGCTATGACATCGATGCTGTCGCAGGTGGGCCCGGCGAGCACCGAGGGCAGCCGCTCTTCGCCGTCGCGCAGCGGTTCAACGGGATAGCGCGCGTGGTCGTAGAGCTGGCCGCTGTAGGAGCCGTAGAGGCCGTCGTCGAGGTAGTACCACCAGTGCCCCTCGCGCCGTGCCCGCCCCATGACGGAAGCGACGCCGATCACCGCCGGCCCCACGATGTAGCGGCCGGGCTCGGCGATCACGCGAACTTTCTTCGGCAGCTTCCTTAGCGCCTCGCGCAGCGCTTCGCAAAAGCGGCCGATGTCCTGCACGGGCTGGGCATAATCGATCGGAAAGCCGCCGCCGATGTCGAGCGTATCGAGCGGGCCGAGCTTCGCCTTGCGGCCGGCGGACATGAGCTTGGCGCAGGCCTGAACGGCCTCGACATGCTTCGCCGAGTCCGCCGCCTGCGAGCCGACGTGAAACGACATGCCGCGCACGGTGATGCCGAGGTCTGCGGCGAGGCGCGCGAGCGAGAGCGCATCCTCCGGATCACAGCCGAATTTGCGCGACAGATCGCACATCGCGCCGGGGCTCCGGAACGAGACGCGCAACAGCAGCTCGACACGATCCGCCAGGCGCTCGAACTTGCGCACCTCATCGGGGTTGTCCACCACGAAGGTGCGCAGCCCGAAATCGAGCGCATTACGGATGTCCTGCGGCCGCTTGATGGGATGCGAGTGTATGCAGCGCTCGGGTCCGACACCGAGGCGGCGCACGAGCTGCACCTCGCCGGTGGTCGCGAGGTCGAGAAAGCCGCCCTCCCCGAGCACCGTGCGCACCACGGCCGCATGCGGCATGGGCTTCAGCGCGTAGTGCAGATCGACGCCCGGGAGCGCGGCCGCGAGCTTTCTGAACTGCACGCGAATCCGCTCGCAATCGAGAATGAGAAGCGGCGAGCCGAACTGACGGACCAGCCGCCGCACCTCCGCCGGCTGAAACGGATCGATGAATCGGGGGCGGCGAGTCACGGAAGCCTAAGGCAGTACCGCCATGGCGCCCGTGTCGTCGCTCTCGCTGACGCTGGAGGCGGCCCGCAGCAGACGGTCGCGGATCGCGATCCACCGCTCCCCCTCCGGCACGTCCTGGACGAGGATCCGTTGACACCCTGCCTTGTCGAGCGTGCGCAGGTTCGTGTAGAGATCGTGCCCGTACTGCTCCGGGCGCCGGCCGGCATTGATCCAGGTGACGTATTTGTGGCCCTTGAGCGGCAGCCGCTGCGCCAGCACCGCCACGCGCCGCCCCCCCTGGGAGAGCGCTGCGGCGCGCGCATCGATCTCACCCGAAGGCACGATGGTCATGGGCGTGGTCGGCGCGTAGTGCGCTGCGCCCGAGCCCGGAACGCGCGGCGACTCCAGGTCCGCCCCGATGAGGAGCTCGCCGACCACCTGTCGGATCTGCGGCGCGGTGATCGCGCCGGGGCGCAGCAATCGCACGCTCTGTCCCTGGAAGGCGACGATGGTCGACTCGAGTCCTATCTGACACTCGCCGCCGTCGAGAATGATCTTGACCTGCTCGCCCAGCTCCTCGCGCACATGCTCGGCGCGTGTCGGGGAAAGCCGGCCGTAGCGGTTGGCCGAAGGTGCTGCGATGCCGCCGCCGAAAGCCGTCAGAAGCTGCTGCGCCATCGGGTGTGAAGGCACCCGAATGGCGACCGTGTCCTGCCCGCCGGTCACGACGTCGTGCACGTTGGGGCCGCGAGCCATCACCATGGTGAGCGGCCCGGGCCAGAAGCGCTCCGCAAGCCCGAGGGCGGCATCCGGCACCTCGCGCACCCAGCGATGCAGGAACCGGGGGCTGTCGAGATGCACGATCACCGGGTGAGTGCTGGGTCTACCCTTCGCCTCGAAGATCTTGCGCACCGCGGCAGGATTCTGCGCGTTGGCGCCGAGTCCATAAACCGTCTCCGTCGGGAAGGCGACCAGCTCGCCGTCGCGCAACGCCTGCACGGCGGCCTCGATCTCGACCTGTGTAGCTCTGACGACTCGAACCATGACCATCTAATTCTAGCGCGGCCGGCCGGCGATCCATCGTGATCCATTGCGGCCGTTGCATTTTCACGACAATTTCACTCAATCCAGCGAGCGACGTGACCACCCATCCGGGGCCTTCACGAGCTCGTAAGCCGGCCAATAGTGTTTATCGAGCTTCAAGGTGATCACGTTCGCCGCATTGTTCCAGGTGATCGTCGTGAGCCGCAGCGACGAGCGGTCCGGCCGGCCCACCACCGCCTTGAGAAACGCTTCGAGATCCGGCGTCGGCGTGCCATCGACCTGCACGATGCGCCGCCCCGGGTAGAGGCCATAGCGTGCCGCGGGCGAGCCGTACGCGAAGTAATCGACATATACGCCAACGGGAGGAATGCCCCGCTGCGCGCGCATCGATTGGAAGGGCGCCTGCAGTGTAGCCCCTGCCCATTGCACCACGCGCTTCAGCCCCGAGCCGGAAAGCGCGACCGTGGGTACGGCGAGCGTCTGCTCGCCCGTTCCTCTCCAGACCGTCAGCTGCACCTCGCTGCGATCCGCAGCCGCCTGCTCGACCTCGCGAAATCCGGTGACCACTTTTCCGTCGATCGCAAGCAGCAGATCGCCCGGCTGCAGGAGCGCTGCGGCAGGCGAGCCGCCGACCGTGCGCACGAGCGTGAGCACCTGTCGCTGTGTGGGGCTGTGCGCCGCGAGCTTCGCCGTCCAGGCCGCCGTAAGACCCATCTGGCGTGCGCTCGCAAGCGGCTCGAGGGCGAGCTCGAGGTCGAGCGAATGCAATGGGCGCCCGCTGCGCACCCGATCCACCATGTCGGCGACCAGGCCGATCGGCACGCCGCGCAGCGCCTGCGCGACGCCGTTGTCGGCGTCGTAAGCGAAGCTCGACCACATGCCGAGCACGTTGCCGGAGGCATCGGCGAGCACGCCGTCGAATTCGCTCGGCGGATTGACGAGACCGATGGTCTCGATGTTGGTATCCCGGAAGCGCATGGTGCGCGAGAGCGGCAGCGACAGCGGATCGATGCTCGCGATCTGCGTGCCGCGCGAGTGCATCTCGCTGTCCGTACCGAGTCCCACGACCCATATGGGCTCGCCCGGCGTGAGCTCCTCGGGCTTCAGGGCCGCGGATCTGACCGGGGTGGTGCCGATGAGCTTCGGATCGTAGGCGACGACCGAGAAGTTATGCACGGGATCGACGTACACGACGTGGCCGGGTACCTGGACGGTGCCCGCGAACGTCACCGTCACGTCCCCGAGGGAGACCGGCACGGTGTCGCGATCGACGACCACGAGACCCCGCTCTGCGTCAACGACGAGCCCCGTTCCATGATAGTAGTGCTCGGTGACGCCCGAGACCGAATACGGCATGGTGAAGGTCACCGCGGCGAGCGAGGGCGCGAGCGCGGTGAGTCGCGGGTCCCGATACTTGGGAAAGCGCGTCGAGCTCACCGGGTCGGGCTTCGGCGGCGGTCCGCCGGCGAGCCGCGTACACGGCCAGGTGCCGAGTGAATCGTCGCGCACACAGTGATCGGCGGGGTACCACAGCCGATCCATGCGGAAGGAGCCGAGCTGGCTGCTGTTCGGATCGTCCACCGTGGTGAAGCGGACATTGGCGTACTCGCCGTTGGCGAGCGCATCCAGCGCCTGGCGGAAGTCCCCCAGTTCATCGATCCGCGAATTGTTGATGGCGCTGATCACCGCGCCGCGCGGTATGCCGGCGGCGCCGAACACGTAGCCTGCGTTGGCGACGAATACCCCGCGCGGAGGCACGTTGAGTTGACGCGCCTCCTGGTAGGAGAGCGTGTTGACCACCGCATCACCGAACTGCACGTAGCTCGCCGGCGTGATCGCTGTGAGGTCGCCGACCGGCAGGGTCACGGAGATCGGCCGGCCGCCACGCTCGAGATCCAACCGGATCTGCTGGCCGACCGAGGAGTCGAGCGTTTCCTCCAGCGGTTCGAACGTGGTGACGTAGCGCCCGTTCACCCGCAGCAGGATGTCCCCGGGCTGCAGCGCGAGCGCGCTGGGTGTTCCCGGCAGCACGCTCGCGACGACCAGCATGCCGGTGCGCTGCGGAAACTGCTTGCGAACGGCCGCCTCGATCGCGTGCCCGAGCCCGAGCCGCTCGAGCTCGTCATAGGGCGTGTAGCCGAAAACGCTGTAGAGGGTGCCGCGGGTGACGGGCTTGCCCTCCTGGATTAGCTTCAACGCGCGCTGCACCCGCTCGAGCGGCAGGTAGAAGCTCGAGGCCGCGTTGTCGGCTCCGCCGGCATTGAGCGCCACCACGCGGCCCCTGATGTCGATGACCGGCGATCCGGAGGAGCCGCCGGAGGTGCCGGAGGCCGCCTGCAAATAGAACGTGTTGAAATCGTTGTACTTGCCGAAGCCGTAGTCCGGCGCTTCCCGGTCGAGGCGGGCAAGCGTGCCGGCAAGAATCGACAGCTGCTCGCCTGCGTTGTTGCCGACCACCCGGATCTCCCTCCCGACCTTCGCCCCCTGCGGATAGAGCTCGAGCGCCTTCGGCTGGATGTAGTGCAGCTTCTTCGGATCGTACCGATAGAAGCCAAAGTCGTGCACCGGATCGCGGTAGATCGGGTGCAGCTGCACCACCTCGCGATCGAGGAACACCGCCTCGGCGGTGACCGGGCCCGGTGTCACGACGTGACGGTTGGTGAGGATGATCCCGCGCTTGGCATCGACGACGAAGCCGGTGGCCTGCGCGGTCTCGTTCCAATCGGTGTCGAAGGCGCGGACCTCATCGACATTGATCGAGACGACGCTGCTCGCGATGCGCTCCAGCGTGGCCGCCCAAGTGGGATTGGCTTCGATCGCGGCCGCCTGGTGCGCGAGGTGGGCGCCTTGAGGCGCCCCCCGGGGCAACGGCCCACGCCCCATCCGGTGCGGCAGAGGCACGCGCGGCGGACTCGGTGAGGGCCTTGCCCGCGGCGGCTGTAGCGGCGCACCCGGAGGCGGCGCGGTAGTCCGTTCGGCGGTGGCGGGCGAGGCGGTCTGCGGCGCCGCCCCCGCGACGAGGCTCAGGGGCGTACAGGCGATGAGCAGGAGAAGGTTAAGACTTCGCGGGAATCGCATGGGCTCCAGCCGGTTTCCACGTGAGATCCAGTTGTTTAGCCGCGCGAACATCATCCAGGCGGCGTACCGGCATGGTATGCGGAGCGCCGGTGACGCGCTCGGGTTCTTTCGTGGCTTCCGTCAGGATCTCGCTCATGGCGGCGACGAAGGCATCGAGCGCCGCCTTGCTCTCGGTCTCCGTCGGCTCGATGAGCAGGCACTCCGGCACGAGCAGCGGGAAATAGGTGGTCGGCGCATGCATGCCGTGATCGAGCAGCCGCTTGGCGAAGTCCATGGTCGTGACGCCGAGCTCTCTCGCCTGGCGCTTGAGCGTGATGATGAGCTCATGGCTCGCGCGCCGCGCGGGGTAGGCCGCATCGAAGCCCGCGCGCGTCAACCGCGCGAGCAGATAGTTGGCGTTGAGGGTGGCGTGCTCGCTTACCTTGGGCATGCCCTCGCGGCCGAGCATGCGCATGTAGATGTACGCGCGCAGCAGCACACCGGCGTTGCCCATGAAGCCCGAGAGCCGGCCGATCGATTGCGGCAGGTCCCGCTCGGTGAGCCAGCCATAGCGCTCGCCGCGGCGGCCGACGATCGGCACCGGCAGGAACGGGCTCAACCGCGCGCTGACGCCGACCGGACCGGCGCCGGGACCGCCGCCGCCGTGCGGGGTGGAAAAGGTCTTGTGCAGATTGACGTGGACGACATCGAAGCCCATGTCGCCCGGCCGCACTTTGCCGAGAATGGCGTTGAGATTCGCGCCGTCATAGTAAAGGAGCCCACCGGCTGCGTGCACGGTGCGGGCCACTTCCTCGATGCGGCGCTCGAACACGCCGAGGGTCGAGGGGTTGGTCAGCATGATGCCTGCGGTCTTGGGTCCCACGGCGGCCTCGAGCGCCTGCGTGTCGACATCGCCCTGGGCGTTGACCGGCACCTCGCGCACCACACAGCCACACATGGTCGCGGTCGCGGGATTGGTGCCGTGCGCCGCCTCCGGCACGATGATCTCGTTGCGCTCGAGATCGCCGCGCGCACGGTGATACGCGCGGATCATGGCGACACCGGCGAACTCTCCCTGCGCGCCCGCCATCGGAGTGAGCGACACCGCCTGCATTCCGGTCACCGCCTTCAGCATCTCCTGCAGCTCGTAGAGACAGGCGAGGAAGCCCTGCCCGACGCTCTCCGGCGCGAGCGGATGGCGCGCCAGGAACTCCGGCAGCATCGCGTATTGGTTGCAGGCCTTCGGGTTGTACTTCATCGTGCACGACCCGAGCGGGTAGAAGTGCGTGTCGATCGAGAAGTTGAGCTGCGAGAGGCGCGTGAAGTGGCGCACGGTCTCGAGCTCGCTGACCTCGGGCAGAAGCGGCCGTCGGGCGCGGCGCAGCGCCGCGGGCAGATCTGCGGCCGCATCCCCGCAATCGCGCGGCCACTGGTCCTCGGCCCCGCGGCCGGGAACGGAGTACTCAAAAATCGGCTTTTCCAGTCGGGTAGACATGATCTTCAGGCCTCAGGCCGCGCGCGCTTCGCGCAGGCACTCGGCGAGCGCGCTGGCATAACGGTCGATGTCGGCGGATGTCTTGGTTTCGGTGGCGCATACGAGGAGCGCGGGCCCGAGCTCGGGATAGTGCTCGGCGAGATCGAAACCTCCCACGATGCCGCGCGCGGCGAGCTTCTCCAGCACCGGCGCCGCCGGACGATCGAGCGCGATCGCCTCCTCGTGGAACACGGGCCCGCGAAAAAGCCGCCGTACGCCCGGCACCCGGGTGAGCGCATCGACGAGCTCGCGCGCGCGCGCATGCGATGCGGCGGCCACCCGCTCGAGTCCGACCGGGCCCATGAGCGAGAGGTACACCGTCGCGGCCGTCACCAGCAGCCCCTGGTTGGTGCAGATGTTGGAAGTCGCCTTGGCGCGGCGGATGTGCTGCTCGCGCGCCTGCAGGGTGAGCGTGAAGCCGCTGCGGCCGGCGGCATCGAGGGTGCGCCCGACGATGCGGCCGGGCATCTGCCGGATATGCTCGAGCCGCGTCGCCATGAAGCCGAAGTACGGCCCGCCGGAGGAGAGCGGCACTCCGAGGGGTTGTCCCTCGCCCACCGCGATGTCGGCGCCTTGGTTCACGCCCTGGTTCGCGCTTTGGGCGCCCCACTCTCCCGGGGGCTTCAAGAGCGCGAGCGAAGTCGGATTCACCACGGCAACGACCAGGATGTCGCGCGCGTGCGCCCAGTCGCAAAGCGCATCGACGTCCTCCAGCCGCCCGAAGAAGTTGGGCTGCTGGATGACGAGCGCGGTGATGTCCTGGCCGTCATAGCGGGCGAGCGAGCCGACAGGAATGCAGCCCTCCTCGGTGCAGTACGGCAGCTCCTCGAAGATGAGCCCCTGATTGCCGGCCACCGCCTTTGCCGTCCTGCGGTAGTGCGGATGCACGGTGGTGGGCACGAGGATCCGGTTCGAATGCGACTTGCGATTGGCGCGCACCGCCATGAGACAGGCCTCGCCCATCGCGCTCGCGCCGTCGTAGAGCGAGGCGTTGGAGGCCTGCATTCCCGTCAGGCTCGCCATCATGGTCTGGTATTCGTAAAGGAGCTGCAGCGTGCCCTGGCTCGCCTCCGCCTGATACGGCGTGTAAGCGCTGTAGAACTCACCACGCGTCGCGATCGCCCAGACGGCCGCGGGAATGTGGTGCTCGTAGGCGCCCGCCCCGATGAAGCAGAGCGGCCGCCCGTCGAGGCGCGCGCGCTCGGTCATGAGCCGCCCCACCTCCATTTCAGTCAACGCCTCGGGCACGCCCGCGAGCGCGGCCAGCCGCAGGTTGGCGGGAATCTCGTCGAAGAGCTGCTCGATACTGCTGACGCCGATGGCCGCCAGCATCGATTCGACGTCCTCGCGGGTGTGCGGAATGAAGGCCATCAGTCGCCCTCCTCCGCAATCAGCTTCTCGTACTCCGCCGCACTGAGAAGCGAAGGAGCCGCGCCGCCGGCGCTCGGCCGCAAGCGCATCAGCCAGCCCTTGCCGTACGCATCGGAGTTGATCGCCTCCGGCTCCGAGCCGAGCGCAGCATTGCCCGCGGTCACCTCGCCGGCAACCGGGGAATAGACATCGGATGCCGCCTTGACCGACTCCACGACCGCGAACGGCTCACCCACCGAGAGCTTGCGGCCGACCTCGGGCACTTCGACGAACACCAGATCCCCGAGTGCATGCTGGGCATGATCGGTGATGCCGACCTCCAGCGTGCCGTCAGGCAAGGTCCGCAGCCACTCGTGGGTTTTCGTGTACTTGAGATCGGAAGGAACGTTGCTCATGCGGCGCTCCGGTTCTTGTGACTTAGGCTCTGGGATGGGGGGAAGGTTCGATGGCGAGGGGCTCAATCGACGAGCGCCTTGCCATGTCGGACGAAAGGCGGCCGCACGATACGCGCCTCGTGCAGCTTGCCGCGAATGTCGACCTGCACGCTCGCGCGCGCCGTGGCCGGCACGCGGGCGAGCGCGATCGAGCGCTCCAGCGTGGGAGAGAACGTACCGCTCGTGATCTCACCGGAGCCGCCCTCGGGCAGCAGCACCTTCTGATGCGCGCGCAGCACGCCGCGATCGCTCAGCAGCAGACCCACGAGCTTGCGTTCGGCTCCGCGCGCTCGAATCGCCTCGAGCGCCGCGCGGCCGATGAAGTCCCGGCCCGGCGGATCGAGCGCCACCGTCCAGCCGAGTCCGGATTCGAAGGGATGCGTGCTCTCGTCCATGTCGTTGCCGTAGAGATTCATGCCGGCTTCGAGGCGCAGCGTATCGCGCGCGCCGAGGCCGCACGGGACGACGCCGCCGGCGGTCAGCGCCTGCCACAGACGCTGCGCTTCCCGCGCTGGCAACATGATCTCGAAACCGTCTTCGCCCGTGTAGCCGGTGCGCGCGATGAACCAACCGTCGATCTCGCGCCCGAAGAAGGGCTCCAGCGCGAGCGCGGCCGTCGAGCCGGCGGCTGACAGCAGGCTCGCCACCCTGGCTCGCGCCTCCGGGCCCTGCACGGCGAGCATGGTGAGGTCGCTGCGCTCGCGAATCTCGAGGCCGAACTGTGCCGCGTGTTGGCGCATCCACGCGAGGTCCTTGTCGCGGGTGCCGGCGTTGACGACGGCTCGGAAGGAGGACTCGTCGAGAAAATAAGCGATGAGATCGTCGATGACGCCAGCGGTCTCGTTGAGCATGCAGCCGTAGAGCGCCTTACCCGGCGCCTTCAGCTTGCCGACGTCGTTGGCGAGAAGCCTGAGGAGAAATGCCCGCGCGCGCGCGCCCTCGAGGTCGACCACGCACATGTGCGAGACATCGAAGATGCCGGCGCTGCGGCGCACCGCGTGATGCTCTGCGATCTGGGAGCCGTACTGCAGCGGCATGTCCCAACCGCCGAAATCCACCATCCTGGCGCCGAGCTTCTGATGCAGTTCAAATAGCGGGGTTCGTCGTGGCACAGGCACTCCGGACTCGATGAACGGCGGGCGTAGGATGCCCATGCCGCCCTCTGTCCGGTGACCTGAGAGATCGGGCGCCAGCGGCGCCACTCCCCTTCGGTGGGCGGACGCATCATGCGTTCGCCACTCTCCAGAGCCCCCGCGATCTGCCGTTCATGTGCCTGAGCGTTTCCGGGCGGAGCTTGCGCCTTCGGCGTTCCGGCGGTGGCCGGACTCTCTCCGGACAGACCGATTATGGGGTGAGCGCATCATAGCATTAAAATCTCAGGTCCCAGGAAGCGCTCCCCCGGCAGGTACCATGTCCTCCATCCCGCGTCGAAAATCCGTCCAGGTGTCCATCGGTCCCGTCCGGGTGGGCGGCACGGCACCGATTGTCGTGCAGTCGATGACGAACACCGATACCGCCGATGCGGAGGGTACTGCCCAGCAGGTGAAGTCTCTCGCCCGCGCTGGATCGGAGCTGGTGCGCATTACGGTAAATACGGCGGAAGCGGCGGAGGCGGTGCCGCACATTCGCAACCGGCTGGATCAGCTCGGAGTGATGGTGCCGCTGATCGGCGATTTTCATTTCAACGGTCACAAGCTCCTGCGCGAGCACCCGGGGTGCGCCGAGGCACTCGCCAAGTACCGCATCAATCCGGGTAACGTGGGCCGCGGCAGCAAACGCGACCCGCAGTTCGCGGAGATGATCGAGACCGCATGCCGCTACGGCAAGCCGGTACGCATCGGCGTCAACTGGGGCAGCCTCGATCAGGATCTGCTCACGCGCCTGATGGATGAGAATTCCACGCGGGCGGAGCCCCTGAGCGCGCAGCAGATCATGCGCAACGCCGTCGTGCTCTCGGCGCTGGACAGCGCGCGCCGCGCCGAGGAGCTGGGACTTGCCCACGACCGCATCATTCTCTCGGCGAAGGTGAGCGGCGTGCAGGACCTCATCGCGATTTACCGCGACCTCGGGGGCCGCTGCGATTACCCGCTGCACCTCGGCCTGACCGAAGCCGGCATGGGCTCGAAGGGGATCGTGGCCTCGACGGCGGGGATCGCGGTGCTGCTGCAGGAAGGCATCGGTGACACGATCCGCGTCTCGCTCACGCCCGAGCCGGGGGGCGATCGGACTCAGGAGGTGATCGTGGCGCAGGAGATCCTGCAGACCATGGGCCTGCGCTCCTTCCTGCCACTCGTGACGGCGTGCCCCGGCTGCGGCCGCACCACGAGCACCGTGTTCCAGGAGCTCGCGCAGCGCATCCAGACTCATATCCGTCACCGCATGCCGGAATGGCGTCGCGAGTATGAAGGCGTGGAGGACATGACCGTCGCCGTCATGGGATGCGTGGTCAATGGGCCTGGCGAAAGCAAGCACGCCAACATCGGCATCAGCCTGCCGGGCACGGGTGAGCGGCCGGTGGCGCCCGTGTATGAGGATGGCGAGAAGACGGTGACGTTGAAAGGCGAGCGGATCGCGGAGGAATTCCAGGACCTGCTCGAGCAGTACGTCGCTCGGCGCTTCAACAAGAGGACTGTCATCGGGCCTACCGTCGCTTGACCGAGCGCATCGCAAATTGATGTGGAGATAGACATGACTGAGCTCGCCGAGAGACATTGCAAACCCTGCGAGGGCGGCATCGCGCCTTACTCCCCGAAAGAGGCGCGGCTGCTCATGGAGCAGCTTTCGAACGCCTGGGTTCTCTCGAACGAGGGGCCGTATCTCAGGCGCGAGTTCAAGTTCAAGGATTTCTACCGGACGATGAGCTTCGTCAACGCGCTCGCTCACATTGCCAACATCGAGGACCATCACCCGGACCTCGAGGTGGGGTACAACTACTGCCGCGTGCAGTACACCACACACGCCATCAAAGGACTGTCGGAGAACGACTTCATTTGCGCGGCGAAGATCGACGCGATTCCGCTCGCATGAAGCGCTGCCTGCCGGACCCACGCGCCCTTTCGGCGCGGGCCGCGTCCCTGTGCCTATGGCGGTGGCGGCTGCGTCGCGGAGGGTCGGCGCGCAACCTGCGGCAGCTCGCCATCGAGCCCCAGGGCGCGGGTAATGAAGAAGCGCTTGACCTCGGGCGTGCGGTTGACCAGAGCGAGGCCGCGCTGCGCGATGCGCGAGAGCGGGCCGACTCCGTGGGCGAGGTAGCGGTTGAAGCCGTCGATCGCGAGGGCGATGGGCTCGATCTCGCTCTTGCGCCAGCGCTCGTAACGGCGCAGCAGCCCCTGCGCGCCGGGATCTTCGCGCATGCGGCACGCTGCTGAGATCAGCTCGCAGAGCGCCGCGGCATCCAATAAGCCGAGGTTCACTCCCTGGCCCGCCAGCGGATGGACGACGTGCGCGGCATCGCCGATCAACGCACAGCGATGCGCGGTGAAGCGGTGGGCGGTGAGCTTCCGTAGCGGAAACGACAGCCGCTCCGTGCGCAGCTTGAGCGCGCCGAGCACCGCATCCGATTGCCGCAGCAGCTCCGCCTCGAAAGCACCTGGCGAGAGGGCGAGAAGCGGAGCCGCCGCAGAGTCGTCGGCGGACCAGACGATGGAGCTGCAACCGTCTGCGAGCGGCAGGAAGGCGAGGGTGCCGGTGCGAAGGAAGCGCTGCCACGCCGTGCGCTCGTGCAGCAGCTCCGTGCGCACGTTGGCGACGATCGCAGTCTGGCGGTAGCTGGAGGTTTCCGCGGACAGGCCGATCGACTCGCGCACCACCGAGCGCGCGCCGTCCGCGCCCACGATCAACCGGCAGGCGAAAGTGCCTGCGCTCGTCTCGAGCTCGACGTGATGATCGTGCACGCGCAGGCGCGAGAGCTCGCCCGCTATGACCTCGCCCCCGGCGGCCTCGAAAGCGGTGAGAGCTGCCGTCTGCACCAGGCGGTTCTCGACGATGTAGCCGAGGTTGGGCTCGCCCGCATACGCCGCGTCGAACTCCAGCACGTCCGAGCTTCGCGGCTGCACGCTCTCGTGCCAGACGCGCATGCGCTCGTAGGGCTGCAGCCGCGACTGCGGGAGCCGCTGCCAGGCGCCGATCGCGCTCAGGATCCGCTCGCTCGCGCGCGAGAGCGCCGACACGCGCGGGTCGAGAGGAGCGTCCGGCGCGATCGGCAGCGGCCTCGAGGCCTCGAGCAGCGCAATCCGCAGCGGGTGACGGGCGCCTTTCGCAGCGCTCTTGAGCAGCGCCGCCGCGCTCGCGCCCACGGGTCCGCCACCGACGATGAGCACATCGAAGAGCTCACCGGCCGTGGAGGAGGTCACGGAAGTCCCTGCCGTGCTCATCGCAGCGAAAGCCCCCGTGCCAGGCGCGGCGTGGGCCCGCCGAATCCAAGACTCACTCGCGCAAGGGCCCGCTTGGCGGGCGGCGAGAGATCGAACATCAGGAGCCCGAGGTTTCGCATGAGGCTGACACCGGGCATCCGGCTGCCGAAGAGCCGCACCAATCCGTCGGTGAAGCGGACGACGCCGCCGCGGTCAGCGGCGCGCCAGTCGGAGAATTTTCGCAGCAGCTCGGCCGATCCCACATCGCCCGTGGCGCCCGCGATCACTTCGGCGAGCAGCGCCGCATCACGCAGCCCGAGGTTGAATCCCTGGCCTGCGATCGGGTGCAGCGCCTGGGCGGCGTTGCCGATGAGCACTGTACGGCGTGCCACGGTGCTCGCCGCGCGCGTCAGCTTCAACGGATAGGAGGCGCGGCGGCCGATGCGGCGGAACCTGCCCGCGCGCCAGCCGAAGCGGCTCTGCAGCTCACTCAGATAGGCGGCGTCATCGAGGGCCAGCAGCTCGGCTGCGCGCCCCGGCGCGCACGACCAGATCGTGCCGTAGCCGCCGCCGCGAAGCGGCAGCACGGCGATGGGCCCCGTCGGCGTGAAGCGCTCATACGCGGTGCCATCGTGAGCGCGATCGCCGAGCACCGTGGCCGCGATCGCCACCTGCTCGTAATCCTCGACGCCGGCTTTGATCCCGGCCGCTGCCCGAATGGCGGAATGCGCCCCGTCGGCCGCGACCAGAAGACGCGCCGAGACCACCTCACACTCGCCCGCAGCCCCGATCACCGTGAAGTAGGCCCGCTCCGTGGTCACATCGAGGTCCTCGATCCGCGCGGGTACGCGCGCCTCGACGCCGCTTGCAGCCGCGAGACCTCGCCAGAGCGCCGCGCCGATCGCCCTGTTGGGAACGACATAACCGAATGCATCGATTCCCTGCTCTTCGGCCCTGAGCCGCGCGAAGCCGAACCGACCGGCGTCGGAGACGTGGATGGCGCGGATGGGCGCGGCCTCGCGCGACAGCTCATCCCAGATGCCAAGGCCCTGGAAGATCCGGCGGCTGGCGTTGCCGAGCGCCGTCGTGCGCTCATCGAAGCTCGGCTGGGCCGCGGAATCCGGCGCGACACTCTCGATGAGGAGCACTCGCACGCCCGTGCCCCCCAATCCGAGCGCGAGGCTCGCCCCCACGAGCCCGCCGCCGACGATCGCGACGTCGAGCTCGCGCAGCGCCCGCTTCTTCTCCGAGGAAGGCATGGTGCTCACCCGGACATCAATCTCTCGATCGCATCGATGTCTTTCGGCACGCCGTCGGTCAGCACCTCGACGCCGCGCTTGGTGACCACGACATCATCCTCGATGCGAACACCGATCCGCTGAAAGCGCTTGGGCACGCCGCGAGCGCCCGCGGGGATGTAAATGCCGGGCTCGACGGTGAGCGCCATCCCCGGCTCGAATACACGCCACTCGTCGCCGATCTTGTAGTCGCCGACGTCGTGCACATCCATGCCGAGCCAGTGGCCCGTGCGATGCATGAAGAAGCGCCGGTAGGCACCATCGCGCTCGAGCTTCGCAGGTCGACCCTTGAGGAGCCCGAGCTTCACCAGGCCGTGCGTGATGACGCGGACCGCGGCTTCGTGGGGCTCGTTCCAGTGATTGCCCGGGCGCACCTTGGCGATTGCCGCCCGATTGGCCTCGAGCACGACCTGATAGACGGCGCGCTGCTCCGGCGAGAATCGGCCGCTCACCGGATAAGTGCGCGTGATGTCCGAAGCGTACGACTCGTACTCGCAGCCCGCATCCACCAGCAGCACATCGCCCGCCTTGAGCGGCTGATCGTTCTCGCGGTAGTGGAGGATGCAGCTGTTGGCACCGCCACCTACGATCGGGTGATAGGAAGTATCGGCGTTGTGCAGACGGAACTCGTGCACGATTTCCGCCATCACCTCGTATTCCCGCAATCCCGGCCGGCAGAAGCGCATCGCGCGCACGTGCGCGCGCGCGGCGATCCGCGCCGCCTCGCGCATGAGGCCGATCTCGAGACGCGATTTGTAGAGCCGCATGTCGTGCAGGACATGATCGAGAGCGACGATTTCCTGCGGCGCATGGCGGCCGTTTCTCGCCTGGGTACGCAGTCCATTCACCCAGCCGACGAGCCGCTGGTCGAACTCGGGGTACATCCCCATGGAGTAGAAGACTTTTGCGCGGTTCTCGATGAGTCCGGGCAGGATCTCGTCGATGTCGGTGATCGGGAAGGCATCGTCGGCGCCAAAGGCCCGCCGCGCGCCAGCCGGCCCGGCGCGTCGTCCGTCCCAGGTCTCGCGCGCCGGATCGCGCTCGCGGACGAAGAGAATGTATTCCGCCTGGTCGCGTCCGGGAACGAGCACCGCGACCGACTCCGGCTCATCGAATCCGGTCAGGTAATAAAAGTCGCTGTCCTGCCGATAGGCGTACTCGACGTCGTTGTTGCGGTGCCGCACCGGTGCCGCGGGCAGGATGGCGATGGAGTCGCGGCCCATCAGCTTGCGGAGCGAGCGGCGGCGGCGCGCGAACTCGTTGCGCAGATCCTGCGGATTCACCCGCGAGGAGCGCGATACGTGGGGAGGTGTTGCACGCCGGGCGGCGGTTCGGTAACGGCTCAATGAAGGGGCGCTCCTGGTGAGGAGGGGCTGCCCCTGACGGGCTCGAGCTCCTCGAACACGACCTGCACGCTCACACGCACGAACTCGACGAGCTCCGCGTAGGCGCTCTCGTTCGATTCCTCGGTCTGGGCGACATCGACGCCCACGCGGCTGATCTCGGTGAGATCGCGCACGATTTCTCCCACCTCACCCGGCAAGCTGCCGGCATCCGGCACGGCCCCGGAGCCGAGTCCGTAGAGAAATCCCTGACACCATTGGGCGAGCGCCGCGGCGCGCGCATCGATCGACTGCGCCTCTTCCGGCAGCAACAGGTCGAACTCCATATCGGGCGCGCGCAGCGCGCCGGCGGTCTCGGAATAAAGCTCGCGCAAGGTGGCGGCGGCGAGCGGCTGCGCCCGCCCCTCCGGCAGGATCTCGAGCAGCCAGTCCTCGAAGCGGTAGCCGAGGGCGGCGCACAGGCAGCCGGTGAGGGTACCGTGCGCCTCGGCGGCATCGGCCAACGCGCGCTCGTCCGTGAGGACGCGCTGAACATCGGCGTAGTTGGCCTGGATCATGTGCAAGCCAGATTATGCCTCAGGAATGCCCCTGAGTTCCGCCGCTCGCATGCCGGTCGCGATTGACCCCGCCGAGAGCGCCGCACTATAGTCGGCAGCATGAGCGACACCGTCAAATCGCAGCTCGATCTCGAGCTGGCGCGCCTCACGCGACGCATCGAAGAGCTGGTGACCACCGTCGATCACCTGCGGGAGGAGAATCGGGCGCTCCGTCAGCGGCACGAGTCGCTGGCGACCGAGCGTGCCTCGCTCCTTTCCAAGAACGAGCAGGTGCGCGCCCGTGTCGAGGCCATGATCGGTCGGCTGAAAACCCTGGAGCATGGCGCATGAGCAGTCAGGATCAGGCGCGCGTCAGCGTGCGCATCATGGAAAAGGAATACGTGGTCTCCTGCCCCTATGACGAGCGCTCGGCGCTGCTCGATGCGGCGGAGTACCTGAATGGGCGCATGCGCGAGATCCGCGACAGCGGCAAGGTCGTGGGTATGGACCGCATCGCGGTCATGGTGGCGCTCAACATGGCCAACGAGCTGCTGCAGGTACGCGGCGGTGGCACCAAGGTCGAGAGCGAGGCCGCGGGCAAGGTGCGCTCGATCCGTGAGCGGGTCGAGACTGCGCTCGAGCGAGCCCAGCAACTCGAGCTGTGAGACGCACGACCGCCAAAAGCCGGCGGCCTTGGTGTAGAGTAGTTTCCGGCGTCGCCTGCGGTGTTCGACAAGCGGGCCGGGTTACCTCGGACCCTAATTGAAACACCCAAGGGGCAGGGCTCGAGGGCAGCACTGTGCAAGTCCGCCATGAGCGGAAAGCCTTACCTGTCACAGCTCGTCCCACCTGTTGCTCTGGTTCGAGAGCAACGGTCCGCACCGGCACAGGCGGGTGGCGCTTCCTGATGCCAGCGTGGCCGGCGCCCGCAGATCCCTGCGGGCGTCCCTCCGGGCGAAGCGCCGGGAGGTTTCCGCTGCCGAGCGCGCGCGTGCCGCAAGACAAGTCGCGCGCCATGCCGATCGCGAGCTCCATCTGCGCTTCGGCCAGCGCATCGGCATCTACGCCGCCACCGCCGAAGAGCTCGATACCTCCGAGCTGATCGCGCTCGCGCTGCGCCGCGGCTGCCGGGTGTATCTGCCGCGCATCGATCGGCGCGCGCGCGTCTGCACCATGCGCTTCGTGCAGCTCGCGCACGGCCCGCTGCGACGTCCTCCTCCCATCAACCGCTTCGGCATCACCGAGCCCGAAGGAGCGGAGCTCGCGAGCACCCGGCTGCTCGATGTCGTGTTCCTGCCCCTCGTCGGCTTCGATCGCTGCGGCACTCGCCTCGGCATGGGAGGCGGCTACTACGATCGCGCGTTCGCCTTCCGTCATCTGCGCTCGGTCTGGCACGCTCCGCTGCTCGTCGGCATCGCTTACGCGCTGCAAGAGGTGCAATGCATCGCGCCTGCCGCGCACGACGTGCCACTCGATTGGGTGATCACCGAGCGCGGCATCATTCGATTCGCGCGTGATCGCTAGCACATCTCCTGGGCCCTTGCTTGTATTTTTGTTTCACCTGTATATACTCCGACCTCGGACTAACCCGACAACTGGAGAGCCAACATGGCGAAGGCGAAAAAGAAGGCCAAGAAGAAAGCTGCGAAGAAGAAGTAAGGCCTTTGCTCGGCGGCCGCTTCGGCGGCCGCCGAGTAAGACGAGATTCGATTCGTGCCCGCTCCGGCGGGCACGTTCGTTTCCGGAACCCGGATCTGCCATGACCAAAGCCAGCCGCACCGCCTCACCGGCTGACGCGAAGAAAAAGCGCGCGGCCGAAGCCGCCCTGCAGCACATTCCCGCCGGCTGCGTGCTCGGAGTCGGCACCGGCTCCACGGTACGATTCCTGATCGAGGCTCTGGCGGCGCAAGCGCGTATCGTTCGCGCCGCGGTATCGAGCTCCAACGCCAGCACCGCGCTCCTCAATGCCGCCGGCATCCCCGTGCTCGACCTCAACGATGTGGCGGAGCTGCCTCTTTATATCGACGGCGCCGACGAGGCCACTCGCGCTCGTCACCTCATCAAGGGCGGCGGCGGGGCGCTCACGCGCGAGAAGATCGTCGCGGCCGCGGCCGCACGCTTCATCTGCATCATCGATGAGAGCAAGCTGGTCGGCACTCTCGGCGCTTATCCGCTGCCGATCGAGGTCATCCCGATGGCGCGTGCGCTCGTGACGCGGCGCCTCGAGGCGCGAGGCGCGCGAGCGCTCTGGCGCAAGGGGCTCGTGACCGACAACGGCAACCATATCCTCGATGTGCACGGCCTCTCGATCGAGGATCCGCTGGCGCTCGAGCGCGAGCTCGCAACCCTCACGGGCGTGGTGAGCGTGGGGCTCTTCGCCGTGCGTCCTGCGGATCTGCTGCTGGTCGGGACCGAGCAGGGCGTCACGATGATTTAGCCGCGCTTGCCCGCGGCGATGGTCAGCGTCGGCCGCGGCGGCTCTTCCACGAGATCGCGCAGCGTGAGGTCACCGCAACGGCTGTGTCGCGCCTCATCGATCGCGGCCAGCAGTCGATCCACCGGCGGTATGAAGATCGCGCGCGGACTGAAGTGTCCGCTGCGCTGATTGCGCGCGATCTCCAGGATCTCGCTCACCGGGATGTGTCCGAGGTCGCGCGCCGGCAGCAGCTCATCGTCCTCCGTGACCACGAGCAGTCCCGCCGCCTCCAACGTCGCCACCATCTGCGCCACGGCGATGCCGGGCAGGCCGAGCTCCATCGCGAGCCCATTGACGCTCCAACGGCCGCTGCCGGTGAGATGCGTGCGACCCACGAGGTACATGGTGCGCAGCGCGAGCTGCTCGAGCTCGATGCTCGAGAGCTTGAGCTCCTGCAGCCCGAGCCGCAGGTAGGTCGGGTTCTGGATGTAGAAGGACAGATTCGCACCGGCGAGCAGAATCAGCCAGCCGAAATAGGTCCATAGCAACGCCGCGACGATGAGCGCGAAGCCGGCGTAGACGATGGTGAGTCGAGTGGAGTGCACCACGAATGCAGTGAACCCTCTGCCCACGGCGGCCCAGAGGATCCCGGCCACGAGGGCGCCGATGAGGGCGGGACGCCAACGCACGCGGGTGTTCGGGATGAAGAGATAGAGCGCCGTGAAGAACGCGCTCACCACGACGTAGGGCGCGAGCTTCACGCCGGTCGCAGTGAGTATATCGACCAGCGGCAGCTGGCCGAGCACCCGGATCGGGGTGCTCTCCAGGGCGCGTCGCGACATGCCGATGAAGACGACCAGGATGACCGGCCCGACGACGATCAAGGTCAGGTATTCGCTCACCCGGCGCGCGAAGCTGCGCGGCTGCTGCACCCGCCAAAGAAAATTGAAGCTGTCCTCGACCTTCTTGATGGTGCCGACCAGAGTCCAGGCGAGGAGCGCGAAGCCCACGGAGCCGACCACGCCGCCGCTCACGCTGTTGGCGAAGTCCATCACACGGGAGGTGAGCTCCGTAGCGCCGGCGGGACCCAAGGCGCTGAACAGACCGTACACCACCGGCTCGAGCTCGCGCCGCGCGCCGAAGATCTTTAGGATCGCGAAGCTGAAGGCGGCGAGCGGAATGAGCGAGAGGAGCGTCGTGTAGACGAGCCCCATCGCGCGCAGATTGATGTCACCACGGGAGAGGTCGCGCACCACCGCGTACGGGTAGCGCAGCGCGCGAAGCCACCGCGCCCCTCCCCCGGAGCCCTGCGAAGCGGCACCGAAGAAGCACCAGTCGAGAAAGGACCAGATTCGCGCCCACATCGCCGATAAGGTTAAGCGGCTGACACCTCGATGTCACTCGTACAAGGCGCTGGATCCGGACGCATGTCCGGCCCGCCGTTTTTGCTCGCGACCTCGCAGGGCGGCGCGAAGCGATGCTTCGCTTCGAGCACCGCCTCGCCCTGCGGCGGCGGGGCACCTCCATGTGCCTGCTATCCTAGGTAACAGCATGTCCCCTGCCGCCCACGATTTCCCCGAGCGGATCGTCTGCCTCACCGAGGAGACGACCGAGACGCTGTACCTGCTGGGTGAGGAGCAGCGGATCGTCGGCATCTCCGGCTTCACGGTGCGGCCTGCGCGGGCACGAAAAGAAAAGCCGCGGGTCTCGGCGTTCACGAGCGCGAAGATCGATCGCATCCTCGAGCTGCGGCCCGATCTCGTGCTCGGGTTTTCGGATCTGCAGGCGGATATCGCCGCGCAGCTCGCGCGCGCCGGGCTCGACGTGCATCTCTTCAACCAGCGCAGCGTCGCCGAGATCCTGCGGATGATCCGCACGCTGGGCGGCATGGTCGGTTGCGAAGCGCGGACGGCCGAGCTGGTGCGGCGGCTCGAGGCCGGTCTCGAGGCGGCGCGCGCGCGCGCAGCCGCCCTGCCCCGACGTCCGCGGGTGTACTTCGAGGAATGGGATGAGCCGCAAATCTCCGGCATCCGTTGGGTCTCGGAGCTGATCGGTGTCGCGGGCGGGGACGACTGCTTCCCCGAGCTGGCCGCTCGCCCCCTCGGCCGTGAGCGGATCATTGCCGATACGAGCGAGGTGCCGCGGCGCGCCCCGGACATCGTTTTCGGTTCCTGGTGCGGCAAGAAGTTCCGGCCCGAGGCTGTTGCAGCGCGTCCCGGCTGGGACGCTGTCCCGGCGGTGCGAAGCGGCTTCGTACGCGAGATCAAATCCTCGGTCATCCTGCAGCCCGGGCCTGCCGCACTCACCGACGGGCTGCAGGCACTGCAGGAGGTGATCGAGGAATGGGCCGAACAATCGGCTACATCCCCCGCCGCTCTCGAATCAGCTCATACGCCTCGATGATCTGCTGCGTTCGCTGCTTGGCGTGCTCGATCATCGATTCCGGCAGGCCGTTCGCCTTCAGCTTGTCGGGATGATGGCGGCTCAACTGCCGCCGGTAGGCTTTCACGATCTCCTGGTCGCTGTCTGCGGGAGCGGCCTCGAGCACCGAGTAGGCCTGCTCGAGCTTCACGCTTTCGCTCACTCGCGGCTCCGCTCCCGCAGAGTAGTGATGAAAGCCGCCGCCGCGGATGCGCAGCACCGCCTCGATCTGCGCCAGCTCGAACGGGGACACACCGAGGCGGCCTGCCAGGCGATGGATGAGGGGGCGCACCGGGCCATCCAGATTGTTGCCGCCCAGCGCCGCGCGCACCTGGATCTCGACGAATACACGCATGAGATCGGGCCGGCCGGCGCACACTCGGGCGATCTCGGCAAGCTCGGTCGCGAGATCGAAGTCCGGGCCCTTTCCCTCCGTGAAGCAGTCGATGGCCTGCCGCACGCGCGCCGCATCGAGCCGCAGCTCCGACATGACGGCCCGTGCGGCGGAGATTTCGCGCTCCGAAACCCGGCCGTCCGACTTGGCTAGGTGCCCCATCACCCGGAAGGTGGCGCGGAAGAAGCGCTCGCCGATGGCCGCAAGCTCCTCGGGCCCCGGCGGCCGTATCTCCTGCCGATCGAGGTGCTCATCGACTTGGTGCCCGAGCAGCACCCCCACCGCGGCCCCGAGCGGCCCGAGGAACATGCCGATCAAGCCCCCTACGACCTTGCCGGTGTAGCGCATATGCGCTGCTATAGTAGCAAGCATGGACACGCAAACGGTCTTTCGCACCTCGCTCCGCGGGCTCGAGAAGCTCCACGAAGGCAAGGTGCGCGATATCTACTCGGCCGGCCCCGATGCGCTGCTCATCGTCACCACCGATCGGCTGTCGGCGTTCGATGTGGTGTTGCCGGACCCCATACCGGGCAAAGGTCGCGTGCTCAACCAGATTTCCAACTTTTGGTTCGCGCGCACGCGCCACATCGTGCCGAATCACCTGACGGGACGCGCGGTCGCCGAGCTGGTCTCCGATCCGGGCGAGCGCGCGATGCTCGAGGGCCGTTCGGTCATCGTGCGGCGACTGAAGGCCTTGCCGCTCGAGGCAGTGGTGCGCGGCTATCTCATCGGCTCCGGATGGAAGGATTACCGGGAAAGCGGCAGCGTCTGCGGAATCTCACTGCCTCGCGGCCTCGAGCAGGCCTCCCGGCTGCCGGCGCCGCTCTTCACTCCCGCGACCAAGGCGGCCGCCGGCACGCACGATGAGAACATCTCGTTCGCACAGGTCGAGAAGCTCGTCGGCGCAACGCTCGCCGCGCAGGTCCGCGACACGGCCATCGCGCTCTACGCATTCGCCGCGGCCCATGCCCTCAGCCGCGGCATCATCATTGCCGACACCAAGTTCGAGTTCGGCGTGGACGAGAGCGGCGCGCTCACGCTCATCGACGAGGCGGTCACGCCCGATTCCTCGCGCTTCTGGCCCGCCGACACCTACCGGGTCGGCGTGAGCCCGCCGAGCTTCGACAAGCAGTTCGTGCGCGATTACCTCGAGACGCTCGACTGGAACAAGAAGGCGCCGGGCCCGAAGCTGCCGGCGGAGATCATCGCCCGAACGAGCGAGAAGTATCGCGAAGCTCTCACCCGGCTGACCCAATGATGGCCCCCTGGATCGCCCCTTCCATTCTTTCGGCCGACTTCGCCCGGCTCGGCGAGGAAGTCGATGCGGTGCTCGCCGCCGGCGCCGACGTCGTCCACTTCGACGTGATGGACAACCACTATGTGCCGAACCTCACCATCGGCCCGATGGTCTGCGAGGCGCTGCGCAAGCACGGCGTCACCGCGCCCATCGACGTGCATCTGATGGTGAGCCCCGTGGACCGTATCGTTCCTGATTTCGCCGCTGCGGGCGCGACCTATATCTCGTTCCATCCGGAGGCGACGGAGCACATCGACCGTACCATCGAGCACATCCGCGAGCAGGGCTGCCGTCCGGGCCTGGTCTTCAATCCCGCGACCCCGCTCGATTATCTCGACTACACGCTCGAGAAGCTCGATCTCGTGCTCATCATGTCGGTGAACCCCGGCTTCGGCGGCCAGAAATTCATACCGACGGCGTTGCGCAAGCTGACGGAGGCTCGTCGCCTCATCGATGCAAGCGGCCGGGACGTGCGGCTCGAGATCGACGGCGGAGTGAAGGTGGAGAACATCCGGGAGATCGCGCGCGCAGGCGCCGATACGTTCGTCGCGGGGTCGGCGATCTTCGGCAGCGCGGATTACGCCGCGACCATCCGGGCGATGCGCGCGCAGATCGCGAAGGGCTGAGGGAGCCGCGAGCGGCCCGAGGCGCTAGTCCTCGTCGTCCTCATCCTCATCATCGTCCATGTCCGGCGGCGCCGGCACCTTCGCGACCGGCTTCGCGGGCACGATGACCGGACGGGTCTTCATCTTCGGCCGCGCGTTGAACACGACGATCGTCTTGCCGGTGGCGCGCAGCAGCCCCTGATCCTCCAGCACCTTCAGCACCCGACCCGCCATCTCGCGCGAGCACCCGACCAGCCGTGAGAGCTCCTGCCGGCTCACTTTGATCTGCATGCCCTCGGGATGCGTCATGGCATCGGGCTCCTCGCAGAGGTTGTTGATGGCGTGGGCCACGCGGCCGGTAACGTCCACGAACGCGAGGTCGCCGAGCTTGCGGTTGGTGCGATCGAGGCGAGTGGCGAGCTGCGTGGCGAGCTCGAAGATGAGACCCGGGCTTTCGGCAGCGATCTGCCGAAAGCGCGGATAGGTCATCTCCGCCAGCTCGCACTGGTTGCGGGTACGCACCCAGGCGCTGCGGGTCGGCTGATCGCTGAAGAAGAGCCCCATCTCGCCGAAGAACTGTCCGCGGTTGAGGTAGGCGAGCACCATCTCGTTGCCTTCCTCGTCCTCGATCATCACTTCGACCGAGCCGCTGATGATGTAGTAGAGAACATCCGGCAGGTCACCCGCATGGATCACCACCGTCTTGGAAGGCACGGTGCGGATGCGGCAGTAGCTCAAGAAGCGGTTGATCGCCGGAATGTCGCTCAACGGCTTGACGTTCTCTTCCATACCCTCTCCCCGAATTTGTGTGGTCATGATGTAGAGAGTGTTTATACGTTGACCCCGCCGACGTGCCAAGCGTACCGCACGCGGTGCCGCGAAAACCAGAGCAGCGCGTTGTTTGAGGCGTCGGGGTGGGCGGTCGGCCCGCTACGATCAAACCCAATAGGCGAGAGTCGTCATGATTCCGGCCGTCCCGCGCATGAGCGCACGAACCGGCCCCGGAAGTTCCGTCCCGCCGGCGGCCCGGGCATTGGCGCCATGCGCCGCCTCATCGGCGCGCATCTGATGCACGATGGCGCGACTGCGCAAGTCGCCGGCCGGCAATCGGCCGAGGTGCTCATCGAGATGACCTTCGACCTGCCGCTCCGTCTCGACCACGAACCCGAGGCTGGCCCGATCGCCGGCGAGTGCGGCGAGCGCCCCAATAAAGAAGGAGCCCGCATACCAGAACGGATTGAGGAGGCTGGGGCGGGATTCGAGCTCTCGCAGGCGGGTCTCGCACCAGGCGAGATGATCGGTTTCCTCCCGGGCGGCATCGAGCAGGAGCCGCCGGGTGGTTTCCGAGCGCGCGGCGCTCGCCTGGCCGTGGTAGAGCGCCTGAGCGGCGATTTCCCCGGCATGATTGACCCGCATGAGAGCCGCAGCCCTGCGTCTCTCGTCGGCGGAGAGCTCGGAGAGGCCCTCCGCGGCACCTCGGGCGGGGGCGGAGGGCTGCGGAAGCGGCCGGGAGGCCCGCGCCGGGGCGAATAGGGCGCGCAGCGCCCGGTCGGCGGTCCCGATCCAGTCATCGAGGGACGCTTTCTGGGTTTCATCGGTAATCATGGACGGGGATAATCCCTCGCCCGCGCCGGCTTTTGCAATGGCGAAGCGGCTTCAGTAGACTTGCCGACCCTTGTTTTGGGCGCTGGATCCGGGCTCCTGGTTTACCGGTGGCCGGCCCAGCGCTGCTTTGGGCAAAAAGCGTGGTTTTTGCCCAAAGCTCCGCCACCTGCGGCGGCGAGGCACATCCCTGTGCCTGTGCAGTTTTTGTGTCATTCGTGGGCCGCGTGAGGCGGCTCGTTGAGGCTCAGTTATGAAGACGGTTTTCGCCAATTCCGGCACGGTCCGGGGCGACTGGTACGTGGTCGATGCGACCGACAAGACGCTCGGGCGCCTCGCCTCCCAGATCGCCCATCGGCTCAAGGGCAAGCACAAGGCCGACTACAGCCCGCACGTCGACATGGGCGATCACATCGTGGTGCTCAATGCCGGCAAGGTGCGCGTCACCGGCCGCAAGCTGAGCGACAAGATCTATTACCACCACACCGGCCACATCGGCGGCATCAAATCCATCGCGTTGCAGAAGCTCCTCGATGAGCATCCGGAGCGGGCGATCGAGTTTGCCGTCAAAGGCATGCTGCCGAAGAATCCGCTCGGCCGGCGCATGTTCAAGAAGCTTCACGTGTTCGCCGGCGGCGAGCACCCGCATCAGGCGCAGCAGCCGCGGCCGCTCGAGATTTAGCGAGGACTTCGTAATGGCATCGCAGCAACCGAACTACGGCACCGGACGGCGCAAGACCGCGACCGCCCGCGTTTATCTCCGGCCGGGCTCCGGCCGCATCACGGTCAACAGCCGTCCGCTCGATGAGTTCTTCGGACGCGAGACCGGCCGCATGATCGTGCGCCAGCCGCTCGAGGCGCTGCAGCTCGGCAGCCGCTTCGACATCAGCGTGACCGTGGACGGCGGCGGCATCACCGGCCAGGCCGGCGCCATCCGCCTGGGTCTCACTCGCGCGCTCATCGAGTACGACGACACTCTGCGCAAGCAGCTGCGTGACGCCGGCTTCGTCACTCGCGACGCCCGCGAGGTCGAGCGCAAGAAGGTCGGCCGCCGCAAAGCCCGCCGCGGGACGCAGTACTCGAAGCGCTAGACCTGCGCCGGGCTGCATCCCACCAGCTCTTGGGGGATCGTCTAGTGGTAGGACAACGGACTCTGACTCCGTTTACCTAGGTTCGAATCCTAGTCCCCCAGCCAAACAGAGGCCCGCCGCATGGCGGGCCTCGTCGTTTTCGGGGACTAGGATGAGAACCTAGGTTCGACAAAATCGCCGGGAGCGATTTTGGCCGCCAAGCGTCCTCGCTTGGCGGCCGCCGCAGGCGGCGAGGCCCAGGAAGGGCCGAGCAATCCTAGTCCCCCAGCCAACAAGAGGCCCGCCGCATGGCGGGCCTCGTCGTTTCGACGCCGAGCGGCGACCCCATCTCAAGCGAAATCCTCCGGCGCGAACACCGGCCGAATCTCAATGTCCGAATCGGTCAGCATCGGATTCGGACAGCGCTTGACCCACTCTACCGCCTCCTCGACCGACTTCACCTCCCAGAGCCAGTACCCAGCGACCAACTCCTTCGTCTCCGCGAACGGACCGTCGGTGACCGTCCGGCTCTTGCCGGAGAAGCGCACGCGCTTGCCGTAACGGCTCGGCTTCAGTCCCTCGGCCGCCAACATGACACCCGCCTCGATGAGCGTTTGGTTGAATCGCCCCATGTCGGCGAGCAGTTGCGCCGTCGGCATCACGCCGGCCTCGCTGTCCGCCGTTGCCTTCACCAGGACCATGACTTTCATAGCTCCCCCTGTTACGCCCGAGCATTCGCCCGGCCTCGGCCTTTAGCCGAAGCAGGCGGTCGGGAATCGACATTGCGGGGCTGAGGCCGGCCGCCCCCGCGAGCTCGCGGCCTCCGCCGCAATGAGTGAAAACGCCGATCTGCTCAAAATGAACCAGGAGCTGCGCGAGGCCGTCCGCGCCCGCGACGAGTTCCTCGCGATCGCAGCTCACGAGCTGCGCAGCCCCATGCACGCGCTCATGCTGCAGATCGAAGGCGCGATGATCGTCGCCCGCCGCTCCGGCACTCCTGAGCTCATGCAGAGGCTCGAGCGCGTCCGCTTGGTGCTCGAGCGCTACGTCAAGCGAGCGACTCTGCTGCTCGACATCTCACGCGTCAACGCGCACAGCATGGATCTTCACTTCGAGGAGCTCGACATCGCCGAGATCGTGCGCGAGGCGGTCGATACCTATGCCGTCGAGGCCGCATTTCACCACACCGACATGCAATTGACGGCGCCCGAAGCCCTGCGCGGCAGGTGGGACCGTCTATCCGTCGAGCAGATCGCCGGCAACCTCATCTCGAACGCCATCAAGTACGGGGACGGCAAGCCGGTCCACATCAGTCTGGCGCGAGAGGGAGCTCGAGTGCGGCTCGAAGTGAAGGACCAGGGCATCGGCATCTCGGCCGAGGACCAGGCGCGTATCTTCGGCCGCTTCGAGCAGGTCGTCACCGCGCGGTCCCGCACCGGCTTCGGGGTGGGTCTGTGGCTTGCGCGCGCGCTGATCGAGGCGCATCGCGGCTCGATCTCCGTGCAGAGCGCCACGGGCAAGGGCACCGCGTTCACGGTCTGGCTGCCGCTCGATCCAACTGCTGCTCCTCGGGAGCCGAAGTGACAGGCGACGGCAACGAACTGACGCTCGAGCGGGTACCCACCGGCATCGCAGGCCTGGACCGGATACTTCGCGGCGGATTGCTGAGCGGCGGGGTCTACATCCTCGAGGGGTGCCCCGGCGCCGGCAAGACGATCCTCGCCAACCAGATCTGCTTCAATCATGTCGCCGCCGGCGGCCGGGTCGCGTTCGTCACTCTGCTCGCGGAGTCGCACACCCGCATGCTGCAGCACCTGCAGTCGATGTCCTTCTACAGGGAAGATGCGATTCCGGATCGTCTCTACTACGTCAGTGGCTTTCGCATTCTCGAGAACGAGGGACTCAAGGGCATAGTCGATCTGCTGCGGCGCGAGATCAAGGGCCACCGCGCGACGATGCTCGTGCTCGATGGCTTTGCGACTGCGGCGGAATCGGCGGCCTCGCCGCGTGAGTTCAAGAAGTTCGTGCACGAGGTGCAAAGTCACGCCGCCGCGTCGGAATGCACCATGCTGCTGCTCACCAACGGCGGCGAACACGAGCCCAGCGCCGAATACACCATGGTCGATGGCGTGATCCACCTGGAAGACCACCTGTTCGCGCATCGCAGCGAGCGCACCCTGCGGGTTGGCAAGTTCCGCGGCAGCGATTTTCTTCCCGGCCGACACCCCTTTCGCATCACCAGCCGCGGACATGAGATCTTTCCGCGCGTGGAAGCGGCGTTCGCGGTGCCGACCGTGCGGGACGCCTATTCACCGCGGCGGCAGCCGACGGGCATCGCCACTTTGGATGCGATGCTGGGCGGCGGGTTGCTGGCCGAGACCTCCAACGGCCTCTACGGCCCGACCGGCATCGGCAAGACGACATTGGGGTTGCAGTACCTCGCGCGATCGAGCGCCGCGGAGCCCGGCACCTTCTACGGCTTCTTCGAATCGCCGGAGCGGCTGCGCGCGCGCGCCGAGACGCTCGGCATCGATCTGCGCGGCCTCGAGCGGCGAGGAGCCGTCGAGATCATCTGGTGCCCGCAGGGGGAGCACATCCTCGATGAGCTCGGTTATCAGATGATCGATGCAGTGCGCCGCCGTGGGGTGAAGCGTTTCTTCATCGACGGCTATGGCGCGCTGGCCGAGTCGGCGATCGATCCCGGGCGGATGACGCGTTTCATCTCGACGCTCGGCAACGAGCTTCGCGCCCTGAACGCCACCGTGATCATGAGCATGGAAAGCCGCAACGTCCTCGGGACCGCCGCGGAATTGCCGAGCAAGGGTCTGTCATCGCTCCTCGAAGGCCTGATTCTGATGCGTTATAGCGAGCTCGACGGCCGAATCAGACGTATCGTCTCGGTCACGAAAATCCGTGACAGCGCCTTCGATCCCAGTCTGCGGGAATTCGACATCACGCCCCATGGGATCGAGATCGGCGCGAGGATCCACGGCGTGGAAGCGGCCTTGAGCGGCTTCGCGCGCGCGCCCAAGGCGCGGGCATCGAGCAGTCGGCGGCAACGGAAATCACGGGAGTAGGAAGTGAGGACCGTCCTCGTCGTCGACGACGAATTCGGCACGGTCGAGGTGCTCGTCGCAGCGCTGGAGGACGCAGGCTATCGCGTACTCACCGCGGCCAACGGCCGCCGCGCTCTCGAGAGCCTCGAGAAAAGCAAGCCCGACCTCGTCATCTCGGACTTCATGATGCCGCTGATGGATGGCGCGGCGTTGGTGACGGCGATGCGCGCGAATTCCGCGTTTCGCGACATTCCGGTCATCATGATGAGCTCCGCGCCGGAGGCGGCGCTGCGCAAGCGTGTGGACGGTTATGCGGCCTTCCTGCGCAAGCCCTTCGGCATGCCGGTGCTGCTCGAGATCGTCGGTACGGTATTCGAGCGCGCGCCCGGCTCGCCCGGCCCTACTCCCCCGCGATCGTCATCTCCCCGATGAGCGCCGAGCCGCAGCGGATCCCGCCGCGCGCATCGACATCGCTCACCCCCACCGCGGCTGCTCCTCGAGACCGATTCCCAGCGCGGTCTTGGCTACGATCTCGTGCGATAGAAACCTATTGGCGGGATGGAGACGCCCGAGCAGCGCATCGCGCACCAGCCGCTCGTAGCCCGCACAGCGGAAGATTCCGGAGCCGCCCGTCACGTGCAGCCCGATGTCGACGACTTTCCAGGATCCCTCGACCGCGTGATACTTCGCCGCGAAGATCTTCGACGGCCATTGAGCGCCGTAATCCACGGCGTTTGACCAGTCCTCCGCAATGCGCTCGAGATGCGGCCCGATGGACTCCAGCTCGATCACCATCTCGGCGATGGCGTGCTGCACCTCCGGGTGATACGCCAGCGAGCGGGTGAGAGCCAGTGAGCGTTTGCTCTTCGACGAGGCGATCGCCTGATCGAGTGCGCGCCTGGCGAGACCGTAATACACGTTGCCGAAACCCAGCAGCGCCCAGGCAAACACGGAAAGCACGAACGGATCCAGGCCGGCGGCGCCGGCCGGCAAGACGCGCACGACATACCTTTCGGGGATGAACGCACTCTCGAGAACCGTATCGTCGCTGCGCGTAGCGCGCATGCCGAGCACATCCCAGGTTTCCTTGATGATGTACGCGCCCGTATCGCGCGGCATGAAGGCGTGCACGATTCTGGGTTTCGCCGGGTCGCTCACATCCATTCCGTGAAGCCCGAAGCGCGTCCATACCGGACTGAGGCTTCCAAAGTGCTTCCGGCCCGTGAAGCGATAACCGCCCTCGACCCGCTCTGCCTTGGTCGTCGAGAGCAGAACCGGTATATCGTTGCCGGTCTCCGCGTGACCCGCTGCAAACACTTCCCCGTCGACAGCTTCTCTCAGGATCCATTCGAGCGAGGAATCGCCGCGGCGCCACAGATCCGCTGCGACGCCCACCCAGTAAAGGTGCATGTTGACGGCGAGCGCCGTGGCGGGAGCGTAATACGCAAGTCGACGCTGCTCCCGGCAGACTTGCGCCAACGACATGCCGACTCCGCCGAGCTCCTCCGGCACGGGCAGCAGAAGGTATTTTGCCGCGCGGAGCTCCTCGAAGTCGTCTGCGAAGAAGCGGTTGTCACGGTCGTAAGCCGCGGCGCGGGAGTCGAAGCGCCCGAGCATCTCGTCGGTCAGGATGCTCCTGCCGGAATTCGTCGCCTCGAAAGTCGAGCTCATTGGCCACCCCTCGTGGTTGCACGCACGCCCGCTAACCGGCCGCCGTCCGACCCTTCACGCCGCCGCGAGCGGCCTCACCGCCTCTGCGCGCTTTCAGCAGCGGTATCAGCATGGGTACGCGAGCGCGGTAGTCGCGATAGCGCTGACCATAGGCGGCAATCAGATCACGCTCCTCGAAGCAGATTCCGAGCAGGATATACCCGGTGGTCGCGGCGGAGAACAGGAGATGCCCCAAGCTCATGAAGGGAGTCGACCAGAAGGCGATGACGAAACCGAGATAGATGGGGTGTCGCACGATCCGATACAGCGCCGGTGCCTTGAAATCAGGAGCGTGAAATGCGCTGCCGCGGGCATAGACCCAGACCTGGCGCAGCCCGAACAACTCGAAGTGGTCGATCAGAAAGGTCGACGCCAGCAGGATTCCCCAACCGAGCCAGAAGACGCCGGAAAGCGCCGTACCCAACGCGGTCCCACGGACGTCCCAGACCACACCGGGGAGAGGGCGCCATTGCCATAGGAGCAGGGCGAGAACGGCGGTGGCAGCGACCACGAAGGTACTGCGCTCCAGCGCTCGAGGCACGATCCGCGTCCATACCCGCTTGAAGCCTTGCCGGGCCATGACGCTGTGCTGCAGAGCGAAAAGACTCAATAGAGCCAGGTCCACGAGAATCGCCTTTGAAGCCGCCCCTGCCGATCCCGTATCGATGGCCTTGGGTACTGCCACATTCCCGACGAATCCGATGGCATAGAGGAATGTGCCGAAGAAGAAAGCGTACGCCAGCGCGCCATAAAGCAGAGCCAGGAATCTCTTCATGATCGCCTCCGAAAACGAGTCTGTTGCCGCAGTGATAGAATCCGGGCAGAGGCTAGGCCCCCGCGGCAATCGGCGTCCTCAGGCCGCTCTCAAAGTTCCCTCAAACTTCTCTCAACCCAGCCATGCCGAGCGCAGCAGATGAACCGTTGGTGTTTGGCGAGTTCGAGCTGGACCCTGGCAAATGCGAGTTGCGCCGTGGTTCGCAGCGCATAGAGCTCACCCCGAAGGCATACGATCTGCTCGTGCTGCTCGCCCGTAACGCCAACCGCCTGGTGGCCAAGGAAGAGATCATCAAAGCGCTGTGGCCGGACCGCTTCGTGGAGGAATCGAACCTCACTCAGACCGTATTCATGCTGAGGCGGGCACTCGATGACCATGGTCAGCGGTTGCTGAGGACCGTACCCCGCCGTGGTTATCTGCTCGCGTCCGGAGCGCCTGCTGCCCGGCCCGCAGTCGACCCAGGGAAGAGCTGCGACCCGCAGGTCTCCCAATCGACCATGCGGCGCCTCGATCTTCCGACTCCACGCACATCGCTCATCGGGCGCGAGCGCGAATCGGCGCAGGCCGCCGCCCTCCTGTTGCGCCCCGACCTGCGCCTGTTGACGCTGACCGGCACGGGTGGTGCCGGCAAGAGCCGTCTCGCTATCGCCATCGCCGACTCCGTTGCCGAGCACTTCAGCGGCGGCACGCGATTCGTAGGCTTGTCCTCCATCACCCAACCCGACCTGGTGCCTACGGCGCTGGCCGACGTCCTCGAGGTGCAGCAGGTCGCCACTCGGGCCGTGTCACAGTTGATCGCCGAGCGCCTGCGCGAGTTGGGGTCCTTTCTCCTGGTGATCGACAACTTCGAGCAGGTGCTTGCGGCGGCGACGCTCATCTCGGGAATGCTCGCGGCCTCCCCTTCCCTCAAGGTCCTGGTCACCAGCCGCGCTCGTCTGCACATCTACGGCGAGCAGGAATTTCCCGTCGCGCCTCTGGACGAAGATTCGGCCATGACGCTGTTCGAGGAGCGCGCCAGGACCGTCCGGCCCAACTTCGCGATCACTGCGGAAAATCGCTCTCCCGTCCGCGAAATCTGCTCGCGCCTCGACGGGCTGCCGCTGGCGATCGAGTTGGCTGCGGCACGGACCCGGATCCTCTCGCCCGGCGCCATACTGGAAAGGCTGCAGAGCCGGCTGCAGCTGTTGATCGGCGGCGCCATCGACCTTCCCGAGCGCCAACAGACGTTGCGCAACACCATCGATTGGAGCTACGGGCTGCTGAATGCCGGCGAGCAGAAGCTGCTGCGCCGCTTCGCCGTGTTCACGCGCGGAGCCACTCTGGAAGCGGTCGAGGCTGTCTGCAATACCGCCTCCGATCTCGGAATCGCCGTCTTCGACGGACTGTCGTCGCTGGTGGAGAAGAATCTGATCCAGAGCCAGGAGCGACCCGACGCCGAAGCGCGCTTCACGATGTTGGAGACGATTCGCGAATACGCGCTCGAGCGTCTGTTCGCGAGCGGCGAGGGCTCGGCCGTGCGACGCGCGCACGCCGCTTACTGCCTCGTCCTGGCCGAGGAAGGCAACCCCGAGCTGGACCCGGCGCAGCGGGCGGCCTGGCTCGCGCGCTGCGACCTCGAGATCGACAATTTTCGCTCCGTCCTCGACTGGCTGTTCGAGACCCGCAGCCTCGACTGGGCGCTGCGCCTGTGCAGGGCGCTCTTTAGGTTCTGGGACATGCGGGAACACCTGATCGAGGGGCGCTCGCGGCTCGAGACCATTTTGCATCTGGCAGGCGACGGCTATGTCAAAGAGCGGGCCCAGATCGCGCTTTTTCTCGGGGCAATAGCGACCGCGCAGGGCGACTTTGCGGCGGCCCGCGAGTTTCTCGAGCAAAGCCTCGCGCTCAATCGACGGGCCGGGGACCGCTGGGGCATCGCCACTTCCCTGAACGCTCTCGGGGTGTCCGCCCGCGATCGGGGCGATTACGCCAGCGCCCAGGAGAGCTTCGAGCAAAGTCTCTCGTGCTGGCAGGAGCTCGGCGACCGGCTGTCCGCGGCGCGTTGCCTGCACAACCTCGCCAATGTGCTCAAGTCGCGCGGCGACTGTTCACGAGCGAGGACAGCGCTGGAAGAGGCGACGGCGATGTTCGAGGATCTCGGCGACCGCAGCGGCGCCGCCTGGTCGATCAACAGCCAAGGCGATACCGCGCGGGATCAGGGCGATCTGGCGGCCGCCCGCCTCTTGTACGAGCGGGCGCTCTCCATATTTCGTGACTGCTCGGACCAATGGGGCACGGCTCGGTCGCTGACCGATCTGGGCTACATCCGTGGCGAGCAGAGGGAATACGCCGCCGCGCACGCCGCTTTCCGGGAGGCTCTGGAGACCTTCCGCAGCCTCGGCCACCGGCGCGGCATTGCTCGTGTGCTCGAAGGCTTCGCGTGTCTCGCTGCCGCCCGTGCCGAGCCGGCCGCAGCCTTGAAGTTGGCCGCTGCCGCCGCGGGCCTGCGGGTCTCGATCAGTGCGCCGCTCCCTCACGCCGAGCAGCAAAAGCTCGATCGACTTCTCTCACGGGCACGGGAGACGCTCGGTAAGCCCGAGGCGGAGAAGGCGTGGGCGGAAGGCTCCGCCATGAGTCTCGAGCAGGCTGCCCGCTGCTCCTTCGACGAGGGGGGCGCCGGCTAGCTGTGCACGCCCGCGGGATCGATGAGCCGTCGCACGGCTGACACGCGATCTGCGGGAACTCCCACGCGCCTCGCGTGCTCGCGGATGCTGTCCTCATCGGGCGCCATGTACACGCAATAGACCTTGTCCTCGGTCACGTAGCTGTGGAGCCATTGGATCTGCGGCCCCATGGCTTTGAGGACCTCGAGGGACCGCAAGGACAGCGCACGGATCTCGGCTTCCGACAGATTTCCCGCGCCCGGAACTTCTCGCTCAATGACGTACTGCGGCATGGTCGGATGGTTTCGAGTGGTGGCCGGGCTCATTGTACGCGCATGCGCAATCCCGGCGTGAAAGATCACTCGCCCGCGATCGTCATCTCCCCGATGAGCGCCGAGCCGCAGCGGATTCCGCCGCGCGCATCGACATCGCTCCCCAGCGCCACGATGTTGCGATAGATCTCGCGCAGGTTGCCCGCGATCGTCACCTCGTGCACGGGAAAGGCGACGGCGCCGCCCTCGATCCAGAAGCCGCTCGCACCGCGCGAGTAATCGCCCGTGACGCCGTTGACTCCCTGCCCCATGAGCTCCGTCACGAGCAGGCCCGAGCCCATGCGCTCGAGCAGCGCCTCGTGGCCCGGCGATGCCTGCGAGCTTTCCACGATGAGGTTGTGAATGCCGCCGGCGTTGCCCGTGGTCTTGAGGCCGAGGCGGCGCGCCGAATAGCTACCCAACACGTATCCCTCGAGGATTCCGTTCGCGACCAGCTCCCGATCGCGGGTCGCAGCGCCCTCGTCATCGAACGGCGCGCTCGCGAGCCCTTTCAGGATGTGCGGCCGCTCGTGCATCTGCACGAAGGTCGGAAACACCTGCTCGCCGGCCGCGTTCAGGAGAAACGAGGCCTTGCGGTACTGACTCGGCCCGCGGATCGCGCCGATGAAGTGCCGGTAAAGGCCGCGCGCCATCTCGGGAGAGAAGAGGACCGGCGCCTTGCGCGTCGTGAGCTTGCGCGCGCCGAGTCGCGCGAGCGCGCGCCGTCCGGCCGCCGTCCCCACCGACTCCGCGCTCTCGAGATCCGCCGGGTCGCGAGCGGTGGTGAACCAGTAGTCCCGCTGCATCTGATCGCCTTCCTGGGCGATGAGCGAGCAGCTCACCGAGTGGCTCGTGCCCGAGTAGCCTGCGAGAAATCCCAGGGAGTTGCCGTAGAGGCCGGTATGCCGCTGACTGCTCACCGAGGCACCCTCGGAGTTCGCGATCCGTGAATCGACTGCGCGTCCGGCCTGCTCGCAGCGGCGCGCGATCGCGATCGCCTCCTCGGCGGTGAGTCCCCAGGGATGATCGAGATCGAGATCCGGTATGTCGCGCGCCAGATATTCCGGTTCGACCAGCCCCGCATAGGGGTCCTCGGCCGTGTAGCGGGCGATGGCGCAGGCCTTCTCGACGGTGGCGCCGACCGCCTGGCGGCCGAGGTCGGCGGTACTCGCCGATCCCTTGCGCTTGCCGAAGTACACCGTGACGGCGAGGCCCCGGTCGCGCTGGTACTCGACCGTGTCGACCTCACCGAGCCGAACCGTGGCTCCGAGTCCCTGGCTCAGGCTGGCGTCGACCTCGTACTGCGAAGCTCCCCGGCGCCGGGCTTCCTCAAGCGCAAAAGCGACGACGTCCCGAAGCAAGGGGGAAGAATCCGTCGCCGCGACCGTCTGGGGCATAGCGTTCCGCTCGAAGGGTGAGGAAATGGGGCAGAATTTCGATTCTAGCAGCCGCAAGAGCCGAGCCGTTCGAGCCCATGCCCCCGCACCCCCCCGAATATCAGCCCGAGGACGAGGAGCCGCAACGGCCGAGCAAGAGCGAGCGCAAGCGCGCCGCTCACGCTGCGCAGGAGCTCGGCGAGGCACTCATCCGGCTGCGCGACTCCGAGCTCGATGCACTCGGGCTGCCGGAGAGACTCTGGGAGGCCGTGCGGGCGGCGCGCCACATCAGAAGCCGCGCCGCGGGCGCGCGCCAACGCCAGTACATCGGCAAGCTCATGCGCGAGATCGATCTCGAGCCGATCCGCGCGGCGCTCGCAGCCCGCAGCGAGCGGGATGCCATCGAGACACAGCTCTTCAAGCGCGCGGAGAGCTGGCGCGAGCGTCTGATGGCCGAGGGCACAACCGCGCTCGATGAGCTCGCCCGCTTGCGGCCAGGTCTCGATCTCAAGGAGTGGGGCCGACGGGTAGGCGCGGCGCGCCACGAGCGCGGCGCAGGGCCGAAGGCCGGAGCCGTCGGACCTGCCGGGCGGGAGCTCTTCCGGGCGCTACGGGCGCTGCTCGGCTAAAATACCGCGATGAAAGCGCTGGTCGGCATCGTCATGGGCTCCTCCTCCGACTGGGAGACCCTGCGCGCCGCCGCCGAGACGCTGGAGAAGCTCGGGATCGCGCATGAGGTGAAGGTGGTCTCGGCCCACCGTACCCCCGATCTCCTCTTCGACTACGCCTCGAGCGCCCGCGCCCGCGGGCTCGAGGTGATCATCGCCGGGGCGGGCGGCGCCGCCCATCTGCCGGGCATGACCGCCGCCAAGACGACTCTCCCGGTCCTGGGCGTGCCGGTGCCATCGAAATCCCTCGGCGGCCTCGATTCCCTCCTGTCGATCGTGCAGATGCCCGCGGGAGTGCCGGTAGCCACCTTCGCGATCGGCGTGGCAGGCGCGACCAACGCCGCGCTCTGCGCCGCGGCCATCCTCGCCAACAGATATCCGGCGGTGGCGACCGCTCTCGAGAGCTTCCGCGAGAGCCAGACCGCAGGGGTGCTCGCCAACCCCGATCCGCGCGCTGCCCCCCGCTCATGACGGTCGGCATCGTGGGGGCGGGCCAGCTCGGCCGCATGCTCGCATTGGCCGGCTATCCGCTCGGTCTCGAGTTCCTCTTCCTCGACCCCGCGCGCGATGCGCCCGCGGGACGGGTCGCTCCCGTGTTGCACGGCGCGTTCACCGACCCGAAGCTTCTCGGCCGGCTGGCGCGCGAGTGTGAGGTGCTCACCTTCGATTGGGAGAACATCTCGGTTGCGGCACTGCGCGCGCACGCGGCCTCGGCGCACGGCGCGCGCATCTGCCCACCGATTGCCGCGCTGGCGGCGGCACAGGACCGGGTGGCGGAGAAGCGGCTCTTCGAGCGGCTGGGCATCCCGACGACCCGCTGGCGGGCGGTCGGCTCGCGTGCCCAGCTCGAGCGCGCGCTGCGCGAGATCGGAGTGCCGGGCGTCCTCAAGACCCGGCGATTCGGATATGACGGCAAGGGACAGGTCCGAGTGCGCAAGCCGGAAGATGCCTGGCGCGGCTGGGAAGAGCTCGGCACCGTCCCGCTTCTCTACGAGGAATGGGTGCGCTTCGACTGCGAGGTATCCATCATCGGCGCGCGCAGCGCGAGCGGCGAGACCGCCATCTACCCGCTGAACGGCAACGTGCATTCGCAGGGCATTCTGCGTCTGACGCGGGCGCCGTATGGCCCGCCGCGGTGGCAGCGCGCCGCCGCTTCTCACCTCGAGCGCTGTTTGAGGCACTTCCGTTATGTTGGTGTGCTCACCATCGAATTTTTCGTGCGTGACGGACGACTGATCGCCAACGAGATGGCGCCCCGCGTACATAACTCGGGACATTGGACCATCGAGGGCTGCGCGACCAGTCAGTTCGAGAATCACCTGCGCGCCATCCTCGATCTGCCGCTGGGATCGACCCGCGCGCGCGGCTTCAGCGCGATGCTGAATCTGATCGGCGACATCCCGCCTCGCGCCGAGCTGCTCGCCCGGGAGGGGCTGCATCTGCACGAATATGGCAAACAGCCGCGGCCCGGGCGCAAGGTGGGGCATTGCACCTTCGTAGAGCCCACGGCCGCGCGCAGGGACCGTCGGGCACGGGGTTTGCTTGCGGAACTGGCTCCCGGGTTACGCATCCCGTAAGATAGCGGCGGAACGAGCCCGGCCAGGGCGGGTCCAACGGTCCAACGCCGCCATGTCGGCAACAACGGACAACCATGTACCTCGACCCGTTCAACCTCAAAGAGCTGCCGTTCCGACTGAGCCCCGACCCTCAGTTCCTCTATCTTTCCAAGCAGCACGCCCGCGCCAAGGCGTACATGGAGTCGACGATCTGGTTCACCGACGGCTTCGTGGTGATCACCGGGGAGATCGGCGCCGGCAAGACCACCTTGATCGAATCCTTCCTCAAGGAGATCCAGTCGGACGTGGTGGTCGCGCAGATCAACCAGACGCAGGTCTCGGCCGTCGACTTCCTGCAGGCGATCCTGGTGCAGTTCGGCTTCTCGCCGTTCAAGATGAAAAAAGGCGAGATCATCGCGACTCTCAACAACTTCCTCATCGAGCAATATGCCGCCGGACGCAAGGTGCTGCTCATCGTCGATGAGGCGCAGAATCTCTCGCTGCGGGTGCTCGAGGAGATTCGCCTGCTCTCGGGCGTGGAGACCACCAAGGAGAAGGTGCTGCGCATCATTCTCGCGGGCCAGCCGGAGTTGAATGCGAAGCTCGATGCTCCGGAGCTCGTGCAGCTCACGCAGCGCGTGCGCCTTCGCTTTCACCTCACGGCGCTCTCCCAGGCGGAGACCCGCGGCTACATCCAGCATCGCCTCGAGGTGGCAGGCGCCGCCGACCGGCAGATCTTCGCCGAGGACAGCTTCCCGGTCATCTTCCGCTTCACGGGCGGCGTGCCGCGGCTCATCAACACGCTGTGCGATACGGCGATGATGGCGGCCTACACCGCCGATCGCGGCGTGGTCACCGCGCAGGACATCGAGAGCGCGGTGGGCGAGCTGCAATGGGTGGAGTTCGCGGCCCGCACCCAGCAGCAGATTCGCGCCGCCACGGAGCTCGCGCTGCCGCGCATGCGCGGCGCCGATCCGGCGCTGCCGCCCCTGGGCAAGCTCCTGGTGGCTACCGACGGCCGCACCGTGCAGGAGATCCCGCTCACCCAGGGCAGGGTCATCGTGGGCCGCACCGCCGAGAACGACCTGCAGATCGACAGCCGCTTCGTCAGCCGACATCACTGTCAGATCACCACTACCGCCAACTCCTGTGTGATCGAGGATCTGAACAGCACCAACGGCATTTACGTCAAGAACCGGCGCGTGCGCCGCCACTACCTGAACGACGGCGATGTCGTCCTGGTCGGCAAGCACGAGCTCATCTACGTCGATGAGCGTCTGGCGCGCACGCGCGGCAGTAATCTCAACGACACCGTGCCGGGCATTCCCGTGCTGCGGGCCGATGCCGCGGCCAACAGGAGCGAGGACGACGAGGAGGACGTCAGGCTCGAAGCGACGCGGGATCAGTCCTGATCGCCGCGCTGGGTGAGATCGGGCTGGCCGTACTGGGAGCGCAGCTCACGGTAGTCGCGCCGCCTGAGGAGCACCACCACACCGCCGAGGAGAGCCGCGAGACCCGCGAGCCCGACCAGGAGCCCCACGGTGTGGGAATCGCCGATGAGATAACTGACTCCGAGCCCTGCGAGGCCGCCGGCAATGTAAAGCCACGGCAAGCCTTCGTACATGGGGCGGGAGAGGTGCATGGAGGCACACGATACACCGGCGGCGTGGCCGCGGCATCTGGCGCGCATTATGTAGAGTGACGGGCCGCGCGGCCTGCGCGTTGGGAGCCCCCTGCTCCGCCCGTACGCGCATGTTGGGCCGTCCGGCCGCCCGGCGCGAGCCGCATACGCGGCCTCTTCGCCCAGAAATGCGCGGCCGAGGCTATTGCCCGCCGCTAGGCGGTTCCGCCGACGGTGAGGCTCTCCACCTTGAGGGTGGGCTGACCCACGCCCACCGGGACGCTCTGCCCGTCCTTGCCGCACGTTCCGACACCGTCGTCGAGCTTCAGGTCGTTGCCCACCATGGTGACCCGGGTCAGGACGTCGGGGCCGTTGCCGATGAGCGTCGCGCCCTTCAAGGGCGCCCCGATACGTCCGTTCTCGATGGCGTAGGCCTCGCTCGCGGAGAAGACGAACTTGCCCGAGGTGATATCCACCTGGCCGCCACCGAAGTTGACCGCGTAAATGCCGCGCGCGACCGAGCGGATGATCTCCTGCGGATCGTGGGGTCCGGGGCGCATGTAGGTGTTGGTCATGCGCGGCAGCGTCATGTGCGCGAACGACTCGCGCCGACCGTTGCCGGTTGGACGGCTGCCCATCAGGCGGGCGTTGAGCCGGTCCTGCATGTAGCCGCGCAAGACGCCATTCTCGATGAGCGTGGTGCACTGCGTCGGGGTCCCCTCATCGTCGATGTTGAGCGAGCCGCGGCGCTGCGACAGCGTGCCATCGTCCACCACCGTGCACTCCGGGGCCGCGACGCGCTCGCCGATGCGGTTGGCGAAGGCGGAGGTGCCCTTGCGGTTGAAGTCACCCTCGAGGCCGTGGCCGATCGCCTCGTGCAGGAGGATCCCGGGCCAGCCGGGCCCGAGCACGACCGTCATGGGTCCGGCGGGCGCCGGCACCGCCTCGAGATTCAACAGCGCCTGCCGCGCGGCCTCGCGCGCCAGGCTGAGCGGGCGATCGGCGGCGACGAGCTCGGCGAGCGAGTAGCGCCCGCCCGCGCCGCAGTAACCCTGCTCGCGCCGCCCGTTCTGCTCGACCAGCACCGATACGTTGAAGCGCACCAGCGGCCTCACGTCCGCGGCCAGCTCGCCCTCGCTGGTCGCGATCAGGACGACCTCATGGACCGCGGTCACACTCGCGCTCACGTGCACGATGCGCGGATCGATCCTGCGGGTCTCGCGATCGACGCGTTCCAGCCACGCGACCTTCTCCTCATCGGCAAGCGTGGCGACGGGATCGGCCGGCAGATACAGGCGATGTCCCGCCTGCGGGCGCCAGGCGCTGACGCGGCGCTCGCCTCCCTGCTGGGCGATCGCCCGCGCCGCGCGCGAGGCCTCCTCGAGCGCGGGCAGGATGATCTCGTCCGAATAGGCGAAGCCCGTCTTCTCGCCGGCAAGCGCGCGCACCCCGACGCCCTGCTCGATGCTGGCGCTGCCATCCTTCACGATGCCGTCCTCGAGCGACCAGGACTCCTGCCGCGCAAGTTGGAAGTAGAGGTCGGCAAAATCGACCGAGTGCGTGAGCACTTGGCCGAAGATGCGGTCGAGCCGCGCGGTATCGAGGCCGCTCGGCCGCAGGATGAGATCGCGGGCGAGCGACAGCGGGTCGGAAGCGGAAGAGGTCGAGTCGGTCACGATTGAGCCCTGCGGATGTCCGTTGAGTTGCATGTCAGTTGAGTACGCGATGCGCAAGCGAGGGAAAGCTGCCGCGATCGCGGCGCTGCCGCTCGAGGTCGATCGGCGCCAGGATGCAGCCGCGGCCGCGTGGGAGCCGCGCGAGCACGCGTCCCCAGTGATCGACGATCATGCTGTCGCCGTAGGTCTCGCGCCCGTTCGCGTGAAACCCCGACTGCGCCGGCGCGAGCACGAAACAGAGGTTCTCGATGGCGCGGGCCCGCAGCAGGGGCTCCCAATGCGCGCGCCCCGTCGGCTCGGTGAAGGCGGAGGGCACCACGAGCAGCTCCGCCCCGGCGGCGCTCAAGCTGCGATAAAGCTCGGGAAAGCGCACGTCGTAGCACACTGAGAGCCCGAGCCGGCCCACCGGCGTCTCCACGACCACGGGGGTGGACCCCGGGGCCACATGGGCCGATTCGCGGTAGCTCTCCTCCCGCCCGGGGACGTGGACGTCGAAAAGGTGCATCTTGTCGTAGCGCGCGCGGCGCTCGCCCGCGGAGTCGTAGACCAGGCAGGCGGCCGCCACGCGGCCATCGCCCCCACCCCGAATCGGTACCGTGCCGCCCACGACCCACATGCCGAGGCGCCGCGCCGTCTGCGCGAGAAATTCCTGCACGGGACCGCCGCCGTCCTCCTCGGCTACCCCGCGCTTATCGGCGTCCCCAAGCCCCATGAAGGCGAAGTTCTCCGGCAGCGCCGCCAGGCGCGCCCCGCGCCGCGCCGCCTCTTCCAGGAGCGTGCGCGCCTCCTGCAGGTTGGCCGATACGTCGGCGCCCGAGGTCATCTGTATCGCGGCGATCGGGGGCATGGCTTCCTACTATGGGGGCGCGGCCGAGCGCCCGCAATGGCGGGCCCGAAGGGGCCTCAGACCTGCACGATGTCGAACTGATCGATGCCGTAGAGGCCCTCGACCTGCAGCCGGATGGGGAGGCCCGCCTGCGCCTTGAGCTCATCCAGGGTCGACGCCTCGTTCTCGAGCAGCCGCTCGATGACATCGGCGTGCGCGAGGATGAGGAGCTCCCGGCCGGAGGGTCGCGGGGCGTTTCGAAGGATCTCGCGGAAAATCTCGTTGCACACCGTCTCCGGCGACTTGACGAACCCGCGCCCTTCGCACGCGCGGCAGGGCTCGCACAGCAGATGCTCGAGACTCTCGCGCGTGCGCTTGCGCGTCATCTCGATGAGGCCGAGCGATGAGAGACTCACGATGTGCGTCTGAGCGCGATCCCCGGCGAGGGAGTGCTCGAGCGCGGCGAGCACCTGACGGCGGTGAGACTCGTCGTGCATGTCGATGAAGTCGATGATGATGATGCCGCCCAGGTTGCGCAGCCGAAGCTGCCGGCCGATGGCGCTCGCCGCCTCGAGGTTGGTGCGGAAGGTGGTCTCCTCCAGGTTGCGGTGCCCGACGTAGCCGCCGGTGTTGACATCGATGGTGGTCATCGCCTCGCGCTGATCGATCACGAGGTGACCGCCGGATTTCAGCTGGACCTTGCGGTCGAGCGCCTTGCCGATCTCCTCCTCGATGCCGTGCAGATCGAAGATCGGCCGCGGGCCCGGATGCAGCTCGATGCGCGCCGCCCGCGCGGGCATGAATTCCGTCGCGAAGGCGATCATGCGCGCATGCTCGGCCGCGGAATCGACCAGCACGCGGCTGACATCCCGAGACAGCTCATCCCGCAGGATGCGCAGCGGCAGCGGCAGGTCCTCGTGCACGATGCTGCCCGCGCTCGCCTGCCTCGCCCGCACGGCCACGTGCTGCCAGAGCTTGCGCAGGTAGTCGAGGTCCTCCCGCAGGTTCTCGATCGGAACGCCCTGCGCCGCCGTGCGCAGGATGTAGCCGCCGTCCGCCTCGGCGCCGCGCAGCTCCAGGACGGCCGCCTTGAGGCGCTGGCGCTCGGCCTCCTCCTCGATTCTCGCCGAGACTCCGATCCCCTCCCCGCGCGGCAGGTACACGAGGAAGCGGCCGGGCAAGGTGATGTAGGTGGTGAGGCGCGCCCCCTTGGTGCCGATGGGATCCTTGATCACCTGCACGAGGATCTCGTCACCGGGACTCAACAGGCGGCGCACGTCCTCGACGGGCGCGGCGCCGAGCGGCATCAGCCCGGCGACCGTCTCATCGGGCGGCGGGCTCGCGATGTCCGCGGCATGCAGGAACGCGGTGCGCTCGAGCCCAATGTCGATGAAGGCGGCTTGCATCCCGGGCAGCACCCGAGTCACCCGGCCCTGATAGAGATTACTGACGAGGACGCGACGGCGGCGGCGCTCGATGTGGATCTCCTGCACCACGCCATCCTCCAAAAGCGCGGCGCGGGTCTCGCCGGGTCCGGTGTTGATCAGAATCTCGAGGCTCACCGCGCCGCTCCCATCCAGTAGCGGATCCCGGCCGCGCGCAGCAGCTCCGCGGCCTCGTCGAGCGGCAGTCCCATGACGCCCGAATAACTGCCGCTCAAGCCGGCGACGAACACGGCGCCATATCCCTGTATGGCGTATCCCCCGGCCTTGTCGCGCGGCTCGCCGGTCTCCCAGTAGGCCTCCAACTCCGCGCGCTCGATGGCACGGAAACGGACCGAGCTCGAGTTGACGCGCAGCGCGACGCCGCGCTCGTTGGCGAGCGCCACCGCGGTCAGCACTTCGTGCGTCCGGCCGGCAAGCGCCTCCAGCATGGCCAGTCCCTCGGCGCGATCTGCGGGCTTGCCGTAGACGATGCCGTCCAATACGACCGAGGTGTCCGCCGCCAGCACCGGCAGAGCTTCGCCGCGGCCCCGGACGGTCGTGGCCTTGAGGCGCGCCAGACGCGCGACGTACTCGCGCGGCGATTCGCCGGCGAGCAGACTCTCATCCACGTGCGCCGCCACGACGGTGTGCGGCACGCCGATCTGCGCGAGCAGCTCGCGCCGGCGCGGCGAGACGGAGGCGAGACAGACGACGGGGTCAGCTGAAGTCAACGACATCACTCCCGGTGGTACGGATGATGAGCCAACAGGCTGATCGCGCGATAGAGCTGCTCCACCAACACGACCCGCGCGAGGGCGTGCGGCAGCGTGAGGCGCGAGAGAGCGAGCGAGAAGTCGCTGCGCGCCAGAACTTCGGCCGCAAATCCATCCGGACCGCCGATAAGGAAGGCGAGATCGCGGCCCGCCTGCATCCGCGCTGCCAGCCAGTCGGCGAGCTCCCGGGTGCTCATCTGCGCGCCGTGCTCATCGAGCGCCACCACCCATTCATCCGGATGCAAGGCGGTGATGAGCTTGCGGGCCTCCGCCTCCATCGCTTTGCGCGCGCTCTGGCCGGCGCTGCGCGGCGCGGGGGCGATCTCGAGCAGCGAGAGCTTCAGACGCGAGCCCAGGCGGCGGGTGTAGTCGGCGTAGGCCTCGCGAACCCAGGCAGGCGGTCGCGTGCCGACCGCTATCAGCCGCGTCCGCACCCGGGGCGGGTCAGTGAGAGTGGCCGGCCACGTGCGCCACCGAGCCGGTGGCGCCGTGCGCCGCGCTGCCTGCGTCCCACAGCCGCTCGAGGCCGTAGAACTCGCGGACGCGGGGCAGCATCACGTGCACGACGATGTCCTGCAGATCGACCAGCACCCACTCGCCCTCCCGCTCGCCCTCGGCCCCGAGTGGCCGGAAGCCGTTGGCCTTGGCCTGCTCGATCACGTGCTCGGCGATCGAGCGGACGTGACGGTCGGAGGTGCCGGAGGCGACGATCAGGGTGTCGGCGATGTCGGTCAGCCCGCGCACGTCGAGCACCTTGATATTGACGGCTTTCATGTCTTCCAGCGCGCCGATGAGGGCGGGAAGCAGCACCGGCGCGCTGCAGGGCGGGGACGCCGGGCTGTGAGGTGGGGAGGGGGATCGTGCGGACCTTGAAGCCTGCGCGGAAGCGCCGCGGCGTCGGATTGTGCGGGTGGTCATGTGAGGAAGCAGTCTCTCCTGTATGAACGGTCATTGACGAGCATAGCACCGACTCTCGCGCAGAATCTGCCGCACTTCATCCGGCACGAGATACCGCGGGTCGCGTCCGGAGACGATGAGCTGACGCAGCTCGGTGGAGGAGATCTCGAGCTGTGTCACGGCATGGACGTAGATCCGGCCGGCGGTTCTCTCGTGCAGCTCCCGGATGGTGCCGGTGCCGTGATCCACCATGACCTCCCCCAACGGCCCCATGGTGGGCGCCTTCCAACCGGGACGGTGCGCGACCACGATGTGCGCAAGATTGAGAAGATCGCGCCAGCGGTGCCAGTTCGGCAGACCGAGGAAGGCATCCATCCCGAGGAGCAGACAGAGCGAGCGGTCCGGATACTCCCCGCGCAGCTCCGTCAGCGTGTCCACGGAGTAGGAGATGCCCGTGCGCCGAACCTCCCGGTCATCGACCACGAAAGCCGCCTGGTCCGCGACCGCCGCCTGCACCATTTTCAGCCTGAGCTCCGCGCTCGCCAACGGCTGCTCGCGGTGAGGCGGACTTCCCGTCGGCAGAAAACGCACCTCGGCGAGGCGCAGCTCCTGCCACAGCTCGAAAGCCGTGCGCAGGTGCCCGTAATGGATCGGATCGAAAGTGCCGCCGAAAAGGCCGATGGGTTGCATGAGACTATTTGACCATGGACCGCGGCGCCGGCATCGCGGGCCGTGCGCAGATCTCGGCCGCGAGCAGCGCCAGCTCGTCCCAGGCATCGCCCGAGAGCCGCCCCTTGATCATGCGATCGGCCCGGGTGGCTCGCAGAGCGAGCGTCCGAAAGGAGAGCCGAGGTGCGCGGCGAACCGCCTTCTGCAGCGCGGCAGCCTGTCGCTGCCAGGCCCGCGGCCGGCCGGCCGCCGGGCTCGAAACCTCACTCCAGAGATCGCGTACCGCCTTCGTCAACGCCCAGAGCACCAGCGTCGGCTCGGTGCCCTCCGAGCGCAGTCCCGCGAGCACCCGCAGGGCGCGACCCGCCTCGCCCTCGAGAACCGCTTCCGACAGCCGGAACACGTCGAAGCGCGCACTGTCGGCGACCGCGGCGAGGACCGTATCGGGCGTGAGGGTGCCGGCGGGCGCCAGCAGACGCAGCTTCTCCAACTCCTGATGAGCGGCCAGGAGGTTACCTTCGGTGCGCTCCGCGAGCAGAACGAGCGCCTCCTCGTTCATGTCGAGCCCGAGGCGGCGGCAGCGAGCGCGCAGCCAACCCACCAGCCTGTCGGCCTCGATGGGCCAGACCTGGACCCAGCCGCCGTGAGCCTCCATGGCCCGCGCCCACGGCGCAGCTTGCGCATCGCGGTCGAGCCGCGGCGTCAGCACGAGGAGCAGGGTGTCGGGGTCCTTCCGCTCGAGCAATGCGAGCAGCACGCCATTACCGGCGGCTCCGGCGCGGCCGGTGGGCAGGCGCAGCTCGAGGAGACGCCGCGAGCCAAAAAGCGACAGGTTGTCCCCGGAGGCCCGCACGTCGTCCCAGTCGGAGCCCCTCTCGAGGAAGTGCACATTGCGCTCGGTAAAGCCGGCATTGCGAGCCCGCGAGCGCACCGCATCGGCGGCCTCACCCGTGAGCAGCGGCTCATCGCCGGAGATGAGATATGCCGGCAGAAGGTGCTGCTGCAGATGAGTAATGAGGGAATCGGGGGTGAGCTTCAACGGGACCTGCCGCGCTCGATGACTCATGATCGGTGCGGCTCATTATCGGCCATTCCCGGTGCGCTTGCCCGGGTGAGGGGCTGCCGCTAGGCTAATCGGTTGAGGATACGCTGCCGATGAGCCTCAAACCACGTCACACCCGACTGATCGCCCTGTTCGCGGCGCTCGCCTTGGTCGTGGTCATCACGGGCTACACCTCGCAAGAGCTCGGGGCTCCCCCGAGCCATTCGTGCCACTGCGACTGGACCGTGCATTTCACCGGCGTGGCCGGCTCCGCGCCCCATCCGGTCCCGATCGTCAAGCCGGTGCTCGCCGCCTGGCGGGTGCCGCTTCTCGCCGCAGCCGCCGCACGCGGCGCCCGCCGGCTGCGGGCGCACCTCGCCCGCGCGCCGCCTCTCGAGCTCTCCATCGCCTGACTGAAAGCCCGCCGCGCTCCGGAACCGCGCGCGGCGATCGCTCATGTGAGCTCGCCCCGGGT
>DATFCZ010000123.1:0-87694 GCA_035252605.1 Steroidobacteraceae bacterium
GAGCTCTGCGCGGGAAGGAGGTTGTAGAGCGGGCCGGACGGCGCGGCGCCGACGGCCGCTGTGGCGCCCGCCGGCGCCACCGCCAGCAGTGCCGCGGCCAGTGCCCCGAGCGTGATCCGCCCGAAGGGCAGCATGCGCCGCAGGGTGTCGTCCTTCAGCAGGAAGTGATGCTTGAGCGCCGCGGCGATGTGCAGCGCCGTGACCGCCGCGAGCGAGGCGGCGAGCACCGCGTGAGTCGTGATCATCGCAGCGTAGAGCCGCTCGCTCTTGGGCGCGAGGTCAGGCAGTTGGAAGAGGTTGAACCAGCTCACTGCAAAGCCCCGCGCCGATGACATGATCCAGCCGGTGAGCGGCATCGCGAAGAGCAGCACGTACAGAGCCGCGTGCGTGAAGTGCGCGAGAAAGCGCTCGTGCGGCTTGAGATTCGCGGGCAGCGGCGGTGTCGGATTCAGCCAGCGCCAGAGGAGGCGCAGAGTGGCGAGTCCGAGAATGGTGATCCCGACAGACTTGTGGCGGGCCAGGACGGCGAGCTTTTCGATGCCGACCGGCAGCAGCAGCCCCGTGAGCCCGAGGGTGGCCTGGATGGCGATCAGCGCGACGATGAGCCAATGAAGGAGCTGCGAGAGCGCGCCCCAGCGCTCGGGCGTGTTGCGCAGGCTCATCCGGACTCCTGCACCAGCAGCAGCGCCGTACCCTCGGGCGCCGTCAGCAGGGCATTCGCCCTCGGGTTGAGTCCCGCGGGCGGCGATTCGATCGAGCCGATGTCGAGCTCGCGCAGGTGCCCGAGCCGCGAGCGCATGTCGGGATCTGCGAAGACGAGCAGCGGCTCGGCGAAGAATCGGGGCCGGTGCAGCGCGAGCCCGACCGCATCGCTTTGCAGATGCAGATGCGGATAGGGCTCGGCCCGCTCCTCGCCCGTGAACCCGAGCGCTTGCCAAAAGCGGCTCACCCGCTCGAGATGGCTCGCCGGGAGGCTCAATGCGAGGAATTCGCCGCAGCGCGAGCTCTCGAGCGCCGAGCGGTCGGCCGGTGAGTAGGTCCGCGCCTCGAGCAGTCTCACCGCGTGTCCCGCGGGATCGCGAAAACCGACCTCGTTGAACACTTCGCTCCCGGTATTGAGCGTCGAAAGCTCGATCCCGAGCTGCTCGAGCGCCGCCACGTGGCCGGCAACTCCGGGCTGCACGTAGGTCAGCGCCGGAGATTCGAGGCGGGTCTGGTGCAGACCGATGCAGACCCGCCCGTCGGTGAGCACTCCGTACGGATGCGGCCAGATGTCGCCCGTCTGCGCCTGCGTGAACCCGAGTCGCTCGTAGAATTCGACCGATGCGCGGATGTCCGCCGTCTCAATTCCTATCTCGAGAAATCGACCCAGCATGGCGCGGTCGCCGCAGGCGCCTTCCGGCCCGTCAACCCAATACGCCTGCGGACCGCAACCCCAGCTCCACCTGAGTCCATCCCTGGCAGTGCCGCGCGATGTGGCTCGCGAGAAAACGTGCATGCTCCGCGCGCGCATTGAGCGCGGGCACGTACTCGAAGCGCTGTCCGCCTGAGCGCAGGAAGATGTCGCGATTCTCGATGGCGATTTCCTCCAGCGTCTCGAGACAATCGACGGCGAATCCGGGACACACCACCGTCACGTCGTGTACTCCCTGGCGCGGAAGCTGCGCAAGCACCTCGCTCGTGTAGGGCTTGAGCCATCCCGCCGGCCCGAAGCGCGACTGGAAGCTGACGCTCCACTCGCCGTCGCGCAGCATCAGCTCTTCGGCGAGCAGCCGCGCGCTCTTCTGGCATTTGCAGAAGTAAGGATCGCCACGATGGAAGTAGTGCTCGGGGATGCCGTGGAAGGAAATCAACAGGTGGCGCGTCCGGCCGTGGGTCTGCCAGTGCTCGAGCACGCTCGTTCGCAGCGCCTCGATGTACTCGGGCTCGTCGTGGTACTCCGCGACGAAGCGCAACTCCGGCAGCCAGCGCCAGCGCCCGAGCTCGGCTGCTACCTGATCGTAGACGGCGCCGGTGGTCGCGCCGCAATACTGCGGGAAAAGCGGCAACACCAGCATGCGCTGCGCGCCCGACTCGCGCAGGCGGGAGAGCGCCTGCGGCACGCCGGGATCGCCGTAGAGCATGCCGAGCTCGACCGAGAACGGCGCCAGCATCCGCTGCGCCAGCGTGCCGGTCAGCTCGGCGCGCAGCCGCTCGGAGATCTTGAGCAGGGGCGAGCCGGAGGAGGACCAGATCCGACGGTACTTGCGCGCGACCCGCGCTGGCCGCAGCGGCAGGATGAAACCGTAGAGGATCGGCAGCCAGAGCGCGCGCGGCAGCTCCACCACCCGCCGATCGCCCAGCATCCGTGCCAGGAACCGGCGCACGGCCCACGGCTCGGGGGCCGCAGGCGTGCCGGAGTTGACGAGCAGGATGCCGATGCGTTCGGCGCTGTCGCGGTGGAAGTCAGGGGAGCTGATGTAGCGCATGGCTGACTATAACCCGGTGCACAGGTATTTGAGCTCGGTGTAGTCGAGGATCCCGTACTTCGAGCCCTCGCGGCCGATGCCGGATTCCTTGACCCCGCCGAAGGGAGCCACCTCGGTGGAGATGATGCCCGTATTGAGGCCGACGATGCCGTATTCCAGAGCCTCCGCGACCCGCCAGGAGCGCGCGAGATCGCGCGTGTAGAAGTAGGCGGCGAGGCCGAATTCAGTGGCATTCGCCATGGCTATCGCATCCGCCTCGGTCTCGAACCGGAAGAGCGGCGCCACCGGCCCGAAGGTCTCCTCGCGCGCCACCAACATCTCGGAGGTGACATCCGTGATGATCGTCGGCTGGAAGAAGGTGCCGCCCAGGGCATGCCGCTTGCCGCCCTGCACGACCCGCGCGCCCTTCTGCACGGCATCGGCGATATGCTGCTCGACCTTGGCGAGCGCAGCGCGGTCGATCAGCGGTCCCTGGTCGGTCGGGCCTTCGAGCCCGTTGCCGACGCGCAGCTTCGCGACCGCCTGCACCAGCTTGGCAGCGAATGCCTCGTAAACCCCGCTCTGCACCAGCAACCGGTTGGCGCAGACGCAGGTCTGGCCCGTGTTGCGGTATTTGCTCGCGAGCGCGCCCGTGACCGCGGCATCGAGATCGGCGTCGTCGAACACGATGAAGGGCGCGTTGCCTCCGAGCTCGAGCGACAGCTTCTTTAAAGTGCCGGCGCACTGCGCCATCAGCCGCTTACCGACCTCCGTGGAGCCGGTGAAGGTGAGCTTGCGCACCACGGGGTTGGAGGTCATCTCGCCGCCGATCGCGGACGAGCTTCGGCCCGTCACGATGTTGAGGACGCCCGCCGGAACGCCCGCGCGCCCGGCGAGCTCCGCCATCGCGAGCGCCGAGTAGGGAGTCTGCAGCGCCGGCTTGCACACGAACGTGCAGCCCGCCGCAAGCGCGGGGCCGGCTTTGCGGGTGATCATGGCGGCGGGAAAATTCCATGGCGTGATCGCCGCCACGACCCCGACGGGCTGGCGCAGCACGAGGATGCGCTTGTCGCTCTGATGGCCCGGAATCACATCGCCGTAGAGCCGCTTGCCTTCCTCGGCAAACCACTCGATGAAGGCGGCCGCGTAGGCGACCTCGCCCTTCGACTCGGCGAGAGGCTTGCCCTGCTCCGCGGTCATGAGCAGGGCGAGATCCTCCTGGTGCGCCATCATGAGCTCGTACCAGCGTCGCAGCACCGCAGCCCGCTCCTTGGCCGTCTTCGCGGCCCACGCGGGAAAGGCCTGCCGCGCAGCCTCGATCGCGCGGCGGGTCTCGGGCGCTCCCATGTCAGGGACGGTGCCGATGCGCTCACCCGTCGCGGGGTTGAGCACCTCGCAGGAGCCGCCGGCATCGGCGCCCGTCCACTCGCCGCCGACATACGCCCGCTCGCGCAGCATCGCCTGGTCTTTGAGTCTCAACATCAGTCGCTCTCCTCGCCGCCATCGTCGCGGTTCCGGTTGCCGCCCTTGAGACGGGCCGCGAGGAATTCGAGCGTGCGCCGGCGCGCGAGCGCGGCGGCGGTTGCGTCATAGCTCGGCCGCTGCTCGCAGTTGAAGCCATGTCCCGCGCCGTCGTAGATGTGGAAGATGCCTTCGGGGTGCGCGGCCTCGAGCCGCTCGACATCGCTGAGCGGAATGCTCCGGTCCGCGCTGCCAAAATGATACATGACCGCGCATCTGGGCTTTCTGCCCGTCTCCTGCGGCTTGCCGTAGTACACGACCGCGCAGGCGATGGGCAGCTCGCATGCCGCGCGGTAGGAGAGCGCCCCTCCCCAGCAGTAGCCGACGGTAGCCACACGTCCGGAGTGCTTGACGACCGCGACCGCGGCCGCCAGATCCTTCAGCGTCTGCTCGGGATTGAGCTGATGCGCGTAGCCGCGCCCCTGCTCGATGTCGGTGGGCCCGTAGCCGAGCTCGATGCCGCGGCGGATCCGGTCAAAGAACGCGGGCGCGATGGCGGTGTAGCCTTCCGCCGCGAAGCCGTCGGTCACCGAGCGGATGTGGCCATTGACGCCGAAGATCTCCTGGATCACGACGACGGCACCACAGGGGCGGCCCGGCGGAGCGGCGAGGTAAGCCTGGAACTCATGGCCGTCACGGGCCATGAGGGTCGTGAATTCGCCCATGGGGGGAGGGTCCTTCGCGCGCGGATGGGACCAAAAAGCATACCGCTTACGGCCCATGCTAGGAAACGGCACGGCCCCAAGCGCCGCTGGCTTGGCCGGCGCCGCTCGACAAGTGATAGCGTAGCGGACTGGGGTTGCCCCTCCCGAGCCCCGGGAGCCCGGGCGTGCGCCCACTGGAGGTTTCATGCTCGTCGGTACAGCAGTGCGGCGTGTCGCCATCGTGGGCGGCGTGCGTATTCCGTTCGCCAGGGCGCACACGGCGTATGCGAGCGTCAGCAATCAGGACATGCTCACGGCCGTCTTTCGCGCGCTGGTGGAGCGCTTCGGCCTGGGCGGAGTGCGTCTCGGAGATGTCGCCGCCGGCGCGGTCATCAAGCATTCCCGCGATTACAACCTGACGCGCGAGTGTGTCTTGTCATCCGGGCTCGATCCGCACACTCCCGGTCTTGACCTGCAGCGCGCCTGCGGGACCAGCCTCGAGGCGGCGATTGCCATGGGCAACAAGATCGCGCTCGGCCAGATCGAGTGCGGCATGGCCGGCGGCGTCGACACCATCAGCGATCCGCCCGTGGTCTACCCGCGCGCTTATCAACAACTGCTGCTCGCGAGCGCGCGCGGCAAGTCCTTGGGTCAGCGCCTCTCGCCCTGGCTGCGTTTGCGGCCGCGCTACTTCAAGCCCGTGCTGCCGGCGGTCATCGAGCCTCGTACCGGGCTTTCCATGGGCCAGAGCGCCGAGCTCATGGCGCGGCGCTGGCGCATCGGCCGCGAGGAGCAGGACCGGCTCGCCTACGAGAGTCACATGAAGGCTGCGGCTGCCTGGCGCGAGGGATTCTACGGCGATCTCGTCGTCCCCTATCTCGGCCTCGAGACCGACAACAACGTCCGTGCCGACACCTCTCCCGAGAAGCTCTCGCGGCTGCGCGCGAGCTTCGATCCGCGCGAGGGCACCCTTACCGCCGGCAACAGCACGCCCCTCACCGACGGCGCGAGCGCGGTGCTGTTGGCCTCGGAGGAGTGGGCCGCGAGAAGGGGCCTTCCGGTGCTCGCACGGCTGAGCTACGGCAAGGTGTGGGCGGTCGACTTCGCGACCGGCAAGGAGGGGCTGCTCATGGCGCCCGCCTATGCCGTGCCGGCGATGCTGCGCGATGCGGGACTCACGCTGCAGAGCTTCGACTACTACGAGATCCACGAGGCTTTCGCGGCGCAGGTACTGTGTACCCTGGCCGCCTGGCAATCAGCGGAGTTCTGCCGCGAGGCGCTCGGCCTCGCGGAGCCGCTGGGGGCCATCGATCGCGCCCGCCTCAACGTCAAGGGCGGGAGCGTCGCCATCGGCCATCCCTTTGCCGCCACCGGCACGCGCATCGTCGCCACCCTGGCGAAGCTCCTCGCGGGCGACCCCGGCGCCAAGCGCGGCCTCATCTCGGTGTGCACAGCCGCCGGTATGGGGGTCACCGCGATCCTCGAGCGCTGAGCACAGCCCGCCCGGAGCGGGGATCCATGCGCCAGTACCTGAAGTAAACCGGCCGGCTCGAATGGAGGGCAATCCTTTCGAAGAGACCGCGACACTGCGCTCCGATGTCGGCGCGCTGCTCGCGGAGATGCCGCTCTTCAGCGGCCTCGATGCCGGATTGCTGCGCGAAATCGCCTCGATCGTCGAGTGGCTGACGCTCCCGGGCGGGGCGACGCTCTTCTCCGCCGGCGATCCGCCCGATGCGCTCTACATGGTGCTGAGCGGCTGCCTCGGGGCCTTCTCCGCCGAGCCCACCCGGCGGCGCTTCCTCGCGCGCATCGCCGCAGGCGACATGGTGGGGGAGATGGGTCTGATCTCGGGACGGCCGCGCAGCGCCGACGTGGTGGCGCTGCGCGATACGGAGCTCGCCCGCATTTCGGCGCAAGCCTTCAACCAGGTCTTGCGCGGCCAGCCGGAGGCGATGCTGCGCATCGCGCGCCTCACGGTCGATCGCCTGGCGCAGTCGCAATCCCCGGCCGCCTCGGCTCGCAGCCGCGGGGCCTGCACGTTCACCGTCCTGCCGCAGAGCGTGGAGGTGGACTTCGGTGGCTTCGCCAGCCGGCTCGTCAAGGCGCTCGCGGAGCTCGGGCGCGCCGAGCTCGTCTGGAGCGTGCGCGCCAAGACCCACACCAGCCAATGGTTCAACCGAATCGAAGCCGCGAACGACTACGTCGTGTACGTCGCCGATCCGAGCGCGGACCGGTGGACCAAGCTCTGCGTGCGCCAGGCGGATGCGCTGCTGCTGCTCGCGCGGGCGGAAAGCCCGGCCGGCAGTTGGGCTGCGCTGAATCCGCACGATCACAGCATGGCGCCGCAGCGCTCGGAGCTCATCCTCCTGCACGACAGCACGCTCGAGACCGGCGCCGCCGCGCGCTGGCTCGCGGACCTGCCGGACATTCCCCATCACCACATTCAGGATCCCGGCGACTATTCGCATCTCGCGCGCGTGTTGACCGGACGCGGCGTGGGGCTCGTGTTCTCCGGAGGAGGCGCGCGGGGATTTGCGCACATCGGCATCGTCAGGGCACTGCGCGAGGCGGGTATCCCCATCGATCTCGTGGGCGGCACCAGCATGGGCGCCATACTCGGCGCCGGCGTGGCGCTGCGCTGGAGCATCGACGAGCTGACGGAGCGCTTCCGGCGGGCGTTCGTGGATTCGCGGCCGCTGCGGGACTACACGCTGCCCTTCGTCTCGCTCGTCTCCGGGCACAAGGTGAGCACGCGGCTCTACGAAGCGTTCGGCGACCTTGCGATCGAGGACCTGCCGCTCGAGTTCTTCTGCGTTTCCTCCAATCTCACCACCGGCCAGACGATGGTGCATCGGCGCGGAACCCTGTGGCGCTGGCTGCGCGCCTCGGTAGCGGTTCCGGGAGTTCTGCCGCCGGTCCTGCATCGCGGCGAGGTGTTGGTTGATGGCGCCGCGATGAACAACCTGCCGGTCGATGTCATGCGTGAGCTCGGCCGCGGACCTGTGATCGGAAGCGATGTCGGGGCGGACAGGGCCTTCACCGCCCGCAGCGACGAGATCGACGTGCCGTTGCCGTGGCAGCTGCTGCGCTGGATCAAGGCGCGCCGGCGCTGCCCCACCATTTTCCAGATCCTCTGGCGTGCCGGCATGGTCAACAGTACCGCGAGCACGATTGCTCATCGCGCGCAATCGGACCTCATCCTGCAACCCTCGCTCGCGGAGGTCGATATGCTCAATTGGCAGGCATTCGATCGCGCGATTCAGGCCGGATACGACTACGCGGTGAAGAGATTGGAGGAGCTGCCCGCGGACTCGCCGGTGTTGAGATGCGCGGCGGGCGGCTCATGAGGCAGCCACGGCGCCGAGAGACCCTCGAGCCGTGATGAGATCGTAGGCCTCGCCGAGCGCGCGCACGAAGCGCGGCTCGCGCGCCAGAGTCTCGGGAAAGACGCTGCGCAGCGCAAGGAAGCGCGGCAGATCATGGCCGGCATCGCCGGTGAGGCAGCCGCCGAGCGCCGTCAGCTCCGCGGCGAGCGGGTCGACGATCGCCACGCCTTCCCGGGCGCGCGCCCGGATGAATTGCATCCAGGCGGCGACGGGCGTGGTGAGCCGCGCGAGCGGCTGCCCGAGGCGCAGGGCATCGGCGATGGTGCCGAGGATCCTGATCGGCAGCTTCTGCGAGCCGTCCCACGCAATCTGGGAGAGCTGATGGCGCATGGCCGGGTTCTCGAATCGGCGCAGGATCGATTGTCGGTACTCATCCAGCGCGTCGGCGCCCGGCGCGGTCAGGGTACGGCCGATGTCTTCGACCATCAGGCGCTCGATGAAAGCGCGCAGCAGGGGCTGCGCCACGGCTTCGGCGACCGTCTCGAGCCCGGCGAGGAGGCCGAGGTAAGCGAGGCTCGAGTGCGCGCCGTTCAACAGGCGCAGTTTCGCCCGCTCGTACGCCGTCACATCGCGGCTCACCGTGACGCCGACCGAGGCCCAGTCGGGTTGTGCCGCGGACTCGACTTCCTCCAATACCCACTGTACGAAGCGCTCGCGCTGGACCGGCCAGGCGTCCACGAGCCCGGCGGCCTGCGCCACCCGATCGCGCAGCGCCTGATCCGTGGCCGGGGTGATGCTGTCGACCATGGTGCGGGGAAAGCGCGCCGTCTTTTCGATCCAGGCGGCGAGGCCGGCCGCGCGTCGCGCCGCGAAAGCCAACACGGCACGCCGCAGCGTCGGGCCGTTGTCGGCGAGATTGTCGCAGGAGACGAGGAGATAGGGCGCGAGCCCGCGCTCGCGCCGCAGCTCGAGGCCGCACACCAGCCAGCCGATGAGGCTGCGCGGTGTCTCGGGATGGCGCAGGTCGTGCGCGATGTCGGGATGTGCGAGGTCGAGCTCCCCACTGCCATCGAGGCAGTACCCCTTCTCGGTGACCGTCATCGTGACCACGGAGGTGTCAGGATCGCAGAGGCGGCTGCTCACCGCGCCCGGGCTCTCCGCCGCCACCAGCAGCTCGCGCAGTGCGCCGATGATACGCAGTGTCGGCGCGGCATCGAGCTCGACCAGGGTATAGAGCCCGTCCTGAGGCGCGAGCGCATCGCGCAGCGAGGCGGTCCTCAGCGAGACCGCGCAGAGGGCTCGCGTCGGATCCTTCTCCAGCAGCCGCTCGAAATAAGACGCCTGGTGGGCCCGGTGAAACGCCCCCGGCCCGAAGTGCACCGAGCCGATGCGCGTCTGCGAGCGGCGATAACCGGGACGAAGCAGTTGCGCCGATGCGCGCTCGAGCGTGTGCTCGCTGAGGCGCGGCAGGCCTGCCAGCTCGCCTGCGGGCCCGGCGCCGCGGCTCATTGGGTCCCGTCTTTCTCCATCATGCGTTTGAAGGCGGGACGGTTGGTGATCCTCGCGGCGTAGTCCTTGAACACCGGCGTTTCGGTCATGAGCCTGAACATCATCATGAAGTTGATGGTGCCCCCGAGGGAGATGTCCGCGGCGGAGAACTCATCGCCCAGCAGGTACTGGCGGCGGGAAAGCACCGAGTTCAGCACCTCCTCCACCTCGCCCGCCTCCGCCCAGCCCATCGTGCCCGGGATGTGCTTGACCTCGAGTCGGCGCATCATCAGCGCGGGCTCGAGCACTCCCGGCCGATAGGCGAGCCAGGAGAGATACTCGCCGCGCCTCGGATCACCCACGCGCGGACCGAGCTTCGCTTCCGGAAAAAGATCGGTGAGATAAAGCGTGATGGCGGCGATCTCGAACACCCGCTGTCCGTCATGTTCGAGACAGGGCACCTTGCCATGCGGATGAGGATTCCCCGGATCGCGCGCGCCGCTGCCATCGCCGCGGCGGATGTTGACGATCTTCGTCTGGTAGGGAACACCGAGCTCCTCGAGCACCCAGACGACGGTTGCGGAGCGGGACTTCGGCGCGTGATAGAGCGTAAGCATGGGATGGCCTCTGTCGGGTGGGCGCCCCGACTGTCGCATAACCGCAGGATGCCTGCCAGCTGCGCGCCGGCGGTGGCTAACCCCGCGGCGCGATGACACAGCGCCGTAAGATCAGTCGTGCGGCCGCGGGCTCCGCGGGTGTTCGCGGATGGGGCGGATGGGGCGCACCTCGATGCAGCCGACCTCCGCCGGCGGGATTTTCGCGGCGATCTGGATGGCCTCGTTGAGGTCGCGCGCCTCGACCAGATAGAAACCGGCGAGCTGTTCCTTCGTCTCGGCGAACGGACCATCGGTCACCGACAGCCGGCCGTTGCGCACGCGCACCGTGGTCGCCGTCGCCACCGGCTCGAGCGCCTCGGAAGCGACACATTGGCCGCGCGCACGCAGCTCGGCGTCGCAGGCCAGGCACTTGCGGTCGTCCATCTCGCCGATCTTCCGCTCCTCGCCATACACCAGGCACAGGTATCTCATCGCCGCACCTCGCCGTCAGGGTTGAGTCAAGGGCCCTACCGATAGCCGAATCGGTCTGCGCAGGATCGACACTCAGCCTCCGGCGAGCTCCGCCAGCCGGCGCTGCAGGAACTGCCGCTCGGGCTCGAGCTGCGTCAGGGCAAGCGCCCGCCCATAGGCCGCGCGCGCCTCGGCCCCTCTGCCCAGCCGGCGGCAGAGGTCGGCGCGCGCCGCATGCGCCAGCCGGTACTCGCTGAGCTCTCCCCTCTCGAGCAGGTCGTCCACGAGCTCAAGTCCCGCCGCCGGGCCATCGCGCATGGCGAGAGCCACCGCGCGGTTGAGCTCGATGATCGGGCTCGGCTCGATGCTGAGCAGCAGATCGTAGAGCGAGACGATCTCCTTCCAATCGGTGTCGGCGGCCCGGGGTGCCCGGCAATGGACCGCGCTGATCGCGGCCTGCAGCGTGTAGGGACCGAAGCGGCGGGTTGCCAGCGCCCGTCCCACCAGCGCCGACCCTTCCTCGATCTGCGCGCGGTTCCAGAGCGAGCGATCCTGCTCCTCGAGCACGATGAGCTCTCCTGCCCGGGAGGTGCGCGCGCCGCGCCGGGAATCGTGCAGCAGCATCAGCGCCAATAGCCCGATCGCCTCCGTCTCCGGCAGCATCTCGGTGAGCAGTCGCCCGAGGCGGATGGCCTCGCTCGCAAGATCGAGGCGCATGAGCTCCGTGCCGCTGCTTGCGATGTAGCCCTCGTTGAATACGAGATAGATGACCCGCAGGACCGACTCCAGGCGCGAGGACAGCTCGTCCGGTCCGGGCACTTCGTAAGGGATCCGCGCGTCGCGAATCTTCGCCTTGGCGCGCACGATCCGCTGCGCCAGGGTCGGTACGGGCGTCAGGAAAGCCTGCGCGATCTGCTCGGTGGTCAGGCCGCAGACTTCCCGTAGAGTCAGAGCCACCTGCGCGTCGGCGGCGAGCGCCGGATGACAGCAGGTGAAGATCAGCCGCAGCCGGTCATCCGCTACGCCGCTGCCCTCATCCTCCGCGGCAGGCTCGCTGGCGGCGGCATCGTGAGCGAGGGGGTCGAACGCCTCGAACCGAGCCTGGCGCCTCAGCTGATCGATGCTGCGAAACCGTCCGGCGGAGACCAGCCAGGCGCGAGGGTTGTCCGGCAGACCTTGCTCCGGCCACTTCTCGAGCGCGGCCCGGAAAGCATCGTGCAGAGCTTCTTCGGCCCGGTCGAAATCGCCGAGCAGCCGGATCAGGGTCGCGAGCACCGCGCGCGACTCGCTCTGATAGACGGCCTCGATGCGCCGCTTGATGTCCGGCTCGGGCATGGCGCTCTCTCTCATTGCAACAGAAAGTCGAGCAACGCCTTCTGTTCCCGAGTCAACTGATCCCTCGGGGTCACCACCGCCGCCTCGAGCGCCCGCCGGCAGGGACGCGTCTCATCCTCCACGTACTCGGCCGCCACTGCCGCGATCAGCCGCTGCACCCGCCCCAGGCTCTCGCGGAACTGCCCGATCACCTGCTCCGCCGACACATGCTGCGTGACATCATCCAGCCAGCAGTCGTAATCCGTCGCCACCGTAACGACGCAGTATCCCAACTGCGCCTCGAGCGCCAGAAACGCCTCGGGCACATTGGTCATGCCCACCAGGTCCGCGCCCGCTGCTCGCAACCAGAAGCTCTCCGCGCGGGTCCCGAGCCTCGGTCCCTCGACACAGGCGTAGGTCTTGTCGCGATGGATCGGTTGGCCCAGGGTCTGCGCCACGCGAGCGATGAGGGCCGCCGTGTGAGCGCAGGTTGGGTGAGCGGTGGACACGTGCGCGACCAGCCCCCTGCCGAAGAAGCTCGCCGCGCGCAGGCCCTTGGTGAAATCGAGATACTGCGAGGGCAGCGCCAGGTCGCCGGGACGGATCTCCTCCCTGAGGCTCCCGACGGCCGATACCCCGATGACGGTCCGCACCCCGACGCTCTTCAGCGCCCAGACGTTCGCCCGGAAATTGATCTCGCTCGGCAGCAGGTCGTGGTGCAGGCCATGCCGTGGCAGAAACGCGATCTCCCGCCCGGCCAGCCGGCCCAGCATGATCGGTCCCGAGGGATGCCCGAATGGCGTCTCGATCTCGCTCGAGCGGGTGACTTCGAGGCCTTCCATCCGGTAGAGACCGGTGCCGCCGACGATGCCGATCATTGGGATACTCCGTTGCGCGGGTGCCCCGCGAGGCGGCAAGATGCCAGATGCGCAGCCCTCGCGGTAGGCTTGCGGGTTCGCGCCCCTACCTTCAGCGAGTTACCTAAAGCATGAATCGGAACGACCGAGTGATCCAGGCACAGGGATGTGCCCCGCCGCCGCAGGGCGAGGCGGTGTCTTCTAGCGAAGCACTGCTTCGCCCGCCGAGCGGGCTTTGGGCAAAAACCACGCTTTTTGACCAAAGCAGCGCTGGGCCGGGCAGGATGCCTGGATCCAGCGCTTCAACATGAGCAGCCCCGGCCTCGACATCGCCTTCGAGCGGCGCCTGTCCGCGCTCGTCAACTGCGGTCAGCCCGAAATCCTCCAGGGCGGACGCAAGGGCCTCGAGAAGGAGTCGCTGCGCGTCACGCCGGAGGGGCGCCTCGTCCAGACGCCACATCCGCGCGCGCTCGGCTCGGCGCTCACCAGCGAGCACATCACGACCGATTATTCCGAGGCGTTGATCGAGCTCGTGACACCGACCTTCACCGCGACCTGGGAGCTGTTGCAGTACCTGCTCGATCTGCACCAGTTCGTTTACCGCCACCTCGGCAGCGAGCTGCTGTGGGCGACCAGCATGCCGGGGGCAATCTCCCGGGATGAGGACATCCCGATCGCTGACTACGGCCGCTCGCACATCGGGATGATGAAGACCGTCTACCGGCGCGGACTCGGGCTGCGATACGGCCGCATGATGCAGGCCATCTCGGGCGTGCACTTCAACTATTCCTTCCCGCTGCCCTTCTGGGAGACTTACGCCGATCTGCTCAAGTCCCGGGAGCGGGACGGCCCGTTCGTGTCCGCGCGATACTTCGATCTGCTGCGCAACTACCGGCGCCACGGCTGGATTGTGCTGTATCTCTTCGGCATCTCGCCCGTGGTCTGCAAGTCCTTTCTCAAGGGACGCGACTACTCGCTTCGAGATTTCACCGCCGATACCGCCTACGAGCCCTATGGGACCAGTCTCAGGATGAGCGACATCGGCTACCGCAACCGCAACCAGGCGGATCTCACGGTCTCCGTCAACAGCCTGGAGGAGTACGTTCGCGATCTGACTCACGCCATCACGACCCCGCATCCGCCCTATGAGGCGCTCGGCGTCAAGGTCAAGGGCGAGTACCGGCAGCTCAACGCCAACATCCTGCAGATTGAGAACGAGTACTACAGCTTCATCCGTCCGAAGCGCGTGGCCCGCTCCGGCGAGCGGCCGACCAAGGCGCTCACGCGCGCCGGCGTCGAGTACGTCGAAGTGCGGGCACTCGATGTGAGCGCCTTCGATCCCGTGGGCGTCAATCAGAACAAGCTGCGCTTCCTCGAGGCCTTTCTCGCCCTCTGCCTGCTGAAGGACAGCCCCATGATCGGCGCCGAGGAGCAGCGCTCGCTCGATCAGAACCATCTGACGGTGGCCCGCCGCGGACGTGAGCCCGGGCTCACGCTCTGGCGGGACGGACGCAATGTTCCGATGCGCGAGTGGGCACGGGAGCTCATCGACTCGCTCACCGGTATCTGCGAGATTCTCGACCGGGGCGATGCTTCCCGGCCCTATTCGGCGGCGCTCGCCGACCAGAGGGCCAAGGTCGAGGATGTGGGGCTCACGCCCTCGGCGCGCATGATGGAGGATCTCACCGACAGCGGCGAGCCGTTCTTCGACCTCGCGCTGCGGATGTCGGCGACCCACAAGGACTATTTCCTCGATCTTTACCCGCCGAACGAGGCGCGCCTGAAGGAGTTCGCGAGCGAGGCCGAGGAGTCCCTCGCCCGTCAGCGGGCGATCGAGGCGGCCGATCGCGGCAGCTTCGATGAGTTCCTGGCGCGCTACTTCAAGGATTGAGCCCATCTACCGAAATAGGCATTGCGGCACGATGACAGCTGACGGATTCTTCACGGCATGAACGCACTTTCCGTCCGCGGATTGACCAAGACCTACCGCAACGGCGTGCAGGCCCTCAAGGGCATCGACCTAGAGGTCGAGCAGGGCGATTTTTTCGCGCTCTTGGGGCCCAACGGCGCCGGCAAGACGACCTTGATCGGCATCATGACATCACTGGTCACCAAGACCGGGGGCGAGGCCGCGGTCTTCGGCCACGATATCGACCGCGAGCTCGAGGCGGCCAAGGCCTGCATCGGCGTCGTGCCGCAGGAGCTCAACTTCAACATGTTCGAGACGCCCGAGACCATCGTCGTCAACCAGGCGGGTTTCTACGGCATTCCTCGAGCGCAGGCCCGGCAGCGGGCGGAGCGGTACCTGAAGCAGCTGCAGCTCTGGGACAAGCGCGATAAAGCATCGCGCGGCCTCTCGGGCGGCATGAAGCGGCGCCTGATGATCGCCCGCGCCCTGATGCACGAGCCGCGGCTCCTGATCCTCGATGAGCCGACCGCCGGCGTCGATATCGAGGTCCGCCGCTCGATGTGGGATTTTCTGCGGGAGATCAACCGCCGCGGCACCACCATCATCCTGACGACGCACTATCTCGAAGAAGCCGAGACGCTCTGCCGGGACATCGCCATCATCGACGGCGGCCGCATCGTCGAGCGCGACCGCATGAGCAGCCTGTTGCGGCGCCTGCACATGGAGACTTTCGTGCTCAACACCAACTCGCCGGTCACGGCCGCGCCGCGGTTGGAAGGCTACTCCGTGCGGCTCAGCGACGACCACACTCTGGAGATCGATGTCTCCAAGGGTCAGAACCTCAATGATGTGTTCGGGCGCCTGTCGCAGCTCGGCATCGAAGTGGTGAGCATGCGCAACAAGGTCAACCGCCTCGAGGAGATCTTCATGCGCCTGGTCGAGAAGGGAGCAGCGGCATGAGCACGCTCGCCGAGACCGCCGCGCCGCAGCCGCTCAGGCTCGGCCGCACCCGCTGGATCGGCTTCGAGACCATCGTCGTCCGCGAGTACCAGCGGATCATACGCATCTGGACCCAGACCATCCTGCCCTCGGCCGTGACGCAGGCGCTCTACTTCGCGATCTTCGGCAGTCTGCTCGGCAACCGCATCGGAGCCATGGGCGGCTTCGGTTACATGGAGTACATGGCCCCCGGTCTCATCATGATGGCCGTCAACGTCAACTCCTACTCCAACGTCGTCTCGTCGTTCTATGGCGCGAAGTTCGGCAAACATGTCGAGGAGCTGCTGGTCTCGCCGCTTCCGAGCTGGCTCATCGTCTGCGGCTATATGACGGGCGGCCTCGTGCGCGGGGCGCTGGTCGGCCTCGCGGTGACGGGCGTGACGCTCGTTTTCACGAATCTTCACGTGCAGCATCCGCTCATCGTCGCCGCCGCGGCGCTTCTCAGCTCGATCATCTTCGCCCTGGGTGGGTTTCTCAACGCGCTCTTCGCCAAGAACTTCGATCAGGTCAACATCATCCCGACCTTCGTGCTGACGCCGCTTTATTGGTTCGGTGGCATCTTCTACTCGGTCGCGCTGCTGCCGCGCTGGGCGCATGCAATCTCGTTCTTCAACCCCATCCTCTACATGGTCGACGCCTTCCGCTACGGCTTCCTCGGCGTATCCGACGTCAGCGTGGCCGGTGCGTTCGCCATCATGGCCGGCGCCGCGGCGGTGCTGTTCGTCGGCTCCATCGCCTACATGGAGCGGGGCGCCGGAATCCGCGAATGATCAGAGCCGGCTAGTGAGGCCACGGGTAGCGCTGGTCAGCGCGCGCGCCGCGCGCGACCTCGATGAGGATCTGCCACCGCTCACGGCCGCTCTCGCAGCGGCGGGCATCGATGCGACGGTCGTCGACTGGGACGACCGCCAGGTGGACTGGGCGGCTTTTCGGCTCGCGCTCCTGCGCTCGGCCTGGGATTATCCCGAGCGCCTCGCGGAGTTTCTCGCCTGGGCCGATCGCACGGCGACGCTCACCACCCTCCTGAATCCTCCGCCCGTGCTGCGCTGGAACACCGACAAGCATTATCTGCGCGAGCTGGCGCGCGCGGGCGTGCCGGTCGTGCCGACGCGGTTCGTCGAGCCCGGTGAACATCCGCAGCGCGCTCTCGAGGGCTTTCTGCGAGAGAAGCGCGCGGCCGAGTGGGTCGTGAAGCCGGCGGTCGGCGCAGGATCGAGGGATGCCGCGCGATATGCCCGCAGCGATGATCGCGTGGCGAGCCGACACCTCGAGCGGTTGCTCGAGGCGGGGCGCAGCGTGATGTTGCAACCCTATCTCGATCAGATCGATGTGCACGGGGAGACCGCGCTCATCTACTTCGCCGGCCGGTTCAGTCACGCGGTGCGCAAAGGGCCGCTCCTGCAGCGGAGTGCGGCGCCAACGGCCGCGCTGTTCGCGGCCGAGCAGATCACGCCGCGGCCGCCGGCGGCGGAGGAACTGCAGGTGGGAGATCTGGCGCTGGCGGCGGTGCCGTTCGAAACGCCGCTCTATGCGCGAGTGGATCTCATCCGCTCCGAAGGCGGCAGGCCCTGTGTGCTCGAGCTCGAGCTCACCGAGCCGTCACTGTTCCTGGCGCAAACTCCAGGGGCTGCCGAGCGGCTCGCTCAGTTGTGCTGCCACTTGCCGTCGCTGTCGCGGTAGTACCAGCCCTTCTCGCGCGAGCGGGCCATCCAACGCTGCGCGAACACGTTCCGGATGTCGGCAGCCCACTCCGGGTGGCCATTCGCCCGGGCAACCTCCCCGTAGAGCAGAGACAGGTCCCGATTCTGCTCCGCGACCAACCGAACCAGCGTCGCGCGCTGTGCGAGTGGCACGGCGCCCGCATCCCGCACCGCGACCGTTCCGTCGGCCGTCATGCCGACCGTTCCGGAGGCGAAGAAGGGGTCGAGCTGCTGAAACCTCTGATGCATGGAGCCGATGATGGCGCGGATCTCGGGAGTCGAGATGTCGAGATTGGCTCGCTCCTGCGCGGCAGCGGCCGGTACCAGGAGCTCGAGCAGGCGGCCGGTGGCGGCGAGCAGCGCGGATCCGGAGGTCTCGGGTGCTCGGATCTCGGCGGAGGGCGGGCTGGACCCCGGAGGGGTCTGCGGTTTCGACTGCGAGCTCCCGGCTGGCGGCTGGCCCGTGTTGCCGGTCACTGCATCGATGATCTTGTCGGCCGCCTTCTGCGCCTCGGCGGCCGGAAAGTAAACGTTGACCGTCACGCAGGCGCCCAGGAGGCCGAGGGCCAGGAGGCTGGTGAGGCTCGTTACGGCTCTCGCATGCTTCATGAGAGGCTTCTCCTCGAGGCTCGATACTTCTCTATCGTGTCATTCACCGCTGAATCAGGGCTTAACCCACCGATCACTTCACCACGAACTTGTGCTCGTGCATACCCTGCGCGATCTGGCCGATGAGCCGCGGCCAGTTGACGCGGCGGACATTGCCGATGATATCGAGACGCGGGAGTCCGCTGCCCTTCACCAGATAATAACCCCCATCCGGTGCGGGTCCCACGCCCGACATGGCACAGACCTCGTTCTGCAGGCGGCAGCCGATCCCAATGCGAGAGTAGTGGAAGGTGTGGAAGAACCTGAGCACGCCGGATTCCAGCGCCGCCGTCACCGCCCCGGCGGAGCCGCCGAGACCGGCGATGCGCGTAACCGCGTTCTGGTTGATCCGATGCGGGGAGCGGTCGCCCGGCATGGTGTAGAGCCGCGCGTCGAAGGCGACCGGCGACCAGTCGAAGAGCTGCAGACCGCGTACGTCGATATCGACGCGGCCGGTCATGGAGCCGAAGGCGAACGTGTGGGTGAGGAGGTCGAGGTCGAGGCGGCGCGCGAGCACATCGGCCGAAAGACTCGGCCACGGACCGAGGGGATTCTCGAGCACGATGTGGCTGCCGGTGATGACGCCATCGAACACCTTCGCGACGAGGTCACCGTCGAAGGTCAACTCATGGTTGCGGTAGCGCACCAGGGGAATATGGCCCGAGAGCGTCCCGTTCATCACCGGCCAGCCGAAGGCCGCGGATAACCGCGGCATGCTGATCGGGGTGACATCGGCATCGAAGTCGAGCTTCGCCTGCGGGGTGCCGAGATCCCGACCGACCAGCGTGCGCACGATGACGGCGCCATCGAGGACCGGCAGGCGCGAGTTGCCGCCGAGCAGTGCGAAGTTGCGCTGCCAAGTCACGAATCGCAACCGCACCGGGCCGCCGCTCAAGCCGTACACGGCGGCGCGCTGCCACGTGAGCCCGGAGGGAGCGATTGCAGCACCGGAGGCGGCTGCCCAGTGGATCTCGCCGCTCGCGCGCTGTATCAGCAGCCGCGCATCCGGGGCGGTGAAGCTCACATCGTGCAGCGCGCCGTCGAACCGGGTGAGCGCATCGTGCCCGATCTCGAGCGATCCGCTCGCTTCACCGCTGCTCTGGAGCGAGCCGAGCTCGGTCGTGGCGAGCGCGAGCTGCAGATAGCTCGTGTATGCCGCCGGGAAATGCAGGCTCGAGATCGTTACCCGCGCGGTCAGAATATCGGGGTGCGGGGTCAGCTGCACGACGCCCTGCGCGGTTGCCCGCATCAGGTTTTGCTGCTCGAGCCGCAGCCAGGACACGAGGAGCGGTCCGTCGCCGTTGCGCTGCAGGCTGGCATCGAGCGTAAGCGGATTGGCGGCGAAGTCGAGGAGCGCCGGTCCCGCGAGCGCCTGGCCGCCTGAGGCCTTCACATGCGCAGAGACGGTGCGGGTGGTCCCATGCCGCACCAGCGCGCCTGACAGCGCCGCCGCCACCTGTTGGGCGACTATCGTGCCCGACTGATTGGTCAGGCTGAGATCGGAGCTACGCGCCTCGACCTGCAACGTCTGCGCGCGATGGCCCGTCAGAGACATTTCCAAGTCCGCGTGGCCGGAGATCTGGTATCCCGCGGGTAGTTTCAGCCATGGCCGCGCGATCCGGGCTGCCTGAGTGAGATCGATCGCGGTGGCGCGCGCTTTGAGACTCCAGCCTCGAGGCCGGAGCACGGCGGCGATGTTCAGCCGGCCGCCGGCCAGGGGCAGGTCCGTGACTTCGATCCTCCACGTGCGGCCGCGGGGCTCGAAGTGTCCTGATATTGCGGCCGAGAGTAGCGCGGATGCGCCGGCGGGCGCCGCCAGCGCTGCTGGAGGCACGGGTCCGTCGATCGCCCTCGCGGACTCTCCGACCGCGAGGGCGGTCAGCGCCGCGGCCAATGCCAGCGCCGCGATCAGGCGGCCGCCGCCACGGCGTGCCAGCATCGCGGACACCAGCCACCTCCTCAAAGCCCGACCCGACATATTCGATCTTCGAGAATCCGTGATGCCCCTGCAACACCAATCCGGCAGGCGCCTGGCCGGTCTACCCGGGTTGTCGCCCGGTTGAGACGGCTTGCCGTTGCACGCTGCGCGCAGCGCATGTAAGACTCTCGCGCATGGCGCAAAAGCGGGCGTTGATCGTCGATGACTCGAGGTCGGCGCGTCTCTTCCTCGCGCGCATTCTCGAGAAGCACGACATCGAAGTCGACAGCGTGGAGAGCGCCGAGGCGGCGATCGGTTACCTGGCGAGCAGGCGGCCGGATGTCATCTTCATGGACCATCTGATGCCCGGCATGGATGGCTTTCAGGCCGTGCGCGCCATCAAGAACGACCCCCGCACGGCCACCATCCCCATCATGATGTACACGTCCCAGGAAGGGGAGGTCTACCTCGGGCAAGCGCGTGCGTTGGGCGCGATCGGCGTGTTGCCGAAGCAAATCAAGCACGCCGATGTCTCGAAGGTGCTCTACCAGCTTCATCTGATCGCCGACCGTCGCACTGAAGAGCAGACGACTTTCAAGCCGCTCGAGTCGGTCATGCAGGCCGCCACCACGGAGGCGGGCGACGCCGTACCCGCGCGCCCGCTCGCGACCCATGCGCGCGCCTCTGTGTCGGGCTCTGCCGCCGAGACGGAATCCCTCGAGGGACCCTCCTCACTCCGTCGCTGGTTGCAGGCCAGTCTCGACTCCCAGGCAGAGCGCATCCTGGCCGAGATCCACGCGCTGCCGCCGTCGCGCGTTCCACGCAGCTCCGGCTGGCTGGCCGCACTCACGATCCTCGCCTGCGCCGCCGCCCTGGTCGCGACCGGACTGTGGTGGAGTGATCGCACCCGGCTGCAGCTGGCTGCAGCGGAGCTGGCGCAGCTGCGCCAGGCTGTCGCTGCGCGTCCGGTCGCCGTGCCCCCGGCTGCTGCGGCGGCAGGGGTCGTCGCAGCGCAGAGCGCGGCCGCACCGGTGCTGCCCAAGCCCATTGTGCTCGATGTGCCCTACGGCGCCGATGCGCTCGGCGGCTCGCGCCTGACCGTGATCCGGCAGGTGCTGCAGCGCCTGATTGCGGATCACGTGAGCGGCGTGGTGGAGATCCGCGCCTTTGCCGGCCGGTTCTGCCTCAAGGGTGATCCCGTCGACGGCTACGCTCTCGCGCCGGCCAAAACTCCCTTCGCACAGTGCGACGTGGTCGGCAACCCCGCCGATGACGCCCTGCCGCCGGCGCAGCGCATGCCGCTCGCGCTCGCCAACCTCATCGGCGAGATCCGCGACTCCACCCACGGAGCGCTGGACGTTGAGACCTCGGTGGGCGATCCTGCCAATATCCGAGTGGCGTATCCTCCGGTCAGTGACGATCTGACGGCAGGCGAATGGAACCGAGCCGGCAAAGCCAACAACCGAGTCGAGATTCTGGTGCGTTGAGGCGCCCGCCGCCGCTCGCCGGCCCCGGCGGTGATTTCCAGCCCCCGCTCTGGCTGCGCAGCCGCCATCTGCAGTCGATGCTGGCCAGCACCGCCCTGCGACGCGGTCCGATCGCCCGCCGCGCCGCACCGCTCATCGCCGCGCAGCGGGAGGTGCTGCTCGACTGTGGCGGCGGCGTGCGCCTGCAGTGCTTCCTCTCTTCACCGCGCGAGCGCCGCGCCATCCCAGTGGTGCTGCTGCATGGCTGGGAGGGCAGTGCGGAATCGCTCTACGTCCTCTCACTCGGCCAGCAGCTCTTCGAGAGGGGATTCGACGTCCTGCGGCTCAACCTGCGCGATCACGGCGACACTCATCATCTCAATCGCGGACTCTTCCACTCGTGTCTGCTCCCGGAGGTGATCGGCGCCGTGCGCGCGCTGCAATCGGCGCCCGGCGGGCGGCCGCTGCGCCTCGTCGGCTTCTCGCTCGGGGGCAACTTCATGTTGCGCGTGGGCGCCGCGGCCGCGGCGGCCGGGCTCGACATCGCCAAAATCATCGCGGTCTCGCCGGTGTTGGATCCAAGCGATACCCTGCGCGCCCTGGAAAGCGGCTTCGTCGGCTACCCGCTTTATTTCGTGCGCAAGTGGTGGCGCTCGCTCCTGAAGAAGCAGGCCGCATGGCCCTCGCATTACGATTTCGCGGAATTGCGCGGCGTGCGGGACCTGCGGCGCCTGACGGCGGAGCTCATCCGCCGCTTCACGGACTTCGGCAGCCTCGAGCAGTATCTCGAGGGGTACTCGATCACCGGCCGCCGGCTGGCTACGCTCACGGCGCCGACCACCATCATCACCTCACTCGATGATCCGATCATCCCGGCGGGCGGCCTCGAGCGGCTCTCGCCCGGCCCGACGCTGCGCATCGTGACGACGCGCTTCGGCGGGCACTGCGGGTTTCTCGACCGGCTCACGGGGCCCACCTGGGTGGAGCGGCGCATTCTCGCGGAGCTCGATGTCGGGGATGAACCGGCCGACCTCGATCCCGTACTGAGCGGCGCTTAGGGCGCCCGACGCTCGGCTCTTCGGTGCTCGTGGTGGCGCTTCTCGTCGAAGTGCAGCACCGGTTCTCCGCCCGTGACTGTCATGTCACCGTCCACCACCGCACCGCGCGCAATCGCTACGGCGTGCGCCACGATGTCGGCGTGAATCACCGCAGACGCGCCGATCTCGAGCTTCCCTTCGACGACCAGCCTGCCGCTGAAGCGGCCGGCGATGATCGCCGCGCCGGCATGGACTTCGCCTTCCCACTGCGCCTCCTGCGTGAGACTCAGTGCGCCGCCGATGTGACCGTCGCCGCGCACCGAGCCGCAAAGGAGCAACGGGCCTTCGGTTTCCACATCGCCCGTCAGCCGGCAGCCCGCCGCCACGAACGTGGGTGAGCCTCCGAGGCGATCGAGCAGTCGGCGTTTGGGTGCTTCGCTCATGGTCCGACGATGATAGAGGCAGCTCTCTCGCAGATGTCGGTGAGATTCACGTACCGTGCGGCAGGTCCGATTGCGCCGCTGCCAAACGCCGGTGCCACAAGCGGCCAGCCGTCGGTCACAACCTGACACGGCACGTCACCCCGGTGGAGCGAGGGTGAGCTACCTAACGCATTGATTTTACTATGGATCCCCGCCTGGCACGCCCTTTGCTCCAACTGGTGCAGGCGCCGCCTCTGCGAGGCGACGCCGTGGAACTGCGAACAACTTCCCCGGTGTTCGCGTAACTCCCGCGCCGCGATGCGCCTTCCCCCGCTCGCGGCGCTTTTTTTTGGCGCACCCGCCAGCGCCGGGCGCGGCTCGCCAGGAAACCGAACGGCCCTGGGCCGCTTCGTTACCTGCTGTTGGAGTTCTTGTTAGGTGAGCATGGCGACGTCGAGCTTGCCGGAGCGCCGCTCGACGTTGAGACCGACCGTTCCGGAATAGCGGTACAGCGTCAGATCCACCGAGCTCTCGCCCACCTGCAGAGAACGGATGGAGACCCGCTCCACGCGCGGCGGCAGCTGCGGATAGCGGAAGGCGATTTGCCCCGCCGCCGCATCGACGGTGAGCCCGAGACAGGCCTGCAACATGGCGAATACGGCCGCGGCCGACCACGCCTGCGGCGAGCAGGCCACCGGGTAGCTGGTCGGCGCCTTGCCCTCGCGGCGGCGAAAGCCGCAGAAAAGCTCCGGCAGTCGGCCGGACTCGAAGTAGGTCGAGGCGTCGAGCTGCGCCGACAGAATCCTGACGGCCAGCTCCTTGGCGGAGGAGCCGGCGAGGCCCGCCGCAATCACCGCGTTGTCGTGCGGCCAGACCGAGCCGTTGTGATAGGCCATTGGGTTGTAGAGAGCCTCGCGGTCGGCAACCGTGCGCACGCCCCAGCCGGTGAAGAAAGTGTCCTGTCCCAGCATCCGCGCAATCGACTCGGCATGCTCCGGCGCAGCGATGCCGGAGAAGAGACAGTGTCCCGCGTTCGAGGCCCGCACCCGGCAGGGCTCCTTGTAACCATCGAGCGCGAGCGCATACAGCCCGAGCTCCGGACACCAGAAGCGGGCGCGAAATCGCTCCCGAAGCGAGTGTGCCTGCTCGCGCAGAGTCCTTGCCATGTCGTCATGCCCCAGCGCCTGAGCGAGGGCCGCCGCTGCCAGGCGCGCGGCATACGTGTAGGCCTGCACCTCGCAGAGCGCGATCGGCCCTTCCGCCAGACGCCCGTCGGCGTGGAACACGGAGTCGTTCGAGTCCTTCCAGCCCTGCTGCGCGAGCCCGTGGGGCGAGCGGCGCTGGTACTCGATGAAGCCGTCGCCGTCCCGATCGCCATAACGATCGATCCAACCGAGGGCCGCGCCTATGTTGGGCCAGATCGTCTCGATGAAGGCGAGGTCGTCGGTGCGCCGCCAGTACTCTCCGGCCAACAGCACGTAAAGCGATGTCGCATCGATGCTGCCGTAATAGCGGCCGAACGGCACTTCCCCGAGCGCCGCCATCTCGCCGCGGCGCGCCTCGTGCAGGATCTTGCCGGGCTCGGCGTCATGCTCCGGCTGATCCCGGGTCGCCTGCGTCGCCGCCAGGAATGAAAGCACGCCGCGGGAGATCTGCGGCGCCAGCCACAAACACTCGAGTGCCGTGATGATGCCGTCACGGCCGAAGGTGGTATCGAACCACGGCACGCCCGCGTACGGATAAAGTCCGGAGCTCGTCTCCGTGAGCAACATGTTGAGATCGGCGGCGGAGCGGGTCATCCAGGCGTTCATCTGGTCATTGGAGGTCTCGATGCCGCAGACGAGCCGCGCGCCGCTCGCCCGCGACTGCTCCGCGCGGACCACGGCCGCCGGGAAGCTCATGGCGGCCGGGCGCTCGCCATCGATCGCGCAGGTGACCTTCACCTCGAACACCTGCTCCGAGCGCCCCTCCAGGCGCGCGCCGAGCTGCAGCTCCCCGCCCGAAATGCGCCGCGGACGCGGCTGACATTCGATCAGCGTCCGTCGCGCCACGCCGTCGAGCCCCTGGTAGGCGAGCTCCGCCCGATCCTCCGTCACCCGGGGCTTGCGCAGCTGCCCTCGTTGCCGGCGCTCCTCGCCGCGCACCTCGAAGATGTCGGCGAAATCAGCCGAGAACTCGAGTGTCAGCGCGATATCGAGCGGCGTGCGCGTGAAATTGCGCACGTGCAGGTGCTCGTAGCAGACGGCCCCCCAGATGAGCTTCGAGCGGTAGATGTGGAGCGAGCCGCGAGGCAGCATCATGTTGCCGCCGAGATAGATATCGGGATTGGTGAGGTCCACCCCCATCAGCAGATTGTCGCGGCGCACGGCCGAAGAGAGCAGCAGCGGGCGTCCGCCGACGAGCTTGAGCGCGAGACGCGACAGAAAGCGCGTGCCCTGGTGATAAAGTCCCTCCTCGTGGCGCGCGCCGGCCGCGATATCGCCGAAGTCGTTGAAAAGGCCGAACGTGTCGCCGTCCTTGAGCACGAACGTGCGCTCCGGCACCGGAACCTCGGGCGCCAGGATGTAGAACTCGGTTGCCGCCGTGTTCACGCTCTCTGCCGACACCAGCGCGCCTCGCAATTGCGATAGATGGAGCAGTACTCGCGCGCCATGCGCGCGGCGCTGAAGCGGCGCTCGAACTGTTGCCGACATCTCCTGCGGTCGAGCTGCCGCGCCTGCTCGATGCAGGCGACCGCCTCGTCGACGCTCGATACGACGAAGCCGGTGATCCCCGGGTCCACGACTTCCGCAACCGAGCCCCGGTCGAATGCTATCACGGGCGTGCCGCAGGCCATTGCCTCGATCATCGCGAGACCGAAGGGCTCCGGCCAGTCGATGGGAAAGAGCAGGGCGAGCGCGCCACGAAGCAGCTCCGACTTGGCGCTCTCGTCGATCTCACCCAGGTACTCGACACCGGGAGCGGCAAGCAGCGGCCTGATCTTTAGGGCAAAATAGTCCCGATCCGAGACGTCGATCTTGGCCGCGATCTTGAGCGGCAGACCCGCGCGCTGCGCGATGGCGATGGCGCGGTCCAACCGCTTCTCGGGCGAGATGCGCCCGAGGAACACGAGGTAGTTTCCCGCGTCATAGTTCGGACGGTGCAGCTCGAGGGGCAGACCATGATGGACCGTTCCCGCCCAGCTCGCCCAGGGAATCGGCGCGCGCTGGGAATCGGAGATCGATACCAGCGGCAGCTCCGGGAACTCGCCGTGAAGGCAGGCGAGCGCGGCGATGTCGAGTCGACCGTGCAGAGTCGTGACGACCGGTACCGCGCAACGTCTGGCGAGCGGGAGATGAACACTGTCGATATGGCAATGGATGACGTCAAAAAGGTCGGCGCGCCCGAACACCGTCTCAACGAGCAGCGCATGCAGCGCGACGGCGGCCGTTGGCTCGCGCTCGAGGCGCACTGCGCGGTCGCAGACCGGCACGAGCTCGGCGGAAGTGCGCGAGTCCCCGCTTGCAAAGAGCGTCACCCGATGTCCCTGCCGCACCAGCTCCTCGGTGAGATACGACACCACGCGCTCGGTGCCGCCGTAGAGCTTTGGAGGAACACTTTCGTACAGCGGCGCCACCTGAGCGATGCGCAAGCTCGTGTTCCGTGCACACATCGCCGCTGGTACAGCAAACCGTATTCCCGTCACGCGCGTCTCTCATTCTCGTGATCGGTCCTGCGCAACCGCCCGTCTCGCCCGAACCGGCGCCGGGCTCTCGGTCCGCGGCCCTGGCGCCGCGGCGCCTCATGGTGTCAGGAGCCGAGGCGGTGCGCGCCGCGACCTTCGCCAATGGCATGCGCGTGATCGTCTGGCCGGTACATAACATCCCGAACGTCGCGCTCTACAACTGGGTGCGGGCCGGCAGCCGCAACGAGGCGCCGGGCGCCACCGGGCTCGCTCATTTCTTCGAGCACATGATGTTCAACGGCACCAGCCGTCATCCGCCGGGGGATTTCGACCGGCTGATGGAAGCCGAGGGCGGAGCCAACAACGCCTTCACCAGCGACGACGTCACGGTCTACCAGGACTGGTTCCCGCAGGGCGCTCTCGAGCTCGTGCTCGATCTGGAGGCGGATCGGGTGGCGCACCTTGCCTTCACGCCGGAGGTGATCGAGAACGAGCGCGGGGTCGTGGCTTCCGAGCGGCGATTGCGCGTCGAGGACAACAGTCAGGGACTGCTCGCCGAGCAGGTGCAGGCCACCGCTTTTGTCGCGCATCCCTACCGCTTTCCGACCATCGGCTGGCCGGCGGACATCCGCTCGTGGCGGCTCGAGGACCTGCAGGGCTTCTACCGCACGTACTACGCTCCCAACAATCTGACACTGGTGCTGGCGGGGGACGTGGACCCGGAGCGGGCCATCGCCCTCGCGCGGCGCTACTTCGAGCCCATCGCCGCGCAGCCGCCGCCGCCGCCCGTGCGAGCCATCGAGCCCGAGCAGCTCTGCGAGCGCCGCGTGTTGATCCGGCGCAAGGCACAGACGCCGATTCTGCAGTGTGCCTACAAGGCGCCGCGGGCCGCCGACCCGCGCGGTCCCGCGGTGAGCCTGTTGCTCTGCGCGCTGGTGGAGGGTGACGCCTCGAGGCTCCATCGCTCGCTGGTGGAGGACCGGCAGCTGGCCATCGAGGTGAGCGGGCACTGGCAGGAGGGGTTCGATCCGGGGCTGCTGTGGCTCTCAATCATGCTGCCGCAGGACGCCGATCCCGAGGAGGCGCGCGAAGCGCTCGATGCCGAGCTGACGGCGGTAGCGGCGGATGGTCTCACCGAGGCAGAGCTCGAGCGGGCGCGCAATCTCGCGGCCGTCGGTCTGTGGAAGAAGCTCGCCACCATCGACGGCAAGGCGCAGCTTCTCGGTGAGTACGAGGTGTTTCACGGTGATTGGTCGGCGTTGTTCGAGGCGCCGGCGCGGATTGCAGCGGTTTGCGCCGAGGAGCTGCGCAGCGTCGCGAAGGAGATCCTCGACAGCCGCCGGCGGACGCTCGGCGTGCTCACGAGCGCCGGCTCATGATGGTGCGGGTGCCGCAGCACGAGCGGCTCTCCCTCGGCAACGGCGTCGCGCTCATTCTGGTGCCGCGCCGCGAGGTTCCGCTGGTGGCGTTCAACGCCGTGCTGCGCGGTGGCGCCCTCGGTGATCCCCCCTCGCGGCCCGGCGTCGCTTCCCTGGTGGCGGGGCTGTTGGAAAAGGGCGCCGGCGAGCGCAGCGCCTACGCGTTCGCCGATATCGTCGAAGGAGTGGGCGGCAGTTTCGGCGCCGGCGCCGGGGCGGAGGCGATCAGCGTGCGCGGACAGTTCCTCGCGCGCGATCAACGGCTGATGCTCGAGCTGCTGGCTGATGCGCTGTTGCGGCCCGCCTTGGACGGGGGAGAGCTCGAGGATCTCGCGGCCCGCCACATCGAGCTCATCAAGGCGGCCAAGGACTCCGATCCGGCGGAGCTGATCGATACTTACGGCCGCGCTTTCCTGTTCGCCGACCATCCGTACGCTCGGCCGGTATTTGGCAGCGAGGCGTCGCTCGCTGCGATCGAGCGCCAAGACGTGTTGCGCTACTACGATGAGCAGTTCGGCGCCGAGCGGCTGATCCTCGTACTGGCGGGCGACATCGATGCGGATCTGCTCGCCCGCGGCGCCGCGGAGAGCTTCTCCCGCTGGCCGCGCACGGTCGCCCCTGTCCCCGCCCCGGCGCCGGCGCGCGCGCTTGCCGGCAGGCGAGTGTTGCTGGTCGACTTTCCCGGCTCGGCGCAAACCTACTTCTGGGTCGGCAACGTGGGGGTCGACAAGCGCTACCCTCGGCGGGCGGCGCTCGATCTGGTCAACACGCTCTTCGGCGGCCGCTTCACCTCCCTGCTCAACACGGAATTGCGGATCAAATCCGGCCTCTCCTATGGAGCGCGCTCGAGCTTCACGCGCGGCAGCGCTCCCGGAGAGTTCTCGCTGCGCTCCTTCGCGCAGACCGAGAACACCGGCAGGGCGCTCGAGCTGTCGCTGCGCACGCTCGATCGGCTGCGCAGCGAGGGCCTCAGGCGGGAAATGCTCGATTCCGCGCGCGCGTACATCCTCGGGCAGTATCCGCTCGGGCTCGAAACCGACGCGGACTGGGCGGGCGCATTGGCCGAGATCGAGCTCTACGGGCTCGGCAAGAGCTACATCGACGATTATCCCGCCCAGCTCGCCGCGGTCGGCGTGGAGGAAGCGCAGGCGGTGATCGAGGAAGCGTTCCCGAGAGCCGACTCGGTGGCGATCGTCGCGATCGGAGACGCGGCGCGGATCAGGAGTGAAGTTACCGGCTTCGGGCCGCTGTCGGAAATGGCGTTGACCGATCCGGAATTTTTCCCGCCGAAGGTCGTATAGGACGATCAGGCCAGGGCGCGGTCGAGCCAACGCGAGAGGGTGGCGGCGTCCACCGCGCCGGACTGGCGCGCGAGCTCGCGCCCTTCGCGAAAGAGTATCAGTGTCGGAATGCTGCGAATGCCGAAGCGCGCGGCGAGCTGCGGCTGCTCCTCGGTGTTGACTTTGGCCACGCGAAGCCCGGTCGCGCGCTCAGCCGCCGTGCGCTCGAGCACCGGCGCCATCATCCGGCACGGTCCGCACCAGGGCGCCCAGAAGTCGACCAGCGCCGGGAGCGTCGCCCGCTCGACATGCGCGGCAAAAGCGCCGCCGTCCAACTCGACCGGCTCGCCGGTGAGGACCTGCGCCTTGCAGCGCGGGCACTTCGGATGCTCGCCGGCTCGCGCCTCGGGAAGCCGCACCAGGGACTGGCAATGCGGGCAGGCCACGAGCAGCGTGCCGGTGACGGAGGTTTCGGCGCTCATGGGCCGCTGCATGGGGCCGCGCCGGCGCAAATCAAGCGCCGGGGGCTTGGCTTCGCGCGCCCCGCCCCCATGTCACGGCTCACCGCCTGCCCAACTTTTGCGCGAGGCCCGCATCGCTCATGGAATACCGGGATTACTACCAGATTCTGGGCGTCGCCCGGACCGCCACGGCCGAGGACATCAAGAAGTCCTACCGCCGCCTGGCGCGCAAGTACCATCCCGATGTCAGCAAGGAGAAGGACGCCGAGCAGAAGTTCAAGGAGGTCCAGGAAGCCTACGAGGTGCTCAAGGACCCGGAGAAGCGCGCCGCCTACGATCAGCTCGGCAGCGAGTGGCGCGCAGGACAGCAATTCCGGCCGCCGCCGGACTGGGCGAGCGGCTTCGAGTTCAGCGGCGGTGCGCGCTCCCGAGGCGCCGGCGGCGCGTCTTTCCACGAGCAGGGGTTCGAGGATCAGGGCTTCAGCGACTTCTTCTCGTCGCTGTTCGGCGGCGGCGGACCCTTTCGCGCCGGCGCGCGCAGCCGCGCCGGCAGGGACCACCATGCGCGCATCGATATCGACCTCGAAGAAGCCTTTCGGGGAACGACGCGCACCCTCGAGCTCAAGCGACCGGAGCTCAAGCCCGACGGAACTCTGGAGCTGCGCTCGCATCAAGTGCGGGTGAGCATTCCCGCGGGAGTGACCGACGGCCAGCCGATCCGCCTTGCCGGCCAGGGTGAGCCCGCCGCCGGCGGTCGCGCCGGTGACCTTTATCTGGAGGTGCACCTTCGGCCCCACCGGCTCTATCAGGTGGAGGGCCGCGACGTGACACTCACTCTGCCGCTTGCGCCCTGGGAAGCGGCGCTCGGGAGTTCCATCACGGTACCGACCCTCGGCGGCCCGGTCGACATGCAGGTGCCCGCCGGTGCTCAATCGGGCCAGAAGCTGCGCCTGCGGGGGCGCGGGCTTCCGGGCAAACCGCCGGGCGATGAGTACGTGCAGCTCAAGGTCGTCCTCCCTCCCGCCAACTCCCCGGAGGCGCGGGCGTTGTACGAGGAGATGCGCGCGAAGCTCGGGAGCTACGACCCGCGCGCCGATCTGCAGGTCAAAGATTGAGGAGGCGACGCGTGTGACCGATGCCGTGGAGATGCATGAGGCGAAGCTCGTGGGCGAGGCCGACTGGCTCGCGGCGAGCGAGATCTGCCGGCTCTGCCGGCTGGAGCTCGGGGTCGTGATCGAGCTGGCCGAGCTCGGCGTGATCTCACCGCGAGGCTATGCGCCCGAGCAATGGCAGCTTCCGGCCGCCGCGCTGCCGCGCCTGGCAGTCGCCGGCAGACTCATGCGCGATCTCGGGATCAACGTCAGCGGCGCGGCCCTCGCGCTCGAGCTGTTGGAAGCGCAGCGCGATCTCGAGCGGCAGATCCGCCGATTGGAGCGGCTGGTCCACGGATGAGGGCCGCGGCAGCCGGCGGCGCGATCCTGCTACTGGCCGAAGCTCTCGGCGCACTCGCGCAGGTACGCCTCTTCCTCGGCGGTGTTGGCGCGGCCGAGCGCACGATTGCGATGCGGGAATCGGCCGAAGCGGGCCACGATGGAGCGGTGCAGCTCGGCATACTCGAGCGAGCTCGCGAACACGGCTTTGAGCTCCGCCGGCGCCTCGTTGAGCAGCCGGCGGTAGGCCGCGACCGACTCATCCTGCGCATCCGGCAGCTCGGCATGCTGCAGCGGCATGTAGAAGAAGATCCTCTCGAGGGGCGTGAGCGCCGCATCGGCAGCCGACTGCATGCCCGAGAGAGTCAGCGCCAGCGCCGCGCGGTCGCTGGCGAAGGCGCGGCCGGTGCCGCGAAAGACCTGCCGCGGGAATTGATCCAACAGCAGGATGAGAGACAGGCGCCGCCGCGGGCTATCGGCCCAGGCCGCGAGCTCGCCCGCGGCCGCCCGCTCGATGAGCGGCCCGAAGCGCGAGCGGATGAGCTCATCGGCGCGCCGCTGCTCCTCGGGATCTGCGCCGAACCAGAGCGCGAGGCGCGCCTGCACGGCCGCAGCGGTCAGCGGCAGCTTTCCGAACCAGAACCGGCGCACCTCGAGGGCCTCATCCATCGGCGCAGTTTACCGGCGCGCGTGCCCCGGGACACCGAGCGGCCCTGAGCCGCTCAGGGACTTGCTCTTGAGCGGGAGCTCACTCGCAGAGGCTTTCCAAATACCCCTGGGCGACTCGCGACAGGCGCTTCAGCGCCAGCGCGCGCGCCCTCGGCGCATCGACGATGTATTCCAGCGGTCCCGAAACCAGCATCTGTCGGATGCGCGGATGCCGTGCCGAAGCCCTCGCCATCTTGTTGAGGACGGTGAAGCCGCGGTTGATCTTGTCGCGGGAGGCCCGGTTCTGCTCGATGGTTCGAGCCAGGTACTGGCCGAAGCGCGCGTAGAGGAAATAATCATCATTCCCGACCTGGAAGCGCGCTTCGGCGAAAAAGTCGGGAAAATTCTTCTCGAGATAGGAATTGACGCTGCGAAGAAAGGGCTCACTGAGATCCGCTGACGCGAGTCCTGGACCCCCGGGAGACGGGTCGCTGTCAGTCGACGCTTGTCTCGTCTTCATCTCGCTGGTCACACCTCCGAGGTTGCGGACGGCGCGGATGTTGATCCAGCCGCTCGCGTATTGCAATAGCCCAGGTCTCGAAAGGAGCGGCGTTCCAACACCCATGGCTGAGCCGCTTGCGGCAGTCGGGCGCCTGCCACGGCAGCGGCAGGCCAAAAAAAAGCCGCCGGGTTACCGGCGGCTCAAATCGGAATTCGATGACCCGGTGAGTCGCTGTCAGCTTGCGTCACGGGCATCTATTTGACTCGGCTGAAACGCTGGGGCTCTCGCCCCGGCCCAATCTCAAAGGCCCGCGTGTCAATACACGCGCTGGATCGTTCCTGACATCCGCTGCAAAAGTTGCGGCTGCCTTGACCCGTGCCCGCGTCGACTTCCGGATTTCTGCCTTTCGTTATCCTCCGCAATCTTGGCGCGTACGCATCACCTGCGGCTCTCTCCCCAAAATCATACCGATTCCAGCTTGACTTTTTCGTTGTAATTGGGCAACAACGAGGCGTTCACGCGCGGTAGCCGCACTGCGAAGCGCGCTCCTTCCCCGCCCGGTAAATCCGTTGCCGCGACTTCGCCCCGGTGGTACTCGGCAATGAGGCGCACGATGTAGAGGCCAAGCCCGAAGTGCGGCCGGCTGTCACTGCCGGTGCGTGACTGCCAAAGCGACTCGAAGAGCCGTCCGCGCGCTTCGGGCACGAGCGGCGGGCCGGGATTGTCGACTTCGAGCACGGCCGCATCGGACTCCCGCCGCAGGCGCACGGTGATGGTGGCGCCGGCGGGACTGAAATCGACCGCATTGTCGATGAGCTTGTCGAGAAGCTGCACGATCAGATCCGGCGCACCCTCGATCTCGAGCGGCTCTTCCGTCAGCTCGCCCGCGAAGCGGCGCTGCGGAAATGCGACGCGGTACGCACTTACGGCGGAGGCGATGATCGGGGTCAGATCGAAACGCGAGCGCTCCGCGTTGCCAATCGCTTCCTCCACTCGCGTCGCCGCGCCCATCGCCACGAGGATCGCATTCAGGCGCTCGCTCCCCTGGCGCGCACGCTCGAGATATTGGCGCGCCGCGGCTGGCACCTCCTCGGACTCGAGGTTCTCGAGCGAGGAGCGCACGATGGTGAGCGGCGTGCGGATCTCGTGCGCGAGTTTACCCGCGAGTGAGCGCAGATAACTGGTGTACTCGTTGAGACGGCCGAGGAGGCGGGAGAAGCTGCGCGCCACGTCCCCGAGCTCATCAGCGGCGGTGGTTTCCGGGAACTCGGTCACGAGCGCAGCGCGGGCGCTCGGTTGGCTCGCGCTGTCCAAAACGGTTTGCGGTGGTTTCGCGAGCGCCGATTCACTCGCCCGGCGCAGCCGCGAGAGTCGCAGCGCCAGCCGGGCGGCGAACGCGAATGTGACAATAACCAGAATGGCGCTCGTCACCAGCGTCCAGTCGAGCATGCGGGTGAGCGCGCGATCGCGCAGCCCCTCCCAGCGGTTGGCGGCCTGTGTCACCTCGATCTCGCCGATCGCCGTGTGATGGCCGCTGTCGTAGATCGGAGCGGCGGATGCGATGAACTGCGGCTCGCGCTCGCGGTCGACGAACCGCCGGTAGATCTGTGTCAGGACGCCGGGCTCGGGCGCCAGCACGCCCGGCACCGCGAGCTCGTCCGACTGTGCCAGGACCGAGCCCGCCGGCGTGCTCACCGACAGCCGCATTCCCGGCTGCATGAACTGCGCGAGGTATGGAGTCAGCGAGGGCGAGGCTACGATGAGACCCCCGAGCGTATGCAGGTCGGTGCTGCGCAGCGTTCCATAGCTCAGCGGATCGAGGCCACGCTGGTCGCGATCGTCGAGCTCCACGCCGAACTGTCGGCCCACCATCGAGAGCGGCATGGCGAGCTCGACCTCGTACCCGCCGGGATGCGGTTGCAGCGCACCGACGATGCGCGGATCCTCCACCGCGCTCTCCTCGCCGTACTCCCCGGTTTCGATCCGCCTCGCAATGATGGGCCCCGGTCCGGTGAGTGCGAGGAAGACCTGCTCCTGTGCGTGCTGCGGATCCTCGTAGCCGATCCAGACACGATCACCGAGCGCGGCAGAATCGAGCGGATTCGCGCCGGGCGCATCGAACACCAGATGAGGATCGCGCACTTCGAGCAGTACGTAGAGCATGCGGTCATAGACGCCGGTCAGAATACGGAAGCGATGCGCGCCACTGCCGTAGCGCCGCCAGGCGCCCGGCTCAGGGGGCCAGTCATCCGCATAACCGTCGATGTACGGCGGCGCCGTCAGTGCGAGCGGCGTGAGGTCATAGGGACCGACGTCGCTCGGCGCGCTCTGCCCGGGGTTGCGGTAGAGCAGGTCCATCCGCCCCTGGAGCGAGGCAGCCATGGTTTCGGCTACGGCCTGCAAGGCGTGCTGCTCGCTTTCCCGCAGAGCGGCTTCCATCTCCCGGGCGTAGCGAATGCCGGTCCAGGGCAGCACCAGGGTCGCAAGGCCTAGGAGCAGCAGCTTCAGTCGCAGCGACATCGACGCTTCAATCGACCCAGCGGTAACCCATCCCGTAGACGGTCTGCAGGGCGTCGAACGTGGGCTCGATGCTCTGGAACTTGCGCCGGATCCGCTTCACGTGCGAGGTGATGGTGTTGTCGTCGAGCACCACGTTGGCCGCGTCCATCAGTTGCTGCCGGTTCTTCACGTGCCCCGGATGACGGGCCAACGCATGCACGATCCAGAATTCCGTCAGCGAGAGCAGCACCACCTTGCCGTCCCACTCCACGCGCATGCGCTCGGCGTCGAGCGCAAGCGGTCCGCGACGCACCATCTGGGCTTCATCGCCCGCCGGCTTGCGCAGCGCATCCACCCGGCGGAAAAGAGCGTTCACCCGCGCAATGAGGTGGGCGAGGCTGAGGTCCTTGGTGAGGAAATCATCCGCTCCGAGGCGCAGTCCCGATACCGCATCGAGCTCCGAATCGCGCGCCGTGAGGAAGATGATCGGCAGCTCCGCCGAGAGCGCCCGCAGCTGCCGGCAGAGCTCGAATCCCCCTTCCGGCTCCTCCTCGAGCGAGATGTCGATCACTGCCAGGTCGGGCAGGCGCGCGGCAAAGGCCGCCATCGCCGCGCCCCGATCGCCATAGGTGCGCACGAGATAGCCCTCGCGCGCGAATGCCGCGGCGTAGTTGTCACGGATGGCCGGCTCGTCTTCCACGATGGCGATGAGGCGCTTCATGAGCCGATTATAGGGGTATGGGAGGGGTTGCTTGCGGCCATGGCCGGGCTGTGGCGGCGCTGGTATCGTGCGCCCGGTATGAAGATACCCGAGATCCTGATGGTCGAGACCGTCCACCAGCCCGGAAGCCTTGCGAAAGTGCTGCAGGTCATCGCCGAGGCGGGTCTCACCATCGAGCATCTGGTCGCGTTGCGGCGCGACCAGGGACGCACCCTCTGGGAGATCACGCTCGAGATGGACGAGGAGGCGAATCGGAGCCTCTACGAGCGCATCGACCAGCTGCCGACGGCCCGCTTCATCGGCAAGTCCGACCGTGTCTTCAATCGTCACCGCGGCGGCAAGATCCGCACGGTTGCGAGTCTCCCGATCAACACCCTGCAGGTGCTGCGCGACATCTACACGCCGGGCGTCGCGCGGGTGTGTCTTGCCATCCAGAAGGACCCTCAGGCCGCGCACGAGTTCACCAGCATCGATAGCACCGTGGCCGTGGTCACCAACGGCACGGCGGTGCTCGGTCTCGGCAACATCGGCCCGCTCGCCGGGCTGCCGGTCATGGAGGGCAAGGCGGCGCTGTTCGCCGACCTCGTCGGGCTGTCAGCGGTGCCGATCCTGATCGAGGAGCGGCAGCCGGATCAGGTGGCGGACATCGTCGCCCGCATTCATCTGTCCTTCGGTGCCGTGCAACTCGAGGACTTTGCCGCGCCCGAGTGCTTCGAGATCGAGCGCCTGTTGCGGGAGAGACTGCGCAAGCCCGTGTTGCACGATGACCAACATGGCACCGCGGTGGTGGCGCTTGCCGCGTTGACCAACGCCGCGCGGCGGGCAGGCAAGAGCTGGGAGGAAAGCGTGATCGGCCAGATCGGGCTCGGCGCGGCGGGGCTCGGGATCGTGCGGCTGCTGCGCGCCGGCGGGGCGAAATGCGTGCTCGGCGCCGATCGCAACGCGGATGCGGTGGCGCGTCTGGTTGCGCTGGGAGGCGAAGGCGCGACGCTGCAAACCATCATGCAGCGCGCCGACATCGTGATTGCGACCACCGGCGTCAAGGGTCTGATCAGACCGGAGTGGGTGCGCCCGGGCCAGGTGATCCTCGCGCTTTCGAATCCTGATCCGGAGATCGAGCCGCTTGCGGCGAGGGAGCGCGGCGCGGCGTTCGCGGCCGACGGCAAGGGAATCAACAACGTGCTCGCCTTCCCCGGCCTCTTCAAGGGAGCGCTCGCCGCGCGCGCGCTGCGCTTCACCGATGCGATGCTCATGGCGGCCGCGCGCGCCATTGCCGAGCAGGCCGCGCCCGATGCGCTGGTGCCCGACCCGCTCGACAAGTCCGTGCACGAGCGGGTCGCGGCCGCGGTGCAGCGGGCTGCCGAAGCCTAAGCCGGAACCGCCTCCGGTCCCATGAAGCCTTTCAGCTTGCCGAGCGCGTTCGACTCGATCTGACGGATGCGCTCCGCCGAGACTCCGTACTTGTCGGCCAGCTCGTGCAGGGTCGCTTTGTGCTCGCTCATCCAGCGGCGCTGCACTATGTCACGGCTGCGGTCGTCCAGATGCTCGAGCGCATCGTGAAGCCGCGCCGAGGAGTCGTCTTCCCACTCCGCGCTTTCCACCCGCTCTGCCGGATCGGCATTGGGCGCCGGCAGATAAGCGGCAGGACTGTAGGTCTCCTCTTCGTCCGTCTCCGGCGTCGGGTCGAATGACAGGTCGCGGGCCGCGAGGCGCTTCTCCATTTCGGTCACCTCGGTCGGCGTGACGCCGAGGTCGCGCGCAACGGCCGCGGTCTCCTCCGCGGACAGCCACGTCAGGTTCTTCTTCAGGCGGCGCAGGTTGAAGAAGAGCTTACGCTGCGCCTTGGTGGTGGCGATCTTGACCAGCCGCCAGTTGCGCAGCACATATTCGTGGATCTCTGCCCGGATCCAATGGACCGCGAAGGACACCAAGCGCACGTTGAGCGCCGGGTCGAACCGCTTGACCGCCTTCATCAGGCCGACGTTGCCCTCCTGAATGAGGTCTCCGACCGGCAGCCCGTAACCGCTGTACCCGCGCGCGATGTGCACCACGAAACGCAGATGCGAGAGCACCAGCTGGCGGGCGGCGTCGAGGTCGTCGTGGGAGCGGAAGCGCTCGGCCAGCTTGCGCTCCTCTTCCCGGCTCAGCACCGGGATTCGGCTCACGCGATCGAGGTAGGCGTCCAGGCTCCCGACCGGACCGGCCAGCGCCAGATCACCGGGGCGGGCAATCAATGCGGTATTTGCGGTCATGCAGTCTCCGAATTCATTGGACAGGCATTTTAGCACTCGCGGTATTTGAGTGCTAATGGGCCCGCAAGTTCCCCGGGCGCGCCGGCTTTTACCCTTATCGCCCAGCAGCTTGCGCCTTTCCGGGGACCCCGGGAATCCCCCTGAAGGGGGGTCATCACCCCACCTCGAGGACGACCTTACCCTGGGCGTGATGCCGCTCGAGCTGGGCCTGAGCCTGGCGCGCGTCCTTGAGCTCGAACACCGCGCAGATATGGGGATGCACCCGGCCCTCGTCAATCAGGCGCCCGATCTCGATGAGCTCACCACGATCCGGATGGGCGATGAAATTCTCTGCCCGGGCGTGAAGCTCGCGGGCGCGGTCGGCGGAGGGCCGTGCCAGCGAGGAGATCATCGTCCCCCCGTCCTTGAGCACTGCCCAGGAGCGCTCCTGCGTCTCGCCCGCCACGAGGTCGAGCACCAGGTCGACCTTGTCCACCTCCTCCTCGAACCGCTCGCGGGTGTAGTCGATCACCTGGTCGGCACCGAGATGTCGGGTGAATTCCACATCCTGGCTCGCGACCGTCGTCGCAACCGTTGCGCCCTTGGCTCTCGCGAACTGCACGGCGAGATGCCCCACGCCGCCGGCGCCGCCATGGATCAGCACGCGCTGGCCGGCCTGAAGACGGCCGTGATCGAAGAGGCCCTGCCAGGCCGTGAGTCCGGCGAGGGGCACGGCTGCGGCCGAACGTAATCGAGCACCGCGGGCTTGGGCGCCACCAGCTCGGCCCTCACGGTGACGTACTCGGCGTAGCCGCCCGGGCCGCCATCGAGCATGGCGTAGACCGTGTCGCCTTCCTTGAAGTTGCGCACCGCCCGACCACAGCGCGCGACCTCGCCCGCAACGTCGCGGCCGAGCACCTTGGGCAATTGATCCTGTTTCACGACGGGGTAAGCGCCCGAGCGGATCTTGTAGTCCACCGGGTTGACGCTCGCGGCGCGAACCCTGATCAGCACCTCCTCGTCGCCGGGCTGCGGCATCTCGATGTCGGTGAGCTCGAGCACCTCGGGCCCACCGAAAGAGCGGATGCGCACGGCTTTCATGGTGGTCATGGCGATCTCCGGCCAAAAGTGTCGGACGGCAGAATCAATCATCGCGCGCGGCGAGGGTTCCGCGCCGCGCCGGCCCCGCGGCCTGATATTTTCAGGTGCCATTTATGCGTATTGCGTAGGCTGCGCGTCCCGGTAAAGTCGCAGCCGTGGGGGGTTTCATGCAGGCACGGACTTCGGAGCGGATCGAGCAGGCCACCGCGGCGCTCGCCCAGCCGGCGCGCTACGACGGCGTCAGCATTGCCCTTCACTGGCTGACCGCCGCGCTGGTGGTGATCCTGTGGACGCTCGGACAGACCATCGACTTCTTCCCCAAGGGATCTCCCAGAATCGACGCGCGCTCGATGCACATCGTGCTCGGCGCGGCGCTCGGGCTCATGCTGTTCGCGCGCGTCCTGTGGCGCGTGAGCGCGGGCCGCAGCCTGCCGCCGGCAGACTCGGGCTGGATCGGCCTCCTGGCCAAGCTGGTGCATTACGGCCTCTACGCGCTGGTCGGAACGACCGTAGTGCTCGGCGTGTTCAACGCTTGGCAACGTGGCGATGCGCTCTTCAATCTCTACACGCTGCCGAAGCTGGTCCCCGGCGATCGGGCGCTCACGAGAACGCTCGCATGGCTGCACGGCGATCTCGCCGATCTCGTGCTGATCGTGGCGGGCCTGCACGCCGCTGCCGCGCTGGCGCATCATTACCTGCTGCGCGACCCGGTGCTTCGCCGGATGCTCCCCTAGCGCGCCATGCCGGAGCTACCCGAGGTCGAGACGACGCGGCGGGGTCTCGAGCCACACATCGCCGGCCGGCGCATCGTGGCGCTTGCGGTGCACGAGCCGCGGCTGCGCTGGCCGGTGCCGGACGATCTGCCGGCGAAGCTCGCCGGACAGCGGATCACCGGCTTGGGAAGACGCGCCAAGTACCTGCTGATCGCTCTGGACTCGGGCACGCTGCTCGTACATCTCGGCATGTCGGGAACGCTGCGCGTTCTGGCCGCCGACGCGCCGCGCATCGCGCACGATCACTACGACCTGCTGCTCGAGTCCGGGCACACGGTGCGGTTCAACGATCCGCGCCGCTTCGGCAGCCTGCACTATACGAGCGGCGACCCGCGCCAGCACCCGCTGCTCGCGCGGCTCGCACCCGAGCCTTTCGACCGCGAGTTCGACGCCAACTACCTGTGGCGGATCACCCGGCGTCGCCGGGCATCGATCAAGCAGGTGTTGATGAACAGCCGGCTGGTCGTCGGCGTCGGGAACATCTATGCCAGCGAGGCGCTCTTTCGGGCGCGGATCCGGCCGCGCCGGCGGGCGCAGAGCCTCTCGCGGCAGGAGGCAGCCCGGCTGGCGAAGGCGGTGCGGGCGGTGTTCTCAATGGCGATCAAGGTCGGCGGGACGACCCTGCGGGACTACGTCGGAGCGGACGGAGAGCCGGGATACTTCCGGCAGAAGTTGTACGTGTATGAGCGGGCAGGAAAGCCGTGTCGGGTGTGTCGCACCGCGATCCGGCAGATCACCCAACAGGGCAGGTCGACGTACTACTGTCCGAAGTGTCAGAAGTGATGCGCCGGGCGCATCACAAAACACCCTTGGCCAGAACGCCGCAAGTACATCCCTGTAGGCTCGCGCGCCGGCTCTTGCCGGCGAGCGTCTGGCCAAGAGATATCTTGCGCTGCGCTCTAAGTCACTTTCCGGTGCTTCTTGAGTTCGGCCTCCACGATCGGATGCACGAACTCGTGCACGTCACCGCCCAACACCGCGATCTCGCGCACGAGCGAGGAGGAGATGAAGGTGAACTGCTCCTGGGGGGTGAGGAACACCGTCTCGATGTCGCGGTCGAGGTGGCGGTTCATGTTGGCGAGCTGGAACTCGAACTCGAAGTCCGAGACCGCTCGCAGCCCGCGGATGATCACCGCGCCGTGGTGTTTGCGGGCGAACTCGACGGTGAGCTCGGAGTAGCCGAGCACTTCGACGTTGGGCAGATCATCGAGCACGCGGCGCGCGAGGTCGATGCGCGCATCGAGCGGAAAGAGGGGAGCCTTGTTGAGGTTGGAGGCGATGGCGACGATGACGCGGTCGAAGATTCCGGCCGCGCGGCGCACCAGGTCCTGGTGGCCGTTGGTGATCGGGTCGAAGGTGCCCGGATAGATGGCGTTGCGGCTCATTCGATGTCTGTCCCCCGCGCAGCTCGCGAGTAGAGATGATACCCGACCTCGCCGGCCCGCTTCCCCTTCAGGGCGCTCCAGCTCTGCGGAATGAGCGGCGTGGCTGAAGCCGGGCATTCGACGTAGATGAGCGCACCGTTGGCAAGCCAGCCGCCTTGCTCGAGGCGCTGCGCGCTCTCCTCGAGCAGTCCGGCGGCGAAAGGCGGGTCGAGGAACACGAGGTCGAACGGCGCGGCAGGTGTCCGCTCGAGAAAGGCGCGCGCGTCGGCGTGCTCGACGCTCCCCTGGTGAGCGCCCCATTCCGTCAGGCGCGCGGCGATTTCGCGCGCCGCGGCGGGGTCGCGCTCGACGAAGGTGACCTGCGCGGCGCCCCGAGAGAGCGCCTCGAGGCCGAGCGCGCCGCTGCCGGCGAACAGATCGAGGCAGTGCGCGCCCGGCACGCGCGAGCTGAGCCAGTTGAAGAGCGTCTCGCGCACGCGATCGGGCGTCGGGCGGATCTCGGGCGAGGCTGGGAAGCGCAGGCGCCGCCCGCGCCAGCTGCCGCCGATGATTCGTAGCGTCCGCGCGGAGCTGCCGCGGCGTACTGAGGGAGAGGGGCGGCTCAAGGGACTGCTCTCACGCCGCTACGATACACTACCGGTAGACAGATCCATGTTCGGACGCAAACCCAAAGACGGCGCCGCCGAGGCCGAGGAGCGCCAAGGCTTCTTCAAGCGGCTGCGCACGCGGCTGAACCGCGGCAACTCCTGGCTCACCTACGATCTGGCCGACCTCTTCAAAGGACGGCAGATCGATGCGCAGATTCTGGAGGAGCTCGAGACGCGCCTGCTTACCGCCGATGTCGGTGTCGAGGCTACCGAGGACATCCTGACCAGGCTTCGCAGCCGCGTCGCGCGCAAGGAGCTCGCCGATGTCGAGGCGCTGGTCAACGCGTTGCGCGATGCCATCGTCGATATCCTGGAGCCCTGCGCCCGAGCGCTGGTGATCGACGAAGGCGTCAAGCCGTTCGTGATCCTGGTGGTGGGCGTCAACGGCTCCGGCAAGACCACCACCATCGGCAAGCTCGCCCGGCGCCTCGCCGACGAGGGGCGCAGCGTCACGCTTGCCGCCGGTGATACCTTTCGCGCGGCCGCCATCGAGCAATTGCATGTCTGGGCCGAGCGCGCCGGCGCCGTGTTCATCGCCCAGCGCGCGGGCGCCGATCCCGGGGCCGTCGTGTTCGATGCGCTGCAGTCGGCGCGTTCGCGCGGGGCTGACGTGCTGTTGGCGGACACCGCGGGGCGATTGCACAGCCAGTCCCATCTGATGGAGGAGCTGAAGAAGGTGAAGCGCGTCATGCAGCGGGTCGAGCCTTCCGCCCCGCACGAAGTGCTGCTGGTCCTCGACGCCAACCAAGGTCAGAATGCGCTCTCCCAGGCCATCCAGTTCAACCAGGCGATCGGCGTGACCGGCATTGCCCTCACCAAGCTCGACGGCACCGCCAAGGGCGGCATCGTGATCGCCATTGCGCGCCGCCTCGGCCTCCCGATCCGCTTCATCGGCATCGGCGAGCAGCCGCAGGATTTCGGCGAGTTCGACGCCCGCGCCTTCGCCACCGCCCTGGTCGAGGGGCCGCGGGAGCCATGATCGAATTCGAGCGGGTCAGCAAACGCTACCCCAACGGACGGGAGGCCCTCACCAACGTCAGCTTCAGGATCGAGAGCGGCGAGATGGTGTTCCTCACCGGCCGCTCGGGCGCCGGCAAGAGCACGGTGCTGAAGCTCGTGGCGCTCCTCGAGCGGCCGACGCGCGGGACCGTGACGGTGAACGGCAAGAAGACGAGCGCCCTCAAAGCGCGCCACATTCCCGCATTCCGGCGTCACCTCGGTGTTGTATTTCAGGACCACAAGCTCCTCGCCGACCGGCCGGTGTTCGACAACGTCGCGTTGCCGCTCGTCGTCGCCGGCGCGCCGCTCAAAGAGATCGACAAGCGCGTGCGCGCCGCGCTCGATCAGGTGGGGCTCTTGGGCAAGGAGCGCATGCTGCCCGCGGAGCTCTCGGTGGGCGAGCAGCAGCGGGTCGGCATCGCGCGAGCCGTGGTCAGCAAGCCGCCGCTCATCATCGCCGATGAGCCGACGGGCAACCTCGATCCCGAGCTCTCGCTGGAGGTGATGCGGCTCTTTCGGCGCTTCAGCGACGTCGGGGTCACGGTACTCGTCGCGACTCACGATCAGCACATCGTGCGCGAGCTCGCCATGCGCGAGATCGTGCTCGAGAGTGGTGAGGTCAAGGACGGAGGAGGCGACTCCCTGCCGCATCTGGTGGCGCGCCGATGAGCCTGGGCGTGTTTGGCACCCGCCACGCGCAGGCCCTGCTCGGCTCTCTCGGGCGTCTGAAGCGCAATCCGCTCGCCACCGTGCTCACCTTGCTCGTCATCGCACTTGCGCTCGCGCTGCCGACGGCGCTCGGCCTTTTCGTCATCAACGCGCAGACCGCGACCGGCGGCTTCGGCCATGCCGTCGACATGTCGGTGTATCTGAAATCCGGCGTGCCGCTCGCCAAGGCGCAGCAGCTCGCGGCCAATGCCCGCGAGCGGCCCGGGATCGCGCAGGTGGTGGTGATTCCGGCGGATGAGGGGCTGAAGGAGTTTCGCAAGTACTCGGGGTTCGGTGCGGCGCTCGATGCGTTGCAATCCAATCCTCTGCCCAACGTGCTGCACGTGGTGCCGCGCCGCGGGGCGAGCAGCGCGGCCGACCTCGAGTCGCTGCGCCGCTACTTTGCCGCCTGGCCGGAGGTCGATCTCGTGCAGCTCGATACCGAGTGGGTCCAGCGCTTCAACGCCATTCTTGCGGTGCTGCGGCGCCTCGTGCTCATCGCCGCCGTGCTGCTCGGGGCCGGAGTCCTCGCGGTGGTCGGCAACACCATCCGCCTGGAGATTCTCAACCGCCGGGCGGAGATCGAGGTGACGAAGCTGGTCGGCGGCTCGAATGCTTTCGTGCGCCGGCCGTTCCTCTACACGGGCCTCATCTACGGAGTCGCCGGGGCGGTGCTCGCCTGGGGGATCCTCGAGGCGGCGTTGCTGGTGCTCGATCAGCCGGTGGCGACACTGGCGCAGCTCTATGGCAGCCGCTACGCGCTGCAGGGCCCCTCGGGCCAGGTGCTCGCTGCGCTTTTCGGCGGCGGCATGGCACTCGGTTGGCTGGGGGCGTGGATTTCCGCCCACCGTCATCTGCGCAGCATCGAGCCGCGCGCGTAATCGACCCGCCGGGCGGCCGGCGGTGGCGGCTACTTGATCTTGCTCTCTTTGTAAGCCACGTGTTTGCGCGCCACGGGGTCGAACTTGCGCACCTCGAGCTTATCGGGATGCAGGCGCTTGTTCTTCGTGGTCACGTAGAAGTGGCCGGTACCGGCCGAGGAGAGCAGCTTGACCTTCTCGCGCATGGGGGCTCCTTCAGATCTTCAGTCCCTGGGCACGAAGCTCGGCAACGACCTTGTCGATGCCTTTCTTCTCGATGGTGCGCATGCCGTGGGTGGACACACGCAGCGAGACCCAGCGCTTCTCGCCCTCCAGCCAGAACCGCTGGGTGTGCAGGTTCGGCAGGAAGCGCCGGCGCTTCTTGTTATTCGCGTGGGAGACGCGGTTTCCGACGGCCGGCCCTTTGCCGGTGATCTCACAGACGCGCGACATATGAATCGACCTTGAAATTCAGCTACTTGGATGCGGGGAGGCGTCGGCCACCTCGCGGGAGCCGAGCTTTATACCAGCCCCACGCATCCGGAACAAGCCTGGGGGACGGAGAACCATTCCCGCGATTCCCGGAACTTACGGAATCCTTAACGTCGCTAGGACGAGCCACCATGAGCATCATCCGCCGCTTGATCTTAGCGCTCATCGGCGCCGGCGCTCTGGGCGCGCTGGGCGCCAACGCCGCAGTGCCGAGTAGGATCGCCGCCGCTGTCGCCAACCCCGCGCGACCCGCAGCCGACGTGAAGCGCGACCGCGCGCGCAAGCCGGCCGCGGTGATCGCCTTCTCCGGGATGCGGCCCGGCTGGACGGTGGCCGACCTGATCCCGGCCACCGGCTACTACGACCGCATCTTTGCCGGCGTGGTCGGGCGCAAGGGACACGTCTACGGCTTCTACCCGACCGAGCTCACGAACTTCCTGAAGATCCGGCTACCTGCGAACGGCGGCACGCCGGATCCGAAATTCCCCAACTTCACCGCCGTGGTGGCGCCGGTGAACGACTTCGCCCTTCCGGCTCCGGCCGACCTCGTCTGGCTGTCCGACAACTATCACGATCTGCATGACCCGTTCTTCGCGCCGGCGGATGTCGCCAAGATCAACGCCGCCATCTTCAAGGCGCTGAAGCCCGGCGGCATCTATCTGATCGTCGACCACGCGGCCGCGGCAGGCTCGGGGCTTCGGGACACCAACACGCTGCACCGGATCGACGAGGCGACCGTCAAGTCCGAAGTCGAGGCCGCCGGCTTTCAGCTGGTGGGCGAAAGCAACGTGCTGCGCAACAAAGCCGACGATCGCCGCAAGAACATCTTCAATCCCTCGATCCGCGGCAGGACCGATCAGTTCGTGCTGCGGTTTCGCAAACCGTGACGCCGGCGGGGTGCGGGGTGCAGGCCGCGGGCATCCCCTACAGGAGGCCGTGCTCGGCGAAGGAATAGCACCGGCTGTCGCCGACGATGATGTGATCGACGATCCGCACGTCCATGAGGGCGAGCAGGTCCTTGAGGCGGCGAGTAATGAAGTCATCGGCGGGACTGGGCTCGAGGACGCCCGAGGGATGGTTGTGGGCCAGGATCACGGCGCTCGCGTTGTGCAGCAGCGCCTGACGCAGCACCTCACGCGGATGCACCTGCGCGCAGTCCACCGTGCCGCGGAAGAGCTCCTCGAAGGCAATCAGGCGATGGCGGTTGTCGAGGTAGAGGCAGCAGAAGACCTCGTACGGGCGGTCGCGCAGCTGCGCCTGTAGATAGCGGTGAGTCGCCTGGGGACTGGTGAGCGGCGAGCCGATGCGCAATTCCTCGAGCAGGTGGCGCCTGGCGAGCTCCACGGCAGCTTGCACCGCAGCGTAGCGCGCAAGGCCGATGCCCTTGCGCCGCCAGCGCGCCAGCGGCGCACTCAGCAGATCGCGCAGGCCGTTGAAGTCCTTCATCAGCGAGCGCGCCATGCCGACGGCTGAGCAGCCGGGAATGCCGGAGCCGAGGAGCAGGGCGAGGAGCTCCGCGTCGGAGAGGGCTCGGGCGCCGCGGTCGAGGAGCTTCTCGCGGGGGCGCTCGCTTTCCGGCCACTCCCGGATGGTGAGGGCGCTCGAACGTTCCATGGCGCTTCTGGCATGAGCTGATAACCGGACCTCATGATGAGGGCCGCAGCGCGGCTGCGACCAGGGGGCAAAAGCCGGTGCTTTGCGCAGAAACAGCGCGATTCGCCGAGCCTCGCTGAGACCCGCCGCACGAAGGCTGAAGGTCGGCTGGGAAACTCGTTTGCCCGCGGGGAAGCGGCGCCGGATAATCCACCCATGCAAGGCAAACGCGTCCTGCTCGGCGTGACCGGCGGTATCGCCGCCTACAAGAGCGCGGATCTGGTACGGCGGCTCAGCGAGCGCGGCGCCGAGGTGCAGGTGGTCATGACCGCGGCGGCCCGCGAGTTCGTCGGGCCGCTCACGTTTCAGGCGCTGTCCGGCCGCCCGGTCCGCGCCGAGCTCTGGGACGCGGCGGCCGAGGCCGCGATGGGCCACATCGAGCTCGCGCGCTGGGCGGAGCTCGTGCTGGTGGCGCCCGCGAGCGCCGATTTCCTCGCGAGGTTGGCCGGCGGACACGCGAACGACCTGCTGGCGACGCTCTGCCTCGCGACCGCGGCGCCCATTGCCGTGGCGCCGGCCATGAATCGCGTGATGTGGGCGAACGCCGCCACCGCGGCAAATGTGGCAACGCTGCGCGAGCGCGGCGTCCACGTGCTCGGTCCCGCGGAGGGCGAGCAGGCCTGCGGTGAGGTCGGCGAGGGAAGGATGCTGGAGCCCATCGAGATCGCGGACCGGGCGGACATGCTGTTACCCCGAAGCGGACCCCTTCAGGGCCGGCGAGTGCTCATCACTGCCGGTCCCACGCGCGAGCGCATCGATCCGGTGCGCTTCATCAGCAACCGCAGCTCGGGAAAGATGGGCTTTGCGGTTGCACAGGCCGCGCGCGAGGCGGGGGCGGAGGTCGTTCTCGTCGCCGGCCCCGTCAGCCTGCCGACACCCTCCGGCGTGCGGCGGGTGGATGTCGAGAGCGCCGAGAGCATGTTGGCCGCGGTGCTGCGGGAGGTCGGCGAGGCGGACCTCTTCATCTCGACGGCGGCGGTGGCTGACTATCGTCCCGCCAATCCTCACGGTCAGAAGATCAAGAAGACCGCCAACACGCTCGAGCTCAACATGGAGCGCACGCCCGACGTGCTCGCGACCGTGGCAGCCCGTCCCGAGCGGCCGTTCGTGGTGGGCTTTGCCGCGGAGACGGAGTCGGTCGAGCAGAACGCGCGCGCCAAGCTGCTGAAGAAGAATCTCGACATGATCGCGGCCAATGAGGTGGGCGACAGCAAGGTCTTCGAGTGCGAGGACAACCATCTGATCGTCCTGTGGCGCAACGCCCGCCGCGACCTCGGTCGCGGCTCCAAGCTCTCGCTCGCTCGAGAGCTCATCCGCCTGATTGCGGAAACCTACACCGCGAGCCTCTCCGGGGCGGCCCAACGCGATACGGCACAGGCGTGAGCGCTGCCCCAGCGCCCGAGCGGCGGCCGCTCAAAGTGAGGATCCTCGACCGACGTATCGGCACCGAGTTTCCGCTGCCGGCTTATGCGACGCGCGGCTCGGCGGGGCTCGATCTGCGCGCCTGCCTGGATGCGCCGCTCGCGCTCGAGCCCGGCAGCGCCGAGCTCATTCCGACCGGCCTCGCCATCCATCTGGAGGACCCGGGCCTCGCCGCGGTCATCCTGCCGCGCTCCGGCCTCGGCCACAAGCACGGGGTGGTGTTAGGCAACCTGGTGGGTCTCATCGACTCCGACTACCAGGGCCAGCTCATGGTCTCCTGCTGGAACCGCTCGCGCGCGCCCTTCACCGTCCGTCCTGGCGAGCGGATCGCGCAGCTCGTCGTCGTCCCCGTCATCCAGGTGGCCCTCGAGGTCGTGGAGTCGTTCGAGGACAGTGCCCGCGGCGCGGGCGGATTTGGCCACTCCGGCCGGGACTAACCGGGCGCTGCCGGCGGATCAGTGGCAGTGCGGGTCGTCGCGATCGCGGCACTGGTGCCAGGAGTGATCATGATAGTACCGGTCGTGGTCCCGATCGTAGTAGCCTTCGCGGTACTGGTCGTGGTACCCGCCGTCGTCGCGATACCCGCCGTCGTCGTGATCGTGGGGAACCCAGACACAGCTTGCAAGGAGCGTGATCAGGCTCAGGAGACAACTGAGCCGGGTGATGCTGCTGGTGGCTGACATGGCAAACCTACGGGCTGATGTACGCACAGGCACCAATCGCAAGGCTCATGCCCGAGGGGGCCGAGGAGATCGATCGTGACCGAGAGCATCGACGTGGTAGGCATCGTGGGGAGCTTGCGACGGCAGTCCTTCTCCCGTCGCCTCGCTTTGGCGCTCACCTCGGTGGCGCCCGAGGCGCTGAAGGTGGAGCTGGTGCCCATCGGCGCCCTTGCGCTTTATAACCAGGACGAGGATACCGAGCCGCCCGCGCCCTGGCGCGAGTTCCGCGAGCGGGTGCGCCGCGCGGATGCGGTCCTTTTCGTGACGCCCGAGTACAACCGCTCCATCCCCGGAGCGCTGAAGAACGCCATCGACGTAGGCTCCCGTCCTTACGGCAAGAGCGCCTGGAACGGCAAGCCGTGCGCCATCGTCAGCTGCTCACCGGGCGCGCAAGGGGCCTTCGGCGCCAACCATCACCTGCGCCAGTGCCTGGTATTCCTCAACATGCCGGTCATGCAGCAGCCGGAGGCCTACATTGGCGGTGTCGACAAGCTCGTGGACGAGCAGGGGAGCTTCACCAACCCCTCCACCCGGGATTTCTGCGGCGGCGTGATGGCGAGCTTCGAGCGCTGGATCGTGCGCAACATCCGCTAGGAAGCCGCCCAGCGCCGCGGCCTCAGGAGCCCGGCGTTCGAACTAACTTCGAGCGGCGAGAAAGACCGAGGACCGCAGCCATCTGAGATCGGGATAGTATCCGACCAGAACGGTATTGCCGCGGATGAGCTTCACGATCGCGCTCTCCACCTGGGGGCTGAGGGCGAGGCAACCCCAACTTCGGCCCATCCAGCCGTGGCCCTGCGCAAAGCTCTTGCTGACATACCAGGCGCTGTGGATGACGATGTCGCGACGGTACGCCGTGTCGTTGAATCTAGGCTCCAGTCCCTGGAGCCGCAACGAAAGCCCGTGCTCGCCGTAGTAAGTCTGACCGGTCAGATACACGCCCAGGCTGCTCGCATCCGTCCCGGGTGTGTTGGAGAAATGGGTGGCGTACTTGAGACCGCTCCCCTTGCCGTGCGCCACGTAGGTGTAGAAGAGCACCTTGCCGCTCTGGACATCGGCCACCGCCAGGCGCCGCTTGTCGGACGGCTGCGAGTAATCGACGATCGTGACGAGGGGCTTGTCGGTCAGATGCTCCTGCCTCGCATGCCGGTAGGCGCTGATCGCGGTCGAGATGGCGCCGGTGCTGATGTTGGGAGCCTGCGCATGGATCATTTCGACGAGGTGCCCCGAGTCCTGCTGCGCGCGCATGCCGGCGTGAGCCGAGACTGCGATGAGCAAGGCGGCGAGGGTCGCCCATCGGGCTGCAATGGGAGCCCTCATCGGCGGCAGTCCTTGCGCCGCGGAGAGTCGCTGGTTTTCGGCTGAGTCGAGCTCGGTCATGGTTCACCCAACAAGAGAGTGCATTGTGGCCGTGGCTTGCGGGTTGGCGCAAGGCGACCACGTCTCATCGCATTAAGTCCCTGGTTGGCAAGGTCTTTTCGTCCTAGAATTCCGCGCTTCACACGCCAGCTTGCGATGGCGCACGTAAGAGAGATGCCAACGAGATGAACGCCAACCCTTTCGCGAAGCTGCTTGTCGTGCTTTCCCTGCCGGCGATGGTCGCCCTGCCGCCGGCCGCCGCCGCCCGGGACGTCGCCGCCAAAGATCTTCAATCCATGCGATTCCGTCTCATCGGCCCGGACCGCGGCAACCGCGCGAGCGCGGTGGTCGGCGATCCCGGAGACCCGAACGTCTACTATGTCGGCGCCGCATCGGGTGGTGTCTGGAAATCGACCGATGGAGGCAACGACTTCAAACCGGTTTTCGACAAGGAGCCGGTGCAATCGATCGGCGCTTTGGCGATAGACCCGAGCAATCACTCGGTGCTCTGGGTCGGCACGGGAGAGTCCTGGGTCATCCGCAATGGCATCACCCCGGGCGATGGAGTCTACAAATCCACCGACGCCGGCCGCTCCTGGACTCACGAGGGTTTGACGGACACGGGGCTCATTGCCCGCATCGTGGTCAACCCGAAGGATTCACAAAATATCTTCGTCTGTGCCATGGGGACCGGTACGACAAGCGAAAAATCGCGCGGTGTGTGGCGCACCGACGATGGCGGCAAAACCTGGAAACACGTGCTGTTCGTCAACGGCGATACCGGCTGTTCCGGGCTGGCGATGGATCCGCAGGATCCGCACATTCTGTTCGCCGGCATGTGGCAGTGGAAGATTCGCCCCTGGGCCATGACCAGCGGCGGACCCGCGAGCGGCATCTACGCCTCGCATGACGGTGGGGCCACCTGGAAGGAAATCAAGGACCACGGCTTGCCTCATCCTCCCGTGGGCAAGATAGACGTGGCTATCGCGCCTTCGGCCCCCAAGCGCGTCTATGCCCTCATCGAGACGAGCCAACAGGGATCCCTGTGGCGCTCCGATGACGGCGGCAAGCACTGGCACGTCGATAGCTACAGCCGATTGCTCACGGAGCGCGCCGGCTACAGCGTACGGCTCGCCGTGTCTCCGAGCGACGAAGACAAGGTGTACGTCGCGAGCAACGGCTTCTACGTGTCCGGTGACGGCGGCAAGACCTTCCGGGAAGTTCACTGGGGGGGTGACAACCACGATATCTGGATCGATCCGCAGAACTCGAACCGAATGATGATCAGCGATGACGGTGGGGTGGAAATCAGCACGACGGCTGGCCGGCACTGGAATCATGTGTCGCTGCCCATCGGTCAGCTATATCACGTCGCCGTCGACAACCAGGTGCCATACTGGGTGTACCTCAACATGCAGGACGATGATGCCGAAAGGGGTCCCGCCTATCCTGAAGCGACTCCCATGCTGGGCGGCGTCGGCGGCCCGATGTACTCCGGGCACTTCAGCCGCGGCTGGCAGGAGCCGCTCGGCGGCTGCGAGTCGGGATTCACCTACCCGGATCCGACCGACCCCGACATCATCTGGAGCTCGTGTTATGGCGATGAGGTCACCCGCCTCGACACCAAGGTGGGTTATCCGCGGGCGGTAAGCCCGTGGCCGATGCATTCGGTCGATTCGCCGCCCGAGGACCTCAAGTACCGCTGCCACTGGACGCCGCCCCTGGCGATCGATCCGTTCGATCACAACACGGTCTACTACGGCTGCCAGGTGATTTTCAAGACCAACGACGGCGGCCAGAGCTGGACGGTGATCAGCCCCGATCTCTCGACACACGATCCCAAATATCTCGTGCCATCGGGCGGCATCCCGGAGAAGGGGCAGCTGCGGCGGCAGGACAACCTGGGGCAGTTCTATGGCGAGGTCGTGTTCGCGATCGCGCCCTCATCGGCGCAGCAGGGCCTCATCTGGGCGGGCACCAACGACGGGCAGGTCTGGTTGACGCGCGATGGCGGCGGCAGCTGGAGCAACGTGACGAAGAACATCCCCGGTTTACCGCCCCTCGGCACGGTCAGCCGTATAGAACCCTCGCACTTCGACCCCGGGACCGCGTATCTCGCGGTGGACCTTGCCCTCACGGGCGACAGCAAGCCCTACATCTACAAGACCACGAATTTCGGACGCAGCTGGAAGCTCACCGTGCACGGCATCCCGGTCAGCCGCACGAGCAATGTGAGCTCGGTGGCCGAAGACCCTTACAACGGCAATCTGCTCTTCGCCGGTACCGGCAACGCCCTCTATGTCTCGCTCGATGCGGGTCGCGACTGGATGCCGTTGCAGGCGGATCTGCCGCATGCGCCCGTCTCGTGGGAAACGGTGCAGAAGCAATTCCACGATCTCGTGGTTTCGACCTATGGGCGCGGCATCTACGTATTGGAGGACATCACGCCGCTCGAGCAACTGGCCAACGGCAGTCCCGAAGCACCGGCCCGGGTTTTCGAGGCGCGGCCGGCGTATCGGTTCTTCCACGGCGGCCAAGCGTTCGTTGATTTTTGGCTGAGCTCGGTGCCCAAGGTCAAGGAGACGGCGAAGGACGAGGACGACAGCAACAGCCAGGATGCCGGCAACGATAAAGAGAGCGCCGAGGAGAAGGCGGAGAAGGAGAAGGCGACGGCCGGCATCAAGGTCGCCATACTCGACTCCGAGGGACACGTGGTGCGCAAGCTCAAGCTCATCGCGGAGAAGAAACCGGGGCTCAACCCGAAGTATGAGGACGGAGTATGGAAGCACGACCCCGACGCGCACGTGCATCCCGGCATCAACCGGGTCTTCTGGGATCTGCGCTATGCGCCGCCGAAGCTGATCAAGCTGCGCACCACGCCCGCGACCAACCCGCATGTCTGGAACGATCTGCGCTTCCTCGGCAAGGATTCACGGCCGATCACCCACTGGGGCATCGAGGAGGCGGAAGTCGGGCCGCTGGTCGCGCCGGGCACGTATACGGTGCGCCTGACAGTGGCTGGCAAGACCTACAGTGAGTCATTGCGGGTCGTAGCGAATCCCCGCTCGCCGGCAACGCCCGAGCAGACCGCGGCCAGAGTGAAGATGCTGGTTCACATCCGAGACGATATCTCCGCCGTGACCGCCATGGTCAACCAGTCGGAGTGGCTGCGCAAACAGCTGCAGACCGTGGAGGCGATGCTGAAATCCGACAAGAAGTCACATCATCCGAAGACGCTGCAGTCGATCAAGGACATGGACAAGAAAATCGAGAGTCTGGAGAACAAGCTCCTATCTCCGGCGCTCGCCAACAGCGATGAGAAGAGCTACCTCGCCAAGTACGGCCTGTACCTGCACCTGATCTGGCTCAACGGCGAGCTCGGTACCGGCGCGGGCGATGTATACGGCGATCCGGGCTATCCGCCGACGGATGCTACGGTACAGGTGTTGCACCTCCTCGATGCGCAGTTGGATGCCGCCAAAGCGCAGTATCACACTCTCATGCAGCAGGATCTGCCGCAGTTCGATCAGATGCTGATCCACGACAACATCTTTCCGCTGGTGGCGCGGGCCGCCGCTGACCCCCATGGCTCGCCGCAGCAGTGATCGCCGGGCGCACTGGCAGCACGTCTATCGGAGCAGGGGCGCCGCCGCCGTCAGCTGGTATCGCGCTCATCTGGATACATCGCTCGCGCTCCTCGCCGAGGCGGGAATGAGCCCCGGGTCGCGGCTGATCGATGTGGGCGGCGGCGCATCGACGCTCGTCGACGATCTGCTCGATCGGGGTCTCACGGACGTGAGTGTCCTCGATGTCTCGGAAGAGGCTCTCGCGCTTGCGCAGCGCCGGCTCGGCGAGCGCGCGAAGACGGTCAGGTGGTACGTGGGAGATCTTTTGGAGGTTGAGCTGCCACCGGCAGGCTTCGATATCTGGCACGATCGGGCGGTGCTGCACTTCATCATCGAGCCGGCGGAGGCTGCACGATATGCGCGCATCGCCGCGAGCGCTCTGCCCGTCGGCGGCTACGCCGTGATCGCCGGCTTCGCGCCGGACGGTCCGGAGCGATGTAGCGGACTATCCGTCGCGCGCCGGTCGGCGGAAGATATCGCCGCCATCTTCGCGCCGGCATTCGCCCTCGTGCAGAAGCGGTCGGAGCTGCACCGCACGCCGAGCGGATCCGACCAGTCATTTTCATACGCGCTTCTACAGCGGCGGGACAGTCAGACATGAATGCCGATGAGCTGCGGGGCCTTCAGGCTCCACTGAAGCAAAAATATCGAACCGATGCTCGCTCCGCGCTGGTCACCTCGCGGGTCGAAGTGCAGCTCGATCCACAACGGCTGAATGCGAGACTCGGTGCCCGGCAGCCGCGGATCGCCGGTCTGCACCCCGCGACCGGGGGTAAAGGGAACGAGGCCTGCTCGGCGGACCTGCTGCTCGAATCGCTGGCGGCGTGTGCCGCCGTCACGCTCCTCGCCGTCGCGACATCGATGGGTGCGCCGCTGACCGGCGGCAAGGTCATTGCGCAGGGCACCTGGGACGCGCGTGGTACGCTCGGCGTCGACAAGAGTGTACCCGTGGGGTTGCGCAGCGTCGCGTTGACCTTCGAGCTGGAGGGCCCGCTCGATGAGCCGACGCGCCGGCGCCTCATCGACACGGCGGAGCGCTATTGCGTCATTCTCGCGACGCTCCGGAATCCACCCGAGATCGAGATCCGAGTCAAGCCCTGAGCGCTCGATCGAGATCGACCCACAGGTCCTCGACGGCCTCGATACCCACGCTCAGCCGCAGCAGCGTCGGCGGCAGGTGCTGCTGTCCGGGAATACCGGCCCGCCGCTCGATGGTGGACTCCACGCCGCCCAGACTGGTCGCATGTTGGATGAGCTGCAGGCCTGCGCAGACCGCGTCGGCGGCGCGGGCATCGCCGCGCACGTCGAACGAGATGATGGTGCCGAAGCCCTCGAGCTGGCGTCGCGCGGCCTGGTGGGTCGGGTGGCTCGCCAGCCCCGGATATCGGGTCAGGGTGACGTTCGGATGAGAGGCGAGGCGCTCGGCCAATGTCGTGGCGTTGCGCTGTGCCCGCTCGAGCCGCAGGGAGAGCGTGCGCGCGCCGCGAACGGCGAGAAACACCTCGAGAGTGCCGGGTGTCGCACCCGCGAGCTCGCGCGCCTGCCGCACGGCCGCGAGCAGCTTCGCGTCGCGCACGGTGACCGCGCCTCCCAGGAGGTCCGAGTGTCCGCCGATGAATTTGGTCACCGATTGCACGGCGACATCGGCTCCCAGCGCCAGCGGTCGCTGATTGAGCGGGGTGGCGAAGGTGTTGTCCACCGCCAGGATGGCACCTGACTTTCGCCGCGAGGCACAGATGACATCGAGGTCGGCCACGCTCAGCAACGGGTTCGAGGGCGACTCGAGCCAGACGAGGTCGGCGAGGCCGCACATTTCGATCCAACCGGAGGTGTCGGTCACGCCGATGCGGTGGACCTTCCAACGGCCGCGGCTTTGGCCGGCTTCGGCGAGGCCGACGACGCCCTGGTAGCAGTCATCCGGCAGAGCGATGACCGAGCCCGTTGGGAGTTGCTCGAAAACCGCGGCGACCGCTGCCATGCCGGAGGCGAAGGCGACCGAAGCGCCACCTTCGAGGCCGCCGATGATCCGCTCGAGCGCTTCCCAGCCGGGCGTGGCGTCATCGCGGGAGTAGGCGCGGCCCTCGCCCCGGACGAAGTTCGAGGCCGGCCAGGGTGGCACGTTGAGCGGTGAGCCGGGGCGCCGGTCCCGCCCTGCCGAGACGAGCCATGATTCGACCGAAACCGACTCGGCCGGAAGGTGCACGTTCGGATCTTTCGGTTGCATCGGTCGAGTTTAGCCGATGAAGCCAGACCGCGCCTTACCTAGGCCGGGGCAACGTCCGCCCCCGCCTCAATAGCATTTTCCGCGCGCGGACACGGGCCAGACCACCTCGACTGTGCCGTCGCGCACGCCGACATACCAGTCGTGGAGATTGCAGGTCGGGTCGCAATGTCCCGGAACGAGCTTCAGCTTTTCATTGATGCGAAGAACGCCGCGCTTATCCTCGATCACGCCGTGCTCATCCGAGGCGCTGATGTACTTCACGTCGTCGCGGCCATAGACGACCGGAAGGCCGCTATCGAGCGAGTGCGCCTTGAGGCCTGCGTCGCAGACCGCCTGATCGGGCTTGGCACGGCTCATCACCGAGGTCAGGATGAAGAGCGCGTTCTCCCATTCACCACGGTCGATGCGGTTCCCGTCCTTGTCCTTGATGCGCCCGTAGTCCGCATCCATGAAGGCGTAACTGCCGCACTGCAGCTCGTTATAGACGCCGGAACTCGACTCGAAGTAATAGGAGCCCGTGCCGCCCCCGGAGACGAGCTCCGGTTTCAGCCCGACCGCCTGCAAAGCATCGACAACCGCCTTGACCAGGATGACGGCGTCGTCGAGCTTGGCCTTGCGCTCCTCGTAGCTCTCCAGGTGCTGCATGGCGCCCTGATAAGCCTGCACACCGCTGAATCTCAGTGCCGTCGCCGCATCGATGGCTGTCGCAATCTCGGTTGCCGCGCTGACGCTCCTGACCCCGCAGCGGCCCGCGCCGCAGTCGATCTCGACCAGGCACTCCAGCGTCGTGTCGTGCCGTCGTGCGGCGGCAGAGAGTTCCGCCACGTTCGCCAGGTCATCGACGCAGACGATGATTCGCGCGCCGTGTTTCGGCAGATGGGCGAGGCGCTCGATCTTGACCGGATCGCGCACCTCGTTGGACACGAGGATGTCCTTGATGCCGCCTCGGGCAAAGACCTCGGCCTCGGAAACCTTCTGACAGCAAACGCCAACGGCACCGCCCAGGAGCTCCTGCAGCTTCTGAACGTCGACCGACTTGTGCATCTTGCCGTGACTGCGGTGGCGCATGCCGTGCCGCTTCGCATACTCGCCCATCTTCCTGATGTTGCGCTCCAGTGCATCGAGATCGAGGATCAGGCAGGGTGTTTGGATATCCGCCTCGTCCATGCCGGGCAGAGCGGGGATGTCGTAGCCGACCACGTGGCCGGCCAGATTCGTGTCGGCACTCATTCTCTTCGCCGCGGAACTCCGCGCCCACCGATGCGCAAACAATGGCCGCGCCTTGCGATCGGGTCGCCGTCCCTGCCATTGCCGCGCCGCTCATTCACAACCATGCTCCCGCCTGAAGGCCAGGTCTTCGTAGTCGTCGCTGAAATCGGCGTCGGGATCGACCTTGGCCATGCGCAGCGCCTCGCCAGCCTGCTGGGGAAAAAGCAGCCACGCCTCGGAGTTGCCGCTTCCCCAGTGCACCAGATAGTGCTCTCCGACGCGCATGACTTGTCCGGCCAGGCTGGGCGATTTCTGCGAGGCGAAAAACACGGCATCCCCCCGAGCACAGATCCGCGCCTCGCCGAACCACGGATCGCGCCACACGCCGAGTTGATCCTTCAGATCCCTGGACGTCGCGGGCGTGCGCGATGAGGTATCGGGAACGCGCGAGATGCGCCGCTGTTGCTCCTCGCGAGCCAGTTCGGCCGCGTAGCTGGCCACACTGCGGGCCTTCTGCGGGGCGGTAAAACGCTTGGTCAGCACCTCGTTGAGCACGGTGCGGGCATCGTCGGCATCGCCATCGATGAGGAAGACATAGCCGCTCTTGCGGTAGGGCAGCAGCGTCACGGCCGAGTACATGCCCGACAGCGTTCCGGTGTGCGACATCGTGATCCGCCCATCCACATCGTCAATGCGCCAACCATAACCATAGCTGTAAAGGAGCGTGCCGTCCCAGGCCCGACGGCGCGCGGATATCGGCATGGGCGTGTAGCCGGTCCACTCCCGCTGCCGCTGTTCCTGCGATAACCAGGCTAGTTGCTTCGGCGTCGGCGCCAGCCAATTCATGGCCCAGAGCAGCATGTCGTTCAGGCTGCAACGCACGCCCCCCGCGGCGTCCATGGTAGCAGCATGCACGATGGGCCCGCTGGCAGGCACTTCGACGTACCGGCCGTCGCGCAGTATGTGCGGCCGTGCCACGTTACCTACCTCGTCGCGGTTCCAGGTGCCGATCTGGCAGCGGCTCATGCCGAGCGGCTGGAACACTTCCCGGCGCATGAGCGTCGGATACGGCGCGGCGCCGGCCGCGGCTGCGACCAGACCGGCAACGATGTAGAGCGTGTTGTCGTAGGCGTAGCCCGCGCGAAAGCTGTATGCCGGCTTCAGGTAGCGCAGGCCCTGCACCACGTCCTCGGGCGTAAAATGATTCGGCTCCGGCCACAGCATCAAATCGCCTGCGCCTTCGGGCAGGCCGCTGTGATGCACCAGCAAATCACCGACCTGCATGTTCGCCGTGACCCACGGGTCGTACATCCGGAACGATGGCAGGTACTTCGTGACCGGGTCGTCCCAATGCAGCTTGCCTTCCTGCACGAGTCGCGCCAGCAGCGTCGCCGTCATGGCCTTGCTGTTGGAAGCAATCTTGAAGAGCGTGTCGGCGTTGATCGGCTTACCGGATTCCAGGTCACCCATTGCGCGCGTGTAGACCACCTTACCGTGGTCGATGACACCGACAGCAATGCCGGGCAGGTGGTATTGCGCCACTACCGATTTGACCAGGCGCTCGTAGCCGGATCGAGAGCCGGACCGCGGCGCGGCAGCCCGCGCGGCCGTTGCGCACACGATCAGCGCCAATGAGATCACCAGGGGTCGGGCGAGCCGCTTCATGTCCTATTCCAGCTCCGCGCCGGCTGCTCGCCGGCGATCATCTCCTCGAAGCTCTGGCGCCGCCGCACAACCGCGTAACGGCCCCGGTCGAGCAGCGCTTCGGCGGCCAAGGGTCGCGAGTTGTAGTTCGATGCCATCGCCGCGCCGTAGGCCCCCGTCGTCCTGATCATCAGCAGATCGCCCGGCTCGCACGGCGGCAAGCGGCGATCAACGGCAAAGGTGTCGCTGCTCTCGCACACCGGTCCGACGACGTCGTAGATCTGCGGCGGGTGCTGGCGGGGCGAGATCGGCACGATCTCGTGCCAGGCATCATAGAGGCTCGGGCGCAGAAGCTCGGTCATACCCGCGTCCACCACCAGGAATTGCCTCTGCCGGCCCTGCTTGATGCGCAGCACGCGCGTCAGCAGCACTCCGGCCTCGGCGACGAGCCAGCGGCCCGGTTCGAGCAGGATGCGGCCACCGAAGCCGCTGAGCGTGCTCCGAATCACCTGCGCGTAGTCCTCTACGGAGGCGGGCCGGTCGCGGTCCTCGCGATAACACACGCCGAGTCCGCCACCGACATCGATGCTGTTGATCTCATGTCCGCCTGAGGCCAGCTCGCGCCCGAAGGCGGCCAGGCGTTGCAATGCCAGCCGGATCGGATCCAGGCAAAGCATTTGCGAGCCGATGTGCACGTGCAGACCATCCAGGCGCACATGCGTCAGCCGCGCGCGATCCGCAAACCATTCGCGCGCCTCGTCAATGCCGACGCCGAACTTGTTTTCCAACCTGCCGGTGGAGATCTTGACGTGCGTGAGGGCATCGACGTCGGGATTGACGCGTACCGAGGCGCGCGCGATCACATTCCGTGCCGCCGCCAGAACCTGCAACGAGCTCAGCTCGTCCTTTGATTCCACGTTGAAGCGTGCGATGCCGGCAGTCAGCGCATCGCCGATCTCCTCGGCGCTCTTGGCGACGCCGGAAAACACGATGCGGTCTGCGGGAATGCCCGCACGCAGACTTCGCTGCAACTCGCCGGCCGACACGATGTCGGCGCCCAGTCCGGCGTCCGCCATCATCTGCAAAACCGCGAGGTTGGCATTGGCCTTGACCGCATAGCAAATGAGCGTATCGAGTCCTTGCACGGCCGTCTGCAAGGCACGGATGCGCTGCCGGATGGCGGAGGCGGAATAGACATGGAGCGGCGTGCCCACTCGCTGCGCCAACACTCGCAGATCCACGCCGTCCAGACGCGCCGCGTCAGCGCACACGGCTTCGGTGGGGGTGATCGTGGTGGTCATCGCTCGCCGCCGCGCGGTTTGTTCTCCATTCAGCTGACGGGCACGGCAGCGGCGAATCAGTAACCCGCCGCGAGACCGGCCGGACGACGCCGATCGTTGGCGCCTTCGAGCATGCCGGTCTTCGGATTGATCAGGATGGCTTCATCGGCACCCATGGCGTGGACCGTCGTGAATTGGTAGCCCATTTTTTCGAGCTTCCGTAGCGACTCGGACGAGAGCATCCCAGCCTCGATCCACACCTCCTGCGGATACCACTGCTGGTGCATGCGCGGGGCGTTCACGGCCTGTTGCACGTTCATGCCGTAATCCACCACGTTGAGGATACTCTGCAGCGTGGTCGAGATGATGCTGGCGTCGCCGGGGCTGCCGGTCAGCAGAAAGGGCTCGCTGCCGCGCATGACGATGGTCGGCGTCATCGAGCTCAGGGGACGCTTCCCCGGCTCGATCCGGTTGACCTCGCCCTGCACCAGCCCGGCCGCATTCGCCACGCCGGGCTTGGAGGTGAAATCATCCATCTCGTCGTTGAGGAAGAAACCGGTGTCGCCGGCGATCTGCCGGATGCCGAACAGGAAATTCAGGGTGTAGGTTACCGCAACCACGTTGCCGTAGCTGTCGGCCACCGAATAGTGAGTGGTGTGATTGCCTTCGCGGGCGCCGAGATCGCCCCTGATCGCCGATGAGGCTGTGGCTTTGTCCGGCAGGATCGTGGATCGCAGCTTTTCCGCGTGAGCGGGTGAAAGCAGCTCATCGATCGGGTTATGGACGAACGCCGGGTCGCCGAGGTAGGTGTTGCGATCGGCGAAGGCGCGGCGCTCGGCCTCGGCCAGATAGCGCACGGCGTCGACCGAACCGTAGCCCCACTCGGCAAACGGGTAGGGCCCGATGATCTGCAGGATCTCGCATAGCGTCGTGCCGCCTGAGCTGGGCGGCGGCGCCGAGACAATGGTGTATCCGCGGTAGCTGCATTGGACCGGCTTTTCCCATTGGACGGTGTAATCGGCAAAATCCGCCATCGAAAGGATGCCCCCGTTGGCGCGGCTCGCCTTGACCAGGGCGCGGGCGATACGGCCCCGGTAGAACTCGTCGGTGCCGCCAGCGGCAATCCGCTCGAGCGTTCGTGCCAGTTGCCTCTGAACCAGACGCTGGCCGACCCGGTAAGGCTTGCCCCGGTTCAGGAAAATGGCTGCTACGTTGGAATGTCTGGCGAAGTCCCCGACGCTGTCGTTGAGGATGTCGACGTCGCCTGGCCGGAGCAGGTAGCCGTCCCGCGCCAGCTTGATGGCCGGCGCCATCACCTCCTTCAACGGCATCGTGCCGTATTTCGCGAGCGCGGTATTCAGGCCCATGACGGTGCCCGGTACGCCCACTCCCAGGTAGGAATCGGTGCTGCGGCTCGGCTCTACGTGGCCGTCGGCATCCTGGAACATGCTCGCCGTGGCATTGAGCGGTGCTCTCTCGCGGAAATTGAGGAACAGGTTCCGGCCATTCCTGAGATGAATCGTCATGAACCCGCCGCCGCCGATGTTGCCGCAGCACGGATGCACGACCGCCTCCGCGTAGCCCACCGCCACGGCAGCATCGATGGCGTTGCCGCCTCGCTTGAGGAGGTCCACTCCGACCAGGGTCGCCAGATGCTGAGCGCTGACCACCATGGCGTGCCGCGCGATCACCGGTCTGGCCGTGAGCAGCGCCTCGCGAGTGGCGGCAGGCGCGTGGATGATTGTGGAAAGCGTTCGCACGCGAGCGCTGTCCCTCGCGCCGGCCACGGTGCTGCATGCAGCGATTGCGAGCGCCAGCGCCGCCTGCGACCCACGAACCGCGACGGCGCCGCTCATTGCCCGCCCCAGAATCCCGGTGACGGCGGCAGCAGCAGGCCATCCTGAAAAGTCACGCCATTCGGGTGGTCGCTCTGCAGCCAGAGCGGCCCATCCAGATCGACGAAGTCCGCTTCGCGCGCGATCTCCAACGCCGGCGCGATGGCGAGCGACGAACAAACCATGCAGCCAACCATGACACCGAATCCACACGCTCTTGCATCACGCAGCAGGCGCCAGGCCTCGGTCAGGCCTCCGGTCTTGTCGAGCTTGATGTTGACGGCCTGGTAACGATCGAGGAGCGAGGGCAGGTTGGAGGTGGTGTGGCAGGCCTCATCTGCGCAGAGAGGAATTCGGCTCGAGAACTGCAGCAGGGCGTCGTCGGCATCGGCCGGAAGCGGTTGTTCCAGCAGGCTCACGGAGGCGCGTTCAAGCGCCGGCGCGACCTGACGGAGAATGTCGATCGTCCAGCTCTCATTGGGATCGACGATGAGTCTGGCCGCGGGCGCGGCTTGCCGCACGGCTTCGATCCGCCCAACCGGGTCGTCGGCCCCGACCTTGATCTTGATCAGCCCGGCCCCCGCGATTCGGGCCGCCGCCTTCCCCATCTCGTGCGGCGTTTCGATGCCGAGTGTCAGTGCAGTGACGATCGGGGCCGGCTGTGGCCGGGCCAAGCGTTTCCACACCGGCACGTGACTGAGCCGCGATTCAAGGTCCCACAACGCCGTGTCCACTGCATTGCGCGCCGCCCCGGCGGGAAGGCGCGCCTGCAGCTCGTCTCTGCCCATGCCGGCGCACAGGAGGTCGCGCAGCATCTCGATTTGATCCATCACGGATGCCACCGATTCACCGTAGCGGCCGTAGGGAACGCATTCGCCGCGCCCGATGCAATCTGCCTGGTCAAGCTCGACGGTCACCACGTCCGCCGCGACCTTCACACCCCGCGAGATGCGAAAGGGCGTTCGCAACGGCAACGTGCGGTGCCGGACGGTCAGCGCGCGCAGCACGAAAGCAGATTGTCCACGATGGCTTCGACTCCCATGGTGACCGGGTCCTCACAGGGCAGATCCAGTCGTTCGCCGATCTCTCGGCAAGCCGCGCGCGCCTCCGGGGCGGATACATTCGAGGTGTTGAGCGCGACGCCGACTGCCTTGACCCCGGGGTTGGTCAAGCGGGCGGCGCTGAGGTTGGCTTCCAGGCAACGCGCGAGATCCGGGAGCGGATAGCCGGGGAGGCCGCGCATGTGCCGTCGCGTGAGCTCGTGGCACAACACCAGCGCGTCTGGTTGGGAACCGTGGAGCAAGCCCAGCGACACGCCGGCGTACGACGGATGGAACAACGATCCCTGGCCTTCGATGAGATCCCATCCGTCGTCTTCACGGGCCGGCGAGATCATCTCGACCGCTCCTGAGATGAAATCGGCAATCACCGCATCCACGGGTATGCCGCCGCCCGCGATGAAGATGCCGGTCTGGCCGGTGGCGCGGAAATCGGCCCTGAGGCCGCGCTGGCGCATGCTGCGCTCGATCGCGAGCGTGGTGTACATCTTGCCGACCGAACAGTCGGTGCCCACCGTCAACAGGCGCCGCCCGGGGCGCCTTTGACCAGTGCCGACCGGGATCCTTTGAGTGCATTCGCGTGCATCGAACAGCGCGCAGCCATTGCGCCTGGCGGCAGCCACGATGTCTGCATTCTCACGCAGCTTTTCATGAAGACCGGCAACCACGTTGAGCTTGGCATCGAGCGCCGTGATGATGTCGGCTACGATCTCCGGCGGCATCACACCGCCGGCGTTTGCAGTGCCGATCACCATGGTATCTGCGCCTGCGGCTTTGGCCTGCGCCGGTTCCATGTCCGGCAAGCCGAGCGTCAGGCGGCAGTCGCAGTCGCGGTACTGGCCGATACACCACTCAGGCCGCCAGTAGGCCAGTCCCCTGGCCGTCTTGATCGCAAGATCGTCCGCTGCTCGACCCAGATACAAGAGAAAAGGCGGGCCCCAATGGACGTGGGCGGCTGCATCGCCGTGCTTGAACATGAATCCGCGCTCCAACTGAATCCGTTCAGCTCGAAAAGGCCCGGGCAGCATAACCATTGGCGGGCATCGGCCACCAATGAAAAGACGCGTACATGGCATAACTCAGGGTTGTGGGGCGACGGCGACCTGTGCTCAACTTCAGCATATCACCGCTGCACAAATACCCGACGGGGGGGATATGCGGGTCCGGTACATCGAATTGTTTCACGCCATTCTGACCTCCGGCAGCATCACCGGAGCGGCAAAGCTGCTTGACATCTCGCAACCTGCCGCGAGCAAGGCGCTGCAGCACGCTGAAGATCAGCTCGGCTTCGCGCTGTTCAGTCGTGTACGCGGACGCGTGCAGCCGACACAACAGGCGCAGTTATTGCGCCACCGGATCGAGAATATCATTCAGGAGTTGCAAGAGCTCGAGCGCCTGACCGCAAACATGAGTCAGCCGGGAAATTGCCCGTTGCGCGTGACGTGCACGCCGACACTGGCGCAGGCATTGCTTCCCTCCGCTACGGTATTGTTGCGCAAGACCTTCCCCGACGTGACCGTGGAGCTGTCCACCGAGCATTCGGCGGCGATGTGCGAGTCCCTGACGCTCCGGGAAACGGACCTCGGCCTCACGTTGCAGGATACCGGTCATCAGACTTTGCACCAAAGGGTGCTCTGCCGCGGTCAGGTCATGGTGATCGCTCCACCGGGGTGGTGGCCGCCGGCCGAATTGCTGCAACCTTTGCCGCTCAGCGCGTTGGCCAGTCAGTCCCTGATCGGCATCACCGTGCGCGACGCCCTGGGCAGCATGCTTCAAAGCCATCTGGCGAAGATCGATCCCGCGCCGAGAACCGCGGTCGCGGTGCAGACCTATCAGTTGGCCCGTTCACTCGTCGCCAAGGGCGAAGGGATAGCGCTGGTTGATCCCTTCACGGCGCGCTGTGGCGATGCGAACAGCGTGCAGGTGCGCCCGCTGAAGCCGTTCCTGGAAGTCGTATTATATGCGATGCATCGACCCGACAGCCCGTTGAATCGGGTGCAGAAGCGCTTTCTCCATGTCGTTCGACAACTGGCGCAGGGAATGCTGACCAAACGCTAGCGGTAGCGGCGGGCTGTCCGCAGAGCCCGCTCGCGGAACCTACGGGGCGCCTCATTGCACGTCGACGCCCGCAGCGCGCAAGCGCTGGCGCAAGCGGTCGAGCTTGTCACCAAAGAGCGCGCTGCGCGCGGTATCGCTGCGCAGGGGTTGTCGTACCAGCGCGGCACTGGGCAGGCTCTGCACCGTCCGCGTCGTCTTGTGAAACTCCAGGCACGCAGGAGCAAACGCAAGGTTGCAGAACTCGAGCAGGCGACGGATCACCGCCTCCGGCTCCCTCACCAGCGTTTCGTATTGCAGATCAAACACCTGATTCGGATACTTCTCGAGCCAGAAGCGTGTCAGGCGGAGGAAGTCACCGCAGTAATCGGCCATCTCATCGAGATCGCAGGCGAAGCCGCTGGCCTCGCTGAAGCACTGGCGGAAGCAGCCCAAGCAGGTCTCCACCGGATCGCGCCGAACGACGACCACGCGTGCGGCCGGCAACATCGCCAATGCCGCGCCGACCAGGTACCACGTCACCAGGCTCTTGTCGGTAAAGCGCGGCCTGGCCCGCCGCCAGCGCGCGGTTCGCGCAAGATACTCGCGGCCGAGGCGCTGCCAATCCTCCGGCGTCGCCTCGGGTACCCACAGCGGAAATGCCGAATTGCGTCGCGCGCTTTCCGCATCGATGACCTGCTTCATATCCTTGATCTCGTTCGCACCCTCGACCTCCGGATGCGAAGCCAGGATCTGCTCGACCAGCGTCGAGCCGGAGCGAGGGATACTGACGATCAGGATGGCTTCGCTCCCCAGTCGGGCATCGACCGGAGTCGGCGCTCCGTCCGCAAATACCCGCAGGATCGCCTCGACACGTTTGTGCTCGCCCGCCGCGTCCCAGCGCACGCGCCGCCGCCGCGAGGCATTGGCAGCCCGGAACACTTCGAAGGCCTGCGCGTAGTCGCCCTGGCTCTCCAGCGCCTTCGCAAAGGTGAAACCGAGCAGTTCGCGATCACGGTCCGGCAGGTCTTCGCGCCTCAAGGCGCGCTGCAGAGATGCCCGATCGGCGGCGTCAAAGTGGACCACGTTGAGATTCGACAACCCGAACCATCCTTCGGCGTGGGCGGGATCGCGTCGCAGGACTTCGCGAAAGGCGGCCACTGCGGCACTGGTCTCGCCCAGGTTGGCCTGGGTGCGGGCCAGCGAGAGGCGGGCGGATAGGTGTGCGGGGTCGAGCTCGAGCGCGCGTCGCAACGCATCGACGGCCGCGCTCGTATGCGCCTGGCGCCCGAGTGCCTCGCCGAGATTGAACCAGGTCGACGCCGCAGCCGGCTCGAGCTCACAGGCGCGTCGAAAGTGCGTCAGGGCTTCATCGGCCTCGCCCTGCTCGAACAGGGATATGCCGAGTCCCATGTGCAGATCGGAATCCTCGGGCCCGCCCGCAAGAGCCCGCCGGAAGCAGTCGATCGCCTTCAAGTGATTGCCGAGGCGCTGGGCCACCATACCGAGCAGCCGCATGGCGTCCGGCTCTTCCGGAGCCAATGTCAGCACGCTGTTGAGCGATTGTTCCGCGGCTTCGAACTGGCGCTGCTCCCACTCCCGGCGTGCCCGCCCCAGCAGGCGGGCGGCTACCGATGAGAGCGGCCGCCGGGAGCCGCCGGGCGCTGCCCCTGGCTCGGTGGGGGACGTCATGTCATCACGGGCAGGCGGCGTCACCCCGAGAGGTTACGCCGGCCACCGACGCGTCGCAAGAAAACGCCGGGTGAGCCGGCGGTAAAGAAGGGCTGGCCGCGTCGCTCAAAAGTCATAGGCAACAGAGAGTCGGACGCTGCGAGGTGGCGTGTAGTTCTCCACATTGCCGTACTCGGAATTGGGACTGGTGGTGGTCCCAAAGAAGTCATTGATGAACAGCGGTGTCTGATGGTTGAACACGTTGAACACCGCGACGTTGAAGTCGAGCCCTCGGTCAACCCACTTGAGCGTCGGTTTGTAATCCAAGCTGAGGTCCAGGCGTGTGGTCCATGGCAAGCGTCCCAGCGAGCCCGGAGGAACCGGCACGCCGGCGCACCAGTAGTAGGTATGGGAACCGTGCAGAGCGATCTGGTCCGGCCCGTACCCGCCGCGGCACATCCGGGGGGTGCCGGAGGCGGCGTAGAGATTGGCGCCCACCGTCAGTTCCCGCGTGATCCCGTAAGCTCCGAAGATCTTGAACTGGTGCCTGCGGTCGTTCGGTTGAACGCCATACGAATACTGCATCCTCTCGGGGAAGTCCCACGCGGTCGTGATCGATTCATACGACCCGCTCTGCTGCGAAAAGGTGCTGACAGGCCCTTCCGTGTTGCCCCACGTCTTGGAGAACACGTAATCGAATTTCGCCGCCCACCTGCCGTTCCAGACGTGCGTCAGCGAAAGGTCCAGTGAGTAGTATTGGCGCAGTACCCCTCTCGGGAAGCCCTGGTCCGCCGGTGTGAAGTTGACCGGCACGAGGCTTCCGTCGGGCGCCTTCATCAGAATATGCTGGGTCACGCCCGGGTTGACCAGGATGAGGCTCTGGGCCCACTGGCTGCAGGTATCCGGCGTCATCCACGAATATCCCTGCGCCAGGCCCGCGGCACACTCCCTTTGCTCGTCGTCGTAGTCGTCGATGATGCGGTTCATCTTCTGGTACGTGCCCGTTGCCCCGGCCACCCACTTCTCGTCCAACATCTCGAACTCGTGCTGCAGGCCGAGCACGAAGTCGTCCGAATACTCGGCCTTGATGTTCTGGGAAGCCGATATCCTCGGATCCTTCGGCTGGCCGTATTCGCTGTCGATGGATACACCGGTCGACGGAAGCTGGTAAAGGGGCTTGAAGCCGATGGGTACGCCGGTTGCCGGATCGATGCCCGTGTAGGTCCCATACAGGGAATAATTCACCACGGGCGCCGCGATCGAGAGGGCGGTGGTCAACGGAAGCGCCAGGTAATAGCGGCCGGCATTGCCGAATACCTTGAAGGTGGAGTCGCCCTTCACGTCCCAGCTGAAGCCGAAACGCGGAGCCCACTGGGGCTTGGTCAGCTTGATGTAGGGCACGCCCGACCCGTCGTAGTTGGTGAACTGGTCGTTCCGCAACCCCAGGGACAGCAGCAGGTTTTGAGTGACGTGCCAGTTATCCTCGATGTACTGCGCACGCTGCTCGACCTTCACCGATGCCGACGATCTGGAATAGGACTGCTGGACATAGTAGCAAGACCCGGCGAAGCATTGATCCGACGGGCCGACATAGGGCGCGATGCCGGGGGTAGTTCCGGTAAAAACCGGCTGACCAGGCGTGCTGGAGCCGTAGATCCAGGAATAGCCGGGTCCGGTGTTCTCGCTGCCGTCGTGCAAGTCCCATGAATTGATATTATCGATGCCCACGGTGATGTCGTGAGCGCGCCACTTGTAATCGAGGCTCACGCGGTAAGACGTGACGTTGACATGGTGCAGGGGGTCGCTTTGCGTCGAGTTGGTGTTGGCGTTGACGATGCCGCCCGGCGGCGCGAATTGCGGATCTTGCAAGGACGCGCTCTCGATGTGAGGCAACGACGCATTGAACCCCGGGCCCTCGGGCTGCTCAAATAAATAGTCGCCGTGAGTCTTACCGAACATCGCGTCCAGGGTAAGCCGGTCGGTGAGGTAGGAGGTGAAGTTCGCCACCCCCATCCTGAAGGTGGTCTTTGCCGTTTGACCGAAACCCGAGAAAGTCCCGAGGCTCGGTGGGTCGTAGTTGACATTGTAGATCGACTGCCACGTCTTGTTCGCGCTCTGGAGCCCGGTCAGGGTGAGCAGATTGTTGTCGTTGATGTTCCAATTTATCTTGGCGTAGTACTTGGGCGCATCCGTGCGGTCGTGGGCGATGACGGGATTTTCGAACGAGCCCGAGTTGCCGAGGGACAGGTCGTTGGTGGTTTGTCCCGTGTAGTCCTCTTCGGCGCCCAGGAAGAAAAACAACCGGTTCTTGATGATCGGGCCGCTGACGTAGGCGTCGTAGATCGTCTCCTGGGAATCCTCGGGCGTGTTGTAGCTGTGCAGCAGACCTGGAGGATACCCCTTCGATGCCGCCAGCGGATTGGCGTAATAGGAATTCCTGAAGTGGGCCTGCAGGGAGGACGGCTGCACCAGCGCGCGCACGCCAAAGTGCCAGTCGTTGGTGCCGCTCTTGCCGATCTGGTTGATCACGCCGCCGACGGAGCGGCCATATTTTGCGCCGTAGCCACTGATGAGGGTCTGCTGCTCCTCTATGGCGCCATACGGCAGCTCGAGACCGCCCTGTGCGGTGAGCGCGTCGGTGACATTCATGCCGTCGATGTAGTAGGCATTCTCGGCCGTCGAGGCGCCGCCGAACACATTGATCGGGTTGCCCAGCGGACCGCTGGTCAGTTGGGGCGAGCCCATGTTGACACCCGGAGCCAGCGCCGCGATATCGGCGGCGTCACGCTGCAAGGGCAGGCGCTGCAGCTCCTGGGCCGTTACCGTGGTGACCTGATTGGTCGTGGACACGTCGATCGCGGGGATCGCCTTGGCGGAGATGACGATGGTGTTCAGGGCCGTCGTGGTCGAGGTGGCGGTCGCACTGGAAAAGACCACCGTTACTGCGCCCGCGGCAACGGGACTGACGCCCGTCTTGGACTGCACTACCTTGCCGTTCTGCAGCAGGGATACGGTGTAGGTGCCGACGGGAACGGTGGTCGAGTATCTGCCGGAGGGGTCCACGTTGATGGTACGGTCGAAGCCCGAGCCACCGGTGATCCGGATGGTCTCGCCGGCAGCAACCGGAACCGTACCCTCGATCGTGCCGGTGACCGCCTGCCCCCAGGCGGTACCCGTTAGGCCCATCAGGGCCGAGCTGACCGCGAGCGCGACCGCCTTGCGCTGCAGGGCGCTCTTGCGCTGCAAGGCGCTGTTGCGATGCAATCGACGCGAAGACGCTCTCTTCATGATACCCACTCCCCGGTTGCTCGATCGCGAGTGAGCGGCAGGTGCAGCCGCTGCTGTTTCTATCGCGTCGGCACTATAAGCGACCCATGGTCATGCGCGCCGCAGGCAAGGCCACCCGCGGCAGTGTGCCGAGGATACTCACCGCGCCGCGCAAACCACCAATGAAAAGACCGATATTCGGCATAGCTGCGGGTTATGGTCACGCGGTGCGCGGATGGCCGGCAGGCCCGCGGGAACCGCTGTCCGCGGCGCGATTCGGTGACTGGCCGCAAGCGCGCGCCGGCCTGGCTCGGCCGGCGCGAACCATCTCTACAGGTCAGCGGTGACCATGTACGATGCGCGGCCATGACCGAATCCTCAGCAAGCGCGCCGCGCGAACTGCCGCGCAAACTCGGGCTCGTGACCGGCATGGCGGTCGTGGTCGGGGTGATCATTGGCAGCGGAATCTTTCGCGTTCCATCGCCGATCGCGGAGGCGGCCGGCAGCCTCACCGGGATCGCTCTGGTGTGGATCCTCGGAGGCATCGTCGCGCTCTTTGGCGCGCTCTCGATCGCCGAGCTCGCAACGATGTATCCCGCCGCCGGCGGCCCATACGTGTATCTGCGCGAAGCGTACGGCCGCCCGCTTGCGTTCCTGTTCGGTTGGATGTGGCTGCTGACTACACCGATCTCGTGGGCCGCGCAAAGCCTGATGTTCGCGGAATACCTGGGCTACTTCGTGCCGATTCGCCCGGTCGTGCAGCACGGGATCGCGGCGGTGCTCATCATCCTGGTCGCCGCCGCAAACTATCGTTCGGTGAAGCTCGGCGCCGCGATCCAGAACCTCTCGACCGGCGCAAAAATACTGGCCATCGTGGGCCTGTCCGCCGCGATCTTCGTCTTTGCGCCCCGCGGTCACGCGGATCCCCTCGGTGCAGAGCCAATGGGCGCGGCGAATTGGACCGGCATCGGCATCGGCCTGATCGCGGCGCTCTGGGCTTACGATGGTTGGGAAAATCTCACCACGTTGTCGGGTGAGGTAAAGGACCCCCAGCGCAATCTGCCGATTGCGCTCATCGGCGGCGTTCTGGTGGTAATCGCGGCGTACCTGCTCATCAATGCGGCTTATCTGCGCGCGCTGCCGTTGCCGCAGCTCGCGGCGTCGAAATCCGTCGCTGCCGATGCCGCCGGCGCGGTGTTCGGGCGAGCCGGCGCTTCGCTGGCCGGGGCGCTGGTGATGTTATCGGTCTTCGGCACCCTGAACGGCAGCGTGCTCTCCAGTCCGCGGGTGTTTTTCGCGATGGCCGAGGACAGCTTGTTCTTCCGCATCGTCGGCCGCGTGCACCGCAGGTTCGAAACCCCCTACGTCGCGATCAGCTTCATCACCGTGCTGGCGGTGATCTACGTGCTGCTGCGGGATTTCATGCAGTTGGCCGAGGGCTACGTGCTGGGTGTGTGGCCATTCCTCGCGCTGTGCGTGATCGGGCTGTTCGTGCTGCGCCGTCGGCGCCCGGACGTTCCCCGCGCCTACCGCGTGCTCGGTTATCCGGTCGTACCCGCGTTGTTCGTACTGGCGACCCTCGTCGTCGTCGCGAATGCGCTGTACGCGCAATTCTGGTCCACCATCGTCAGCATCCTCATCACGCTCGCCGGTCTGCCTCTGTATTTCCTCTGGATGGCCTGGCTACGACACCGGTCGGCTGTCGCAGCCTGAGCTCCAAGGGGCGGCATGCGGCCACCAAATCATTCGGGGGGAATATGAGACGACTGACATCGCTTCTTGCCGCTGTCGCTCTCCTGGGATCCGTGTCCTGCATGGCCGGCGAAAGCGTGGAGGCCCCGCCCGGCCCGGTGATGTTGACAGTGCGGTTGTCGCATCCGGGCCAGAAGATCTTCTACGTGCACGAGGTGATGCCCGTCAAGCCGGGGGCGTTGACGCTCTATTATCCGAAGTGGATTCCCGGCGATCACGCGCCGGACGGCCCCATCGGAGACATGATGGGTCTGGAAATCACGGCCGGCGGCAAGCGCATCGCTTGGCACCGGGACGAAGTGGACATGTTTGCATTTCATTTGACGGTGCCGGCGGGCGCGGATCGGGTGGAGGTCCGCTTTCAACTCCCGGTAAGCGACCGGATCACGCCGCATCTGATGGGTCTCGAGTGGAATGGGGTCGCGCTCTACTACGCCGGCTATCCGACCAAGGCGCAGATATATCAACCGACGCTGGTGATACCTGCCGGATGGGGCTATGCGAGCGCGCTGCAGACCGAAGAGCGGGACGGCGGGCGCATCACATTCAAACCCGTGCCGTTCAACACACTGGTCGATTCACCGGTGATCGCCGGGCAATACTTCCGGGAAATCGACCTCACTCCACCGGCTTCGCCGGTGCATCGTTATCTCGACCTGGTGGGTGATGATGCCGCGGCAATCGGCATTTCCGCTGCGCAGATCGCCGACTTTCGCCGTCTTGTCGAGCAGGAGGAGGCGCTGTTCCACTCGCATCACTACCGGGAGTATCACTTCCTCCTGACGTTGAGCGACTACACCTCGAAAGGCGGCCTCGAGCACCACCAGTCCAGCGACGACCGTGCGCGCAGCGGCGCGAAGATGTTCGCGGATGCCGACCACTTCATGCTCGATGCCTCCCTGCTTCCCCACGAGTCCACGCACTCGTGGAACGGCAAGTTCATGCGCCCGGCGCAACTGTGGCAACCCGACTTCGAGCGCCCCGAGCACGGCTGGGGCTTGTGGGTTTATGAGGGTCTCACGGTCTATCTCGGCGACATGTTGACCGCGAGAAGCGGACTCTGGTCGCCCGCCACCTGGCGTCAGGTGGTCGCCTACCGCGCGGCGTGCCTGGCGCACCGCCCCGGCCGCGATTGGCGGCCGCTGATCGACACCACCGTCGCGGCGCAGTTGCTCTACGGCTCGTCCACGCACTGGTCGAACTGGCGCCGGCAAACCGACTTCTATCGCGAAGGCCAGCTGCTGTGGCTCGCCGTCGATATGAAGATCCGCACGTTGAGCCACGATCGGCATTCGATTGACGACTTCGCTCGGCGCTTTTTCGGCGCCGACGACGGCAGTTTCGTAACCCGAACCTATACGTTCAGCGACGTCGTGAACGCCCTCGCCGCGGTTCAACCGTACGACTGGGCCGGGTTCCTGCGCGGCTGGCTGCAGGCTGTCGGCCAGCAGGTGCCGCTGCTGTCCGGTATCGAGGCGAGCGGCTGGCGACTCGTGTACACCGACAAGCCCAACCGCTATCAGGTTGCGCTCGAAAACGTCGGCCAGGGAGAGCTCGAAGGAAAGGGCGTGGACGAGATGTTCTCCGTGGGCTTATTCCTGGACAACGCCGGCAAGGTCGAGGACGTGTTGTGGGATGGGCCGGCCTTCAAGGCCGGCCTGGCGCCAGGCATGAAGCTCAGCTCCATCGATGGACAGCCATACAGCACGCAAGTGTTGCGCGCCGAAGTCATCCACGCGCAGAAAAGCGGCGAGCCGTTACGCATACAGGCGCAGGACGATGGCACTGTCGAGCTGCATACGGTCCATTACGATGGCGGACTGAAGTATCCACACCTGGTCCGCATTCCGGGCAGCACCGATTACCTGGCGCAGATACTTGCGTCAAAAGCCGCGGGATGATGGCCGGTGCGTCTCGATCGCATCCACGGGTCCATGGAGATTGAAACGGGAAGGCGGTAGCTGTGCGTAACAGCGTGATTCTCCTTGGCAGCTGTGTTCTCCTCGCCATCGGTTGCTCCGCTTCCGCGCAAACGCGGACGGCCGAGGTCGATGCGCTGATGAGTCGCTACGCGGGCGCGGTTCCCGGCGCCTCGCTGCTGGTGATCAAGGACGGCAAGGCGGTCATTCGCCGCAGCTACGGGTACGCCAACCTGGAAATGCGGCTCAAGGCAACGCCGGCGACCGACTACCGTCTGGCTTCGGTGACCAAGCAGTTCACGGCCGCGGGCATTCTGCTGCTGCGACAGGCCGGGAAGCTGCGCCTGAGCGATCCTATTCGCAAATGGCTGCCGGAACTGCCGGACACCGACGCGAGGATCACCATCTACGAGTTGCTCGACCACACCGGCGGGCTCATCGACTACGAGGACCTGATCCCGTCGAGCACCACCCGGCAGATCAACGACGACGACGTGCTGCGCATGATCGCTTCCCAGCGCCGGCTCTACTTCACGCCGGGTAGCGCCCACCGCTACAGCAACGGCGGCTACGTGCTTCTCGGGCTGATCATCCAGCGGGTGTCCGGTCTCGATCTTGCCGATTTCATGAAGAAGCGGATCTTCCAACCGCTGGGCATGGAGCACACGCTGATGTACGAACATCACCGCGGTCCCGGGGTGCCGCACCGGGCCTATGGCTACAGCTATGTCGATGGCAGGTGGACGCGCACCGACCAGGATGTCACGAGCGCTACCCGGGGTGACGGCGGCATCTACACCTCCATCGACGATATGGCCAAATGGGACACCGCCCTCAACGATGACCGGCTGCTCAACGCCGCTTCCCGGAAGCTGGCCTTCACGCCACACGAGCCGCTGGACGATCCGGACGTCGGTTACGGGTTCGGATGGCGCATCAGCGGCGACACCGTGTGGCATTCCGGCGAGACCGAAGGATTCCGGAACGTGATCATTCGCTGGCCGAAGCAGCACGTCACCGTCGTCATCCTCAGCAACCGGAATGATCCGCAACCGTATCCCACGGCGCTTACGATCGGGAAGTTATTCCTGCTCCACGGCGTCAACCCATAGCAGCGGGCTCGCAGCGCGGTGCATCCTTCGTCAGCCCGCAGGCTTCTCCCCATGTGGCTTCGACGACAGGATCTTCCAATCGAAGTGATAGCTCCACTTGTCGTAGTACAGGTTGTCGGTCCATTCGACCTCGCCGCGCTGCGAATCGACGCCGTCGGAACGGAAGAAGTGCTTGGGCGGCACGAATGCCTGCGAGAAACCGTCGTTGAAGGCGATGCGGAAGTTGTCCAGTCCGCCCAGGTAGAACCATTTGAGCGCACGATCGGCGGATTCGAGCCGGCCGTACGTCACATCGACCGGTACCCACCCGTACGGAGCCAGATAGATCTGGGCCCAGTCGTGGATGTCGTTGTCGTCGCCGCGGCTGAAGAACCAGCCCGACTGCCAGCGCGCAGGGATGCCGTTCATGCGCATCAGCGTGATCAGCAGCATGGTCTGCTCGCCACAATCGCCATGACCTGCATGCAGCGTGTAGGCGCTCAAATCGGCAATGGTGGAGTACTCGCGCGCGCCGGCCCACGGAATCTCGTCCACCGCTGCAAAGATCCTCTGCGCGATGCGGTAGGGATTGGTGGTGTCGCCCACCACCTGCCGCGAGAACACCCGCAGCGGCTCGGTGAATACGATGTGCGGCGCACGCTCGGCCACGTACTGCGCCAATTCCGGCGTAATCTTTGCCGGTACGACCTTGTCCGGGTCGATCGCGTGGTACTGCGCATAGAGGGTGACTTCGTAGGTCACCGAAAATACCGTCGGTCGCCCGGCCTCCGCGGTCCTTTCGAGATATACCGTGCGTTGCAGGGCCGACCGCGGGGCGATGCGATGCCCGCTCGGCTGGCTTGCCACGAAGCGGATGTCCTCCTGTTGCCCGGGAATGTAGCGCGGATACGGAATCCAGGCGCGAAGGGTCTTGCCGGCCGGCACGGCATCGGCATCCACGGTGACCGACTGCGTCACCCGCACCCGCTGCGGCAGCACGCTCGAGCGGCCTGTGGCGCGCGCGCGCCGGATCACGTCGCGGTCGTAGTCGGTGACTTCTCGGGTGAACTGCTGCGACAGGCCGCTCGCCGCGAACGGCGTCGGAACTCTCGACCGGGCACGCGCCTGCGCGCTCAGGTGGAACAGGTTGGAGGGCGAGCGATCGAAGTACATCCGCTCGCCGTCGATGTACATGTGCTCGAACATGCCGCGCGCGTCCCAGCTTGCGAACTCGGCGTCGGTGAGATCGGGGATCTGCCTGCGCACCCGGGCCTCGGCTTCAGCGGCGGTGAGGCTGAAGTCCTCGCGCATGCGCTGCATGCGCACGCGCTGGAATTTGAGCGACTCGAGCGTCGCCGCGGGCAATCCGGGTTGCTTCAGCGCTGCCCCGATGCGCGCCTCGGCCTCGCGGAATTGACCGGCGGTGACGAGCCCGACGATCGTCGGCAGGCCACCATTGCCCGCGTCCGAATCGGCCGCGGCGGATGTCGTCGCCGTTGCCGCCAGCAATGTCGCCAGCAGCACAGTCGGCAACAGGTTGGACGCCGCGGCACACCGAGGCGATACTCGGTCTGCAGCGCCCATCGAGCAGGTTTGGAGCTTGTACACCGGCACGCTCTCCCCATGGGCCGCCTCGACCGGAGCTTTGCACGCATTCCGGCGCATATCAACGGCCCTGCCTGCTGTCAGGTGCCGGCCCGAGCAGGCATCCACAGGATGCAACACCCCGGGGGACCGTCGTGACGAGGGTTGGGCTGAGCGTCGTGATCGCGATGACGCTGGCTCTCGGGCCGCGAGCGGCGTGGGCACGGGTCCGGGAGCCGGCGCCGTTGCAAGGCTTCGAGGCCTACGTTCGAGACGCCATGAAGATCTGGCGCGTCCCGGGGCTCGCGATCGCCATCGTCGACCATGACCACATCATCATGGAGAAGGGCTTCGGCGTCCGCACCGTCGGCTCGCCGGAAAAAGTGGACGTACATACGCTGTTCGGGATTGCCTCCGACAGCAAGGCATTCACCACGGTCGCACTCGGTATCCTGAAAGATCGGGGCCGGCTCGACTGGGACGACCGCGTCACGCGGTTCCTCAAGGGATTTCAGCTCTATCAACCTTACCCGACGAGCGAGGTCACCATCCGCGACCTGCTCACCCACCAGACGGGGGACTGCGGCGCCGATTATCTGTGGTACGGAAGTGCCAACACCCGCGCCGAAATCATTCACAAGCTGCGTCTGCTGAAGCCGAGATATGGCTTCCGGCGACGGTACTGCTACAGCAACAACATGGTCATGGTGGCCGGCCAGATCATCCCCGCCATTACCGGCGTCCAGTGGGACGCGTTCATCGAGCAGAACATCTTCCAACCGCTCGACATGACGGAGAGCAACACCTCGATTACGGCGTTCAAGCCGGGTGGCGACATCGCCACGCCGCACGCCGACATCGACGGCAAAATCACCGCGATCCGCTGGGCCGATGTCGACAACATCGGGCCGGCGGCATCCATCAACTCGAACGTCCACGACATGGCCCACTGGATCGAGATGCTGCTGGACGACGGTGCCTACGAAGGTCGCCGCATCGTCAGTGCCGGGGTGATCCATGAAATGGAATCGCCACAGGTCGTGATCCCCTCGAGCGTCGAGAACGGGGTCGACGAGATCGTGAGCTCATTCCCGACGGCGCTGTCGCCGGCTTATGGCCTCACGCTGCGCACGGAGGACTTCCGCGGCGTGCGCATCGACTGGCACGCCGGGTCGATCGACGGCATGGGGTCCGTGGTCGGACTGATCCCGTCGCGCCATCTCGGGGTGGTGATCCTGGCCAACAAAGACGACACCAACCTGCCCATCGCACTGATGGACGTTGTATTCAACGACTACATCGGAGCGCCGCATATCGACTGGGGCGGGCGTCTGCTGACCTTGATGGCGCAGGTGCGGGCGGAGGAGAAGAAGGCAGAAGCGGAACACGCGATATCGCGCCAGGCCCGCCCCGAGCCCTCGCTGCCGCTCCAGGAGTATTCGGGCATCTATTCCGATCCCCTGTATGGCCAAGCGGCCGTCTCGCTTTCCGACGGACATCTCGTGCTGAGCCGAGGCAGGGAATTCGTCGGCGATCTGGAGCGCTGGAACCGCGACACCTTCAGGGTCACATGGCGCTACCGCTTCCTCGGCCACGGCTTCGTGCAGTTCGGCCTCTCCCCCGCGGGGAAGGCGGACGTGCTTTATTTCCTGCGCGGGGAGGGTTATCCGCCGCGCATGACCCTGCACCGCGATACGGACGGATGATGTCGGATCGCAGCGCTGGCACTGGCGCCCGGATTGGGGGCTCCATGAGGGCGAGTCTCTGCCTCTTGTGCTTGCTGGCCGCATGCGGGTGCATACGGGTGCGCGCGGAGGTCTGGCAGCCTTCTGCGGGACACGCGCAGATACCGATATGGCCGGACAAGCCGCCTGCTGCCCTGCCGACGCCGGGTCCCGAGTACGTTCTGACAGGCCGCAAACTGATCGGCGGCAGGCCGGTAACGGCGGTATTCAACGTCTCACAGCCCACGATGACGGTGTACGCGCCGTCGGCGGGGAATTCAGGCGCCGCGGTGGTGGTGTTTCCCGGCGGCGGGTTCGCGGGGCTGGCCATTGATCTGGAAGGCACCGACGCCTGCGACTGGCTGACGTCGATCGGAATCACCTGTGTGCTGCTGAAGTACCGGGTTCCGAGTGCGCCTTACGACTGGCATTGCAACTGCCGTCCGAACGACCTGGAGCTTTCCCTGCCTTCGCTGCAAGATGCTCAGCGCACGATCCGCCTGGTGCGCATGCAGGCCGGGAAGTGGCACATCGACCCGAACAAGATCGGCGTGCTCGGGTTCTCCGCAGGCGGCTATCTCGTGGCGGAAGTCAGCACGGACTTCAAGCGCCGCCTGTACGCGCCGATGGACGCGGCCGACAAGATGAGCGCCCGTCCCGACTTCGCCATGAGCATCTATCCGGGGCATCTCGCGACCGAGAAGGACACATTGAATCCGAATGTCCCCGTTTCCCACGAGACATCGCCGACCTTCCTGGTGCAGGCGGAAGACGACCACGTGGATGGCGTTCGGCAGTCTCTGGTCTATTACGCTGCACTGGCCAAGGCGCGGGTACCTGCGGAACTGCACATCTACAGCCGGGGCGGCCATGCGTTTGGACTGAGGGCGACGAGTTTGCCGATCACGCATTGGCCGAAGCTCGCCGATGCGTGGTTGCACAGGATGGGCATCATCGGGAACTTATCGATGAAGACGCCGCGATCCGCCGAACGGCGATCAGTCCGATATCACTGCCGTGAGCTTGATTGACACGAGCACGTTCGGAAGCTCAACTCCAAGTTTTCCGACCGCGCGCGCCGGTGGGTCGACGGGGAAGAATTCCGCATATATCTCATTGAGACCGGCGAAGTCGCTCGGTCTGGCCAGCAGCACGTGGACATCGACGACATCTTCAAGCGTTGCGCCAGCGGCGCGCAGAATGGTCTTGCAGTTCACGAGCGCTTGGCGAGTTTGTTCCTGGATTGTCGATCCCGCCAATTGGCTCGTATCCGGATCCATGCCGACAATACCGGAGACATATATGGTGGGCCCGACCTTTACCGCCTGGCTGAACAGAGCGGAACCCGGCGCCTGGGGTGTACGGATGATCTGTTTCCGCATCTCGGAGCTCCTGAGATCTGCATTTTGCGTCCGATCATACGCTCATGACGAAAGCTCGAGCGCCGTACCGCGGATTGCGGGTAGAAGCCCGCTGTTCGAACCCGGCATCGTGCCCCACCACGACCGCGCCCATCGCACTGCCACGGTGCTCGTGGCATCTACGTATTGATGCGCAGATTCGAATGGGCGGCAATGATACCAATGAGCAGTGAACAGCAGCGTGTTTTGTCGGATCGGGCGCTCGCGAAAGCGAATGACAACGTTTGCGCGGACAGCTCCTTGGCGGAGGCAATTCTCGATTCGTTGACGGCCAATGTCGCTGTGGTGGATTCAACAGGGGTCATCATAACGGCGAACGCGGCGTGGAAGCGGTTCGCGAACGACAACCGATGCGGCGACCGTGCCCACTACGTCGGCGCCAACTATTTCGCCATCTGCGAAGACGCAGTCCGCCGCGATGGCGATCGGCAGGCGGCAGCCGCCTTGACCGGAATTCGTGCTGTTCTGCGCCATGAACGGGACTCCTTTACGCTCGAATACCCTTGTCACTCTCCCGCCGAGAAGCGCTGGTTCCGGCTCCGGGCGACACGACTTTCAGTGGCGGGCCTCGCGGCATGCGTGGTCGCGCACGAAAACGTCACAACGGAAAAAATCGCGGAGCAGGCACTGCGCGAAGCTGAGCGACAGCTTCGAGAATCGCTCGAACGCGAGCGGCTGCTCGCTCGCACCGATGAGCTGACCGGACTGGTCAATCGTCGTCACTTCTTGGAGCTTGCCGAACACGAGTCTGCCGTGGCGCGGCGGTATGGGCTGCGATTGGCCGTGGTGTTGTTCGATATCGACGGCTTCAAGAAGATGAACGACTCTCACGGTCACCTGGCAGGCGACGAGATACTGAAAGACGTGGCCCGTCGGGCCGGCGAGCAGGTGCGCTCGGCGGACGTTCTCGCCCGCTACGGTGGCGAGGAATTCATCGTGCTCGTCCCAGAGAGCACTGCCCAGAGTGCCGCGGTCATCGCGGAACGCATTCGCAAGGGGGTAGCGGAAAGAGCCTTCCATACCAGCGCGGGAACCGCGGCTGTCACCATCAGCGCCGGCGTCAGTGAGATGCAGTCCAACTCGGATACGCTCGAAGACCTGATTCGGCGCGCGGATCGGGCCCTGTACGACGCAAAAGGCGCGGGCCGCAATTGCATCGTCGTCCACGGCTGGCGCGGCAGTGCTGCGGAGCCGCCCGATGCAAGGAGCCAGAACTCCCTGAAGCACCCCTAGAGCGCCTGCGGGTTGAGCGCCCAGATGGCATAGGTGAGCGCGGACGCGAAAGTCACCCAGGTGGCATAAGGCAGCAGCAGCACGGCCGCTATGCGGCGGACGCGCCAGAACAAAGCGATCGTCGCGACGATCAGGAGCCAGAGAACGAGGATCTCGCCGAATGCCCAGGCGCCCCGATGCCAGCCGAAGAATAGCCACGTCCAGAGCGCGTTCGCCGCCAGCTGGGCGGCATAGACGCCGAGCGCGGCCGGCGCACCGCGCCACCCACGCACTCTCCAGACGAGCCATGCCGCGATGCTCATGAGCACATAGAGGACCGTCCACACCGGCGCGAAGAGCCAGGGGGGCGGCGCCCAGTCCGGCTGAGCGAGCTGGCCGTAGAAGCTCCTCGCATCCACGGATGCGACGGCGCCAGCGGCCGCCGCCGCGCCGGTCAGAACGAGCCACCCCAGCAGACCGAGAGTTTCCCCGGCGCGCGATGGGCGGGCTGCGGATCGTCCATGCTGGCTCATCGTGGACGGATAACTCTGAGAGGAGTCGATGGCTATCCGCAGAAGTGCGGATCGCGCCGACGCGCGGCGAAAGTGCGAAAGGTTGGTTGCACTACCGCCTCCGAGGCTCTCGGTCGAGGCCTAGTGCGAATGTTCCTTCGAAAGCTGGGAGACTCCTGGGATCCCACCGACCGGTCGCATTCACAGACGCAAGCGCACCGCACCATCGAGCTTTGCGAGGTCCCGATCGAATGTTCCAAGCGGCAAGTGACCGGCCTTTCTCGCGATCTCCATGACGAGGCAGTCGGAAAAGCCGAGAGCCGGTCGCCTTCTGAAATTCTCGGTAGCAGCGGCTACAACATCGGCGTCTTGCACAGTCAGGTGCTCGTGGTTGAGCAGCATGTCGATCGCCGTCGTGATCTGCCCGACCGATCGGTCATATACCGCATCGAGCACCCAGGTAGTTTCCGCTAGCACCAAGTGAGATACCCACGCCCCACTCGCGATGAACTCTTCGGCCGCGCGTGCCTGATCCGCATCGTCGCGCACGACGAGGCGCACCAGCACGTTTGTATCAACTGCGCGCATGCCGCTTACGGATGTACTTCCTGATCGCCTCCTTCACGTCCACAGAGGTCTCCTTTGGGCCTGCGTCCGGAAAAAGTGCACCGTGCACGTCCTTGGACGTGTAGCGTCCCGCCCTGCGAACGATGACCTGATCGTTCTGCTCCTCCCACTCGAGCACCGAGCCGGGACCCACGCCGAGCTTCTTGCGAACCTCAGCAGGTACGGAGATTTGGTTTTGGGCGGTCAGCCTCGATTGCGCGATAGCCATGCTCGTACATTACCATGGTAATGAGGTACGCGCAAGCGCAGACGATCACACCGCCCGTTGCTGGTGTGGGATCCGCAATCAGAAATTGCCGCTCCGCTGTTGCCGCGGCTTGCCTGGCATTGCCTTGGATTGGAGCGGGTGATGGGAATCGAACCCACGTTAGCAGCTTGGGAAGCTGCAGTTCTACCATTGAACTACACCCGCGCCGGGGTCGGGATTTTAGGGGAGTGCGCGCGGTTCCGCCAATCCTGATGCCGACCCTGCACGCGGCGAGGTGAGGCGGACGCGGGTGGAGGCGCCGCCGTTCTTGACAGCGGCGCAGTGCGATGTCATGAAGACCGCATGCCGATCAGCCCCGATCTCGACGGCGAAGCGGGCCAGCGGCCGCGATGAGCGTCGCACCGGAGCAACCGGTCGCCCGTGCCGTGTGCGTCTACTGCGCCTCGAGCCGCACGGCGCACCCGGAATACCGCGAGGCGGCCTTCAGGCTCGGCGAGGCATTGGCCGAGCGCGCCATCACCGTGATCTACGGCGGCGGCGGCAAAGGCTCCATGGGCGCCCTTGCCGATGGCGTACTGAGCAAGGGAGGCCGAGTGATCGGCATCCTGCCCCGCTTCATGGCCGATCTGGAATGGGGGCACCCCGGCCTTACTGAGCTGAAGCTCGTCGAGGATATGCGCACCCGCAAGCACCTCATGCTGACCGACGCGCAGGCGGCGGTGGCGCTGCCTGGCGGCTGCGGCACGCTCGAGGAGCTGCTCGAGGCGATTACGCTCAAGCGTTTGGGACTTTTCCTCGGACCTATCGTGTTGGTGAACACCCGCGGTTTCTTCCAACCGCTGTTGGAGCTGCTGTCGCGCGCGGTCGACGAGCGTTTCATGGACGACCGCCACGCGCTCATGTGGCAGGTCGTCGCTGAGCCCGAGGAAGTTGCCGACGCCATCGAGCGAGCGCCGCTCTGGAGCGCCGAGTCCCGCGATTTCGCCAGCGTGTAGCGCCCGGCGGAGGCTCCCGCCGGCTAGCCGGTCTCGGCCGCCGCCAGCACCTTGCCGAAGCGGCGCTGGCGCCGCGCGTAGTCGGCGAGCGCCGCCTTGAGCTCCGCCTCACCGAAGTCGGGCCAGAGCCGATCGGTGAAGTAGAGCTCCGCGTAGGCGCAGTCCCAGAGGAGGAAGTCCGAAAGGCGCTGCTCCCCGCCGGTGCGGATCAGGAGATCGACCGCGCCGCTATCGGCTACCGAATGATCGACTTGAGCCAGCAAGCGCTCGAATTCCTCCATGCGCAGGCCACCGCCACGCGGGGCCCGCTGCGCCGCCTCGAGAATGCTGTGTTGGGACGAGTAGTCGATGGCGATCCGAAGGTGCATGCGCGCGCAGCCCGCCGTCAGCCGCTCGCTCTGCTCGATGGCGCGCACGAGGCTCGGCCGCAGCCGGTCGCGGCGGCCGATGACATTGATTCGGATCGACTGCTCGATGCACGAACGGGTCTCGGTGGTGAGGTAGCGCTGCAGCAGCCGCATCAACGCATCGACCTCGAGACTCGGGCGCCCCCAGTTATCGGATGAGAACGCGTAGAGCGTCAAGGTACGCACGCCCGAGCGCGCGGCCGCCTCGACGATGCCGTTGACGGCTTTTGCTCCGTGGACGTGTCCGGCGCTGCGCGGCATCCCGCGGCGTTGCGCCCAGCGTCCGTTGCCGTCCATGATGATCGCGACGTGCAGGCTCATGGCGCCCTCACGAGCGTCTCGTCGCCTTGATGACCGCCTCGATGTGGTCGAGATAGCGGTAGAGCGCCTGGCGGCCCAGGGGCGTCAGGCGGTACTCGGACTTCGGCCGCCGGCCGGCAAAGGACTTCGAGCATTCGATGTAGCCCGCCTCCTCGAGCTTGCGCGCGTGCGCGCTCAGATTCCCATCGCTGACATCGAATAGCGCCTTGAGCTCGTTGAAGGTGAGCTGGGGGTTCACGGCGAGCGCGCTCATGATGCCGAGCCGCACGCGCTCGTAGACGAGCCGATCGAATTTCGAATCCTCGCCGTTGGGACGCGGGACCGGGACCGCCGTGGGCGCGGGTCTGTTGGTTTCAGGCGAGCGCATCATGCTCTCGTGCCTGCGGGCGGCCGGCTTCATGGGCTCGAACGCTCCGCACCGTCGATGCGCCCGATCAGGAATCCGAACACCAGGTGCAGCACACCGAAGCCGCCGCCGAGCATCACGTTGTGCCAGCGCGCGGCGACCTCGAAGGCGAGGGCGCCGCAGATGACGAACAGGGCCCCCATGGTGCCGATGAGCCGCATCATCGCCGGCGCCGTCATGAGCGTCGCGGAGAGCACCGCGCAGCCGTAAAGCAGCAACCATGTCCCGGGAACGAGCCGCGCCTCACCCGCCTGACAGAGCACCGCCGTAAGGGCTCCGCCGGCGAGCAGCGCCGGGCAAAGGCAGAGCACGAAGCGGCGCGCCGGCCCGCGATAGAGCGCGAGCCCCACCCCGGAGCGATGACGCGCAACGAGCACCACGCCGAGGCCCGCCCCGAGCGTCGCCGCGATGAGCCATATGAGGAGCCAGTGGCTCGCGAGCGCCGGAATGGAAGCCACGCCCGCGGCCGCAAGGCCCACTGCGCCCATGGCGATACCCGCCGTTCCCGGAACCGCGAATGCGCCGGCCGCATCGATCGAGGCGCGAATGTAGTTCAGCGTGCCGAGCGCGTGGCTGTCTATTGCGACGGTGTTGTTGGACGGCATCGACCGGATCCGGCCCTGGAGCGAGAAGGCTGAGCCCAATGTAGCAGAGCCCCCAATCTCGTCAAGTACTCTGCGTCGCAGAGTGTGAACCAAAACCGCATCCCGGCCTGGTCGCGGCCGGGAAGTGGTTTCGGGTTGGGCGGATTGCGGACCCGGAGCTAGAACTTGAGGAAGAGGCCCAGGTTCAAGTTCCAGCTGGTGTTCTTCTGCCCGATCTGATTCTCGGACTCGAGGCGGCTGTACTCGCCCACCAGCATCAGATTGTCCGTGAGGTCGTGATACACCCCCGCGGTCCACTTGTCGTTCTTGTGCACGAGGCCCTGCGACAGCAGCAGCGGGCTGCCGGTGATCCCCGTCACGGCATCCGCGCTCGCCGTGTCGAGGTTGCTCTGGCCGTAGTTGAGACCGACCTTCGTCGGTCCCATCTTGTAGGTCACCTGCGCAAGGAAGCCGTCGGAGTGGCGCGGGTTGGCCGCGGCGTCGTTCGAGTCGACGAAGAGGCCGGTCGTGCCGACTCCATGGCCGATGTAGTACCAACCCATGACCTCGAGGCCGGCCACGTCGTACTTGCCGCCGAAATCAAAGGCGTTGCTGCCGTACTCCACGTGGTCCGTGCAGGCGGCAAGCGGGGCATCCGCGCAGTCGAGGCGCTGCTTCTGATAGAGCCCGCTCGCCGAGAGATAGAGCGACCCGACCGTGTAGGCGATCTTGGCCTGAAAGCCCGGCGTGCTGTGATTGACCGGCGTCTGCCCGAGCGTGTTGAGCGGATCGAAGATTCCGAAGGTCACCTTGGCGCCGCCCATGTCCGGGGTCGTGTAATTGATCTGCGACAGCCAATCCGTGTAGATGTAGCCGAGCCCGATCGACCCCAGTGAAGTGTTGCCCGGCGCGGCGTAATTGCCGTTGCCGGCGCCCACACCGAGCAGAGTCATGTCGTTCAGGATGGCATCGGCAGCGAAGAGGCCGATGTTGCGCCCCGCCATGATCGTACCCATGGACTTGCTGCCGACGGTCAGGAAGACCTGCCGGATGTCGAGCCCCGCGGTACCGAGGGCGGTATGGCCGAACCCGGCGGCATCACCCGCCCCGAGATTCGGGCTGCCGCCGTCGTTGGTGCTGATGCCCGGGTAGAGCCCGAAGGTGAATCCGATGTCGTAGCCGTCCTGGTTGGTGGCCCCGCTGATGGTGAGCGCCGCGGGCAGGAGGCCGTTGCTAACCGAGGAGGAGCTGTCGGTGGCCACGCACGCGAGGCCGCCGTCCACCTCCACGGGACTCGACTCGCAGTTGGAATAGATGTAGTGCGCGTTGACGTTACCGTCGAACGATAACGTCCACTTGCCCGAAGTCACATCGATGGCCCGCGCGGACGGCGCGGCGAGCGCTGTGAACACGATGGCTGCGACAAGGCCGGTGCATTGCTTGTTCATGGGCGACCCTCCTTGAGGCTCATCGGGTGCAACGCCCGTGCCAAAAACGCCGTGGTCCCTATCCTCGTGTTGCGTGGGCGAGACAACCTTGCGGGAGCCGCCGTCCTGTTCCATTTTGCGGCACGGAACGGTACAGATCTGTCACGGCTCTGGAACGCCGATGCCTGCATGTGGTTGCGCCTCCGTCGAGGCGTTGCGCGGAGCGCCGGAAAACACCGCAAATGCGGCATTGTCGCGCTTGCAGTTGCCACGCAGGCGTGTTTCCCTAGCGTGACACTGTCACGGCAGAGCGTGGCACCCATGACGCACTCCCAGGTCCACGGTCGGGAGGATCGTATGACGAACGCAACGCATGGTTGGCAGACTCCCCGGCGCGATGATTTCGCCGACGCGGACCTCGGTCCGCAGGCGCCGCGCGCGCACGCGCGGCCGCTGACACTGGAGGAGCTCGCGGGTGATGACCCCCAGATGCTGCGCAACATCCGCTGCGCCCACCGGATCGCCGATACCAACGTGTCGGTGCTCATTCAGGGGCCGACCGGCTCGGGCAAGGAGGCGTTCGCACACGCCGTTCACCTCGCCAGCCACCGCGCCGGCCACGCCTTCATCGCGGTCAACTGCGCGGCCATACCCGAGACGCTGATCGAGAGCGAGCTCTTCGGCTACAAGCCCGGCGCATTCACCGGCGCGCGTCGAGAGGGGCTGCGCGGCAGGATCGTGCAATCCTCGGGTGGAACGCTCTTCCTCGATGAGATCGGCGACATGCCGCTCGCGCTGCAAAGCCGCTTGCTGCGCGTGCTCGAGGCGCGCGAGGTGGTGCCGCTCGGCAGCGAGACCGCGATCACCGTCGATCTGCACGTGCTCGCCGCATCGCACCGGAACCTGCGGGAGATGATCGCGCGCGGCACCTTCCGCGAGGATCTCTACTATCGTCTGAATGGCATCACGCTCGAGCTGCCGGCGCTGCGCGAGCGCAGCGACAAGGAGCGACTGATCCAACACGCTCTCGCCGAGGAGACGGGCAACGGCCGGCCCGCGGCCATCGAGCGCGACGCTCTGCAGCGCCTGTTGAGCTACCCCTGGCCGGGCAACATCCGCGAGCTGCGCAATGTCATCCGCACCGCGCTCGCCATCTGCGAGGGCGGCGTCATCCGCGCGCTGGATCTGCCGCGGGAGATTCGCGACAGCCAGCCGCCGGCGCAGACTCCGGCCGATGGCGCCGCGCCGCTGATCGTAACGGCGGGTGAGCCTGTCGCTCAGACCCGTCTGCAGGCCGCGGAGCGCGCCGCTCTGCTGCGTGCCATCGAGGAGCTTCACGGCAACATGAGCCGCGTCGCGGCGGAGCTCGGCGTCAGCCGCAATACCCTCTACCGCAAGATCAAACGCCACGGCATCGCGCCGGTCAGACGAGCCTGATTCACTCAGTCTGCCGACTTTGGCCCGCCGCTTGCACCGCGGCAGGTGCCCGCGTCTGTGCGCGGGCCGGCAGCAACATGAAGGCAAAGCGCTCAACACGCCGGCCGAGAGTCCAACTGGCCCCGGGACATCGACTCCTAACGACGGCGGGCGGTGGCCCGGTCCTCGTGACGCGGGCAGGTCGGGTGCGACTCAACGCAACGGCGGCTGCCATTCTCGCCGCGTGCGACGGCAGCTGCACACGGGCGGAAATCGTCACCCGTGTGGCGGGCAGCTCGGATCCGGCGCTGGCGGCGGATGTGCGGGCGTTTCTGGAGGCGGCCCGGCGCAGCGGCTGGATCCTCGAGCATTGACGGGGAACCGGCCCGGCCGGGCGAGCGTTCCGTTGCGAACCGTCGTAGGATGCGCCTCCTACCGTGGAACCCTCCTCGTCCGACTCCGCCAGCCGCGCCGTGCGGCTGGACCACACCCGCGCGGCTGG
>DATFCZ010000124.1:0-23231 GCA_035252605.1 Steroidobacteraceae bacterium
GATCGCTCATGTGAGCTCGCCCCGGGTGGCGGCTCGCCTGATCGATGGCGACTGCGCCCGAGCGCGCCCCACCTGCAAAGGCAGGTCCAGGCCGGCATCGCGTTTCCGCCCCTTTTCGGCTGATCTGCATGAGTCGAACCCTCTGCCAGCGACCCAGTCTGCGAGTGCTCGCGGCCGCCGTCCTACTGCCCGCCGCCGGTTGCGCGGTGGGACCCAACTTCAAGACGCCGCCCGCACCGCAGGTCCCGGGCTACACCCGCGAGGCACCGGCGCCGACGGCCGCGACGCCGGGTAACCCCGCCGGGGTCAGCCAGCGCTTGCAGATGGGAGCCGACATCCCCGCGGACTGGTGGCGCCTCTTTCACTCCGAAGCACTGGATGCGCTGATCGCCGCGGCGCTCAAGAGCAATCCCGACCTCGCGGGGGCGCAGGCGGCGCTGCGGGTCGCGTACGAGAACCGGCTGGCAGGGCGCGGCGCGTTCTTTCCCGCCGTCTCAGCGAGCATGGCGGCGACCCGGGAGCTCACGCCGAACCAACTCGCACCGGTGCCCTTCGCCACGGTGTTTCAGTTCAACCTGTTCACGCCGCAGGTCGCCATCTCCTATGCGCCGGATCTCTTCGGCCTGAATCGGCGCAGCTACGAGTCGCTCGAGGCGCAGGAGCAGAGCGCACGCTTTCAGATGATCGCGGCGTGGACCACGTTGAGCGCGAACGTAGTGGTCACGGCCGTGCAGGCGGCATCGCTGCGCGAGCAGGTGCAGGCCACCCGCAAGCTGATCGGCCTGGAGCAGCGGAGCCTCGCGATTCTCCAGCTGCGCTTGCAACGCGGCGATGCCAGCGGACTCGACGTGGCGGGGCAGCAGGCGCAGCTCGCGCAAGCGCAAACGACGCTGCCCACCCTCGAGAAACAGCTCCGGCAGACGGAGCACGCGCTCGCCGTGCTGACCGGCCGCTTCCCGGGCGAGCCGCCGGTTGCGACGCTCGCTCTCGCCGACCTGCGGCTGCCCCGGGATCTGCCGCTGAGCCTTCCTTCGACCCTCGTCGCCCAACGTCCCGACGTGCGCCAGGCGCGGGCCAACCTGCACGCTGCCAGCGCCGCGGTCGGCATCGCGGCCGCCCAGCGGCTGCCCAACATCCAACTCACCGCCGATGCCGGCAGCAGCGCCTTCGCGATCTCCAAGGTATTCACATCAGGGACCGGCTTCTGGGGTCTCACCGCATCCCTCACGGCGCCGATCTTCGAGGGCGGGCAGCTCCTGCACCGGGAGCGCGCCGCCAAGGCGGCCTACGTGCAGGCCGCGCAGCAGTATCGTAGCGCCGTGCTCGCGGCATTTCAGAACGTCGCCGACACCCTGGTGGCGTTGCAGGAGGATGCACAGGCGCTGCGGGCGGCGGCGGCGGCGGCACGCGCCGCGAGTCGGACGCTCGAGCTTTCGCAGCTGCAATTGCAGCACGGTTACGTGAGCGTACTCGAGCTGCTCGCCGCCGAGCAGGCCTATCAGCAGGCGCAGATGTCACTCGCGGCGAGCGAGGCCAATCGCTTCGCCGACACCGCGGCGCTCTATCAGGCGCTCGGGGGCGGTTGGTGGCAGAAGAACGCAGGGTTGACCACACCATGATCACGAAACCTCAACGGGCACCCGGGGAGCTGCGGCCCACGGCCGACCGCCGGCCCGCAGCCGCCCTCGCCATTGCGCTCACCCTCGCGCTCGGCTTGGCGGCGCTCGGCGGCTGCTCATCGGCAACACCCGATGCCCACTCGCAGGCGACACCCGAGAACCTCACGCTCACGGCCGCGCAACGCTCGAGCATTCGTCTGCTCACCGTGGCGCCCACCTCCTACCACACCCGCATCACCACCACCGCGGTCGTCGATTTTGATCACGACCGCTCCACCCCGGTGCTGGCGCCCTTCTCGGGTCCGGTGACGCGGGTGCTGGTGACGCTCGGAGATCACGTCGCCGCCGGACAGGCGCTGGCACAGGTGAATTCGCCGGACTTCACGGTGGCGGTCGGCGCCTATCGCAAGGCAATCATCACCGCCCGGGCGGCCGATGCGGTCGCCTCCAACGACCGCTTCCTCTATGCGCATCAGGCGATCTCACAGCGCGAGAACGCGGATGCTCAGGCGAGCGCCGTCAGCGCCGATGCCGACCGCACCGCAGCCCTCCAGGGCCTGATCGCGCTGCACGTCGATCCGAAGACCATCGCCGCCCTCGGGGCCGGCAAGCCGCCTGCGCTCGGGCAAGGGATCATTCGGGCGCCCATCGCCGGCACCGTGGTCGAGAAGTCGATCGCCCCGGGCCAGACGCTCGCGGCCGGAACCTCGCCCTGCTTCACCATCGCCGATACCTCGAAGATGTGGGTGATGGCGCAACTCTTCGGGGCCGAGATCGCGCAGGTGCACGTCGGGGACTCCGCAACGATCGACACCGGGGGCGGTGGAACGCCGCTCACCGGTACGGTCACCAATATCGGACCGGTGATCGACCCTAACACCCGCTCGGTGAGCGCACGCGTCGAGGTGCACAACCCCCAGGATGTGCTCAAGCAAGGGATGTACGTTCAGGCCGACCTCCACTCACGCCAGCCGTACCGGGGATTGCTGATCCCCGTGTCCGCCGTGCTGCGTGACGATGAGAACCTGCCATTCGTCTATGTGCTCGCGGCCGATGGCAGCTACGCCCGGCGCGCGGTGACTCTGGGAACGCGGCTCGACGATCGGTACGTCATCCCGCAAGGGCTCTCTCCCGGCGATCGGGTGGTCGTGGACGGCGGCATCTTCCTGCACTTCATCCAAACCCAATGAGCGCGCCGCCTCCCGAGGAGGAAGCCCGCAGGGCTTCTCTCATCAATCGCATCGTCGCCTTCGCGCTCGAGCAGCCGCTCCTCATCGTGCTGCTCTCGCTGGCGCTCGCGGGCGCCGGCGCGTGGGCGTACGAGATCCTGCCGATGGATGCGTACCCGGACCTCTCCCCGCCCTATGTCGAGATCATCTCCCAATGGCCGGGGCATTCGGCCGAGGAGGTCGAGCGGCTGATCACGGTGCCGATCGAGCGCGCCATGAACGCGATTCCGGGGCTTGCGATCAAGCGCTCGATCTCGCTCTACGGGCTCTCGGACGTCACGCTGACCTTCAACAACGGCGTCACGGACTATTTCGCGCGCCAGCGGGTCTACAACCGCCTCCCCGGCATCACACTGCCGGCCGGGGTGACGCCCTCACTCTCACCGATGTCACCACCCTCGGGGCTCGTCTACCGCTACGTGCTCGAGAGCTCCGATCGCTCGCCCATGGAGCTGAAGACCATCGAGGACTGGGTGCTCGCGCCGCAGTACCGCGCGGTGCCCGGCGTCGCCGACGACTCCGCATTCGGCGGCGGCGACATGCAGTACCAGGTGCTGCTCGATCCGGTGAAGATCGCCGCGCTCGGGCTCACGGTGACGCAGGTGCAGGCGGCCATTGCCGCCAACAACAGCAATGGCGGCGGCGGCTTCTACTCCCAGGGCGATCAGTTCTACTACGTGCGCGGCCTCGGCCGCATCCGTACCCTCACTGACATCGGCAACATCGTGCTCGCCCAGCACGACGGCACGCCGGTTCTGGTGAAAGACGTCGGTGAGGTGAAGATCGGCATTGCGCCGCGGCTCGGTGAGTTCGGCTACATGAACCGGAACGACGCCGTCGAGGGCGTGATCCTGGCGCTGACCGGCAGCAAGACCGAGGACGTGCTCAAGCGCGTCGAGGCGAAGACGCAGGAGCTCAACCGGCAGATCCTGCCGAAGGACGTGAAGATCCATCCCTTCTACGACCTCACCACCCTCATCGAGCAGACCAAGCAGGTCGTCATGCACAACCTGACGGTGGGGCTGCTGCTCGTCATCGCGGTGCTGGTCTTCTTCCTCTACGATGTGCGGGCCGGCCTCATCGTCGCGATCACCATTCCGCTCGCGCTCCTCTGCGCATTCCTGCTGCTCGATCTCAAGAACGCTTCGGCGAATCTGCTGTCGATCGGCGCGGTGGACTTCGGCATCCTCGTCGATGGCGCGATCTTCATGGTCGAGAACATCTTCCGCGAGCTGGCCGCGCGCCGCGGCACCGAGTATCGCCTGAAGGATGCGATCCTGAGTGCCGCAGCCGAGATCGACCGCCCGCTCGTGTATGCGGTAGCGGTGATCGTCGCGAGCTTCCTGCCGATCTATTTTCTGACGGGACCCTCGGGCACGCTCTTTCGGCCGATGGCCGATACCATGATCTTCGCGCTCATCGGCTCGCTCGTCGTCACCCTGACACTGCTGCCGGTGCTCTGCGGCGTATTCATGCGCGGGGGCGTGCGCGAGCGGCTGAACCCGTTGTACGAGAGGGTCAAGGCGGGATATGCGCGCGCGCTCCAGCGAAGCCTGGGCGCCCTCGGGTGGGCGATCGCGATTCCGCTGGCGCTGCTGCTGCTCTCGCTTCTCCTGACGCGCGGGATCGGCGCGGAATTCATGCCGACGCTCGACGAGGGCTCGCTCTGGGTGCGGGCGACGATGCCGTACACGATCTCCTTCCAGAAGGCCGCGCAGATCTCGCCGCAGATCCGCCAGGTGCTGCGCTCCTTTCCCGTGGTGACCACCGTGACCTCGGAGCTCGGCCGCCCCGATGACGGCACCGACTCGACCGGCTTCTTCAACGACGAGTTTTTCGTCGGCCTGAAGCCCTATTCGCAATGGCGCGGCCGCTACCGCAACAAGGCGGCGCTGATCGCCGCCATCAACGACAAGCTGCAGAGGTTCCCCGGCATCCAGTTCAACTACACCCAGCCCGCGGAAGATGCGGTGGATGAGGCCGAAACGGGCTTGAAGAGCGCGCTCGCCGTGAAGATCTACGGACGCAACCTCAACGAGCTGCAGAACCTCGCCCGCTCGGTCAAGGCGGTGATGGGGCGGGTGCGTGGAATCACCGACCTCACACTGGTGCACGAGCTCGGTCAGCCGAATCTCGCGATCGACATCAACCGCGCGAGGATTGCGCGCTATGGCATCAACGTCGATGACATCAACAATCTGATCGATGCCGCGATCGGCGGCGACGTCGCGACGCAAGTGGTGCAGGGCGAGGAGCAGTTCGACCTCGTGGTGCGCCTGCAGCCGAAGTTCCGCAGCAATCCGCTCGAGATCGGCGACATTCCGGTCGCGACACCGGGCGGACAGGAGGTGCCGCTCAAGGAGCTCGCGACGCTGCGGGTCGAGAACGGCGCCTCGTTCATCTACCGGCAGGACGACTCGCGCTACATCGGCGTGCAGTTCTCGGTTGCGGGACGGGATCTCGCGGGTGCGGTCGGCGATGCGATCCGAGAGGTCGCGCAGCAGGTGAAGTTGCCGCAGGGCTACCGCATCGAATGGGGCGGGGAATATCGCCAATATACCGCCTCGCGGGCGCAGATGCGGCTCATCCTGCCGCTCACGGTGCTGGTGATCTTCGGTCTCCTCTTCGTTCTCTACGGCAACTTCAAATTCCCGTTGATCGTGGTGCTCGGGGTGCTGCTCTCGGCCCCCTTCGGCGCGGTGCTCGCCATGTGGCTCACCGGCACCGCGTTCTCGGTATCCTCCGGCATCGGCTTCATCGTGCTCTTCGGCGTCTCGGTGTTGACCGGGGTGATCTACACCTCCTGCGTCAACGAGCTGCGCCTGGGCGGCATGGAGATCGCGCAGGCCACCCGCGAGGCCGCGGTGCTGCGGCTGCGCCCGATCGTCATGACCGCGCTCGTGGCGGCGTTGGGTCTCCTGCCCGCCGCGATCGCCACCGGTGTCGGTACCGACTCGCAGCGGCCGTTCGCGCTCGTCATCGTGACCGGCATGATCTCCCGCCTGGTGATCGGCATCTTCGTGGCGCCGGCGCTGTACCTGCTCGTGGCCCGCGCGGGAGACCGGCTGCAGGTCTAGGCGAACCGTGCCCGTGAGCCGCTCCATCCGCCGCCAACGCCTCTCGAGCGGCCTCAAAACATCAGCCCGAGACCGACGCCGGTGTAGTGGGAGAAGCCGCCGAGGCTGCCCTGAATGCGCACCCCCTCCTCCAGGTCCAGCACGAGATCCGGAGTGGCGAGAAATTGCAGGCCGGCGTCGGCATTGGTTCCCCAGCCCTGCAGGTACCCGGAATGGGACTGCGAATAGATCTCACCGAAGATCTGCAACCGCGAGCTCGATGCCCAGGTCACCACCAGATCGGGATTGAAGCTCTGGAAGCGCCGTCCGCCCGCTGCCTCGGGCTCGGTCTGCGAGCTGGCACCGACCATCAGCGACACCCCGAGCGGACCGTCGCCGTAACCGAGGATTGCATTCAGGGCACCGCCGGTTCCGCGGCTGCCAAAGGTGCTGTTGCCCGAGGGAAGGGTCGTCAGCGCTTCGGCGGTCCATTGCCAATGCGTGGCATAACCGAGCGCGTGTTTGATGCCGATCGTGGTCGGACCAAAGCCGCGCGCCGTCGCCGCTGCTGCGCCCGGTCCGCCATTGACCGGCTCGTCTTGGAAATTCGGCAGCAACCAAACGAGTTCCGAATTGCCCGGCAGGCCCCAGCGCCAGGTGAGCTCGGGCATCGTGTAGACCGTGCCGCCGGGTGCCGGGTAGAGCCTGCCTGCCATCGCGCCCACCTCTATGTCATATTTGCCCGGAGGAACCACGCAGCCGGAGTCCTCGACGGTGGGCCGATCGATCACTGACAAAAAGACAGAGCAGGAAGGCGGCGGTTCGGCAGCCTGCGCCGTCGGCACGGATACTGCCTCCAAAGCGGCGATTACCACGGCGAAGAATACGCGCTGTTTGCTCAACAGCTTCTCCTGCTCATGCCGACACTCTACCTGCTCGTGACTCGAGCGAGGAGCTGCGCACGCTCGATCGGCTTCTCAGCGCACGGCATGACTCGCCTCGCCAAGAGCGAACCTCCCCTGAGTATCGCGGCCGCTAAGCGTTGCAGGTAGGATTGCGCGAGCCATGGAAACATCACGCCATTCAGGCGTCCGCCGACGCCTCTACCCGCCGCTCAAGCCTTACCGGAAAGGCTTCCTGCGCGTCTCGGAGCTGCACGAGCTCTACTTCGAGGAATGCGGCAATCCCGAGGGCAAGCCCGCCGTGTTCCTGCACGGCGGTCCGGGCGGCGGCACCGATCCCAAGATGCGCCGCTTCTTCGATCCGGCCCGCTACCGGATCGTGCTCTTCGATCAGCGCGGCTGCGGCAAGAGCCGCCCGCACGCGAGTCTCACCGACAACACCACCTGGCATCTGGTGGAGGACATCGAGCGCCTGCGGGAGCATCTTCGCATCGGGCGCTGGCTGGTCTTCGGCGGCTCCTGGGGCTCGACGCTGGCATTGGCTTACGCGCAGAGCCATCCCGAGCGGGTGACGGAGCTCGTGCTGCGCGGCATTTTCCTCCTCAGACGCTGGGAGCTCGAGTGGTTCTATCAGGACCCGGGCGGCTGCGGCGCCCTGTACCCGGATCTGTGGGAGCACTACGTGGCGCCCATTCCGCAGGCCGAGCGCGGCGACATGATTCGCGCCTACTACGCGCGCCTGACGAGCGAAGACCGTGAGGCGCGCTCACGCGCCGCGAAGACCTGGTCCATCTGGGAGGGCGCCACCAGCTATCTGCGCACCGCGCCCGATTACATCGCCCGCTTCGAGGAGGATCGTTTCGCGGAGGCGTTCGCGCGCATCGAGTGCCACTACTTCATCAACCGCGGCTTCTTTCGCCACGACGGTCAGCTGCTCGATGACGTTCAGCGCATCCGCCACATCCCCGGCATCATCGTGCAGGGACGCTATGACGTCGTCTGCCCGATGAAAAGCGCCTGGGACCTGCACCGCGCCTGGCCCGAAGCGGAGCTTCGCATCGTGGCCGATGCCGGTCACTCCGCATTCGAGCGCGGCAATCTCCACGAGCTCATCACGGCGACCGACGCGTTTGCGAACCGTCCGGGCTAGACGCTCCCGCCTCGGCCCGGCGGCGGCTTCGGCGAGCCGTGGGCCGCCAGCCAGCGCAGGATGTCGGCCCGGCGAACCATGCCGGCGAGGCGGTCACCCTCGAGCACCAGCACCTGATTGATGTCGCGCTGCGCCAGCAGGCTCAGGACCTCGGACGCGTCCTCGTTCGCGTGCACCATGCACACCTGCTCGAGCGGCATCATCAGGTCGCGCACCGACTTCGAGTGTCGTTGAGCAGCCGGCAGTCGCTCGACGTCCCGTTGGCAGATGAGACCGGCCAGATGCTCGCCCTCGAGCACCGGAAAGGCGCGCTGGTCACTGCGCGCGAGGAAGTTGCTGACAAAGAGGTCGAGCGGCATGTCCGGCCATACCGTCTCGAGCGAGGTCAGCATCAGCCGACCGACCGGCACCTCGTGCAGCAGCTCTCGGGTGAGGACTTGGCGATAGCTCATGAGCGCGGCGTTGTTCAGGAACCATCCGATGAAAGCGAGCCAGAGGCCATTGCCCGCGCCGCTGCCGAAGTATGGCAGGGACATGCCGAGCAACATCGCGATGCCGGCGGCGATCAGGATCCAGGCAAATGCCTGGCCGAGCGCGGACGCCCAGCGGGTGGCGCGGCGCAGGTCGCGGGTGGCGCCCCAGAGGATGGCGCGCAACACGCGGCCGCCGTCGAGCGGGAATGCCGGCACGAGATTGAAGACGGCCAGTACGATGTTGATCTGCCCGAGCCAGAGCAGCAGTGTGCGGCCGGGATCGAGGTTGACGATGAGCCGCTCGAGGCCCGGCACGTTGCCGGCCTGAACGGCCGCGCTAAGCGGCGCGCCGAGACTGGCGGCGACCACGCAGAGCACCCCGATGGCGAGGCTGGTCGCAGGTCCCACGATCGCCATCCACAGCTCCGCCCGCCAACGGTCGGGCTCGTGCTCGATCTGCGCCATGCCGCCGAAGACGAACAACGTGATCCGCTTGACCTGAATGCCGTTGGCCCGGCCCACCAGCGAATGAGAAAGCTCGTGCGCGAGCACCGAGGCGAAGAAGAGCACGGCGGCGGCGAGCGCCGTCAGCCAGGAGGTTATCGGACCCCAGGCCGGATGCCACTGCGGGAAGAGTCCAGAGCCGAGGCTGGCGGTGATGAGCGCGAAGATGATGAGCAGACTCCAATCGACGGTCACCTCGATCCCGGCAATTGTGATGAGGGGGAGTCCGCGCACCAGCCGATTCTAACGCCATCCCGTGGCCCTGCGCCCGACCTCAGTCATGTCTGGCGCCGCGTGCGAGGACCAGCCGGTGAACCGCAGGCGCACGGCCCCCGGAAGTCGATCAGATCGGTCCCTGCCTCCGCCGCTGCCAAATCGACGCTAGCAGAAATAGCGCGAAAACCGCCAAGCCGATCCACAGGCCCGGGCTCGTCAGGAAGACGGTGAAATTGGCGAGCGTCGGCGTCTGCAGCATCATGCCGCCGTGCGAGGCGAAAGACGCCGCCGGCACGTGCATGTTCAGGTTGCCGTGCGATGTGAAGGAATCGGCCGCCGGTCCGCCCGTCAGGCGGACCCGCAACATGTGGGCGAACACCGACGTATCGAACACGAGCTTCTCGAGGATGATGATCGCCACGATCGGCAGCGCGGCCCAGAGAAAGGCGGCGCGTCGGGCCCAACCGGAGACGAGCAGCGGCCAGCCGTAGATCGGCGCGTAATAGAGGGCGTGCACGGTCACGATGTGATAAAGCAGCGCAGCCCACATGGACAGGAACGGAATCTGCGCCCAAATTCCGGCTACGTGGATGCCGCGAACGAACAGCACCGCGCTGCCGGCGAGCAGCATGACGAGGTGGGTGAACACCGTGACCGCGAAGCTGATGAGGGGCAGAAGAACGATCGGGATGCTTGCCTTCGCGATCACGGTCGTGGTGTCGGAAACCGGCAGCGATTTCCAGAAAAGAATGCTGCGGTCCCAGCGTTCTCCATGCAGCGTCCCGAGACAATAGATCAGCGCGACGATGAAGTAGGTCCCCATCAAAACCGCCGAGGCGACTTCGAACGGCGCCTCGAGGACGCGACTCATCTGTGGCGGAAGCGCGGACAGCTTGATGTCGCCCCGGAGCGGGAGCGGAACGCGCACGAGGCCGGTCACGAACCCGAGCAGGACCACGCCGACGATGATGAGCGGCACGATGAAGATCCAGCGGGCCTCCCACAGCTCGCGAAGCACCGACCAATAAAGGAGCCGGGTCCATGGCAGCGCCGCCGTCCCGGAGACCGGGGTTCCGTCGGCCCGTGCGCCGGGCAGCGGCTGGGGAGAATCGGGCATTGCGGTCGATTCGCTGTTGCTCATGTCGAACTACCCTCCCGCCTGGCGAGCGTCCGCGTTGCCGATTACGGCGACGAAGACGTCGGCGATGCCGGGCGTGCGCACGTTGCCGAACTGCTCGAGTTGCCGGCGATCCACGCGATCGAAGAGCAACGTGCTGCGGCCGAAGACCTGACGCTCGTTGATGGGCTTCAGCGCGCGCGCGGCGGTCAGGTGCTCCGGATGGACGGTTACTTCCGCATAGCGCGTCTCGAACTCCTCCATGGTGCCGGCCAGGACGATCCGGCCGTGGTTGATGAACATGAAATCCGTAAGCACGTACTGGATCTCTTCCACCTGGTGGGTAGTCACCACGATGGTGCGGCTGCGGTCGAAGTAATCGGTAAGCAGCGCGTCGTAGAACTGCTTGCGGTAGAGGATGTCGAGCCCGAGAGTGGGCTCATCCAGCACCAGCAGTTTCGCATCGATGGCCATGATGAGAGCGAGGTGCAGCTGAGTGACCATGCCTTTCGACAACTCCCTGACTCTGCTGCCCCGCCGTATGGCGGTCTTCGCCAACAGGCTCTCGGCCTTGGCGCGATCGAACTTCGGATGCACGCCCGCCACGTAGTCGAGCGCCTGCGACACCTTGAGCCAGCGGGGCAACACCGCGACGTCGGCGATGAAGGAGACATCGCGCATCAGCTCATCGCGCTCTTGCCAGGGATCGCATCCGAGCACCTTGAGCTGCCCCTCGTACGGAATGAGACCCAGGATCGAGTGGAGCGCAGTGCTCTTGCCGGCCCCGTTCGGTCCGATCAATCCGAGAATGCGCCCCGCCGGGATATCGAGGTCGATGCCGTCCAAGGCGACGGTGGCCCCGAACTGCTTGCGCAGACCGCGCGCTTCGATCACTGACATGATTCAACGCCTCCCCTTCGGCGGCGATTTCTCATCCGACGGCTCGCTGCCGGCAGCGCCGTCCAGAAGCTCTTCCGGCCTGAGGCCGAGCCGCCGGATGGTGACCAGTATGCCGGGCCATTCCTCGCTCAGAAATCTCTGCCGCTGGTCGCGCAGCAACTGCTGGCGCACGCCGCCCTTGATGAACATGCCGATACCCCGCCGCTTCTCCACGATCTGCTCGTCGACCAACTGCTGATAGGCCTTCAGCACGGTGAGCGGATTGACGCGGTAATCCGCCGCCACGGTGCGCACCGATGGGAGCGGAGCGCCTTCGTCGATCTCACCGTCGAGAATCATGGCCACCACTCGATCCCGCAGTTGGCGGTAGATCGGCTGGCTCTCATTCAACTCGTCGCTCAATTGGGTTCCCATCCTACCCAGCCGCCTTCGCCGACGCGCCCCGGCGCAGGCGCTGCTGCGCCCAGCGGGCGCTGTCGAACGCACCGGCGAGTAGCCAAAGGGTCAGCAAGCCTTCGGCTACGACGCCGGGAATCAGAATGTAGGGAAATGCATCGTGCACGAGCCAGGGGTAAATGAAATTGACGTAGGTGATCCCGGCGATGATCATCGATATCCCGAGAAATTTCGGCATCAGCTTCGAGCGGTAGATCAGGTAGCCGATCAGCAGGCAGTGAACTCCGAACGGCACGAGCGCGAGCTCGTAGACAAGATTGAAGAAATGCGCGGAATGAGCGCTGCCGAAGAGATCGAGCGCGCCGAAATACTCGAGCGAGCCGAGCGTCATGACTGCCACTGAAATGAGTCGGAACATGAGCGCCAGCATGGAGAGGTTGCGGCTCACGGGCTTGAACAACAGGTAGAAGATGAGCGCGACGCCGGTATCGCACAGCAGGGTCACCGCCATTCTCGGCGGTGAGGCCGTCGCAGCGCCGCTCGGTGCCGCGATGAAGATGATCAGGTAAAGAACGCCGGCAATCCTGGCGAGCAGTCCCGGTGAGATTGCGGCGGGAAGTCCCGTTACGGCAGCTGGAATCGAGCGGCTCAGGGTTGCGCTGCTCATGTTGCATGCCCTCCCTCGAATCGACGTTGAGTCTTCACGGCATTCCACTCGAGCTTCACGTCTTTGGGCCTCGGAGCAGGATCGGTTAATCGATCGCGTCGATATAGTGTTCTAGTTAACTATATCACCAGATCTGTAGAAGTCAAGCATGCGGAGCCCCGGACTGCCTTCGGCAGCCCAGGGGCTGACAGCGGCAGTGAGACGGGCCGATTTGACCGCTACTTGGGGTCCGCCCTGCGCCCGCGCAGCAGCGCATCCGGGTGGCGGTCGAGATAGTCCGCGAGCTCGCGCACCGAGCGCGCGGCCTGGCTCAACTCGCTCATCAACTGCGGCAGATCGGTGTTGGAAGGCGCGGCGCCTCCCGCCCTCTCCTGGATCAGGGCCAGGGTGCGTTGCGCGCTCTCCGAAGTGGCGCGCAATGATTTGATGAGCTCATTGAGGTTGGGTTGCGTCTGGACCGCCAGACGATCGAGATGATCGAGGACTCGGTTCAAGGCGAGCACCGCATTGCGAAGCTCGGGTCCCTTGGTCGCGCGGTCGAGGTTTTGCAGCACCTCATTGAGATTGCGCAGCGTGTTGGTCAGCATGGGCGGGCCGGCCGGCACACCCATGGCGGCCTGCTCGTTGTCATAGAGCTCGAAGACGCTGCCCGTTGGGCTGCGCGCAGCCGCCATCGCGGCGGGCGGGGTGTCGAAGGCGACACCGCCGGCCAGGAGCTGCTGCCAGGAGTTGGCGCGCAGCTGCAGCCCCTGGGCTCCGAGCGTCATGGCGACGCCGCCGGCATTCCAGAAGCGGGTTCCCGGATGCACCAGCCGGTCGTTGGGGGATTGGATGAAGGCCGTCACGTTGACATCATGCCCGTCGGCCGCGAGCGAGAAAGCCGTCACCACGCCGACATCGACACCCCGGAAGGTTACGGGGGAGCCGCGGGTGAGCGAGCCGAGATCGGGCGCGTGCAAGCTGAACGAGCGGCCCTGTGTGCCCGGAGCGACGAGCGGCGGGCTGTTGAGGCCGACGAAGTGTCGCCGTGGCTTGCCGCCCAGGCCGGGATACATCTCGATGTAGGAGCCGGAGACGATGGTGGAGAGTCCCGAGAAGCCCTGGACCCCGAGGTGGGGCGTGACCACGTAGAACAGGGTCGAATCGGTGAGGTAGGGAGTCGCCTCGCGGCTCATCCGGGCGCGCACGATCACCCGCCGCATGTCATGCGTCAGGTGCAGCGCGGTCACGGTGCCGAGGACCGCATTGCGGTGTTGGATCGTGGCCTGTCCGGGCTGCAGTCCCTGCGCGGCAGTGAAGGAGATCGTGATCTCCGGGCCCCGCTCCGCGATGGCGCGCCACGCGAGCCATGCCACCACGCCCGCGGCCGCGATCGGCACGATCCAGACCCAGGCGATCCAGCGGTGCGGCCGTACGCGCGCCTCGACAGGCTGCTCCGGCTCGACGGGCTCATCGGGCATGGCGGATCATTCCCTCTGCGGCGCGTCCCACATGAGACGCGGGTCGAATGTTCGCGTAGCGACCATGGTGATGATCACCACTGCGGCGAAAGCCGTAAGTCCGGCGCCTGCGCGGGCCTGAGCGATGGCGCCGAACTGCAGCAAGGCGACCAGCACCGAAGCGACGAACACATCGATATTGGACCATGAGCCGACCGTATCGATGAGCCGGAAGTAGCGGGTCCGCGCGATCAGCGCGCGCGGCGATCCCTGCAGGGTCGCAAGCAGCATCCAAGTGAGCCCGCAGAGCTTCAGCAGCGGCACCACGATGCTCGCCAGGAACACGATGAGCGCGAGCGGCCAGAGCCGATTGTGAATCAGCTCGAGCACTCCGGTGATGATGGTGTTGGACTGCTCGTGGCCGAAGCTGACCAGGGTGAGCACCGGAAGCGCGTTGGCCGGCACATAGAGGAGGAAGCCCGCCGCCACCAGCGAGGCCGTGACCCTGAATGCATAGGGCTTGCGCTCGTGAAGGGCCGCCCGACAGCGCGGACAGGCATCGCCCGCGTGTACGCCGCTTACCAGCAACTCGCACGCCGTACAGGCGATCGCCCGGGCCCGGGCCTCGCCGCCCGGGGATCTGCCCTTGCGCGCTTGGCGCAGCGGCAGCGCCTCCCAGACGGTCCGCTCATCGAGCTGCGTCAGCGCGAGCAGCAGCGCCAAGGTCGCACCCATGAGGCACCATCCTCCCGCCAGCACGCGCACACCCACGACGAGCCGCAGCCGGCTGTAGGCAACGAAGCAGCCGACGAGAAAGATCTCGAGCATCATCCACGCGCGCACCCGCATGATCCAGCGGAAGAGCGCCCCCAAATGCTCGCGCGCCCCGAGCCGCAGCGCCCCGAGCGTACCGACCAGCGCGGCGAGGTAAAGGTAGGGAAAAGCGAGACTGAAGGCGGCGACGATCACCGCCAGCACCCCAAAGCCTTCGTGCCACAGCCCGTAGATTCCGCTCGATAACCAACACACCCTCGCGGCCCCGTGCGAGGCCACGCTGAGCAACGGCTCGACGGTCGCCGGAACGAGCAGCAGCAGCGCCGTCAACGCGAGCGCAAGCGGAGCGTCCACCCGTCCGGTCGCCGCGCCGGCGAGCAGCCGCGCACATCGGCGACACTCGGCGATGTGCCGCCGCCGCGCCATCGGCAGCCGCTGCACCAGTCCGCAATCCGGACATGCTACCCGGGATTGCCGCTCGGTTTGCCACTCGGCGGTCGCCATCATCAGACCCGGCAGGCGCCAGTCAGCCGATCGCTGCCGTCCGTGATCCCATGCCGCCGCAGCCACTGCCGCGCATCCTCCGCGTCGCTCTCGAACCATGCCCGCGTGCTGCCGAGGCGAAAGCTGTACCCCCAGGCATCCATGTCATCGAACGCTCTCTGCGTTCCCATCTGGCGCAGCTCTTTGGCCAACAGCACCTGTAGATAACACACTGCCGACTCCTCCAGCTCATCTCCTCCCGCGTCGCGCTCGAGCGTCGCGCGTCGCTCGGGCGTCATGCAGATGAAGTGGTCGGCCTCGTGCAATACCGAGTGCACCGGCGTATCGAGCCGCGCGTACAGCCGGTCGCCTTTGAGGCCCGCCTCGCAATCCCCCCAGTAGGAGCCGGGTATCGGCTCCTGCGGCGCGATGAGCCCGAGCTTCAGCCCGTAGCGCTCGAGCAGCACCGCTACCGCCACACGATCGACGGCGCTCAGCAGCAACATTCAACTGCCTGAGAGGCTCGCGAGCCGGCGCATGACGATGTCCGCCAGGTCCTGCCCCATCGCCTGCCGCAGGATCGACTCCTCGTGCTGCTTCGCGAGCAGCAGGCTCTCATCGAAGCTGTAGGAGCGCGTGGCGGAGACCTGCTGGGTGGCGAGCAGCTCCCTGTTTCCCGCGCTCACGGAGAAGCGAACGGTGTAAGTCAGCTGGTACTCTGTCGGCCGGTTCTGCGCAGAGACCGACAGCACGCGCGGAGTCGCGGCATCGTCATCGTAGATGATGTCGACGATGGCGGTCGCCTCGGCGGCCGAATCGACCGGGTGCGCGCCCGCGATGAGCATCTGACGCCGCAGGCTCTGCACGAAATCGCTCTGCTGGTCCGGGGACTCGATGTAGGGCCGCTGCATCGAGCGCGGCAGCGGCACGCGTCCTTCGAGATGAAAGCCGCAGCCGGAAACGAGCAGCGCGGCGGTTAGCGCGAAGCACCGGGCCCGGGCTACTGGCCGGCGCGGCACTGCGCCGCTGACCGGCACCGGCTCGCCCTGCGGCGGCGGGGGAAATCCCTCTGCCGGCTCGACCGGATCGTGGTCAACCATCCCGCGTCCCACTCGCCGGCGCACTGACCACCACGTTGGCGATTTGCCGGCCGGGCACCACGATCACCCGCTTCACGGCCGCCCTGCTGCCGACGAACTTCATGACATGCTCGTCGGCGAGCGCCGCCTCGCGGATCACCGCCTCATCGGCCCCCGCCGGCACCCGGACGTGACCGCGCAATTTGCCGTTCACCTGCACGACGAACTCGACGGATTCCTGAGTGAGCGCCGACTCGTCCACCTTGGGCCAGGGCTCATCGACCGCCGCGCGCTCGTGCCCGAGCGCGCTCCAGAGCGCGTGCGCGGCATGAGGAATGATGGGTGCGAGCATCAGCGTGATGATCTCCAGCGCCTCGTGGCGCACGGCCCGCCCCTGCTCCGTCGGATCATCGAAGCGGCCGATGGTGTTGAGAAGCTCCATGCTCGCGGCGATCGCGGTATTGAAATTGCGCCGCCGGCCGATGTCGTCGGCCGCCTTCGCGAGCGCCTGATGCGCGGCGCGGCGCGCGCCGCGCTGTGGATCGGTGAGCGTGCGGGTATCCAGTCGCGGCGGAAGGCCGCGATTCACATGCTCGTACACGGCGTGCCACAGGCGGCGAATGAATCGCGAGGCGCCCTGCACGCCCTCGTCCGACCACTCCAGGGTCTGCTCCGGTGGCGAGGCGAACATCGTGAAGAGGCGGGCGGTGTCGGCGCCGAAGCGCTTCACCAGCCCTTCCGGATCGACGCCGTTGTTTTCGGACTTCGACATCTTGCCGAGTCCCTGATAGTCCACTCGGATCGTTTGCCCGTCGGCAAGCGTCGTTTCGAAGATCTCCGCACCGTCGGCCTCGCGTCGCGAGCGCACCTCGGCCGGATTGAAGTAGCGGCGCCGGCCATCCGTCTGCGTGCAGGAGTAGATGTGGTTGAGCACCATGCCCTGGGTGAGAAGGTTCGAGAACGGCTCGTCGATCGCGAGCAGGCCGAGATCGCGCATCACCTTGGTCCAGAACCGCGAGTAGAGCAGGTGCAGGATGGCGTGCTCGATCCCTCCGATGTATTGATCCACGGGCAGCCAATAGGCCGCGCGCTCATCGATCATCGCTCCATCCTGATCCGGGCAGGTATAACGCATGTAGTACCACGAGGAGTCCACGAACGTGTCCATCGTGTCGGTTTCCCGTCGCGCCGGCCGCCCGCAGCTTGGGCAGTTGCACTGATAGAACGCGGGCGACCTGGCGAGCGGATTGCCGCTGCCATCCGGCACCAGATCCTCCGGCAGCAGCACCGGCAGCTGCTCATCGGGCACGGGCACCTCGCCGCAGCTCTCGCAATGAATGAGCGGGATCGGACAGCCCCAGTAGCGCTGGCGCGAGATGCCCCAGTCGCGCAGCCGATACTGCACGCGCTTGCGCCCGAGGCCGCGCTTATCGAGGCTGGCGGCGATCGCGTCGACCGCCGCCTGGAACTCGAGCCCGGAGAATTCCCCCGAATTCACCGTGATGCCGTATTCCGAGTAGGCCGGCAGCCAGCGCTCGCGCACGTCCTCGTACGCGCCGCTCTTGGAGCGCACGACCATCACGATGGGAAGGCCGTTCTTCAGCGCGAATTCGTAATCGCGCTCGTCGTGGCCCGGGACTCCCATCACCGCGCCCTCGCCGTAGCCCATGAGCACGTAGTTGGCCACCCAGACCTCGAGGGGCTTGCCGGTGAAAGGATGCAGCACGTGAAGCCCCGTGCGCATGCCCTTTTTCTCCTGAGTCGCGACATCCGCCTCCATCACGCTGCCGCGGCGGCACTCCTCGATGAAGGCGGCGAGCGGCAGGTTGGAAGCGGCCGCCGCGAGAGCCACCGGATGCTCGGCCGCGATCGCCATGAAGGTGACGCCGAAGAGCGTGTCGGCGCGCGTCGTGAATACCTTCAGCGCCCCTTCGGCCGACATGGCCGCGCGCGTGTCGGCAGCGTAGGGGAAGGAGATCTCACAGCCTTCGCTGCGCCCGATCCAGTTCTCCTGCATCAGGCGCACCCGCTCCGGCCAACCCGGCAGCCGCTCGAGCTCCCCGAGGAGCTCGTCCGCGTAACGGGTGATGTTGAGGTAGTAGGTCGGGATCTCCCGCTTCTCGACCGGAGCGCCGGTGCGCCAACCGCGCCCCTCGATCACCTGCTCGTTGGCGAGCACCGTTTGATCGACCGGATCCCAGTTCACCACCCCCGTCCTGCGGTAAGCGATCCCCTTCTCGAGCATGCGCAGGAACATCCACTGGTTCCAGCGGTAATAGCTCGGATCGCAGGTGGCGAGCTCCCGGCTCCAATCGATGCCGAATCCCAGGGACTTCATCTGCGCGCGCATGTACGCAATGTTCTGTCGGGTCCAGCGCGCGGGCGGCACTCCGTTGCTCATTGCCGCGTTTTCCGCGGGCAGCCCGAACGCATCCCACCCCATCGGCTGCAACACGTTCCGACCCTGCATTCTCATGAACCGTGCCAACACGTCGCCGATCGTGTAGTTGCGCACGTGCCCCATGTGCAGCCGGCCGGACGGATAAGGCAGCATCGACAGGCAGTAATACTTCTGCCGGCCGCTTGCCTCCTTCACCTCGAAGGTGCGGTGCCGCTCCCAATAAGCCTGCGCCGCCTTCTCGACGGCCGCGGGATCGTACTGCTCTTCCATCTCGAGAAACGCCTGGCTTTCAGCCTATGAAAGCCCGCCAATTTACACGAACGAGCGGCGCCTCGGATGCAAAGGGCTTTCCGCGGGGCTTGTGCAGCCAGGATGGCGGAACAGAGCCTCCAGGGACGGATTCACGGCGTCCCCGGGAAAGCCCTTTGCAGCCGAGGTGCTGCGGCGGGCGTGCGGTCTGGCGCTTACGGCACCGGAACCGGCAGGAACAGCTGCGCCGACTCCCGCTGAATCAGCAGCGCAATGCTCTTCTTGCGCGCGCTCTTGGCCGCCGACTCGAGCTCCTGCACGGTCGTGATCCGCCGGCCCTCCACACCGAGGATGATGTCCCCGGGCTCGACTCCGGCGATCTGGGCAGCCCCCGACACCCCCTCCACCAGGAGACTGCCGCTGGTGCGCGCCTCCGCCTTCTCCTGCGGTGCGAGCGGCCGGATCGTGAGGCCCAGCTGATTCGGTTTAGCTCTCGCCGGGATGGGGCGCGGGGTGTTCGCCTCGGCCGCCTGCGGCTCTTTCAGCTCCTCCACCTTCACCCGCACCGTCTGGTCCTGCCGGTCGCGCCATAGCGTCAGGGTCGCCTGCGAGCCCGGGCGCATCGCCGAGATCCGGCTCGACAGCTCACCGAACTGATCGATCGGATGCCCGTCGACGGCGAGCACCACATCACCCGGTCGGATGCCGGCCGCCGCCGCCGGACCCTTGCTTTCCACCGAGCTCACCAGCGCCCCCTTCGGCCGGTTGAGCCCGAAGGAGTCGGCCAGGTCCGCCGTCACCTCCTGGATGGTGACTCCGATCTTGCCGCGCACCACGTGCCCTACCTCGATGATCTGCCGCTCGACGTTCTCCGCCACATCGATCGGGATGGCGAACGAAACGCCCATGAAGCCGCCGGTGCGGCTGAAGATCTGCGAGTTGATGCCGACCACCTCGCCCTGCAGGTTGAAAAGCGGGCCGCCCGAGTTGCCCGGGTTCACCGCCACGTCGGTCTGGATGAATGGCACGTAGTTCTCGCTCGGGAGCGAGCGGCCGATCGCGCTCACGATGCCCGCGGTCGCGCTGTTCTCGAAGCCGAACGGCGAGCCGATCGCCAACACCCACTCACCGGCCTTGAGCTTCGAGGGATCGCCGAAGCGCACCGCCGGCAGTCCCGCTGCCGCGATCTTGAGCACCGCGATGTCCGTGCGCCCGTCCGAGCCCACCACTCTTGCGGGGAACTCGCGCTGATCCACCAGGCGGACGGTCACCTGGGTGGCGCCCTCCACCACGTGACTGTTGGTGAGGATGTAGCCGTCGGAGCTCACGATGAAGCCGGAGCCGTCGCCGCGCACCGGCTCGGCGCGGTGCTGCTGCTGATCGCCCGGCGCGGGAATGCCGAAACGGCGGAAGAACTGATTGAGCGGATCGTCGCTCGCTCCGGGACCGGCGGCGGCTTTCTCGATCACTTCGATGTTGACGACTGCCGGGCCGTACCTGGCGACGAGCGGCGTGAAGTCCGGGAGCGAGGCCACGCCGGCGGGCGTGCACTGGAGCGATGAAGCGGCCGCCGCAGCCGCGTGAGCGCGCGTTGCCGGCCAGGCGGCGAGCGCGATGAGGATCAGCGACAATGGTGCCGCGCGGTAGCGCGTGGCCCTCGAAAAGCTCATGTCAGACTCCGGGGTGGGAGGGGTGTAGCACTCGCCGTGCCCGTGCGCCGGCGCAGGGCGCCGATGAGCAGGGCGCCGGCGAGGCCGAGGGCCGCGAGGCTCACGATCAGCCAGTTTCCAACACGCGCGAAGGGCGTGAGCCCGGCCATGGGGGTGACGGAGGATTTTAACACATAGGGCTCGAAAGGCGGCGCCGAGGCGAGCACCTTGCCGTCCGGACCGATGACGGCCGAGATACCATCGTTGGTGGCGACGATCATGCTGCGGCCCTCCTCGAGCGCGCGCATGCGGGCCATCTGGAACTGCTCGTAACGGGCCGTGGAGTGGCCGAACCAGGCATCGTTGGTGACGTTCACCAGCGCGTTCGCCTTGGGCAGCATGCGCAGCATGTAGCTGCCATATCCCACCTCGTAGCAGACCGTCGGCCCGAGCTCGAGCCCGGCCACCGGCAGGGGCGACTGGTGCGTGCCGCCGCGCGAGAAGCTCTCGTAGGGCAGACTCATCAGGCGCAGCCAATTGCGCACGAAATGCGGTACCGGGAAGAACTCCGCGAACGGCACCAGATGGTCCTTGGCGTACCAGCTCGCCTGGTTGCCGAGCGCCAGGATCGCGTCGTAATAACGCTCGCCGTCCTCGGAGGCGCGAACCACGCCCATGACCAGCGACGAGCCGCGGGCCTGCGTCTCGCGATCGACGAGCGCGATGTAAGGCAGCAGGTTGTTGGCCGGCGCGGGCAGCGCCGCTTCCGGCCATACGATGAGCTTCGTGCCGAGCGCCGACTCGGTCATCTTGCGGTAGCGCTCGAGGATCTTGTCCTCGTACGCCGCTTGCCACTTCTCGTCCTGTGGAATGTCGGCCTGAATCACCGCCACCGACACGGGCGCGCCCGCGGGGCGCGTCCAGCGCACCGGCCCGAGCGCCGCGCCGACAGCCCAGGGCGCGATCAGCGTGAGCCCGGCGATCAGCCGCACGCGCGCGTTGCCGCGCAGGAGCGCCACCAACGCACCCGCGCTCACGAGCAGCACCAGGCTCACTCCGTACACGCCTGCGAGCGGCGCGAATCGCCCGAGCCAGGTGTCGGTCTGCGAATACCCGAGCGAGAGCCAGGAGAAGCCCGAGAGGAACCAGCCCCGCCACCACTCGATGAGCAGCCACGCCGCCGGCATGCCGATGAGCCAGCGCCATGCACCGGCGCGCGGCAGCCAGCGCGCCACCGCGTAGCCGATCAGCGCGTTGTAGAGGGCCATGATGCCGATGAGCCCGAGCATCAGGGCGACGGTGAGAGAGACCGGCGCCCTGCCGAGGTCGTGGATGCTGACATAGAGCCAGTACGTGCCGGCGAGGAAGGTGCCGAAGCTGAACCAGAATCCGCTCCACGCCGCGTCGCGGGGAGCGGCTCCCTCCCACAGTCCCATCAGCGCCGCCGGACAGAGGATCGCCAACGGCCACCACTGAAGCGGCGCGAAGGCGCATGCGAGCAGCGCGCCGGCGCCGAACGCGAGCCCCCTGCGCGCGAGCACCGCGTGCGCGGAGCGGGCGGCGAGAAACGGCAGCTTGGCGGCGGCGAGCGGCGCGGGCGTCGAGCTCATGCGCGCGACTCGCCCTGCTCCGACTGCGCGGAGCCGTCGGGCGGCGTCACGTCTCGCGGTGGAACGACCCGCAGCGCATCGATGCGGCGCCGATCGGCCCGCAGCACACGAAACTCGAACCCATCGATGCTCGCGGACTCGCCACGCCGCGGCAGGCGGCCGAGCTGCTTCATCAGCAGCCCCGCCACGGTCTCGAAGCCTTCTTCCTCCGAGAAGCGGGCGCCGAAGTACTCGTTGAATTCCTCGATGCGGGTCACGCCGCGCACGAGGAACAGGCGCTCGGCCTCCTTGCGGATGTTCTGATCGTCCTCGACGTCGAACTCATCGTCGATGTCGCCCACGATCTGCTCGATCACATCCTCGATCGTGACCAGCCCCGAAACGCCGCCGTACTCATCGACGACGATCGCCATGTGGTTGCGGCTGCCGCGGAACTCCTTCAACAGCACGTTGAGCCGCTTCGCCTCCGGCACGAACACCGCCGGTCGCATGAACTCGCGGATATCGAAGCGCTCGCGCGCCTCCTCGCTGCAGAGGCGCAGCAGGTCCTTGGCGAGAAGGATCCCGACGATGTCGTCGCGGTCCTGGTCCATCACCGGAAAGCGCGAGTGTCCCGACTCGACCACCGTCGGCAGGATGCGCGAGACCGGATCCTCGCGGCGCACGAACACCATCTGCGCGCGCGGCACCATGATGTCGCGGACCTGCAGATCCGAAACTTCCAACACGCCCTCGAGCATCGGCAGCGCATCGGCATCGAGCAGGCCGCGCGCACGGGCCTCGCGCAGCACCTCGAGCAGCTGCTGGCGGTCCTGCGGCTCGGCGGCGAACCCTTGGGTCAGCCGCTTCAGCCATTTTCCCGTGGTGTTGATGTCCTTCGGCATGGTCAGATTCTGTAGGGATTGGCGAAGCCCAGGCGGCGCAGCACCGCGATCTCGCGCCGCTCCATCCGCCTGGCTTGCGCCTGGCGTGCGTGGTCGTAACCGATGAGATGCAGCGCGCCGTGCACCACCAGGTGCGCCCAGTGCGCCTTGAGCGGCTTGCTCTGCGCGCGCGCTTCCGCGCGCACCACCTGGGCGCAGATGACGAGGTCGCCGAGCGGCCGCGCGCCGCCATCACGCCCCCGGCTCGCGGGAGCCGGGAAGGGGCGCCTCGGCAGGGGCGCCGGCGGGAACGACAGCACGTTGGTGGGTCTATCCTTGCCGCGGAAGCGGGCGTTGAGGCGCCGGCTCTCGGCCGCGCCCACGACACGGACGCCGAGCTCGCCGCGGGCGGCGCTCGCGCCCAAGGCGCTTGCCGCCCAGGCGGCGATCTCACG